>CALWXB010000032.1 GCA_944385405.1 uncultured Oscillospiraceae bacterium | reverse complement strand
CGGGGACTCGAACCCCGGGCCTCCTGCTCCCAAAGCAGGCGCGCTACCAACTGCGCAACACCCCGATATGAAATTGTAGTACTGCCCGGGCGTGTCCTCCCAAAGCAAGCGCGCTACCAACTGCGCTACACCCGGTTATGAAATTTTCCAACTGTGGTCAAATATGGGGTCAGCGCCGGTTTTTGACCAGTTCCCGGCGAGGGGTAAAACTCCGTCGGCCTTAGCGTCCCAGAGCTTTCCGGGATTTTGGAGAAGTGTGGCTCGAACTCCGGCCTCACGCACCCAAATCACGTGCGCTACCAACTGCGCTACACCCGGATATAAAATGATTATAACTGTGGTCTAACATGTGGTCAAGGCCGTTCTTTGACCAACGGCTTTGCGGAAATGGTCCCCGCTTCTGGTAGTGTCCCAGCGGGTTGTGGGGTTGCGCTTTTTCCCTCATGGATGAGGCCCGTGCGCTCCCAAAGCAGGCGCGCTACCAACTGCGCTACACCCGGCTATGGAATTGTGTTATCTGTGGTCTTTCATGTGGTCTTGGCCATCTTCTCACCAACGGCTTTGCGGAAATGGTTCCCGCTTCTGGTAGTATCCCAGCGGGTTGTGGGGTCGGGCTTTTTCCCTCATGGATGGGCGGGATATACTCCCAAACTGCCTGGCAGAGGGTCAGGGGCGGACACTCCCCTGACCCTATCATTTTACCGAATCAGCCGGCGTTGTCAAGCATCTCTTGTCGACAGAGCTTTGTTCCCGCCAGCGCTACAGCAAACACGAACCAGAAAATGCACATCACCCGGGGGTAGTTCCATAGGTAATCCGCCAGGCCGCAGACCATGGCGCCGCACAGCGCGGCGGCGGCGGCACAGGTGAGGGTCCGGGCAGTGGAATCTCCACAGTGGCGGACCATGCGGGCGGCGTTCTTGATGTTCCAGAGCATACTGCCTACGAAACCCACGATCCCCAGAAGCCCGGCCTCGATCCACACCTCCAGATAGAAGTTATGGGCGTGGACGAAGGGAGCCTCTCCGTGGTAGAGGTTGAAGTCGCTGATATACGCCTGAGTAGCCGCGGTGCCCAGTCCCGCTCCGGAGATGGGAGACTTTTGGATCACCTCCAGCGCCGCCTCATACAGCGGGATCCGGCTGGCTGTGGAGGAGTCCGCAGGGTTACCGATGGTGAGGATCCGATTCCAGATGGTCTCCGGCAGGAAGGGCACCGCCAGGCAGCAGGCCACAATGCACAGGGGGATCAGCCGGGGCTTCCACAAAAAGACCAGCACCGCCATGGCAAAGGCGGTCCCTACCCAACTGGCACGGGAATAGGTCATGCCGGAGGCCGCCACGCCTACCACCAGGATGCCGCAGGCCAGCAGCTTTGTAAACAGATGCCGGGAGCAGATCACCAGCGCCGCCACCAGAGGCAGCAGCAACAGCAGCACCTCGGCAAAGGTATTGGGATTGTCGAAAAAGGACTCCACACGGCCGGGCATCCCGGCGTTCACCTTCAGATCCACATAGGAAGCATTGACCTCCACGCCCTGGATACGCTGATAGACGCCATAGAGGGAGGAAACCAGCACGCACACGCCGCCGCCGGCGGCCAGCCGTTTGAGATCCTCGGAGCTCCGTACAGCGCTGACGGTCACCAGCACGCACAGGGCAGCGGAGATGTGGTAGATCAAAAACCGCATGGACAGGGACGGCGCGTAGGAACACAGCACCGCCAAAAACATGGCGCCGAAGAGCACCACCGGATAAAAGCCCACGCTGGCCACGTCCAGCCGGAAGTCCGCCCGGCGCATGGAGCCGGCATAAAACAGCACCAGCAGCACGGCAAAGCCCATCAGGCTGTATGCGTTGTTCCAGTAGGTAAAGGGGATGATCCACAGCAGCATGATGAGCCAGGACTGGGCGATGGCCGTCTCCTCTCCCATCTGAAACGCCAGCCGGGCAAAGATGCTCTCGGAAAACGTCACCGGAAACAGGCTGTACAGCTTGTGCAGCAGCCAGCCCGGCAGATTCACCAGAAACGACAGCAGCCGGCACAGCATACTGCTCTCCCAGGCCCTGGCCACTGCTCCCTCCCGGCACAGCGGGCGCAGGACGCGGCTTTCCAGGATCTGGCGGCCGCACCAGTCCTCCGCCCCCTCCAGAAGCGCACACAGGCGGCTGTCCCGCCAGACGGACACCAGGGCCGCCCACAGCCCATACAGGCAGCTTTCACGCAAAAGGGTCATTGTTTTCGATTCTCCATTTCCTCAGATCCGATTCTTCAGGCGGTACAGCTGGGTGAGGACGAAAAAGTGCCCGCCCCGGATGAGCCGCGCCACCATCTGCTTGTTTGGCGTCATTCCCTGGGGATCCACCGCCGAGATGGCCCGGGCCATCTCCGGGCTGCGGCACAGCTCCTTCACGGCCTTCTGCCGCTGGCGGATGGATTTGGGATTGCCCTTGGCATACTCGTTGCCCACAGCGATGAGCAGCCCCGCCCAGTTGGTGTTCTCCCGCCACAGCGGACGGGCCTCCTCCAGGCCGTACCGCCCCACCAGGTCCTCCTTGCGCTCCATGAAGCGGGCAAAGACCTGCCGGAAGTCCTTCATGTACTTGTGGGTGGCGGAGGCCGGGTTCAGGAAGTAGCGGTACAGCGGCTGCTCTGTCACAGCCAGCTTCTCCGCATTGCAGAAATACTCCATCAGGAACAGCTCGTCCTCCAGATAGGCCCCCTCAAAGGTGATGCGGGCCCGGCGGAGGATCCTGGCCGAAAACAGATAGCGCCAGATAAAGCCGTTGAACACCGGCACTGTCAGCCGGTCCCCCAGCAGCGGATACACGATCCCCTCCCGGATGCCCTGGCGGTCATAGACCCCGGCAGGCAGCAGAAGCTCCACCGACGTCCCGCCGCCCGGCGCCAGGTTCAGGTGGGCACAGCCCACCGTATCCGCCCCGGTCTGCTCCCGCAGGCACCAGAGGGTCTCCAGCGCCCGGAACTCCAGCCGGTCGTCCACGTCCAGGAAGGCGATATAGTCTCCCTTTGCCTCCCGCAGTCCCAGGTTCCGGGCCTCACTGACACCGGCGTTCTTCTTCCGGTGGAACACCCGGATGCGGTCGTCCTCCGCGGCGCAGGCGTCGCAGATGGCCGGGGAACCGTCGGTGCAGCCGTCGTCCACCAGCAGCAGCTCCCAGTCGGAAAAGGTCTGCTTGACCACGCTCTCCACACATTTTTTCAGATACGCCTCCGCCTGATAGACGGGCACGATGACAGAGATGCCGGGCATCGTTCTTCCTCCTTCCGACCAGCGGCCGCATGGTAATCGTATTGTACCCGATTCCCGCCGTCCGGTCAAGGCCGGGAAAGCGCCCTGGACCCGGGGGTCCAGGGCGCTTTGCATCCATTATTCCGCCACGGCGGCTTTCAGGGCATCCACCCGGTCGGTGCGCTCCCACTTCACACCCAGGTCTTCCCGGCCCATGTGGCCGTATGCGGCCAGCTTGCGGTAGATGGGCTTGCGCAGGTCCAGATCCCGGATGATGGCGGCGGGGCGCAGGTCAAAGACCTTCCGCACCGCCTGCTCCAGCCGGTCGTCGCTGACGGTGCCGGTACCGAAGGTATCCACCAGGATGCTCACCGGCTGGGCCACGCCGATGGCGTAGGCCAGCTCCACCTGGCAGCGCCGGGCCAGGCCCGCGGCCACGATGTTCTTGGCCACCCAGCGGGCGGCGTAGGCCGCGCTGCGGTCCACCTTGGTGGGGTCCTTGCCGGAGAAGCACCCGCCGCCGTGGGGGGCGCTGCCGCCGTAGGTGTCTACGATGATCTTCCGGCCGGTGAGACCGGCGTCGGCGGTGGGACCGCCCTTGACGAAACGGCCGGTAGGATTGATGTAGTACTTGGTGTTCTCGTCCAGCATGTCGGCAGGGATCACCACCTTGGCCACCTGCTCGATCATGTCCTCCCGGATGCGCTCCAGCGGCACGTCGGGATTGTGCTGGGTGGAGATGACCACGGTGTCCACCCGGACGGGGCGATTGTTCTCGTCGTACTCCACGGTGACCTGGCTCTTGCCGTCGGGCCGCATGTAGGAGGCCAGGCCCGTCTTGCGGATCAGGGCCATCTGACGGCACATCTTCTGGGCCAGGGACAGCGGCAGGGGCATCAGCTCCGGCGTCTCGTCACAGGCGTAGCCGAACATCATCCCCTGGTCGCCGGCGCCCTCGCCCAGAGCGGAGTCGCCGGACTTGTCCTCCAGGGACTTGTTGACGCCCATGGCGATGTCCGGGGACTGCTCGTCGATGGAGGTGATGACGGCGCAGGTGTCGCAGTCAAAGCCGTACTTGCCGCGGTCGTAGCCGATGTCCCGGACCACCTCCCGGGCCACCTTGGCGATGTCCACATAGCAGGTGGTGGTGATCTCGCCCATGATATGGATGAGGCCGGTGCAGGCCGTGGTCTCGCAGGCCACACGGCCCATGGGATCCTGCTCCAGAATGGCGTCCAGCACCGCGTCGGAGATCTGGTCGCAGATCTTGTCGGGATGTCCCTCGGTTACGGATTCGGATGTAAAGAGATAGTGTCTTGCCATGGTTCGCGTCTCCTTCTGTGATTTTCCCTTTCAAGAGGCGAAAAAAATGCACGTTTCGACGACGAAACGCGCAAAAAGTGATGCTTTTCTCGCTCCTCATCTGTCGGTATCCGTCGGATTTGGCACCTTACAACGCAGGTTGCCGTGGTTTCATCGGGCCGGTCCCTCCGCCACTCTTGATAAGGGATTTTGTAATTTTCCTTTTTATTTTATCAGGTCCTGTTCGTTTGTCAAGACGGAACTTTCCATCCGGCAAAAAAATCATCCTTCGGGATCGTTTAAAAATTATACATGACTTTTTCCCAAAATCCGGGTATAATGCCCATATGATAAAATTCCGTGTGGTATGGAGGTCTTGACTTTGAAAAAGCTCTGTGACGCCGTGGACCGCTTCTGCCTGAACCACCCCCGGTTCGGCATCCCCGGTCTGATGCGCTATGTGGTGTTCATCACTGCAGCGGTCTTTCTGCTGGACGCGTTCTCCCAGAACACCGCCTCCGCCATACTGTATTTCGACGCCGACGCCATCCTCCACGGCGAGGTGTGGCGGCTGGTGACATGGCTCTTCATCCCGGAGTATGACAAGATCATCTGGATGGTGGTGGGGATGTTCTTCTACTACTTCATCGGCACCGCCATGGAGTCCTACTGGGGCACCGCAAAGTTCACCCTCTTCTATCTCACCGGCGCGGTGCTGACGGTGGCTTTTGCGTTTTTGAGCCGCCTGTGGACGCCGCTGACCCTGGTAAGCAACGTTTACCTCAACAACATCCTCTTCCTGGCCTTCGCCACCCTCTATCCCGATGCGCTGATCCGGTTCTACTTCGTGATCCCCGTCAAGGCCAAGTGGCTGGCGCTGTTCTATGCGTTTTTGACCTTCTACGACATCATCCGCATGGACACGTGGTCCGTCAAGCTCCTGCTGCCCTCCCTGCTGCCCATGCTGGTGGCGGTATGGCTGACCTACGCGGTGTTCTTCTGGGACCGCATCCGGGAGATCCTGGAAAATATCGGCTTCCTCACCCGGCACAAGCGCTCCCAGCAGACCATCCACTTCAAATCCGCCGTGCGCCAGCAGAAGAAAAAGGACGCCCAGCGGGGCTACCGCCACAAGTGCGCCGTGTGCGGCCGCACCGACGCGGACTTCCCGGACCTGGAATTCCGGTACTGCTCCCGCTGCGCCGGCTACCACTGCTTCTGCCAGGACCACATCTTCAACCACGTCCATTTTACAGAATGAACGAACGCCCCGGAGGCTCAGCCTCCGGGGCGTTCGTTCATTCCTCTCCTTCCCAGTCCGGCAGGGGCATGCGGTAGACGCAGTCCGTCCCCACCAGCTTGCCGTACTGATAGCGGAAGCTGGCGGACTCGAAGAGTACGTACAGCTTGCCGCCGCGGTAGGTGGTCTCCTCCGTCTGGGGCGGCAGGTACAATGTCTCCAGATAGGCGCTGGAGTCAATGGCGTAGAGGGGCACCGCCGTCCCGTCGGACCAGGTGAAGGTCTCCCCCGTCTCCCGCTCCGCCGCCGCACTTTCATACAGGCAGATCCGGGACACGCCCAGCGCACCGGAAACGGAGAGCACCGTCCGCCCATCGTAGGTAGTGCAAAGGCCCTGCACACCGTCGGGCAGGGAAACCGCCGCCGCCGGCGTCTCCGCCACCCCCAAGGGAGAAGCCGGGTCCAGCGGGTACACCACCCCCAGAGCCTGGTGCTCATCGCCTGCGGGAGTGGTGAGGTGGTGGCTGTCATCGGTGGCGTATTTCTCTCCCCGGGCATACTCCCCCACCAGCACGCCGCCGTTCCAGATGGTGCAGAAGGAGGCCCGGTTCCGGGTCTCAAAGCTCCCCAGCGCCGTGACGGCCCGGCGGTCCCAGTCCTTCACCTCGTCGGCGGAGAACACGTAGCACCGCCCGCCGCCCACCAGATACACGTAGTCCCCTTCGGCCGCCACGCCGCCGGCATGGCACCGCAGCACTGTGCCGTCCTCCTTGTAGAGCGTCAGCGGCGTCACGCCGCCCAGCGCGTCCATGTGGTAGAGCCGGGCCCGGCCGGAGCGGGAGAGGTAGCCGCTGATCAGAAAGCCGTCTCCAAAGCTCTCGATGCCCTGGGGAACGAAGTCCTGCCGGAGGCCCGGCACCGGGAACGCCTTTTCCGCCTCGTGGTAAAAGGGGCCGAAATAGAGCAAAAAGGCGCCGCGGAACACCAGTACCGCCGCCGCCAATCCCAGCAGCACTTTCGACAGCACGCTCCGCTTCACGCCCGCTCCCCCTTTTCCGTCAAATCTTCCTTTTATTGTACCGCATTTGTCAACCTTCATGCAAAAACGCGCCTGCCGGTTCGGCAGGCGCGTTTTTGCGGGTGCGGAAAGCTCACACCTCCGGCTCCGGCGGTGCGGATTCTGCAGCCTCCTTCTCCTTGGTCTCCAGGACCGCCAGGCGCTTTTCCAGGGCCTCCGCCTTGCGCTCCAGACTGAAAAGCGCCGTCAGCAGCGCCCCCAGGATCACCGCCAGCAGGGCGATCAGCACCCAGGCGTTGGAGAGGCCGAAGGCCACCACCAGGTAGCAGACGATGAACGACAAAACGAAAAACGCCAGAAAATCCTTCATGGGATGTCCTCCTTATCCATAATAGGTGTACGATGCACTGTCGATATCCCAGGCGCCCATTTCCCGGCCGTCATCGTCCAGGGCCACCGCCACGGCCGCCCGGCTCTGGTCCTCCAATGTCCATCCCGGCTCCAGGGTGTGCAACAGAAAATAGCGGTATCCCCTCCGCTCCAGCAGCTCCGGCACCTCCAGCCGCCGCACCTCCCGGCGCACCGGCCGGCCGTCTACGTATGTCTCCGCCTGGATGCTGATTGCCACGGCGGCGATGTCCGGGTCGTCTACCCGGCCAAAATAGTAATAAAGCTGCCCTTCCCTCTCGTCCCGGGCCATGTACCGCTCCCCGGCGTACAGCGGCGCGCCGGAGGTGCAGTCCAGGGTGCACGCAAAGCCGCTCTCCCACCCCAAGATCCCCAGACGCGTGTCCGCCAGCACGGTGGCGTTCTGGCTGCCGGTGAGATAGAAGAGGTGCGTGGCATACAGCTCCGGCGTCCACTCCCGGGCGATGACCCGCGTCCCCACGGCCCCGCCCCGCTCCACCGCCTTATAGATGGCCTGGATGGGCAGCAGCAGCCCCACGGAAAAGAAGTGGTTGGCCAGCACCAGCACGATGAGCACCCGCAAAAGCCGCCGCAGCGCCATGCGCCGCCGGGTGGGCAGGACCGCCTGTTTCTCGCGTCTCATGACGGGATCCCTCCTTCCGGCAGGGGCAGCTTTACGGTGTGCGCCTCTCCCAGATAGTCATACGTCAGCGTCACGTAGGTGTCCCCCGGCTCCAGGACCGTATACTGCTCCTGATACTCCGCCCACCAGCTGCCCCGGCCGCCGCCGCTGAACGTGGTCTCGCCCCGGGGATTGGCCAGCTCCGTGTGGCTCCAGATGGCGCTGGACACCGTGCCGCCGGGGATGCGGTCGTAGGCGCACATGCTCACCTCCGCCTCCCACTGGCCCACGGTCTCCCCGCTCTGGCCCACCGCCACCCGGTAGATCCGCAGCACGTCGCTGCCCACCGGCAGCCGGATATCCACCCGCTCCTGGGCGGCCACGGTGTTCAGGCGGGTGTCCTCATCGGGGTAGATCCGGGCGGCAAAGCTGTCCAGCACCATGCCCAAAACGCCGACAGCCAGCACCATCTGTATGCTCAGCGCCACCGTCAGCACCACCGCCGCCCGGCCCAGGACCAGCCACCCCAGGGGGTACTGCTTTTCCAGCTCCCGGCCCACCGCCTCCGGGTCCCCCATGGCGGCCAGGGCCCGCTGCTCCGCCAGGTCCTCCGGGTAATCCAGGGCCAGGAGGTCCGCCATGTGGTCTTCGATGTGACCATCCAGCTCTGCCTGGACCGCTGCCCGCTCCTCCGGCGTCAGACGGCGCAGGGCGGAGAGCACCGCCGCGATGTATTCCGCCTTGGTCATGGCCGTCCCTCCTTTTCCCGCTATGTGTTCCAGTACCACCGCAAAAGCGGCTCGCTGGTTCTAATCTGTCCGCTGTCCGTCCAGCCCAGGACCCGGCCCTCGATCCAGTTGTCCAGGGAGAGGTCCTCCAGCTCCGTGACGAAGTACCGCCGGCCATGTTCCTCAAACAGATCCTCTGCGGGGACGGGCACCGTGCGGACTGTCAGCGCTTCCGCTTCCTCTTCCCAGGTCGTGACCTCCAGCTCCAGCCGCCGGATGTCCGCCGCCACCTGTCCGAAGAGGAAGAGGACTTCACGCCCATCCTGGCGGTGATTGTGGCTGCAGATCCCGGCGCTGACAGCGGCATTCTGCCAGGTCTCCACCACAGCGCTGCCCGAGTCGTACCACCCGCCTGTCGGGGAAAACCGCAGCAGGCACAGCATCAGCGCATCGTCTCCCTCCACCAGACTGTACAGCCCGGACCGGGCACGGTCGGAAACCCATTTCACCACCCGGGGATGGTCCACATCGCCGCGGTCCGCCGCCACCGCCACCGCCTGTCCCGGCAGGACGCGGTACATCCCCGTGCCCGCCAGCACCGCCGCCAGCAGCAGCGCCGCTCCCCATCGCCGCAGAGCGGTGCGCCTGCGGGTGGGACATGCTTTTTGTCGTTTCATAGGCCGTCCTCCCACACCAGAGGCACCTGGGCCGTATACCGCGCTCCGTACCGCTCGCACACCACCGTGACATAGGGGTCGCCCGGGAGGACCGAGAGGCTTTGGCGCCGGAAATCTGCGGCGGCGTCATAGGGACCGCCCACGCCTCCTCCGGGAAGCACCTGCCCCCGGCAGTCCTGGAACGTCACGGTGTTCCCGGAAACCAGCCCCAGGGGATTCTGATCGTACCAGCAGCTCAGCACCGTGACGATCCCGGTCTCCGCGTCCGTCCCCACGCCGAAGATGTACAGCACATCGGACCCCACCTCCAGGCGGATGTCCGTCTCCTGATGGACCTGCTCCATCCACTCCGGCACCGCGGAGCCCGGCGCCCAGCGGGCCTGGAGATTGTCCGCCATCAGGCCCACCCAGCTTTGTGCGTTGGTCAGCACCATCAGGGCCAGCAGCACCAGCGCCGCCGCGGCCAGACGCCCCGCCGCCAGCCAGAAGGGGGAGTACTGGCGGCTGATGGCCTTCCCCACCTCCTCCGGATCCCCCATGGCGGAAAGGGCCCGCTGCTCCGCCAGCTCCTCCGGGTAGTCCAGGGCCAGGAGGTCCGCCATGTGGTCCTGGATATGGCCGTCGATCTCCTCCCGGACCGCCGTTCGCTCCCGGGGCGTCAGGCGGCGCAGGGCGGCGCACACCGCCGCCGTGTATTCCGCTTTGGTCATGGTCCGCCGCCTCCTCTCCTGCTCCGGCGCCTTACAGCAGCCCCGGAGCGCACCGGAGCACCGCGTTCACCGCCCCGGCATAGGTCTGCCAGGCCGCCGCCTCATCCTTGAGAAAGGCGCCCCCTTTCCGGGTGAGATGGTAGTACTTGCGCATCCGTCCCGTAGGGGCCTCCTGCTGGTAGGCCTCCACCAGTCCCTGCCGCTCCAGACCGTGGAGCACCGGGTACAGCGTGCCCTCCTTCATCTCAAAGGTGTGGTCGGACCGCCGGGCCAGCTCCACGATCATCTGATACCCGTACATGTCCTCCCCCGCCAGCAGCGAGAGCACCAGCAGATGGGCATGGTCGATACTCTGCTTTTTCATGTCGCACCTCCCGCAGATCTCATACCTAGAGTTTCTATGTATATTATACCTAGTGCTGCTAGGTGTGTCAAGGACAAAACAACACGGCCCGGATGGGCCGTGTTGGGATCTCATTCCTCTGTCAGCTCCAGCACCGCAAGACCGTGCTGGCTGAGGTACGGCAGCAGCCACTCGTACGAGAGCCGGAACGACTGCGTCCCGGCGGCATAGCTGGCCAGCTCGTAGGGGGAAAAGGAGATCAGCATGCCGTCCGGATCAAAGCAGACGGCATAGCTGGACCAGTTGGCCAGGATGTCCCGGTAATCCGCCCAGAAAAATTCCTGGGGCTCCAGACCGTTCTCCGCCGCCCGAGCATCCGCCTGGCTGATCAGCTCCTCCAGCACCGCTGTCTGAAACTCCGCGCTGTCCGCCGCCAGGCTCTCCGCGCCGAAAAACATCCCGGAGTCCAGATCGAAGTTCCAGCCCAGGTGCCAGGTGTTGGGATGGGCCCCTCCAGCATAGCTGTAATAGGTACCCTCCAGGCTCACCAGGTGCTCCGTCTGATAGGTGGATACCGTCAGCTCCTGCCGGTATCCGCCGAACCACTCCGTTCCCGATTCCCGGAACCACGCCAGCTCCTGAGCGGCCTCCTGGGCCATGGAGTCCAGCTCCTCATCGGACAGCCAGTCCAGAAACCGCTGGTTGAAGGTCTCCGCAGCCGCCAGGGCCGTCTCCTCCTCCGCCGTCCGGGCCGCTTCCACCCGGACGCCCTCCGCCGTCAGCACCGTCATCTCCGGCAGGTGGAAGCTGTACGACGCCAGCACGGTGCCGTCCTCCGCCAGGGCGGCATCCTCCCACAGGCGGGTCTCCACCTGATAGGTCAGCGCCTCCTGAATGGGCGAGGCAGGCTGAAGGGTCTGCTGAGGCACCACATCCGCCGCAGGTGCGCCGCAGCCCGCCGGCACCAGCGCCGCCAGTACCAGCAGGATCATCAGCTTCTTCATACAAGGGCTCCTTTCCGGGGGTCCTCAGCACAGCACAGGACCTTCTTTCCAGGCGCTCCCGCCGCCTGCGGCGGCGAGGGCCGGGTACGCCAGGGCATAGAGATCCGCCGCCCGGACCTCAAGATCGAACAGCGCCCGGGCCTCCGGGCCCAGCCGCCGCACCGCAGCGGGCTTGGTCAGCACCGGCACGGACGCCGTCTCCCGCATCCGGGCCAGCAGGCGGCGGCCAGTCTCATTGGCGGCCAGGGGCCGCAGGTAGGGAGGCGCGGTGGGACAGTCCCCCGGCGTCAGCCCCAGATAGGCCCACAGCACCATCCGGCGCAGGCGGGACTGGGCGTATCGCTTCGTCCCCGCCAGACGCAGCACCTCGTCCACCGTGCAGGCGGTGCGGGACGCGGCGAACAGGCGGCGGTGCAGGCCCTCCCGCCCCTCGTCCAGGGCGGCGAAGTCCGATTCCGTCATGGTGCGCAGCCGGGCCAGGATGGCCCGCTCACACGTCTCCCCCAGCACCGGCGCCCGGCCCGCGGCCTCCTCTTTCAAATACGTCCGGGTCATGGCGGGGGCCATCAGGGCCAGGGCGCGGTCCCGCTCCCCGGTCCGCAGCAGCGCCCGCACGGCGGAGGCAGAGGGGTGCTCTCCCTCCAGGACCACGCCGTCATGGGGCGTGCCCCGCCGGGGCACCGTCACCACCCGGAGCGCACCGCCCCGGCGCAGCAGGCTCTTGCAGTACTCTACGCCTAAGGTGTTGTTGGGGCTGCGCAGCAGCGATGCATCCTCCCGGGAGACCAAGGAAGCCGCCGCCCGCTCCCGGGCCGCGGCAAAGCTGACGCCTTTGCCCAGCTCCGCCCGCAGCCGCTCCGGGAAAGACGCTCCCGTCAGTGCGGCGGCCAGACGGAGAAGCGGCGCCGCTTCCCCGCATTCGCTGCCGAACAGCAGGTGGGTCACCACCCCCGTGGCCAGCAGGGTCCGGACGCCGCCGTCGGCGAACCGCTCCGCCGAGGACACCGCCCAGGGAAGCCCCAGCTCCAGCACCAGGTCCGCGCCGCTGCGCACCGCGGCCTCCGCCCGGGCATATTTGCCCGTCAGGGCAAAGTCCCCTCGCTGGACGAAGTTCCCGCTCATGACGCACAAAACCGCCGTATCCGGCCCCAGCAGGCGCTTTGCCTCCGCCATCAGGTGCACATGGCCGCTATGCAGGGGATTATATTCTGTTATGATACCTGCAACCTGCACAGATTTCACCCCCCGGGCAATGACAAAATAATGACATTTCGGTAAAAAAACTGGTTGTAACCTGGAAAATCTCTGCTATAATGAAAGTAGGTTTCCGCACGTTTGCGCGGATCTTGCTTTTTATTTTATCTCATTTGCGAAACGCCCGCAAGGCTTTCCAAAAAGAAGAAAAAGAGGAGACGTACAACCATGAACATTCTCGTCATCAACGCAGGCAGTTCCTCTCTGAAGTACCAGCTGCTCAATCCGGAGACCGGCGTGCTGCTGGCCAAGGGCCTTTGCGAGCGCATCGGCATCGACGGCAAGTTCACCTACAAGCCCCAGGTGGAGGGCAAGCAGGTGCTGGACGCCGTGGACGTGGCCATGCCCACCCATTCCGAGGCCATCCAGGCCGTGCTGGACGCCCTGGTGGATCCCGCCAACGGCGTCATCGGCTCCATGAAAGAGATCGACGCTGTGGGCCACCGCGTGGTGCACGGCGGCGAGGCCTTCAACAAGTCCGTCCTCATCACCGACGAGGTCATGAAGGCCCTGGAGGACTGCATCCCCCTGGCCCCTCTCCACAACCCCGCCAACATCACCGGCATCAACGCCTGCACCGCCGTCATGGGCAAGGACGTGCCCCAGGTGGCCGTGTTCGACACCGCCTTCCATCAGACCATGCCCGCCAAGGCCTACATGTACGCCCTGCCCTACGAGTACTATGAAAACGACAAGGTCCGCCGCTACGGCTTCCACGGCACCTCCCACAAGTATGTGGCCGGCCGCGCCGCCGCCATGCTGGGCAAGAAGCCCGAGGAGCTCAAGCTGATCTCCTGCCACCTGGGCAACGGCTCCTCCGTCACCGCCGTGGACGGCGGCAAGAGCGTGGACACCTCCATGGGCTTCACCCCCCTGGCCGGCGTCCCCATGGGCACCCGGTCCGGCGATCTGGACGCGGGCATCCTGCAGTATCTCATGAACAAGTACAACCTGAGCATCGACGAGATGCTCAACATCCTGAACAAGAAGTCCGGCGTCCAGGGCGTCTCCGGCGTCTCCTCCGACTTCCGTGATCTGGAGAACGCCCACAAGGAGGGCAACGAGCGTGCCGGCCTGGCCGTGGATATGTTCAACTACGGCGTCAAGAAGCTCATCGGCGCCTATGCCGCCGCCATGGGCGGGGTGGATGCCATCATCTTCACCGCCGGCGTGGGCGAGAACTCCGCCTCCCAGCGGATGGCCATCGCCTCCGGTCTGGAGTTCATGGGCGTGAAGATGGACGCCGAGGCCAACAACACCCGGGGCAAGGAGGCCGTCATCTCCGCCGCCGACTCCCAGGTGAAGGTCCTGCTGATCCCGACGAACGAGGAGCTCATGATCGCCATGGACACCGCCAATATCGTCAAGGGCTGATCTTCCCGCAAAACCAAACCGGACGGAGCCAAGCGCTCCGTCCGGTTTCTTGTTACCGCTTTCCGTAATAGAGGACCTTGGCCAGGGCGATGTACAGTTCGTCCCGGTCTTTCGTCTCCCGGGCCGCCTTTTCCCCGCTGTAGTCATAGAAGCCCGCGCCGGACTTGACGCCCCAGCGCCCCTCCGACACCACCTGGGCCAGCAGCGGATCGCCGTCCTTGCGGTCGCACAGCGTCTCGTTGAGGTAGCGGTTCACTCGGTCGTAGGTGTCCAGCCCGCCGAAGTCGCAGACCTTGAAGGGCCCCAGGGCCGCGTACCGCAGGCCCAGTCCCGCCTTGAGCACCGTGTCGATGTCCTCCATATCCGCCGCGCCGCATTCCACCAGATACAGCGCCTCCCGCAGCATGGCGTACTGCAGGCGGTTGACCAGGAAGCCCGGGACATCCTTCTTCACCAGCACCGGCTCCTTGCCCAGATCCTTCACCAGCTGGTACATCCGCTGGAGACACGCCTCTTCCGTCTTGTCTCCCCGGATGATCTCGCACAGCGGCAGCAGGTGGGGCGGGTTGAGCCAGTGCTGGCCCATGAACCGCTCCGGCCGGTGCACTGCCTCGGCGATCCGGCTGATGGGCAGGCCGCTGGTGTTGGTGGCCAGCAGGGCGTCCTCCGGCGCCAGGCGGCTGGCCTCCGTCCAGAAGGCCTGCTTGGTCTCCAGGTCCTCCACGATGGTCTCCAGCATCAGATCGCACTGTGCCATGCAGCCCCGGTCCGTGGTGGGCGTGATCCGCCCCTGGGCCTCCTGCGCCGCCTGGGCGGTCAGCAGCCCCTGGGCGCACAGCGTCTCCCAGTTCTTCTCCATGGTCCCGGCGGCCCGGGCCAGTCCGCTTTCCGAGCGGTTGTACAGCGTCACCTGCCAGCCGCCCTGGGCGTACACCTGGGACAGCGACGCACCCATGATACCCGCGCCCACGATGACGATCCTCTTTTCCTGCTGCTCCATCTTGACATCCCTCCTGTTTCATTTTGGGTCCGACATGGATATTTTACCGGATTCCGCCGGCCTTGACAAGCGGCTCCCGGTTGATTCCGGGGAAAAGCTGTGATACATTATACTATCATTTCTCTTCCATCCGAAAGGAGCCGCTCATGAAGATCGGACTGCAGTTTGCCATGCCGGCGGAGCTTCACGCCCTGCCCGGCGCCCGGGACCTCTCCCCTGCGGAGACGGTGTCCGGCGTTCCCTTTTTCGAAGTCTCCCCCGGGATCCTGGCCTGTGCCGGCGGCGTCAGCAAGGTCAACGCCGCCATGGCCGCGGAGATCTTCTGCCTGAAATACGGCGTGGACCTGATTCTCAACGCCGGCGTGGCCGGGTGCCTGACGGACCTGCCCACCGGCTCGCTGGTGGTGGCATCGGAGTTCGTCCAGCACGATGTGGACACCACCGCCGTGGGGGATCCCATCGGGCTGGTGTCCACCGTGAACCAGGTGACCTTCCCCACCTGGGAGCCGGAACGGTGCCGCGCCCTGCTGGCCGGGCTGGGCCACCCCGCCGTCACCGGACGGGTGGCCACCGGAGACTGGTTCGCCGTCCGGGGAGACCGGGCCGCCTTCATCCGTGACACCTTCTCCCCCCTGCTGGTGGAGATGGAGGGCGGCGCCATCGCCCAGGTGTGCCTGCGCAACGGCGTGGGCTTCGCGGCGGTGAAGTCCGTCTCGGACCACCTCTTCTCAGAGCGTCAGGCGGAGGAGTACTTTGATTTCGGACAGGCGCTGGAGGCCCTGGGCCGCGTGGTCCTGCCTCTGGCCCGGGCATTACAGGAGGTTTGACTATGGAACGCATCGCCAGCTTTACCGTGGACCACAACAAGCTCCGTCCGGGGCTGTACCTCTCCCGCCGGGACGGGGACATCGTCACCTTTGACCTGCGCTTCAAAACGCCCAACACCGGGGATCTGCTCTCCAACAGCGAGATGCACTCCGCCGAGCACCTCATGGCCACGCTGCTGCGCAACAGCCCGGAGAAGGAGGCCGTCATCTACTTCGGCCCCATGGGCTGCCAGACGGGCTTCTACTTTCTCTTCGACAGCCGCCGTCTGACCTGCGCCCAGGCCGTGGAGCTGCTGCAGCGGACCTTCCGGCAGGCCGGAGAATTTTCCGGGGAAATGCCCGGCAAGAGCCCTGCGGAGTGCGGCAACTACATGAATCTGGACCTGGAGACCGGCAAGGCGGTGTGCCGCTGGTACGCCGGCCTCATCGCGGACTGGACGGAGGACCGTCTGGCCTACTGAAAAAACGGGGGAGAAGGCGACGCCTTCTCCCCCGTTCACGTTTCCTCCGGCTCCACGGTGAACACCTCTTCGATGGACACGCCGAACACCCGGGCAATGTTCCACGCCAGCACCAGCGAGGGGTTATAGCGTCCCTTTTCCAGGTTGCCGATGGTCTCCCGGCGGACCCCCACCAGCTTCGCCAGGTCCTCCTGCTTGAGCCCCAGCCGGGCCCGGTGCTCCTTCATCCGGTTATGGATCATGCTCCAGCCCCCAGTTCTCCCGGAAGGCGTACAGCGCCGCCAGCAGGGCAAACACCGCCACGGAGGCGCCCCATCCCGCGGCACAGCCCGCTGCCAGCGCCTGCTGCGGCGCATAGCACCCCAGCAGAAGCGTCCCCAGGGTAGCCGCCGCCATTACCAGCATCCCCGCCACGAAGGCCCGGGCTGCGGCCCGGGTCACCTGGGCCTCCGCCATCTCGTCGGATGGCTGGAAGAAATACTGGAAGTCCACGGCGAAGGCGAAGAAGGCCAGAAAGCTCCGGGCCTCCGTGAACACCCCCACCAGTCCCAGCAGCGACAAAAAGCCCAGGCAGCCATAGAGCGTCTGCTTTTTCATGGGTTGTCCCTCCCCTTTGATATGTGGTATATTTCGCTCTTTGTATGTGAAATATACCACATTCCAGTGTATTTGTCAAGACATACCCGCTCCAAAAGAGGCAGGCAAATGCTTTTTGCGTGACACCGGCGGGCGGCTGTGGTAGGCTGAAAGCGATCAGAAAGGAGGCGGCGGCCATGGCATCGGTGGCAAAACACATCCGGCAGCTGCGCGCTGCCCGGCATCTCACCCAGGAGCAGCTGGCCCAGCGGCTCTTCGTCACCCGGCAGACCGTCTCCGCCTGGGAGACCGGGAAAGCACAGCCGGATCTGGAGACGCTGGAGCGCATCGCGGCGGCCATGGGCGTGGCGGTGACAGAGGTGATCTACGGCGCGGCGGCAGGGCCAAACCTGGGCCGTCTGAAGCGGAAATGGGCGGCCCTGGGCGGAATGATGGTGGTTATATTGGCTATTTTGATCATTATATGCCTCAAAAACGGTGCTTACGGCACCTGGCGATATGGATTGGCCTACCAGTTCCACAATGCCAACTACCACCTTTCCTACGAGGATCTCCCCGGCACATGGACGGTGGAGCTGGACCTCACGGACCTGGATTCCAACGCCGGCAAGGTCCTCTACGCGGACGAGACCGGCTGCCGCGTGGCGGTGGATTCCGTGGACGCCTACGACGGGGAATACCGGGTATGGTTCCGCGCCCACGGCGTCTATGACCGGGAAGGCGGCACGCTGGTGTCGGGGTGCCAGTCCCTGCCGGTGGAGAAGACCGCCTGGACCATGGACGCCACCGCCTCCATGACCGCCGCGGTGGGCGGCGCATCGTACCCCTGCTCCCTGGCCGGGACCAGCGGCCTTCTCTATCCCGACGGCAATCTGTTCGGCTTCCACCTCAATCCCCGGGACGCGGACACCTGGGAGCAAATTTCCATCGACGGAATGGACACCCTGACCGTCACGGTGTCCGGCCTCTCCCGGGCTGCCACACAGCGGGCGGCCTACTGGGACATCTATTGAATTTTCCGCATTTTTCTTGGAAATCCTGTTGACATTCCCGTTTTCCGCTGATATAATTGTCCAGCCGCTTTGAATGGGTTTCAAGTGTCCCCCGCGGGACCGCCCCCGACAGCGAGCCCGTAAATGAAGGAGTTGAAACAAACAATGAACGCTATCATCGTGACCGGCGGCAAGCAGTACAAGGTGGCCGAGGGCGACGTGGTCTACATCGAGAAGCTGGACCAGGAAGCCGGCGACACCGTGAAGTTCGACCAGGTCCTGGCCGTCATCGACGGCGAGAAGGCCACCTTCGGCACTCCCGTGGTGGAGGGCGCCTGCGTGGAGGCCACCATCGTCAAGAACGGCAAGGGCAAGAAGATCCACATCTTCAAGTACAACCCCAAGAAGGGTTACCGGAAGCGTCAGGGCCATCGTCAGCCCTACACCAAGGTCGAGATCGCCAAGATCTCCGTCTAAGGCATGACCCGCGTCACATTCCGTATGGAGGGCGACCGGATCACCGGGTTTGACTCCAAGGGGCACAGCGGCTACGCCGAGGCGGGCAGCGACATCGTCTGCGCCGCCGTCACCAGCGCCATCCGCCTGGTGGAGGCCACCGTCAACGACGTGCTGGGCCTGGCGGCGTCGGTGAAGGTCCGGGAGCAGGACGCGTCCATCTCCCTGCGGCTGCCCGGCGGGCTGGACCCCACGGCCGAGAGCACCTGTCAGTCTCTGCTGACGGGCCTCATGGTCTACTTCGCCCAGCTCCACGACGAGTACCCCGACAACATTGAGGTTCTGGAGGAATCGTGATTCCTCCCCATCTAAAAAATCTTCAGAAAGGATGGTCCGTATCATGATTCGTATTGGTCTTCAGTTCTTCGCCCACAAAAAGGGCGGCGGCTCCACCAAGAACGGCCGTGACTCCGAGTCCAAGCGCCTGGGTCCCAAGCGCGCCGACGGTCAGTTCGTCAAGGCCGGCAACATCCTGGTCCGGCAGCGCGGCACCCACATTCACCCCGGCGTGAACGTGGGCATCGGCAGCGACGACACCCTGTTCGCCACCGCGGACGGCGTGCTGCGCTTCGAGCGTCTGGGCAAGGATCGCAAGCAGGCTTGCGTGTACGAGGCCGAATAAGGAACTCCGCAGAACTCCGGACCCATGTCCGGAGTTCTTTTTTCGCCCCGCCTTGACGTGTTTGTCACTTTTGGGTAAAATAGGCGGAGACTGCACGCAGGATTTTTGAAAAACGAGGTACACTATGGCCACTTCATTCATTGACAAGGCCCGCATCACCGTCAAGGCCGGCAACGGCGGCAACGGCGTGGTAGCCTTCCACCGGGAGAAATATGTGGCCGCCGGCGGCCCCGACGGCGGCGACGGCGGCAAGGGCGGCTCCATCATCGTCCAGGTGGACGACAACATGTCCACCCTGATGGACTTCCGCTACAAGCGCAAATACACCGCCGCCAACGGCATGGACGGCCAGGGCGGCCGCAAGTCCGGCAAGGACGGCCAGGACCTGGTGATCAAGGTGCCCCGGGGCACGCTGATCCGGGACGCCGAGACCGGCGAGATCATCCGGGACATGAGCGGCAGCGAACCCTTCGTCCTGTGCAAGGGCGGCCGGGGCGGCTGGGGCAACATGCACTTCGCCACCCCCACCCGCCAGGTGCCCCGCTTCGCCAAGGCCGGATTGCCCGGCGAGAGCCACGACGTGATATTGGAGCTCAAGCTGCTGGCGGACGTGGGCCTCATCGGCTTCCCCAACGTGGGCAAGTCCACGCTTTTGTCCGTGGTGTCCAAGGCCCAGCCGAAAATCGCCAACTACCACTTCACCACCCTCTATCCCAACCTGGGCGTGGTGTGGGTAGACGAGGGCGTCTCCTTCGTCATGGCGGACATCCCCGGCATCATCGAGGGTGCCAGTGAGGGCGCAGGCCTGGGCCACGATTTCCTGCGCCACATCGACCGCTGCCGCCTGCTGGTCCACGTGGTGGACGTATCTGGCAGCGAGGGCCGGGACCCGGTGGCGGACTTCGACGCCATCAACGCAGAGCTCTCCCAGTACAGCCCGGATCTTGCCACCCGGCCCCAGATCGTGGCCGCCAACAAGGTGGACATCTGCGAGGACCCTGAGAATCTGGAGCGGCTGCGCCGCCACGTGGAGGAAAAAGGCTACACGCTGGTGGAGATCTCCGCCGCCGCCCACCAGGGCACCCGGGAGCTGGTGGGCCGGGTTGCCCAGATGCTCTCCGTCCTGCCTCCCGTCACGGTGTACGAGCCGGAGTATGTGCCCCGTCCCGCTGCGGTGGACACCTCCGCCCCTCTGGACATCCAGCGCGCCGACGACGGCACCTGGCTGGTGGAGGGCCCCTGGCTCCAGCGCCTCATGGGCAACGTCAACTTCAGCGACTACGAAAGCCGCATGTATTTCGACAAGACCCTCCGGGAGTCCGGCCTTTTCCAGCGGCTGGAGGAGATGGGCATCCAGGACGGCGACACCGTCTCCATGTACGACTTCGAATTTGAATACCAGCGCTGAATCCCTCCACGGCGGGCCTCCGGTCCGCCGTGGATTTTTTACGAAATTTGAAAAGAATTTTCATGCAGTTTCGCCGAAAAAATTTTTCCCGCTTGACAATCCGGAAAATCCGGGTTATGCTTTCGCCAAGTTCACAGCACAAACCGATGAGGCAGAGAAGTACACGGGCTTCCTCTTTTGCAGCGAGCCGCCGGCAGTGGAAGGGCGGCAGAGAGCACCTGATGGAATGGGCTGCCGAGGGCGGGCTGAACGGGCGCAGCGCCTCCAGTAAGCACCGACGGGCTTTTCCCCCGTTACCAAGGAAGGACGTGTGTTGGCACGTCGCCGAGCGGGCGAGTTCTTCGCCAATTTGGGTGGCACCGCAGAAGTTTTCAGACTTTTGTCCCAAAGGTACCTGTTCACACCAGGTCCTTGTGGAACAAAGGTCTTTTTTGTTTCCCCTGGACCGCACACCGGAAAGGAGCAAACGCCATGACCACCAATCCCATCCCCTACAAGATCTACCTGTCTGAAGACGAGCTGCCCCAGGCCTGGTACAACGTCCGGGCGGACATGAAGAACAAACCCGCGCCGCTGCTGAATCCCGCCACCGGCGCCCCCATGGGCTTCGATGACCTGCGTCCCGTGTTCTGCGACGAGCTGATCCGCCAGGAGCTGGACAACGACAACGCCGAGATCCCCATCCCCAAGGAGATCCGGGACTTCTACAAGATGTACCGCCCCGCCCCCCTGGTCCGGGCCTACTGCCTGGAGGAGAAGCTCCAGACCCCCGCCAAGATCTACTACAAATTTGAGGGCAACAACACCTCCGGCTCCCATAAGCTCAACTCCGCCATCGCCCAGGCCTACTACGCCAAGCAGCAGGGCCTCACCGGCGTCACCACCGAGACCGGCGCCGGCCAGTGGGGCACAGCGTTGTCCATGGCCTGCTCCTACCTGGGCCTGGACTGCCAGGTGTATATGGTGAAGGTCAGTTACGAGCAAAAGCCCTTCCGCCGGGAGGTCATGCGGACCTACGGCGCCGCCGTCACCCCCTCCCCCTCCGAGACCACCGAAGTGGGCCGGGCCATCCTGAAGGCCCACCCCGGCACCACCGGTTCCCTGGGCTGCGCCATTTCCGAGGCGGTGGAGGCCGCCGCCAGCCAGCCGGGCTACCGCTATGTGCTGGGCAGCGTCCTCAACCAGGTGCTGCTGCACCAGTCCATTATCGGCCTGGAGACCAAGACGGCCCTGGACAAGTACGGCGTGACGCCGGACATCATCATCGGCTGCGCCGGCGGCGGCAGCAACCTGGGCGGCCTCATCTCCCCCTTCATGGGCGAAAAGCTCCGGGGCGAGAAGGACTACCGCTTCATCGCCGTGGAGCCCGCCTCCTGCCCCAGCCTCACCCGGGGCAAGTTCGCCTACGACTTCTGCGACACCGGCATGGTCTGTCCCCTGGCCAAGATGTACACCCTGGGCAGCAACTTCATCCCCTCGGCCAACCACGCCGGCGGACTGCGCTACCACGGCATGAGCCCCGTCCTCTCCCAGCTCTACCACGACGGCTACATGGAGGCCGTGTCCGTGGAGCAGACCAAGGTCTTTGAGGCGGCGGAGCAGTTCGCCCGGGTGGAGGGCATCCTCCCCGCCCCCGAGTCCAGCCACGCCATCCG
>CALWXB010000031.1 GCA_944385405.1 uncultured Oscillospiraceae bacterium | reverse complement strand
GGCGACAGCACGACGACCCCCGGCGGCGGCGACAGCACGACGACCCCCGGCGGCGGCGACAGCACGACGACCCCCGGCGGCGGCGACAGCACGACGACCCCCGGTGGTGGTGACAGCACGACGACCCCCGGCGGCGACAGCACGACGACTCCCGGCGGCGGCGACAGCACGACGACCCCCGGCGGCGGCGACAGCACGACGACTCCCGGCGGCGGCGACAGCACGACGACTCCCGGCGGCGGCGACAGCACGACGACTCCCGGCGGCCAGCAGAGCGTGACGTCCCCCACTTCCGGGATCGGCATGATGACGGCTTCCCTGATCCACGCGGATCCCAATGATGGGGATGATCAGGATGAAGGCGATGCGGGTTCCGCCGGCAGCCAGTATGTTTCTCTGGTCTGGCGCGTTCAGGTGGTGCCCTCCAGTTGGTATATGGATATGGAGGAGACGCTGCAGATCACCTACCAGGATGCAGGCAGCTTCTCTCACTCCGTGAATGTGGATGCGGACAGCCTGAAGGACGTCACCATCGAGGCTGCCCAGCTGAAGGGCTTCAACTATGAGGCCAAGGCCAAGGCAGGCGTCAGCCTGGCGGATGTGGCTGAGGAGACCCGGGAGATCGTACTGGAGAACATGGCCAAGTACTATACCATGGCTCTGACCAAGGAATCCCAGGAGATCATGGTCACGCTCACCATCAACACCCCTGCCTCCGGCGACACGCCGGCCAGCTCTGCCAATGTCACGTTCCAGGTGGGCGAGGCCAGCCTGCGTGAAAACGGCAGCAACGGCGTTCTGCTTCTGGAGATGCTGGATGCGGCGACCCTGCAGAACAATCTGGATGCCGCCCTGGCGGCACAGGGCGCGGCGTCCCGGGTGCTGGCGGACATCGTGGACTTCACCGTCAAGGGGTACATGACCCTCAAGCGCAATGAGCAGAAGCACGAAAACGACGACGTCGTCAAGGTGGACGGCGTGGACCTGCCCCTGGTGTGGGAGGAAGAAGCGGCCGGCGGCAGCAGCATCGAGGTCACCAAGACGGCCGGCGAATATGACTGGGAGACCCGCACCATCACCTGGACCATCACCGCTGTCCCCGGCGAAAAGACCAGCCTGGCGGGCGCCACGCTGACGGATACGCTGAAGCACACCACGGATGAGGTCCGGTTTGACGGAACGTTTGCGGTGAAGGCTGCTTCCTATCAGGAGACGGATACCATCACCTATGAAAACGGCGCGTATTCCATCGTGGACGGTGTCACGGGAGAGCCGGCGGCCAACGCGGCCATCACCGGCAACGAGCTGACCTACACCTTCCCTGAGACGGACGCGGACGGGAACGCCGTGTTTGCCGACGGCGAGCAGGCCGTCATCACGGTCACCACCAAGGTGCAGGATGGGATGTTCCAGGACTATTACACCCAGGGCGAGGGTACCTGGACCGTCACCAATACCGCCGTGGTGGAAAAGAAGGACGACAACGGCAATACCATCCAGGACGATGATGCCGACGTCAAGACCATCGAGGCCCAGTTCCTGGCCAAGACCGGCAGGTTCCCCGGCAGCGTCAGCAACAGCATCGACTGGACCATTGATGTGGATGTCATCGATCCTCTGGGCGGCGCCGTGATCTACGACCTGCTGCCCGAGGATGTCCAGGTGGACGCCGAGACCGCGGCAGCCTTTGTGGACGATACCCAGGTGGAGCTGGTGGATTACACCCATGCGCTGACGGTCACTCCGGATTCCGCCGCGTTCCTGGCCTATGTCTGCAAGGTCACGTCCGAAAACAAGGACGACGTGGCGGCTATGATCCCCGTGGACTCGAGGACCTCCAATGCCTTCCCAGAGAGCAGACCCGAAACCCTGCTCCAGGAGATCCTGGATGTGAAAAAGACCCAGTATCTCCTGCTGATCGTGCCGGATCATGATGGCGGCGCCATGGCCGCCGGCCAGTACAGCTTCACCTTCACCACCCCCATCGTGGTGGGCTATGACAGTGACGAGTACAAAACGGCAAACAAGGCCTACATCACCTGGATCGGCGGTCCGGGGCCGGGCTGGTTCGAGAGCCCTGACATCGGCGTGACCTACACCCAGCTGGCTGTGGAAAAGACGGCGGAGGCCCACAAGACCACTAAGATCACCACCTGGACCATCAACGCCAACAACAACAAGCGCCCCATGAAGAATGTCCTCATTTTCGACAACCTGGCCAATGTGCTGCAGTCCAGCGATCCCAAGCGCAGCAGCGAGCTGGTGCCGGCCTCCGGCGGCGGCACCCTGGAGCTGGTCTACTGGACCGGCGACAGCCGGGATCCTTCAAACGTAATGCAGGTGCGGGAGGTCGAGCCGTGGCAGGTATATGATGGTTATACCGAACCCTCCTATTGGTATGAGGACCAGGATGGAAAGCAGGAGCTTTACATCTACGTTCCCTCCATGGTGGATCCGGCGGATCCCGAGGCCGGCCTGACCTATCACTTCCAGTTCAAGACCCAGGGCACCGGCAGCTATTTCTACGGATACGATGCCAGCAAGAATCATGAACCCGTGGACATGACCGATGAGCCGGCCAATACGGGCATGGGGGTCAATCAGCACAACTGGGTCAGCCTGACCCACAATGACAAGACCGTCAGCGCCGAGGCGTCTGCCACCTACTCTAACCGGTATCTCTCCAAGGCGGCGGAAGCCCCCACCGGCGAGACCGTGTATGACCCGGCGGACAACACCATGTGGTGGAAGTACACCATCAATGAAGAGGGCGTGAAGATCGATGGCGCCAAGATCACCGATCAGCTGCCGGCGGGCTTCACCTGGACGGGCGACTGTGTCGGCAAGTTCTGGGATTCCAATCAGATCATCGGCGGGGATCAGGTCACTGACAACGGCGACGGCACGCTTACCATCGACCTGGGGGACCTGTTGGCTGACGGCGACCATGGCATCATCTACCTGGAGACCAAGGTGGATATGAGCCAGGTGGCGGACGATCTGAAGACCGCCCTGGCCTCTGGCAAGGCCAGCGTCTCCTTCACCAACCACGCCTGGCTCAACGGCACCGCGGGCGGCGAGAAGGTCCATGCCCACGCCGCAGGCACCGGCACCATCAGCGCCAACTCCGTGGAGAAGTCCGGCAAGCAGGTCACCCAGGACGGCTACTACATCTATGAGATGGAGTGGACCATCGACGTCAACGAAAACGGCGTGGCCAACGGCTATGCGGACCCTGTCCTCACCGACACCCTGCCGGAGGGCGTGGAGCTGCAGAGCGCGACGATCTATCAGCTGGGCACCGACGGCAAGATCACCGGCAGTGACCTCCTGGCGGATTTTGAGACCAGCGGAAACTGGGACTACGACCAGGATACCAACACCGTCACCTTCCATCTGCCCAACGTGTCCGGCGAGAATGGCGTATACCAGTACAACGCCTATCGCGTGACCCTGCGGGCGACGCTGCCCCAGGACCTGGCCGGCACTGAGATGGAGAATACGGCGGAGTTCATGGCCCACAAGAAGTTTACTGCCTCCAGCGAGAACGGTATCTTCTACTTCGGCGTGTCCGCCAGCGCCTCCATCTACGATCAGCTGCCCGCGAACCTGCGGTACGTCCAGCTGACCAAGAAGTCTGCGGAAAGCGGAGAGGCCCTGGCAGGCGCGGTGTTCCAGGTGGAATACAGCACCGACGGCGGCACGACCTGGAAACCCTATGACAACGGCGATGCGGTGACCACCAATGCCAGCGGTCAGTTCGGCGCTCCCATCACCCTGCCTGCGGCGGCTGACCGGATCCGGCTGACGGAGACCAAGGCACCCGGCGGCTATCAGATGCTGGCCGACGGCAGCGAGGTCATCGTGGTGGATCTGGACAAGGCCAGCCTGGTTGGAAAGAACGATTACGTCACCGTGCATAAGACGGAAGGCACCATCAACGACCAGACCATGGAGATGATCTTCGTGGAGGTCGAAAATGAGGCCATCCCCAACACCCTGACCCTTCGGAAGGTCTCCTCCAGCAATCCCAACCTGGTGCTGGAAGGCGCGGAGTTCACCGTGGAGGCCTGCTACGATCTGGATGCCGGGACGTGGACGTCCTTCGGCGCCGGCACGTATGTCACGGACGCCAACGGCGAGATCGTATTCCAGGGCCTGCCTCTGACTCTGGAGGCCCTGCGGCTGACGGAGACGAAGGCTCCCAACGGCTACCAGCTGCCCACCGATCGGGTGACCACGGTGCTCTTCGACAACGAGGACGCATCTGACCGCAGTGCGGAGCTGTCTCAGGACAGCCCGGCCGGTGTCGTGCTGGCGGAGACCGACGATACCGTCTACACCCTCACCATTTCCAACGTCCGCCGCGGCGGAGGCGGCGGAGGCGGCAGCGGCGATCCGCCTCCCACCGAGATCCCTGACGAACCCCCTCCCACCACGGACATTCCCGATGAGGATCCTCCCACCACGGACCTGCCTGATGAAGAGGTCCCCCTGGAGGAGCTCCCCGATGAGGAAGTCCCCCTGGCCGACGTGCCCGCCACCGGCGACGGCACCTGGCTGTGGGCTTTGGCCGCCGGCGTGTCCGGCCTGGCGCTGGTCTGGATCGCCCTGACCGGCAAAAAGCGCGGGGAAGAGCAGGATGGCTGACCGCGCGTGAAGCGCAGATGCAAAGACCCGAGCAGGGGGCCCGGACCGGCCGGTCCGGGCCCCTTTTCAAAACCATTTTGGAAAGGAGGGGGCTTCGGATGCGCAGGAAGGCGAAGCGGCTGCTGGCGGCGGCGCTGGCGGCGGTGCTGTGCGTCAGCCTGGGGATGCTGCTGCGGCAGATGCTCCAGTACCGGGAGGGCCAGGCGGAATATGAAGAGGCGCAGGCGCTGGTGAAGCTGCCGGATCTTTCGGACATCCAGCCCGCTCCGGAGCCGGCGGAGGAGACGGCGGAACAGCCGGAAGAGACGCCGGAAGAGGCGACGGAAGAAGCGCCGGTCTATGTGGATCCTTATGCCGACGCCCTGCGGGACATGGATTTCACCGCCCTGCGGGAGGTGAACGGCGACGTGCTGGGCTGGATCCTGATCCCCGGCACGGCGGTATCCTACCCTCTGGTCCAGGGGGCGGACAATCAGTATTATCTGAACCACACCTGGAAAAAGTGGACCAACGTGGTGGGCTCCATCTTCCTGGAGTGCAGCAACAGTCCGGACTTCAGCGATTTCAACACCATCATCTACGGCCACCGCATGAACAACGGCTCCATGTTCGCCTCTTTGAAGTACTACAAGCAGCAGAGCTACTGGAGCGCCCATCCCTGCGTCTACATCACCGACGATGCCGGGACCCGTACCTACCGGATCTTCGCCGCCTACGAGGTCTCCACGGAGGGCAGCACCTACCAGCTGGGCTTCTCCGGCGATGCGTCCAAGCAGGCGTTCCTGGATGACTGTATGGCCCGGTCCGTCATCGACACCGGCATCGTGCCCACCGTCTATGACCGGATATTGACCCTCTCCACCTGTACCGGCAGCGGCCACGCCACCCGCTGGGTGGTCCAGGCGGTGCTGCCGGGTCAGGCCCCGGAGGAGGCGGCTGTCCAGGAGGCAGCGCCCGCCCAGGAGGCAGCGCCTGCCGGGGAGGAGACGTCCGCGCCGGAAGAGACGCCTGCCCTGGAGGCTGCGCCCGCTCAGGAGGAGACGGCGGCTCCGGCGGAGGTATCCGGGCAGGCGGCGGAGCAGGTCGGCGTATCTGATGTCCTGGCGGAGACGGCGGTGGAAGCGGCCGCGCCGGAGGCGTAGATCCTCACCGCGGAGCCCATGGCTCCGCGGTGCTTTTTTTGCCCCGTTTACAGCGGCGGGAAAATGGAGTACACTGAGGGCATCTGGAAAGGGGGATGACCGTGAGCAGAGAGCGGGTTTTGGAGGCCCTGCGGGCCCGGGCGGGAGCGTTTTTGTCCGGAGAGGAGCTGAGCCGGGAGCTGGGACTCAGCCGTACCGCGGTGTGGAAGGCGGTGGATGCCCTGCGCCGGGACGGCTATGAGATCGAGGCCCGGACGGGCCTGGGCTACCGGCTCTCCGCCGCGCCGGACGCCCTGACGGAGGCGGAAGTCCGCAGCTTCCTGGAAAAGACGCGTCGGGTGGGACACACGCTGGTGTGTCTTGCGGAAGTGGATTCCACCAACACCCGTGCCAGGCAGCTGGCCATGGAGGGGGCGGCGGACGGCACCGTGGTGATGGCGGACTGCCAGACCGCCGGCCGCGGGCGGATGAACCGCTCCTTCCAGTCTCCCAAGGGCAAGGGCGTGTTTTTGACGGCGCTGCTGCGGCCGGACCTGCCGGTGGAGCGGCTGCTGCCGGTGACGGCCATGGCAGGCGTGGCGGTGTGCGGCGCCGTGGAGCGGCTGTGCGGCGTGCAGCTGGGACTGAAGTGGCCCAACGACCCGGTCCTGAACGGAAAAAAGGTCTGCGGCATCCTGACGGAGATGTCCATGGAGGCGGAGACAGGGAGGCTGCAGTACCTGGTGGTGGGCATCGGCGTCAACGTCCACCAGACGGCGGCGGACTTCACCCCGGAGGTGGCGGCCCTGGCCACGTCCCTCTCCCGGGAGCTGGGGCGGCCGGTGTCCCGGCCCGCCCTGGCGGCGGCCCTCATCCAGGAGCTGGACCGGCTGTATGAGGCCCTGGAGGCCGGAGATTTGGCTCCGTACCTGGCGGCCTACCGGGAACGCTGCGTGAATCTGGGCAGGACGGTGCAGCTGCTCTCCGGCGGGCAGCGGGAGACGGCGGAGGCGCTGGACATCGACGGGGACTTCGGTCTGGTGGTCCGCCTGCCCGACGGCCGCACCCGGACCGTGCGCTCCGGCGAGGTGTCCGTCCGGGGCCTGTACGGCTACGCAGAGTGAGATTCCCGCGTGCAAAGCGCCCGGTCCCTGCGGACCGGGCGCTTTTGGGGAAAATGGGGCGGGAAAGTGTGAATTTCCTGAAAATTCGACAGGGCGGTCTTGACGGCCCGGGGAAAAACACGTATTATGTAAATTGTATAATTGCCGATTTACAGGAGGATTGTCATGGCTATGAAACGCTGCCCCGTCTGCGGGGAGAGATACTCCGATACATATAAGGAATGTCCGTTCTGCGAGGAGGAGGCCTACGCCGAAAGCGAGATCCCCCATCGCCGCCAGCCCCAGCGCTCCGGCCGGCGGACGGGAGGCGGCCGCCAGCAGATCAACCTCATCACCCCCACCCTCATCGTGCTGATCGTCATCATGGCCAGTCTCCTGGTCTATCTCCTCTGGGGAGACAGCATTTCCGAGAAGTTGCAGGGCACGCAGGAGCAGCCGGGCACCGAGCAGGTGACGCCGGTGGAGCCGGATATCCCCGGGGATGAGGAAGAGGCGGAGGACCCGGCGGACGGCACCATGCCGGACGGCACGGAGGAGACCCAGGAGCCGGACGCTGAGACGCCGGATGAGACGGAGCCCTCCGGCAGCGCCGCGGATTATGAGACGGCCATGGCCCTGCCCGATGGGCTGACTCTGAGCACCACGGACTTCACCCTCCGGGAGGTGGGCGAGACCGCCACCATCCGGGCCAGCGGCGGCAGCGGCACCTATACCTGGTACAGCGAGGATGACGGCGTGGCCTCTGTGGATCAAAACGGCCAGGTCACGGCCATCTCCAGAGGCACCATCAACGTGGTGGTGACCGACGGCAGCAAGAAGGGCGTGTGCATCGTCCGGTGCAATGTCAGCGGCAGCGCCTCCACGTCCTCCGGGACCTCCAGCTCCGGGACTTCCGCTTCCGGCGGCAGTTCCAGCAGCAGCTCCGGCACCTCCTCCAGCTCCGGATTGAAGGCGGGAGCCGCCGTGGTGGTCAACGGCGGGAACGGCGTGTTCGTGCGCTCCGGTCCCGGCACCAGCTATGAGGCCCTGGCCACGGTGCCCAACGGCGCCGACATCCAGGTCATCGAGAGCGCCGGGGACGGCTGGTACAAGGTGTCCTTCTCCGGTGCAGGCGGCGCCGCCACCACCGGCTATATGAAGGGCGATTTCCTGTCCAACAAGTAAGGTGCAAGATCCCCGGATACCCTGGGTATCCGGGGATCTTGCATTGCAGGGATGGAAAAAGCGTGGTATCATAAGATATTGATATCCATCCAGAAACCGATAAGGAGCATTTTGATATGACGACCCGGGAATTTCAGCAGAAATCTGCGCTGCAGATCTTTCTCTCCTACTTTCGCCCCCACCGGCGGCTGTTCATCATGGATCTGGTCTGTGCCCTGGCCATCTCCCTCATCGACCTGGCCTTTCCCTATGTCTCCCGCTGGTGCATGTACGAGCTGCTGCCCCAGAGCGCCTACGGGGCGTTTTTCGCCGTGATGGCGGTGGTATTCGCGGCCTTCGCGGTGCGGGCGGTGCTGACGTACGTGATCTGCTACTGGGGCCACACCTTCGGCATTCTGGTGGAGGCGGATATCCGCCGGGACCTGTTCCGCCACATGCAGGAGCTGAGCTTCGGCTACTTTGACCGCAACCGCACCGGCCAGCTGATGAGCCGGCTCACCGCCGACCTCTTCGACATCACGGAGCTGGCCCACCACGGCCCGGAGGACATCTTCATCTCCGGCGTCACCATCGTGGGCGCGCTGGTCATCATGTTCACCATCCAGTGGCAGCTGGCCCTGGTGATCGCGGTGATCCTGCCGGTGTTTTTCCTGGTGGTGTGGCGGTGCCGCCGCTCCATGAGCGAGGCCTCCGCCCGGGTCAAGCAGAAGACCGCCCTCATCAATGCCGACATCGAGTCGGGCCTCTCCGGCATCCGCACCGCCAAGGCCTTTGCCAACGAGGAGACGGAGCTGAGCAAGTTCGAGCGGTCCAACGACACCTATAAGACCTCCAAGCGCCAGTTCCACAAGGCCATGGGCCGGTTCAACGCCTCCATGGAGTTTTTCCTGTGCATCCTCTCCGCGGCGGTGATCGCCGCCGGCGGCCTCTTCATCATGCGGGGGCAGCTGGACACCGTGGACCTCATCACCTTCAGCCTCTATATCACCACCTTCGTCAACCCCGTCCGCAAGCTCTCCAACTTCGCCGAGCTCTTCGCCAACGGCACCGCGGGCCTGGGCCGGTTCATCCAGCTGATGCGGGAGGAGCCCGCCATGCAGGATGCCCCCGATGCCAAGGTCCTCAGCCGGGTGGAGGGCCGCATCGACGTGGACCACGTGAGCTTTGCCTATCAGGACGAGCTGGATGTCCTCCACGATGTGGACCTGCACATCCGCCCCGGGGAGACGGTGGCGGTGGTGGGCCCCTCCGGCGGCGGCAAGTCCACCCTCTGCCAACTGATCCCCCGGTTTTACGATGTCACCGGCGGCGCGGTGCGCATCGACGGTCTGGACGTGCGGGACGTGACCCAGGAATCCCTGCGGCGGAACGTGGGCGTGGTGCAGCAGGACGTGTTCCTCTTTGCCGACAGCATCCTGGAGAACATCCGCTACGGCCGCCCCGGCGCCACCGAGGAGGAGGTGGCCCAGGCGGCCCGGCTGGCGGAGATCTATGACGACATCGCCGCCATGCCCGACGGCTTCAACACTTATGTGGGGGAGCGGGGCGCCCTGCTCTCCGGCGGCCAGAAGCAGCGCATCGCCATCGCCCGGATCTTTTTGAAGGACCCGCCGGTGCTGATCCTGGACGAGGCCACCTCCGCCCTGGACAGCATCACGGAGGCCCGGCTCCAGGAGACCTTTGAGCGCCTCTCCCAGGGCCGCACCACCATCATCATCGCCCACCGGCTCTCCACCGTCCGCAACGCCGACCGCATCGCCGTGGTGGAGGACGGCCGCATCACGGAGCTGGGCAGCCACGAAGAGCTGATGGCGAAAAACGGAGCCTACGCCGGTCTGGTCCGGACCCAGGAGCTGCGCCATGGATAAGAGCAGTCTGCTGGACCGGGTGGGCGCCGCGGGGGAGGACCGCATGGCCCTGGCCCGGATCCTGGACCGGGCGTCCCAGGCCCGGGACCGGGGGGCGCCTGCCGCCACCGACTTCCTCAGTCCCCAGCAGCAGGTCCAGGCAGCGGAGCTGCTGCGCCTGGCGGGCTATCCCGAGACGTCCTGGGTGATGCTGGGCGGCTATCAGGGGGCGGAGCGGCGGCTGTTCCTCTTCCTGCCGGACTGGCTGGAGCCGGAGCAGGCGGAGGACTTCAGCCCCATCCGCTGCCTCCGGGCCTCCTTCCGGCCGGAGAAGCCCCTGACCCACCGGGATTTTTTGGGCAGCCTCATGGGTGCGGGCATCATCCGGGAAAAGGTGGGGGATATTTTGGTCTCTCCGGAGAGCGCGGATCTCATGGTGCTGGAGACGGTGGCGGACTTCCTGCTGCAAAGCTGGGACAGCGCCGGCCGCACGAAGCTCACCGTCACCGCCGTGGACCCGTCCCACGTCCACATCCCGGAGGTCCGGTGCCGGGAGATCCGGGACACCGTGTCCTCCCTGCGGCTGGACGCCGTGATGGCCGCCGGGCTCCAGATGGCCCGGGGCAGGGCGGCGGAGCTCATCGCCGGAGGCAAGGTCCAGGTGAACTGGCAGACCTGCACCAAAAGCGACAAGCTGCTTGCGGCGGGGGATACCGTCTCCGCCCGGGGCTTTGGAAAATTTGAAGTGGCGGAGGTGGGCGGCGTCACCCGGAAGGGCCGCACCGCCGTCACGCTGAAACGATACGTCTGACCGCAGGTGCGTCGGACAAGGAGGAGCATATGGATCAAAAACAGATCGACCGCATCAACGAGCTGGCCCGGAAGGCCAAGAGCCCTGAGGGCCTCACCGAGTGGGAGGCGGCGGAGCGGGCCGCGCTGCGCCGGGAGTATATCGACGCCGTGCTGGGCAGCCTCCAGGGGCAGCTGGATCACACCTACGTGGTGGACGAGCAGGGCAACAAGCGCAGGCTGAAAAAGAAGGATGAGCAGTGAAAAACGGACACGGCCGGAAGGCCGTGTCCGTTTTCCCGCAAAAGAGGGTTGCATTTTCGGCGGAGGCGTGGTATGATGTGCATCTGAAAATCATTCTCAAATTGGAGGTTCTCTATGAGGAAATGTTGGATGGCTCTGCTGCTTTGCTGCTTACTGGCGCTGACAGGCTGCGGAGCGCGGGAGACGCAGGAGGCGGAGGACGGCCGGCTGCAGATCGTCACCACGGTGTTCCCCGCCTATGACTTTGCCCGGGCGGCGGCAGGCGAGCTGGCGGACGTGCGGCTGTTGCTGCCGCCGGGCACGGAGAGCCACTCCTACGAGCCCACTCCGGCGGATATCCTGGCGGTGCAGGACTGCGACCTTTTCGTTTATCTGGGCGGTGAGTCCGACGCCTGGGTGGAGACGATCCTCTCCGCCGCGGACCGGCAGGGGACGGATCTCAGGATGCTGGACTGCGTGGACCTTTTGGAGGAGGAGACCACGGAGGGCATGGAGACGGAGGAGCACGACCACGGTCCCGGGGACGTGGTGGAGATGGATGAGCACGTGTGGACCTCTCCCAAAAACGCCGCGGCCATCACCCGGGCCGTCGGGGCGGCGCTGGGCCAGGTGGACCCGGCCCACGGAGAGGACTTCACGGCGGGAGCGGAGGATTACGCCGGGGAGCTGGAGGCACTGGACCGGGAATTCGCGGACTTCTTTGCCTCCCGGCCCGATGGGGTGCTGGTATTCGGCGACCGGTTCCCCCTGCGGTATTTTGCCGCGGAGTACGGGGTGGAGTATTACGCCGCCTTCCCGGGCTGCAGCACCCAGACGGAGCCGTCGGCGGCCACAGTGGCATTTTTGACGGAGCTGGTCCGGGACCGGGAGGTCTCTACGGTGTGGTACATCGAGTTTTCCAATCATCTGGTGGCGGACAGCATCGCCGAGGCTGCCGGGGCGGAGACGGCCATGTTCCACACCTGCCACAATGTGACCCAGGCGGAGATGGACGGCGGCGCCACGTATCTCTCCCTGATGCAGGGGAACCTGGAGACGCTGCGGGCGCACTTCTGAGCAGACAAAAAGGGCCGGGAGAACCATGGTTCTCCCGGCCCTTTCATGTGTTCCCTCTATGTGCCGGACCGGCAGGCTGCCAGGGCCGCCACGGCGCCGTCGGCGCAGGCGGTGGTGAGCTGGCGCACGGACTTGCACCGGCAGTCCCCGGCGGCAAACAGCCACGGAAGCCCGGTGCGGCAGTCCTCCCCGGCGGGGATGAAGCCGTCGCCGTCCGCCACGCCCAGGGCCCGGCCCAGCAGGGCCTCCGGCTGCTGTCCCACCGCCTCGAAGAGACCCTCCACCTCTAGGCGGGATATTTCCCCGGTGGCGGCGCAGCGCAGCGTCAGGGCGCACAGCGCGCCGTCCCGGCCATCCAATGCCTCCACCGTGGTCTCCATGCGGAAGGTCACGTTGTCCCGCTTCCGCAGCGCCTCCACCAGCACCGGATCTCCCCGGAAGGATGCCCGGCGGTGGATCACCGTCACGCTGCGGCACAGCTCGGAGAGGAACAGCGCGTCCTGCAGGGCGGTGTTGCCGCCGCCCACCACGGCGGTATCCCGCCCGGCGTAGAACGCGCCGTCGCATACGGCGCAGTAGGAGATGCCGGAGAGTGTGTCCTCCCCCGGCAGGCCCAGCTTCCGGTGGGTCATGCCGGTGGCCAGGATGACGGCGCCGCAGGTGTAGGCGCCGTAGTCCGTCACCACGGTCTTTTCCGCTCCGTCCCGGATCTCCAGCACCTCCTCCAGCTCGATCACCGCTCCGGCGGCCTCGGCCTGGGCGTACAGCCGGTCCGCCAGCTCCGCGCCGGAGACGGCGGCAAGACCCGGGAAATTCTCCACCCGGGGGGAGGAGGCGATCTGTCCGCCGATGCCGGCCTTCTCCAGCACCAGCACGGTCCGTCCCGCCCGGCGGGCATACAGGGCGGCGGTGAGGCCGGCGGGGCCGCCGCCGACGACGATGAGGTCATAGTGATGCATAGCTTCATCTCCCGAAAAGGACAGGAGGGACAGCGTCCCTCCTGCCGGAATTCATTCGTGGGTGGCGGCGTAGTGCTTGATGACGGAGGCGTTGACCAGCTTCTCCACCTGATCGCCGTGACGGACCACCAGAGTGGGGGCCTGCTGCACGCCGTACCGGGCCGCCAGGTCCCGGTACTGGGCCACATCGCAGACCTGATAGGCCAGGCCCGCCTTGTCCAGCTCCCGCTTGGCGATGGTGCAGTTGGGGCAGGTCTGAGTGGTGAAGAGGAAGAGGCCGTCTCCTTCCCGGGCGTTCTGTACCGGCGCGGCCTGGGTCTCCCGGTTCTCCCGGTCGCACAGGCGGCGGCCCTCCAGCCGGGAGGACGCCACGTCGTAGGTCCTGCGGTCCTGGAACTCCTGGACCTTGCCGTCGTTCCAGTTCTGGATGGGGCGGTAGTAGCCGGTGATGCGGCTCCACACCTCGCACACCTTCCCGCACTGGGGGCAGGTGCTGTGCTCGCCGGAGAGATAGCCATGCTCCGGGCAGATGGAGTAGGTGGGGGACATGGTGTAGTAGGGCAGCTTGAAGTTCTCGGCGATCTTGCGCACCAGGGCCGCGGCGGCCTGCCAGTCCGGCAGCTTCTCGCCCAGGAAGGCGTGGAACACGGTGCCGGAGGTGTAGAGGGTCTGGAGCTCATCCTGGATGGCCAGGGCGTCGAAGATGTCGGAGGTGTAGCCCACCGGCAGGTGGGAGCTGTTGGTGTAGTAGGGGGTGTCGCCGGGCTTCTTGGCGGCGGTGATGATGTCGGGATACAGCTCCACGTCGTGCTTGGCCAGACGGTAGGTGGTGGACTCGGCAGGGGTGGCCTCCAGGTTGTAGAGGTCGCCGTACTGCTCCTGATAGTCCGCCAGGCGCTCCCGCATGTGATTGAGGACGTCCTTGGCGAAGGCCTGGGTCTCGGGATGGGTCAGGTCCTTGCGCAGCCACTTGGCGTTGAGGCCCACCTCGTTCATGCCGATGAGGCCGATGGTGGAGAAGTGGTTTTCAAAGGTGCCCAGATAGTGCTTGGTATAGGGGTAGAGGCCGGCGTCCATCAGCCGGGTGATGACGGTGCGCTTGGTCTTGAGGCTCCGGGCGGCCACGTCCATGATGTGGTCCAGCCGCTGGTAGAACTCCTCGGGGGTCTGGGAGAGGTAGGCGATGCGGGGCAGGTTGATGGTCACAACGCCCACGGAGCCGGTGGATTCGCCGGAGCCGAAATAGCCGCCGGACTTCTTGCGCAGCTCCCGCAGGTCCAGCCGCAGCCGGCAGCACATGCTGCGCACGTCGGAGGGCTCCATGTCGGAGTTGATATAGTTGGAGAAATAGGGGGTGCCGTACTTGGCGGTCATCTCAAAGAGAAGGCGGTTGTTCTCCGTGTCGGACCAGTCGAAGTCCTTGGTGATGGAGTAGGTGGGGATGGGGTACTGGAAGCCGCGGCCGTCGGCGTCGCCCTCGGTCATGATCTCGATGAACGCCTTGTTCACCATGTCCATTTCCTTCTTGCAGTCCCCGTAGGTGAAGTCCTGCTCCTTGCCGCCCACGATGGCGGGCAGGTGCTCTAAGTCCTTGGGCACGGTCCAGTCCAGGGTGATGTTGGAGAAGGGGGCCTGGGTGCCCCAGCGGGACGGCGTGTTCACGCCGTAGACGAAGGACTGGATGCACTGCTTGACCTCCTTCTGGGTGAGGTTGTCCGTGCGGACGAAGGGGGCCAGGTAGGTGTCGAAGGAGGAGAAGGCCTGGGCGCCGGCCCACTCGTTCTGCATGATGCCCAGGAAGTTCACCATCTGGTTGCACAGGGTGGAGAGGTGACTGGCGGGGGAGGAGTTGATCTTCCCCGGGATGCCCAGGCCCTGCTGGATCAGCTGCTTGAGGCTCCAGCCGGCGCAGTAGCCGGTGAGCATGGAGAGGTCGTGGATGTGCATGTCGCCGCTTTTGTGGGCCTTGGCGACTTCCTCGTCGTAGATCTCGCTGAGCCAGTAGTTGGCGGTGATGGCGCCGGAGTTGGAGAGGATCAGTCCGCCCACGGAGTAGGTGACGGTGGAGTTCTCCTTGACGCGCCAGTCGTTGATCTTGACATAGTTGTCCACCAGCTCCTTGTAGTCCAGCATGGTGGATTTCAGGTTGCGGATCTTCTCCCGCTGCTTGCGGTAGAGGATGTAGGCCTTGGCCACGTCGGCGTAGCCGGCCTTGCTCAGCACGTCCTCCACGCTGTCCTGGATGTCCTCTACGGTGACCTTGCCGTCATGGATCTTGTCCTGGTAGTCAGCGGTGACCTTCAGGGCCAACAGGTCGATGATGTCGGGATTGTACTCCTTGTGGGTGGCCTCGAATGCCTTGGTGATGGCCACCCGGATCTTGGACAGGTCAAAATCGGCGATCTTGCCGTCCCGCTTTACTACCTGGTACATAAATCTCCTGCCTCTTTTCATAAGTATCGGATCCGGCTTTGTTATCTGTACACGCCTTTGGCGCGCGGCGTCCGCCCTTCTATTCTACCACAAGGCAGGGGAAAGTCAACTGGAGGACCTACAATATCTAGGGATGATTTTCGGAGAAACTCACAATTGCCACAAGATTTAGTTAAAGGCCGCGGATGGACACCTGACCGAAGAACGGCCGGGCGGCCTGGGCCAGGGCCTCCATCTCCGCTTCTTCCAGACCGTGGAGCCCCTGGGCGATGAGGCCGCCGGAGTCCACAAAGCATTGCAGCACATAGCGCCGCGCTCCCCGGAGCCACTGCCCGATTTCCAGGATCTCCCGCCGGGTGTGGAGTTCCCGCACCACGGTGGTGCGGAATTCATAGTCGGTCCGCCCCTCCATCAGCATCGCCGCGCTGCGCCGCACCGGGGCCAGGTCGAAGTCCGGAACGCCCACCGCGCCGGCGTAGCCGGCGGGGCTGCTCTTGATGTCCATGGCCACGTAATCCACGATCCCCGCGTTCAGGATGTCCGCCAGGGCGTCGGGGTAGCAGCCGTTGGTGTCCAGCTTCACGGCAAAGCCCAGCTTCCCCACCTTTTGCAGGAAGTCCGCCGCGTCGGGATGGAGCAGCGGCTCTCCGCCAGAGAGGACCACGCCGTCCAGCAGCCCCCGCCGGGAGGCCAGAAAGTCCAGCACCTCCTCTGAAGAGAGGGTGGGGGCCTCCGACACGCCGGTGACCAGGGCGGCGTTGTGGCAGAAGGGGCAGCGGAGGTTGCAGCCGCCGGTGAACACCGTGGCGGCCAGCTTGCCGGGATAGTCCACCATGGACAGTTTCTGAAGTCCGCAGATGCGCATGGCGCAGCCACTCCTTTCGCGGCGGGACATCCGCCGGATGATGCTATCAGCATAGCAGACTCCCTGGGGGAAATCAAGGCGGCGGAAAACGGTTGCAAAGGGGCCGGGACACGCGGTATAATCATCTATTATGTGCTGCGAGAAGGAGCGGATGCGTCCATGTATGACGAACTGACGGAAGTGGACATTAAAAAGATGCAGGAGGAGATCGACAACCGAGTGCAGGTGCTGCGGCCCCAGCTCATCGAGGAGGTGCAGACGGCCCGGGCCTTCGGCGATCTCAGCGAGAACTTTGAATATAAGTGCGCCAAGCAGGCCAAAAACCGCAACGAGAGCCGCATCCGCTACCTGGAGCGGATGATCCGCACCGCCAAGGTGATCCGGGTGCAGGACCAGGGCGACGCCGTGGGGCTGTTCGACCGCGTGACCATTTTCAACGAGATGGTGCACAGGGAGATGGAAGTACGCATCGTCACCACGCTGCGCCAGGACGCGCTGAAGGGCCTCATCAGCAAGGAGTCCCCGGTGGGGAAGGCGCTGCTGGGCCATCGGGTGGGGGACCGGGTCCAGGTGGAGGTGAACCCTACGCTGAAGTATTTTGTGGAGATCCGTGCCATCGAAAAGGGACAGGACGACGAGAGGCTGGACATCAGCGCCTATTGAAAAGGAGGATTTGTATGCTGTTTTTGTGCTACCCCAAGTGCTCCACCTGCCGCAAGGCCCAGGCCTGGCTGGACGGCCGGAGCGCGGACTATACTCTGCGGGACATCAAGGAGGACCGTCCCGCGGCGGAGGAGCTGCGGACGTGGTGGGAACAAAGCGGGCTGCCGCTGAAGAAGTTTTTCAACACCAGCGGCTTGCAGTATAAGGCTCTGGGTCTCAAGGACAAGCTCCCCGGCATGAGCGAGGAGGAGCAGCTGGCGCTGCTGGCCAGCGACGGCATGCTGGTCAAACGCCCCATCCTGGTGGGAGAGGGCTTCGTGCTGGTGGGCTTCCGGGAGGCGGAATGGGAACAGAAGCTGGGATGAAGGCGGTGCGGCTGGACCTGGCGCCCCTGGACGGCATCACGAAGGTGGTGTTCCGCCGGGTGTGGCACCGCCATTTCGGCGGGGCGGACCGGATGTTCATCCCCTTTTTCTCCCCCACGGACCAGCACATCCTCACCAAGCGGGACCAGCGGGAGCTGGACCCGGACGCCAACGCGGGGCTGGATCTGGTGCCCCAGGTGATGACCCGCCGGGCGGACGACTTCCTTTGGGCGGCGGAGCTGGTGGCGGACATGGGCTACCGGGAGGTGAACCTGAACCTGGGCTGCCCCTCCGGCACCGTCACCGCCAAGGGCAAGGGCTCCGGGTTCCTGTCCGATCCCGACGCCCTGGACGCCTTTTTTGAGGGGGTCTTTTCCCGGGTGAAGCTGCCGGTGTCCGTCAAGACCCGGCTGGGGGGGACGGACGCTGCGGAGTTTGGCCGTCTGCTGGAGATCTACGACCGGTATCCCATCGCCTGCCTCACCATCCATCCCCGGGTCCGGACGGAGAAGTACCGGGGCGCGGTGCACCTGGACGTGTTCGCCGATGCGCTGGAAAGGAGCCGGAACCCGGTGTGCTACAACGGGGACATCCGCACCGTGGCGGAGGCCCAGGCGCTGCTGGACCGCTTCCCGAATCTGGAGGCGGTGATGATCGGCCGGGGGGCCGTGGCGGACCCGGCGCTGCTGCGCAAGCTCCGGGGCGGACCTGCGGCCACGCGGGAGGAGCTGACGGACTTTCTGGAGGACCTGTACGCGTCCTACCAGGATTTTTATGGTCAGCCCGCCACCGCCGCCCAGCGGATGAAGGAGGTCTGGTTCTACCTCATCCACCTCTTTGAAGGCGGCGAGAAGCTGGACAAGCAGATGCGCCGGTCCCGGGGACCGGCGGCCTACGAGGACATCCAGGCCCGGATGCTCTCGGAGCTGCCCCTGCGGGAGAGCAGCCGGGGCGATCTGGTATAAGCGAAGACAGGGAGGCGCTCCGCGATGCGAAGCGCCTCCCTGTTTCCGGTCCTCAAGTCTTTTTGCCTTGTATCTTGCACAAAAAGTGGAATAAATTCACCAATACTGCCCCCAGCAGCAGCCAGAGCAGGGCGAAGTACGCCAGCAGGGGGAGCAGCAGGTCCCACCCGGTGATGCACTGGCAGGCGATGTCGCACCCCAGCAGACCCGCCGCCAGCAGCGCCGGGAAGCCCCAGCGGGCAAGGACGGTGCGCCCCCGCAGCCGGATCACGGCCTGGACGGCGGCCCCCAGCAATACCAGGAGCCAGAAGGCCAGTCCCACCGGGGTGCCCGGGTACAGCGGGGCCTCCAGCAGCCCGATTTCCGCGCCCTGGAAAAACGCCAGCTGTGACATAGGAGCCCCTCCTTAAAAGCGGAACAGGTTCAGTCCCACCTCCGGGCTGAAGGCCCGGTCCACAGTGCCGGGCAGGACCGTCACCACCATCTCGCAGGTGGCGCTGACCACCGCCCGGTTCAGGTGGCCGCCTACCACGCGGCCCTGGTCGTCTCCGGCGCTCATGTGGAGGTGGCAGTAGAACGCGCCGTCCATGGTGTTGATGGTGCCGGTGAGGGAGACGATCTCGTAGCTGCCCTGGAAGGCGTTGGAGTAGTATTTCTTTTCATCCGTCTTGAACACGCCCACGGTGAAGTCGTTGACGGCGCCCAGGGCCTGGACGGAGGCCAGACGGATGTGCTCTGCCAGGGCCAGCTCCTTCACCTGAGCCAGGATCTCCTCACCGGGGTCCATGCGCACGATGTAGGTGTTGTCGAATTTCCGGTATTCCATGGGAAAACCCCTCCTTGTCGTTTTGTCCAGCATACCACATCCGGCGTGGACGCGCAATGAAGAAAGCCCCCGGTTCCCGGGGGCTTTCTTTCAGGACAGGGTCAGGTCGCCGTCCTGGATCCAGCCGATGCGGCGGAAGAACAGGCCGAACGCCCAGGTCAGCACCGCCGGGAGGATGAAGCACAGAAGCGCCATGGCCAGCCAGTCTCCGCCGGTGATGGCGTCCTTGACGCCCAGAGCCACGTCGTTGACCCAGCCGGTGTAGACACCGATGGGGCCCACCATGCCGCAGGTGCCCATGCCGCTGGCCACGCCGGAGGCGGGATCGTTCATCTCGAAATGGAACACGCAGGTGGCCAGGGGGCCGGTGATGGCGGAGGTCAGGATGGCGGGCAGCCAGATCCGGGGATTCTTCACGATGTTGCCCATCTGCAGCATGGAGGTGCCCAGGCCCTGGCTCACCAGACCGCCCCAGCAGTTTTCCCGGAAGCTCATCACCGCAAAGCCCACCATCTGGGCGCAGCACCCGGCCACAGCGGCGCCGCCGGCCAGGCCCGTGAGGCCGATGGCGGCGCAGATGGCGGCGGAGGAGATGGGCAGGGTCAGGGCGATGCCGATGACCACGGACACCAGGATGCCCATCCAGAAGGGTTGGAGCACGGTGGCCCACTTGACGAAGTCGCCCACGGCGCTGGCAGCGGTGCCGATGGCAGGGGCCCACCAGGCAGAGAGCAGCACGCCTGCCAGGATCGTCACCAGGGGCGTCACCAGCAGGTCGATCTTGGTCTCCTTGCTGACGGCCTTGCCCAGCTCCGCTGCGATGACGGCGATGAACAGCACCGCCAGGGGGCCGCCGGCGCCGCTGCCGCCGGAGAGGGTGGTGGAGCCCAGGGCGTTGGCGGCATAGCCCACCGTCACCAGGGAGAACAGCACCATGGGCGGGGCCTGGAGGGCATAGCCGATGGCCACGGCCATGGCCGCGCCGCTCATGGCGGAGGCGTAGCCGCCTACGGTGACCAGGAAGTCCACCCCCAGCTGGGCGCCCAGGGTGTTGAGGATGGTGCCGATGAGCAGCGAGCAGAAGAGGCCCTGGGCCATGGCGCCCAGGGCGTCGATGCCGTAGCGCTTGGCGGAGATGACGATGTTTTTGCGCGTCAGAAATGCTTTGAACTGTTCCATGGGAAGCACCTGTTTCTCTGTAAAATAAAAGTTGTGGACAGGTGTCTTGACACCTGTCCACAACACTATACACGCAAACGGTTGCGCTGTCAAGGATGATTTTCCGTTTCCCGGTCGGTGACCAGGATGCCCATCTCATCCAGTGTCTGCTGTACCCGGCAGAAGGCGTCCGCGTCGGGACAGGAGAGGGTGTGGAGGTGGATGCCGCCGGTGAGGTCCGAAAGGGGACGGGCGCCGAATTCCCGGCACCGGCGCAGGAACTGCGCCACCTCATAGCGGTTGGACAGCTGCAGCGGACCGGTGAGCTGGCCGTAGACCGGGTGCTCCACGATGACGTCCAGTACGGTGCAGCCCTGATCCACCATGGCGTTGAGCTCTGCCTCCATACCGGCGGCGTCGTGGCGGCAGGCCACCCGCCGTACCAGTCCCGCCGGGGAGGGCAGGATCACGTAGCCCCGAGGGGTGGCGGAGATATTTTCCCCGGCAGCCCGCAGCAGCGCCACGTCGCCTACGATGATCTGGCGGCTGACGGAGAAGCGGGCGGCCAGCGCGGCGGCGCTGACGGGGGCGTCGGTTTGACGGAGCTGTTCCAAAATGGCCTGACGGCGGGCATCTGCGTGCATGGGGGACCTCCTCAAGTTGTCATGACAGCAGTATACCACGGACTTTTCCAAAAGCCAATAGAAAAGGACGCGCCATTGGGCGCGTCCTTGAGCGGGCGGATCAGCCGCCCAGATAGGCTTTTTTGATGGCGGGGGAGGCCAGCAGCTCCGCGCCGGTGCCGGAGGTGACGATGCGGCCGGTCTCCAGGACATAGCCCCGGTTCGCCACGGACAGCGCCGCCTGGGCGTTCTGCTCCACCAGCAAAATGGTGGTGCCGGCCTTGTGGAGGTTCTGGATGATCTCGAAGATCTGCTCCACCAGGATGGGGGCCAGGCCCATGGAGGGTTCGTCCATCATCAGCACCTTGGGCTGGCTCATCAGGGCCCGGCCCATGGCCAGCATCTGCTGCTCGCCGCCGGAGAGGGTGCCGGCCACCTGGCGGCGGCGCTCCATCAGCCGGGGGAACTGCTGGTAGACCTTCTCCAGGTCCTCGTCCACGGCCTTGCCGCTGCGGGTATAGGCGCCCATCTCCAGGTTCTCCTCCACGGTCATCTGGAGAAAGACCCGGCGCCCCTCGGGCACCAGGGCCAGGCCCCGGGAGACGATCTTGTGGCTGGGGACCCGGGCCAGGCTCTGGCCCATGAAGGAGATGGAGCCGGTGTGGCTGTGCAGCAGTCCGGCGATGGTGTTCAGCGTGGTGGACTTGCCGGCGCCGTTGGCGCCGATGAGGGTGACGATCTCCCCCTGGTTCACCTCGAAGGAGATGCCCTTGATGGCGTGGATGCTGCCGTAATAGACGTTGATGTCGTCTACCTTCAAAATGGGTTCCATGCTCACGCCTCCTTTTTCTTGCCCAGATACGCCTCGATGACGGCGGGGTTTGCCTGAATGTCGTCGGGGGTGCCCTTGGCGATGATGCGGCCGAAGTTCAAAACGCAGATGCCCTCGCAGATGTTCATCACCAGGTTCATGTCGTGCTCGATGAGCAGCACGGCGATCTGGAAGGTGTCCCGGATCTTGCGGATGTTCTCCATCAGCTCCGCCGTCTCGGAGGGGTTCATGCCCGCCGCCGGTTCGTCCAGCAGCAGCAGCGAGGGATTGGTGGCCAGGGCCCGGACGATCTCCAGGCGGCGCTGGGCGCCGTAGGGCAGGGAGCCGGCCTTGACGCCGGCCAGGTCTGCCATGTTGAAGATGGACAGCAGCTCCAGCGCCCGCTCATGGGCGGTGCGTTCCTGCTTCCAGTAGCTGGGCAGGCGGAAAATGCCCTCCCACATGCTGTAGCGCATCCCGGCATCCATGCCCACCTTCACGTTGTCCTCCACGCTGAGGTTCTGGAACAGGCGGATGTTCTGGAAGGTCCGGGCGATGCCGGCCCGGCTGACGTGGATGGTGTCCATGTCGTGGGTGTCGTTGCCGTTCAGCAGGATGGTGCCCCGGGTGGGCTGGTAGACCTTGGTGAGCAGGTTGAACACCGTGGTCTTGCCGGCGCCGTTGGGGCCGATGAGGCCGGCGATCTCGGTGCGGCCGATGG
>CALWXB010000030.1 GCA_944385405.1 uncultured Oscillospiraceae bacterium | reverse complement strand
CATGCCGCCGTCGATGGTCTTGGCAAAGTTCTCCTCCTCGGTGCGGATGACCTTGGTGATATAGCTCTGCTTCTCCTTCAGATCGGGATAGGCACACTCGTTCTCATGGACCACGGTGTCCACCACCTCATAGAGGAAGGGACGCTCCACGCCCAGGAGCTTGCCGTGGCGGGCGGCCCGGCGCAGCAGGCGGCGCAGCACATAGCCCCGGCCCTCGTTGCTGGGCAGCACGCCGTCGCAGATCATCATGACGGAGGAACGGATATGGTCCGTGATGACCCGCAGGGACACATCGGTCTTGTGGCTCTCGCCGTAGTGGGCATGGGTGATCTCGGAGACCTTATTGGTGATGTTCATCACGGTGTCCACGTCGAAGAGGGAGTTCACGTTCTGCACCACGCAGGCCAGACGCTCCAGACCCATGCCGGTGTCGATGTTCTTGTTCTTCATCTCGGTGTAGTGGCCCTCGCCGTCGTTGACGAACTGGGAGAACACGTTGTTCCACACCTCGATGTAGCGGTCGCACTCGCAGCCCACGGTGCAGTCCGGCTTGCCGCAGCCGTGCTCAGGCCCACGGTCATAGTACACCTCGGAGCAGGGGCCGCAGGGACCGGCGCCGTGCTCCCAGAAGTTGTCCTCCTTGCCGAAGCGGAAGATCCGCTCGGCGGGGATGCCGATGTCCTTGTTCCAGATCTCGAAGGCCTCGTCGTCATCCAGGTAGATGGAGGGATACAGCCGGTCTTCCTCCAGGCCCACCACCTTGGTGAGGAACTCCCAGCAGAAGGGGATGGCCTCCTTCTTGAAGTAATCGCCGAAGGAGAAGTTGCCCAGCATCTCAAAATAGGTGCCGTGGCGGTCGGTCTTGCCGATGTTCTCGATGTCGCCGGTGCGGATGCACTTCTGGCAGGTGGTAACACGGTTGCAGGGAGGCTCCTCCTCCCGGGTGAACCAGGTCTTCATGGGAGCCATGCCGCTGTTGATCAGCAGCAGGCTGGCGTCATGGTGGGGGATCAGGGAAAAGCTGGGCAGCCGCAGGTGGCCCTTGCTCTCGAAGTAGCTGAGGAACATCTCCCGCAGTTCGTTCAGCCCGTAATAGGGATGCGCCATGTTCGTCTTCCTCCTGTATGATAAAAATATTTGACCGCAGATCCGGCACCGGTGCGCAAAAAACGCCTCCGCCCCTGTCTTAGGGGCGAAGGCGCATGCTTCACGGTACCACCCTAATTATCCCCCGAAATGAGGGCATCTTAGCCATCCGGTAACGGGGATGAACCGTTCCGCTCCTCGCGGACCGCTCCGAAGTGGCTGCCGTGCGGCGTGGGCAAGGGGCTTGCACCGTCTCCCCTCTCGCTGCTGCCGGTTTCGCAGGGCTGGCTTCGTCCTGGCATTTTTCAGATGAACGCAGATTATTATATCCCTTTCGCCGCGTTTGTCAAGACGCTTTCCGGCGCTTTTCGCCTCGTTTTTCCGCCTGCTCCCGGCGGAGCACGCACTCTCCCGCGGCGATGCACCGGCCGCAGCCCACGCAGCCCACGGTATCACCGGCGTAGAGTATGTGCCATACCCACGCAGCTCCTCCCAGGATCAGCACCAAAATGAACCATCCGTACCAGCTCATACCGTTCCCCCTTTTTTTGCATCAGCTTACCATGGGAAACGAAGCTCTGTCTGCGGCATCTGCAACAGCCACGCTCCCAGCAGCGGCAGCAGCGATTCCGCGGGCAGAGGCAGCCTCTCCAGCGGCAGCTCCTGAGGCTCCACCGGCGGCCCCTGGAGCCGGGGCAGCGTCCGCTGCACGCACAAAAGCGGCTGGCGCAGGCTGGAGAGGGTCAGGCTGTCCCGGCGGGAAAGGCCGTATGTCACCACTGTCTCCGCCTGCACGGCCGCCGCACGGCATTCTCCGGGCAGCAGCAGCTCCCGGCAGGAGAGCTCCGCCTCCCCCGCCAGGTCCCCTCCTTCCGGTGTCAGGACCAGCAGGCCCCACCGTCTGCTCCCCAGCTCTCCTGCGCTGCGGACGGACCGGACACCGGGCGGCAGCCACCGTTCCCAGGCCGGCGGACAGAGAAAAAAGGCTCCTTCCATGCAAACACCTCCCGCCTATCCTGTCTCCCTGGGAAAAATCCATGCAGATTTTTCTCGTTTTTTTCTTCCTGCCGTGTTATACTGACAGGAGAGTTCAGGATCGAGGTGATACCGCTTTGCATTTCCTTGCCCATCTGAAAACCGTGAACCGCCACCGTTCCCTGGTCCGGAAATATTGCTTTCGCCTGGGGCTTTACTGGCAGGGGCTGACCCACGACCTGTCCAAGTACAGCCCGGTGGAGTTCTGGGCGGGGGTCAAATACTACCAGGGGGACCGCAGCCCCAACGACGCCCAGCGCCGCGACTGCGGCTGCAGCGCCTCCTGGCTCCATCATAAGGGCCGCAACCGCCACCACTTTGAGTACTGGACAGATTACAGTCTCACCGGCGAGGGCATCGTGGGCGTGGAGATGCCCAGGCGGTATGTGGCGGAGATGTTCTGCGACCGCCTGGCCGCCAGCAAGGTCTACCGCGGCAGGGATTTTGATCCCGGCGACCCCTACCGCTTCTTCCAGCGGGGGAAGGAAAAGCGGCTGCTGCTCCACCCCGCCACGGAGGCGCTGCTGGAATCCATGCTCCTTAAGCTCCGGGACGAAGGGGAGGATGCCGCCTTTTCCTACATCCGCCGGGACATTCTGGGCAAACGCTGACACGGGAAGAGACGAACGGCCGTCTCTCCCCGTGTTTTTTAATGGATATGTGCCCCTAACAGGACCAGCACCCGCAGCAGCGGTCTCCAGAGATCCGGACAGTGGGCCAGCAGGAACGCCTCCACTTCCCTGGCAGTCAGTCCGTCCCCCCACAGCAGCACATACAACCCGGAGGCCTCTTGCCCCACGGCGATCTTTCCCGACGCTGACACGCCCACAGCGATCTCCGCACCCATGGCCGCCACGCCGCCGGCCCAGATCCCCACGGCGCTGACGCCCAGGGCAAAGATCCCCAGGACCGCGATCCCAAACGCCACCGCGCCGAAGGCCACGGCCCCCAGCGCCAGCAATCCCCCCGCCAGAAGCCCCAGGCTGATGACCCCGACGCTGATGAGACCGATGGATACCACGCCGACGGCGGCATTCCCAATGGCGATGACGCCTCGGGCCACGTGATCCCAGGAAAGTTTTTGGTGCCGGGCGAAGCCGATCCGGACAGAGACCAGCGGCAGTCCCAAGATCTTCAGCCTGCTGTCATAGGAATAGATGGTGCCCCGAATGTACCGGGTCAGATCGTCCACCTTCTCCTCCAGGCGCCGGGCCTGCGCCTGGTCCAGATCCGCTTCTCCCTCCGGCTTATCCAGGTAGTCCTTTACCAGATAGTCCACGCTGACACCGAACAGCTCTGACAAGGAGATCAGCTTGCCAATGTCCGGCATAGCGGCGCCTCCCTCCCATTTGGAGACTGACTGGCGGGTGACGTCCAGGCGGTCCGCCAGCTGTTCCTGGGAGAATCCCTCCCTGCGGCGCAATCTCGTCAGCTTTTCCGAAAATTCCATTTTGGTACGCTCGCTTTCTCTTGAACTGTCCTGATGATACCCGTTTCTCTCGCCTATAGCAAGAACGCGCAGGGTGGAATGTTGTCAACCGGCGGTTGCGGCCCGCGGATCACGGGCTTTTCCCACAAAAAAGGTGCCGGAGCGTCTGCTCCGGCACCTTTGACATTCATCAGCCCTCTTCCGCGATCTTGCGGCCCATGAGGACACCCATGATGGAAGCCATCATCAGTCCCCGGGTCCAACCGGAACTGTCACCCAGGCAGTGAAGGCCCTTGAGGCTGGTGTTGAAGTCGGTATCCATCTTCACCCGGTTTGAGTAGAACTTCAGCTCGGGAGAGTAGAGCAGCGTCTCATAGGAGGCGAAGCCCGGCACCACATAGTCCATGGCCTGTATGAAGTTGATGATGTTCATCATAGCCCGATAGGGCATGGCGGCAGTGATGTCGCCGGCCACGGCATCCGGCAGGGTGGGCCGGATGTTGGACTGCACCAGCTCCTTCTGCCAGGTGCGCTTGCCGTCCAGGATGTCGCCGAAGCGCTGCACCAGGATCTGGCCGTTGGCCAGCATGTTGGTCAGCTCACCCACCTTCTGGGCGTAGGCGATGGGCTGGTTGAAGGGCACGGAGAAGTTGTGGGAGCAGAGGATGGAGAGGTTCGTGTTATCGCTCTTCATCTCCTTGAAGGAGTGGCCGTTGACCACCGCCAGGTTGTTGTCGTAATTCTCCTGGCTGACGAAGCCGCCGGGGTTCTGGCAGAAGGTGCGGACCTTGTTCTTGAAGGGCTTGGGATAGCCCACCAGCTTGGACTCATAGAGCACCCGGTTCACCATCTCCATGACCTCGTTGCGGACCTCTACCCGCACGCCGATGTCCACGGTGCCAGGAGCGTGGGCGATGCCGTGCTCGGCGCACAGCTTTTCCAGCCAGTCGGCGCCACGGCGGCCGGTGGCCACCACGGTGTGCTTGGCGTAGATCTCCAGATCCGTCTTGCCGTTGGAGATGGCCACCCCCTTGCACACATCGTCCTCCAGGATGATATTGCTGCACTCGTAGCCGAAGTACATCTCCACCCCGTGCTCCTGGAGATACCGCTCAATGGCCAGATAAATGGCCTGCGCCTTCTCGGTGCCCATGTGGCGGATGGGGCAGTCCACCAGCTTCAGTCCCGCCTGGATAGCCCGGCGGCGGATCTCCTTGCGCTCTTCCTCATGACCAAGGCCCTCGATGTGCTCGTCCGCGCCGAACTCCAGATAGATCTTGTCGGTGTAGTTGATGGTCTCCTGAGCCAGCTCCTCTCCGATGAGGGTAGGCAGGTCGCCGCCCACCTCATAGCTCAGGGACAGCTTTCCGTCAGAAAAGGCTCCCGCACCGGAGAAGCCCGTGGTGATGTGGCAGTAGGGCTTGCAGTTCACGCACTTGTGGGTCTTGTCCTTAGGGCAGTGCCGGTTCTCCACCGCCTGTCCCTTCTCCACCATGATGATCTTCTGCCTGCTGCCCTTTTTCAGCATCTCCATGGCTGTGAAAATACCGGCGGGGCCGGCGCCGACGATGACAACATCTGCATTCATAGCTTCTTCTCCTCTTATTTGGCTGATAATTCCACCGCGTGACGCACCAGGGTATCGGGCGGCACCGGCCGCGGGAATTTCATGTGGAAGCGCATTTGGGGAGTACGCGGCTCAGAAAGGGGCGTACCGGCCTCATCCGTCATGGCCCCCGCCGTTATGGAGAAGGGCCGCAGGTCCGGCCCTACCACTTCCAGGGCGTCTCCCTCCCGAAATTTGTTGCGCAGCGACAGCACGGCATTGCCGGAAGCGTCGCACTCTGTGACAAGTGCTACTACTTGCCACTCTCTGATGTATCTGGAATTTTCGTAGTATTGTCCAGGCGGTCCATAATAGAAGCCCGTGGAATAAGGCCGGTGGCTCACATGCTCCACCTCATCCCGCCACACCGGGTCCAGCGGTTGCCCGGCCGCCACGGCGTCCAGACAGTGGCGGTATGCGCCGGTGACGATGGCGGCATAGTAGGCGGATTTGGCCCGGCCCTCGATCTTCAGGCTGGACAGCCCCGCATCCATGAGATCGCCCAGATGGTCGATCATGCACATGTCCCGGGAATTTAAAATGTACGTACCCCGCTGATCTTCCTCAATGGGGAAATACTCCCCGGGACGCTTTTCCTCCATAAGGGCATACTGATAGCGGCAGGGCTGGGCGCAGGCGCCCCGGCTGGAATCCCGGCCGGTCATGTAATTGCTCAGAAGACACCGGCCGGAATAGCTGACGCACATGGCACCGTGGACGAAGGCCTCGATCTCCAGCTCCGGCGGTGTCTTCTGCCGGATGGTCCGGATCTCCTCCAGGCTCACCTCCCGGGCCAGGATCACCCGGGACGCGCCCAGGTCGTACCAGGCCCGGGCGGTCTCGTAGTTGCTGATGCTGGCCTGGGTGGAGATGTGCCGCTTGCACCGAGGGGCATACCGCCCCGCCAGAGTGAAAGCCCCCAGATCCGCCACGATCAGCGCATCCACGCCCAACTCATTCAGCAGCTCCAGATGGGCCGGCAGGGCGGCGATCTCGTCGTTGCGGGGCATGGTGTTGACGGTGCAGTGGACCTTGACGCCATGGCGGTGGGCAAAGGCCACTGCCTCCCCCAGCTCCTCCGGCGCGAAGTTTCCGGCAAAGGCCCGCATCCCGAAGGAGGTGCCCGCCAGATACACGGCATCAGCGCCGTAGCGCACCGCCATCCGCAGACGCTCCATGTCCCCCGCCGGAGCCAGCAGCTCCGGTACGGATCGGTCAGCTGCCCACATAATCACTGCTGCTGAGGAAGGCATTATGCTCTTCCAGCGTCTTGGAGAAATGGTGCTTGCCATCCTTGCCCAGGGCATAGTAATAATAATCGCTGCTGGAGGGATAGAGCGCGGCGTCAATGGAAGCCGTACCGGGGTTGGCGATGGGCGTAGGGGGCAGCCCCGCGTACTTATAAAGGTTGTAGGGGGAGTCCACCGCCTTGTCCTCGTTGGTGATGGCCCCGGTGTGGTCCGGCAGGGCATAGAGCAGCGAGGCGTCGATGTTGAGCATCTTATAGGTGCCGTGGCTGCCGCTGTCGTTGAGGCGGTTATAGATGACCGAGGCAATCATGGACTGATCTGTGCCGTCGGTCTCCTTTTCGATCAGAGAGGCGATGGTAATGATCTCCGCCAGAGAGTACCCGGAATCCTCCATCTGAGCCAGACGGTCCTCCGTCATCTTCCGGTCGAAGTTGCTCAGAAGCTTTTCCAGGGCCCCCTCCGGATCGTGACCGATATAGAACTCATACGTGTCCGGGAAGAGATAGCCCTCCAGACGGCTGATGTCCTCGGAGTCATTGTCGATGAAGCTGTAGTCGAAGGTGGCGGTCTTGGCAGCCTCCAGCAGTGCCTCCTCCGTATTCACCTCGTTTTTGGCCAGCAGGGCAATGGTCTGGGCCACGGTATAGCCCTCCGGGATGGTGACGCGCACCGTGTCGGCATTCATGTTGCCGGAGGAGCTGTGCATGCCGGTGATGAGGGCGCGGTAATCCATGTCGGTATTGAGCTCATAGGTGCCGATGCCGATCTCGTTTTCCGCGTCGCAGAAGGCTGCAAACACCCGGAAGAACCATTTGTAGCGGATCAGGCCCGCCTCCTCCAGCTTTTCGGCAATGGATCCCATGCTGTCCTCCGCAGTGATCTCCACCGTGACATTGGTGATGGTGCCGCGATTGAACGCGCAGAAATCCGACATCAGCAGCCAGCCCACGCCGGCCAGAATAGCGGATGTCAACAACACCACCAAAAGGTAGATCAACGGATTGAGGCGCTTCCGGCGGCGCCGGTTCGTGCCGCTCTTCCGAGCCTGCTGAGACGCGTGGCTACGGCGTACCTCCTGGGCATCCCAGCTGGCGGTATCGCCCTTTTTAAAATCTGCCATTGAAACCTCCATACTCCCCCGCCGGGCAGGTCGCCTGCGGGCTCATTCCTGTTTCCTCGTGTGGTCTGCTCAAAAATTTGCGGCGGTCAGGCCCCATTGCGGGCCTGCGGCGCATAGACTGTGGTGAAGCGAGGTGACAAACATATGTGCCTGAACAACGGAACCAACGACTGCTCCTGCCTGTGGCTCATCATCATCGTCGTCCTCCTGGTGTGCTGCTGCGGCTCCTGGGGCGGCAGCAGCTGCGGTTGCGGCTGCGGCTGCGGCGGAAACTGCAACTGCGGCTGCGGAGACAGCTGCGGAAGCTGCTGCTGACTTGTCCGGCGCGGAATGGGGCGAAAGCTCCATTCCGCATCATCTGAAAAGGGTACAAGCTTTACAGAATATCCTGCACGATCCCGTAGACCTGCTGATGGATATCCTCCGGTGTCCGGGGTACACCGCCCTCTGCACAGGCGATCACTGTCCAGCCGCAGGCGGAAGCTACCGCGCCCGCCGCCTCCCGGCACCGGCGCAAATAGGCCTGGTCCCGTTCGTGGATATCTGCATGGGTGCCGGTTTCGTGTTCCCGGCGGCGCATCATGCGCACCGTGACGTCAGTCGGCATATCCAGATAAAGTACCCGGTCCGGTGCAGGCAGGCCCAGCCGCCGGTATTCCAGATCAAAGAGCCACTCCACAAAGGCCATCCGCTCCGCTTCCGGCAGCTTGGATGCCTGATGCACCGCGTTGGAAGTGGTATACCGGTTGGCCACGATCAGCCCGCCCGCCTCGTAAAAGGCGCCCCAGTCCTCCCGATACGACGCAAAACGATCCACTGCAAACAGGGTGGAGGCCGCATAGGCATTCACATCCCCCGGCGCTTTTCCCAGGGCCCCCTCCAAATACAGCCGGGCAGGCTCTGCAAAGGGATTCCCATACCGGGGAAAGTCGATGAGGTGATACGGTATGCCTTCCCTCTCCAGCCGGCGGCAGAGCATCTGCGCCTGGGTGGTCTTGCCGGAACCGTCTGTGCCCTCGAATACGATCAGCTTTCCCTTCATCTGCGGTGCTTCTCCTGCTGTACATGGACCAGAAACAGCGGCAGCTTCATCATCCGGCCGATCCGCCGCGGCTCTTTGCAGAGGCGGTAGAACCACTCCAGCCCGTGGTCGGACCAGAACTTCGGGGCCCGCGTCACCACACCGGCAAAGACGTCCAGACTGCCGCCCAACCCGCACAAAAGCCGGGCTCCGGTGGCTGCCCCGTTTTTCCGCATCCAGAACTCCTGCTTCGGCGCACCCAGGCAGACGAACACCACATCGGCTCCACTCTTCCGGATCGCCTCAACCACGGGACCATCCTCCCGGAAATACCCGTCATGGGTACCGGCGATCCGCAGTCCCGGATAAGCGGCAGCCAGTCTTTCCGCAGCCAGCTCCGCCACGCCGGGTTTCGCTCCCAGAAGATACAAAGACATCCTCCGCTGTGCCATTTTCCCCATCAGGGAGCCGGCGAATTCAATCCCCGGTGTTCTCTCCCGCAGAGGCGTGCCCAGCATTTTGGCGCCTTTGATCACGCCGATGCCATCTGCCAGCACCAGATCCGCGCCATTGACCGCTTCCATGACCTGGGCGTCGGCCCTGCAGGCCTCTATGATCTCCGGGTTTGGCGTCACCACATAGTGGGGCCCATCCTCTTCCAGAAATGCCATGGCCTGATCAACAGCTTCTTCCATGGTCACATTGTCGAATCCCACGCCCAGTACGTCGACGCGCATGCAATCACCTGCTCCATTATGAACTCATACGTTTTGATATTATACCACATGGGTCGACCTTTGTGCAACCAAAATCCGACCTCAACCCCTCTGCGGACAAGAAAAAAGAGAGGCGGCTGCCTCTCTTTATCCTTTGGATCAAAGCTTCTCCTTGACCTTGGCACCCTTGCCCACGCGGCCGCGCAGGTAGTACAGCTTGGCGCGGCGAACAGCACCGTTGCGCACCACCTCGATGGTGGCGATAGAGGGAGAGTGCACAGGGAACACCTTCTCCACGCCCACGCCGTAAGAAATACGACGAACGGTGATGGTCTCCTCGATGCCGCCGTGCTTCTTGGCGATGACGGTGCCCTCGAAGACCTGGATACGCTCACGGGAGCCTTCCTTGACCTTCACGTGGACACGCACGGTGTCGCCGATCTGGACCTTGGGGGCTTCAGTGGCCAGGGTTTCCTTGTTGAGTTCCTTGATGAGATCCATGGATATTTCCTCCTAATTTATAGGTGTTCGTGCCGCTGATTCCGCGCTCTGGCACCATTCGTCCGGCGCACGGCAGAGGACCACCCTTTGTAAGCCCTGATAGTTTACCACACGTTTCCCGTCTTTGCAAGCATTATTTTACAAAATGCCTCTGCCTCAGCTCTGCCGCGCCATAGCCTGCAGCCCCCGCCGCCGCAGGCAGCAACCACAGGCTCCCGCCCGTGCTCCACATCACACCCACGGCAGCGGCGCAGACTCCCGCCGCCGTCGCCACGGTGCACCACCGGACGGCCCGTGCTCCTGCTGCCGGTCCGGCCGCCCAGGATATCAGCAGCTCCAGTGCCCGGCCGCCGTCCAGCGGATAAAGCGGCAGCAGGTTGAAAGCGGCCAGCACCAGGTGGACACCGATCCCCACCACCGGCGGATGCTCCAGCAGCGCCAGCACTGCCGCTGCCGCCAGATTGGTTGCCGGTCCCGCCAGCACCGCCAGAAACTCCGCACCGTAGGAGAGTTCCCCGCTGTCGGTCTCCAGAACCGCACCCAACACGCCGATCCGCAGCTTCCGGATATCCGCTCCATTCCACAGAAGCACCAGGCAATGCCCCGCCTCATGAACTCCGGCTGCCAGCATCACCGTCCCCAGCAACTCCCATCCGTTGGCAAGTCCAAACCAGCCGCTGAGAAGAAAAAAGGCGGGAGAGATTTCCACCCGCCCGTCAAATATCTGCCACATAATAAATGGGATTGAGATACTCTCCGTCCTTGTGAATCTCAAAGTGCAGATGCGGACCGGTGGCCATGCCGGTCTCTCCCACCTCGGCGATCTTCTCTCCGCGCTCCACGGCGGCACCGGAGGAGGCTGTGATCCGGCTGCAGTGGGCATATAAGGTAGAGATCCCGCCGCCGTGCTCCACAATACAGTACCTTCCGTAGCTGCTGCTCTCCCCTACCACGCTGACCGTCCCCGCCGCAAAGCTGACGATCTGCGTGCCCGTGTCAGCGGCCAGGTCCACACCGTAATGGAATCGCTCCTCTCCCTCCACAGGATGCTCCCGATAGCCAAAATCGGAGGAGATCACACCGGATACCGGCGTACAGTAGTCAAAGCCCAGGATCGCCTGCTCCATCGTTACATCTTCCGGAAGGTTCTCATCAGAATAGCGCACATAGGCCAGAGTGGACACCTCCGTCTGCTCCGACACTGAAGATCCCGCCTGCTCTCCCTCTTCCGTCTCCTGATGGTAGACCCGGAGCGCATCCATTGCAGTTTCATAGATCTCACCTGCCGGGGCGGCAGTTTCCTGCGCCATTTCCGTTTCCGGCGCAAAAACAGCGCGATACACCTCCTGAGCCGCTCCATCCAGATCCGACTGCCCGGAAAATGCCCGGCCAACGGCGGAAAACACGCTCTGGACATCCATGTTTTTCTGCAGTGCGTCAGCCAAACGCTGGTTGACCTGCGCCATTCGTTCCGGCAGCAGCAGCTTCACTGCCACCAGCAACACAAAAACCCCGGCACACACTACCAGCTGAATCAGGCGCTGCCGCTCCCGCGGCGTCAGCGGCTTGTCGGTCCCGGAGGTCCGCACGCCGCCGGTGTGCTTGTGTCGCCGCACCTGCGATACCACACTGCCGCTCTTGCGTCTGATCCGCCGCGAAGTCATGAAGCACCCCTCCCCCAAGTCACTATGCTTAACCGTATGTGCGGGATTATATGAATAGAACCTTGACAAACCTCGCATTTTTGCTTATAATGGAAAAGCTGTATCGGAGTGTATGTTTTCTCTGTGTGCAGTGAATTGTTTTCCGGGTGTAGCGCAGTTGGTAGCGCGCTTGGTTCGGGTCCAAGAGGCCGTGGGTTCAAATCCCGCCACTCGGACCAAAAAAGTTACGATTTTTGCACAAAATAAGCAAAAATCGTAACTTTTTTGTTGCATTTGTTCGGTTGAATTTTTCCGTTTTCCCGCCGACCACAGGCCGCGCCACAGTTGCTTCTCCCCAGCCGGATCACAGCTTCCCCTTCTGAAAGGGGCTGTTTGGGCAAAACGGAGAAGGCGCGGCGCAGGTCGTGGAAGCAGACGTGCCGGCATCCAACCCGCTACAAAATGGCACCGAGCTTTTCCGGCAGCTGGCCGGGTCCCGGGGCTCGTCCTCCTTTTTGGGGGATAAGAACATCTGGCCGGTAGGCAGATGGTTCTCTGGAGGCGTGCTCAATGGTACGGATCCTATTACCTGTACGCACTGCGGCGGGATTTTCCCCCTTTCCGCGCCGAAACGCAAACCATAGACTTCAAAAAGAGGGCGAGAGCAGTTTGCTCTCGTCCTCTTTTTGCTTTATGACGGCAAGATCATGTCGATTCCCTGCTGCAGCGCCTCGGCACTGAGGGCCCCCACTCCTCTGGCCACGGCATACCCCTCCGCGTCGATAAAATACGTGGTGGGCAGCGAATAAGCCCCATAGACCAGAGCGGCGTCGGAGTCAGTATCGTAGAACACCGGGAAGGAATACCCCTGCTCCGCCACATAGGCCGAGGCAGTCTCCACCGTCTCCCGGGACCCGTCGGTCATGTTGATCATCAGGAACTGGATCTCCTCCCCCAGCTCCTGGTAAGCTGTGTCAAAGTCCGGCATCTCGCTTTTGCAGGGACCGCACCAGCTGGCCCAGAAATTCAGTACCACCGGCTTCCCGGCATAGTCGCTCAGATGCACCTCGCTGCCGTCGGCGTCATAGACCGTAAAATCCGGTGCCTGTACCCGGTCCTCCGTCTCTCCCGCCTCTCCGGCCTCCTGGGCCTCCTGCATAATGGGCTCCGTCTCTACTTCGGACGACAGCCGTCCGTAGAGCACATAGGCCCCGCCCAGCACCACCAGCAGCCCCAGCAGCAAAAGCAGTGTGTTTTTTCCACGCATACCAATTCCTCCTCAGCTCAGCAGATTCAGCAGCCGCCCCAGGGTCCCTGTGGCCATCAGGACTCCGATCAGGATCAGCAGGACGCCGCAGACCTTGTTGATGACGCCGTAGTGGCGCTTGATGAGATCCAGGGTGGATTTCAGTCGGTCGATCAGCAGCGCACTCATCAAAAAAGGGATCCCCAGACCCAGGGAATAGGCCAGCAGCATCCCCATGCCCTCCAGCACATGTCCCCGTTGGGAAGCCAACATCAGTGCCGAACCCAGGAAGGCTCCCACGCAGGGTGTCCAGCCCACGGAAAAGATCACACCGAAAACCACCGCAGAGAGAAATCCCAAGTCCTGCACGCGTGCCATATGGCTGCTCCCCCGGAAGAGACGGAGCTGCAGCAGACCCAGAAAATACAAGCCGAAGAGGATCACGATGGCGCCGGACACCACATTTACCGCCGTCTGGTGGCTCTTGAGGAAGCCGCCCACGGTGCCTGCCAGTGCACCCATGGCCACGAACACCGCCGTAAAGCCCAGCACAAAGCCTGCCGCATTGGCCAGCGTCCGTCTGGGGCATCGCTCCCCGCCGCCGGCAAAATACGACACGTACACCGGCAGCATGGGCAGCAGACACGGCGAAATGAAGGTGATGATTCCCTCCAGGAATGAGATCAGATACTGCATCCCGCCCCTCCTCTCGGGACACGCCGGAGCGCAGCCGGCGCGGAAATAAAACGAACAGATCGCATAGAGGTCCTCCTGTGACATAGTCCCGGACGCTGCCGGTTTTTTTCAGTATACCCGGACGCGCCGGACACTTCCGTGATGATATCACCTTTTGACATCCAATGCAAATTCCGCTATACTGTCTCCAGCAAGGAGGTGGCATGTGTGGATGTTTCCGACGGATTCCCTGTCTGGGACCAGCTGACCGAGCAGCAGCAGGCATCTCTATCCCATGCAGCCGTGCTGCGGTCTGCTTCCCGTGGGGCCATGCTCCACGGCGGCGCCGGAGATTGCCTGGGTCTGGTGCTGGTGCGCACAGGACAGCTGCGCGCCTTCATTCTCTCTGACCAGGGCAGGGAGATCACTCTCTACCGCCTTCTTCCGGGAGACATCTGCCTGTTCTCCGCAGCCTGCGCCATGGGCTCACTGCAGCTGGACATAGCTCTGGAAGCAGAAAAGGACACGAGCTTTTGGGTGATCCCGCCGGAAACATACCGGAGCATCATGGAGAACTCTGCCCCCCTGGCCAACTACACCAACGCCCGGATGACCGACCGCTTTTCTCAGGTGATGTGGCTGATGGAACAGGTGATGTGGCACAGCTTCGACCGGCGGCTGGCTTCGTTCCTGCTGGCGGAATGCGATCTGGAGGCTTCTTCCCGCTTGGAGCTGACGCACGAGCGCATCGCAGCTCATTTGGGCACCGCCCGGGAGGTGGTAACCCGGATGCTCCGTTACTTTCAAAGCGAAGGACTGGTGCATCTGTCCCGGGGCGCGGTGGAGATCACCGACGCCGACAGACTGCGCCGTCTGTGTACCTAAAAGATGCCGCCCGCCCCAGTTGGGGCGGGCGGCCTTTCTTCATCGGAGCTCCAAACCGCAGGGCCGGGCGGCCCGGGCGGCCAGCCGGTCCAGCATCACCGTCTCATAGAGCCGGTAGCCGCCGGAGAAATTCCAGCAGGCAAAGCCGTGCTGGGCCAGGACCCGGCAGGCCAGATAGCTGCGCAGCCCGCTCTGACACATCACGTACACCGGCTTGTCCGCCTCCAGTTCGCCCAGCCGCTGCCGCAGCTCATCCACCGGAACGTTGCGGAAGCCCTCCACGTGTCCCGCGGCGTACTCCCCCACGGTCCGGGTATCCAGCAGCGAGACGCTGCCGTCCCGGGGCAATGCTTCCAGTTCCTCCAGATGGAACTGCTGCACCAGGCCGTCGGCCAGATTCCCGATCATGAAGCCCGCCATGTTCACCGGATCCTTGGCGGAGGAATAGGGCGGTGCGTAAGCAAGATCCAGGTCCCGGAGATCCAGGGCCGTCAGGCCGCCCCGGATGGCGGCGGCCAGCACGTCGATCCGCTTGTCCACGCCCTCGTAGCCCACGATCTGGGCTCCCAGCAGACGGTACGTTTCCTTTTCAAAGAGCACCTTCATGGTCATGAGCTGTCCGCCGGGATAGTAGCCCGCGTGACTCATGGGGGAGAGATACACCTTGTCGCAGGCGATGCCCGCTTTTCTCGCCGTCTCCTCCTTGACACCGGTAACAGCGGCGGTCATGTCGAACACCTTCAGCACCGAGGAGCCCTGGGACCCCCGATAACGGCTGTCGCCGCCGCAGATGTTGTCCGCGGCGATGCGGCCCTGCCGGTTAGCAGGTCCCGCCAGAGACAGCAGCGTCTCTTGTCCCGTGACACTGTGGCGCACCTGCACCGCGTCGCCCACGGCATAGATATCCGGCACGGAGGTCTCCATCCTGTCATTGACCAGGATGCTGCCCTTCACGCCCAGCGCAAGGCCCGCCTCCCGGGCCAGAGCCGTGTCCGGCGTCACACCAATGGCCAGCACCACCATGTCCGCCTCCAGGGGCGCCTCGTCCTTCAGCAGCACCCGGACGCTTCCGTGTTCCGTGTCCTGGAACCCCTCCACCGTCCGTCCCAGGCACAGCACCACGCCCTTTTCCCGGAGCTTTGCATGAAGGAAGGCCGCCATCTCCGGGTCAAAGGGGTTCATCACCTGCCGGGGCCGCTGCACGATGGTCGCCTCCATCCCCAGCTCCCGCAGATTCTCCGCCAGCTCCATGCCGATGAAGCCCCCGCCGGCCAGCACCACCGACCGCGGCTGCTCCCGCTCCACAAACTCACGGATGCGGAAGGTATCCTCCACCGTCCGCAATGTGAACAGCCGCTCCGAACCGGTACCCGGCAGCGGAGGCTGAGTGGGCTTGGCGCCGGGAGAGAGCAGGAGCTTGTCGTAGGATTCCTCAAAGATCTCCCCCGTTTCCAGCGCCCGCACCGTGACGGTCTTGCGCTCCGGATGCAGCGCCGTCACTTCATGGCGTACCCGCATGTCTACCTGGAACCGCTGGCGGAAGCTCTCCGGCGTCTGGAGCGTCAGCTCCTCCGGGTCCCGGATCACCCCGCCGATGTAATAGGGAAGTCCGCAGTTGGCATAGGACACATAACCGGACCGCTCGAACACCACGATCTCCGCCTGCTCTTCCAGCCGGCGGATCCGTGCCGCCGCCGTGGCCCCGCCGGCCACACCACCCACGATCACAACCTTCATCTCATCTCTCCACCTTTCCCTGATATCCGCTGATCCCACCGATATTGGTCACTGTCTCGTACCCCATCCGCCGCAGCAGGGCAGCCGCCCGGCTGCTTCTGGCTCCGCTGAGGCAGTAGACGAACAAGGGCGTACTGCGATCCGGTACCACCTCAGCCGCCCGCTCCAATTCTCCCAGCGGAAGATTCCGGCTGCCCGGGATCCGCCCTTGTCCGTACTCCTCCGGGGTACGGACGTCCAGCAGTACAGCACCATGGGCCGCCTGACACTGCCGAAGGCCCTCCTGGATGTCCGGTTGCCTGAAAAAGTCAAAAAAGCCCATGCTCGTCTCCTGTTCCCCGGCGCATGCCGGTCTTTTTTGATCTTATCTTATCAGAACACCGGCGGCAGTTCCGTGACCTTGTCACCTACCGCACCAGGCCGGACAACTTCAGGATATCAAACTTTTGGGGAAAAGGCCAGTCCCATTCTCCCTCCATCGTCATCGCTCGCATTCCATTCGGGAGCCCGCAAAGCCATGGCTGCCATCTGACTGATGCCGCACGCCGCATCTGCAAAAAAGTCCGGACACATCATCTGATGTGTCCGGACTTTTTTATCGCGTATTAGCGGATGAACTGCAAGTTGGCGTCCACACGGCCGCCGATGCCGTCCACCGTACAGCTGCTGGAGAACTGCCAGTAATCCATCTGATAGAAGAAGGTGGGATAGAGCTTCTCCGAGCTGGTACTCTTGTACTCGGGATACCAGCTCAGATAGGGGGAGATGGCCCCCTGGTCGTACTTGATGTAGCTGACATACTGCCCGGCGTAGATCATGGGCGTATAGCCCGCCTCCGCAATGCGCTGACAGAAAGCAATGGCACAGGCCGTGGCCATCTCCGGCGGCGTTCCGTACACCCGATAGGTGGAATCGTGCATCTCCCAGTCGTAGGCCACCGGGCCGTCGATATCATATCCCTCCAGCAGGCTGATGACGAAGTCCGCCTCCTCGATGGCCTCCTCCACGGTGATGGCCTGGGCAAAGAAGTATACGCCCGTCTCAATGCCCGCGTCCAGTGCGCCCTGGATGTTCTCCTTATAGAAGGCATCGGCGTAGATGGCACCGTTGGAGGTGCCCCGCAGGCCGATGCGCACCATGGCGAACTCCACGCCGTCGGCAGCCACCGCTTCCCAGTCGATGGTCTCATTTTCGCTGGCCCGGTTCTGATAGGCGGAGACGTCGATGCCGAAGCGGGTGCGGAAATTGCCGCCGGTATAGACCAGCCGGTCACCTTCCCAATAGAAATCCCCGGGGTACAGCTCCAACCGCTCCCGGTCAGCATAGACGGGGATCTGCATGTTGCTGTATAGGATGGTCTCGCCGGTGGTAACGCCAGGGGTATAGACATCGGAAGGACGAATAGCCGTCGTTCCCTCCGGCTCGGTGATCTCCGGATCTTGAGGCGTCTCCGGCACGCTCTCCTCCGGATGCGCCGTGGAGATCACAGGCTCGATCCCGCTGAAATTCTTGATACTGCCCAGGATGGTCACATCCGTCAGCGTCACGGTTCCGGTGACCCCCGGCGCCAGGATCAGATCGCCGGGAATATACATGTCCGTCAGCGAGGCGCCCTCAGCGGAGTTGATCATCACCGTACCCTCGGCATCACCGGTATAGCTGCCGTTTTCCTGAATCAGCTCCTGGATCATGTTGTTGAAGATATTCACAATCTCCGCCCGGGTGATGGGGTCCGTGGGGCGGAAATCTCCGTTCCAGGAATCTGTGATATAGCCTCTGGCAGACATCTCCGCCACGGCTCCCCGGGCATAGTCCGCCACCTGCCCCCCGTCACCGTACGGCAGTACCGCCGCCGCATCTCCCTGGATGTCAAAGGCCCGGGCGATCATCGTGACCGCCTGCTGACGGGTAATGCTGTCCGTGGCCAGAGCCTTGCCCCCATTCCCCAGATATACCCCGGCGGCGTGGAGCTTCAAAATGGCACTCTCCCAGTACGTTCCCGGTGTATCGGAGAAGGTCTCCGCCGGCGAGACCGTTTGATACTGCATGAACCGGTCCAGGATCCCCGCAAAGGCACCCCGGGTGATGGAGTCGTCCGGGCGAAAAGTCCCGTCCTCATATCCCTGGATCAGGCTGTATTCCTCGCTCCACCGGGCAATGGCCCCCTCCGCCCAGTGGCCCTGGGTATCGGTGAAGGCCGCGGCTGGAGTCAAGGTCAGCGCGGCGGCCAGCGCAGCGGCCAACAGCTTTTTTGCAGCGCGCATTTTCTTCATATCGGTTCCCTTTCTGTCGGATTTTGTCGGATCACAGCGTCCAAAAAGTCCGCAGCCCCAGAGGGCTGCGGACTTATGTAACCCTGATAACAGCACCTGAACAGTATTATAACGGAAACGCTTCCATCCGGTCAAGACGCTTTTCCAAATTTGCAGGAAATGTTATGTCAATCTTCAAAGGTCGTAAACAGTTCGTCCAGGCAGACAAAGCGGCTTTGTCCATCCGGCGCCGTTCCGAAGGCCCATACCACACTCCCCTGCTCCAGCAACGGCAAAAGCTCCGCCGTCTCATCGCCGCCGGAGGTCCCGCTGTATTGCTCCCGCTGAAGGACCACCGGCTCACCGGCATCGTTCAGGGTAAAGAGTTCCGCGTCAAACCCGGCTGCGCTGTCACTGGGCGTATAGCCCAGGAGATAGGCATGGCCGTCCCGCTGCACCAGATAAAGCCCTCCCGGCTCCTCAGCAGAACAGGGATACTCCACCCATGCCTCCACCCCCGTCTCGCCGACCCCCAGCACTGTGACCGTCCCCGCTGTGAATCGCTCCGGATCCACCGGTCCGTCATGGAGCAGTACCGGCTGCCCCTTCTGGTCGGCTTCCAGTTCCATCACCAAGAGCTCCTGCGTGCCGTCATGATTCAGATCCACATAGACGGCGGAGCAGGTGGCCTCCTGATAATGCTGATTGAAATAGGCCCTCAGTTCCTCCTGCGCTTTCGGAGGCGGCTGGGACATCACCAACTCGCCGCGCAGCCGGCTGTCCGGGTGGGCCAGCGCCGCAGTGGCCGCTGCGGCCATCAACAGGCACAATGCCCCTGCAAGCTGTTTTTTCTCCATGGGATTCTTCCTTTCGGGGGGCGCCGCACGTTCCAGTCTCATTTGGAACTGACGCACATCTCCGCCCATTTGTTCCCGACGGCGCAAAATTTCTCCAGCCGACTATGTGACAAAGGAGATCATCTGCCCGGAGATATCCAATCCGGTGACTCGCTCCCGGTCCAGCGGCATGCCGAAGCTGTAACGCACATGGATCCGGCCGTCCCCGCCGCCGCCGATGGAAAGACCGGTATACGGCACCCGGCAGCCGTCCTCCATGCAGATCTCTGTATCCCGCAGCAGTTCTCCCACGGCGTCGAACTCGGCCCAGTCACAGCGGATCTTCATACTCAAGGACAGCGCCGACACCTGGATCTCCTCAATCACCGCCCGGGTATCTGCAATGTCCAGCGGCCAGCTGCCGATCAGCACCAGTCCGCCGTCGAAGCTCAGCTCCATCTCCAGCGTCCACTCTCCCGGCACCAGCACCACCTCCGACTCCTCACCAGCGGAGACGTCCTCACAGTACCCGAAGTCCCGGAAGGTGATGGTGCAGTGACGGTCCTCCCCGGCAGCGTTTCCGCTGCTGGTAAAGATCATCAGCATCTGATTATCCGCCAGAGTGGGATCATCCTCGGGATAGCGATAGCTGGTGCTGCTGGAGCTGGTCTCAAAAAAGGTACCGCTCCGATCCAGAAAGTACCCCGGCGCCACTGTGACGGCACCGAAGGCCTCCTCCAGCATCTGTGTATCCAGCACCGTGAGCCGCACGGCAGCCATGGCGTTCTCGCCCTCCGATACCGCGTCCAGCAGTTCAAAGCGGAAGTGTTCGTCCTCTATCACGGTGTTGAGCAGCTCTCCGCCCATGTCCAGCAACTGCTCGGTATCCGCCGCCCCGGCGTATTCCTCCGCCCAAGGGCTCCTGTCGAACACGCTCCGCAGGAATTCACCGCCCCGGATGGCGTACCCGGCAGCCGTACCCGCCAGCAGCGCCGCGATCACTGCGGCCAGCACCCAGCGCCGGGACAGCATCCGTCTGCGGGCTGTCTGCCGTCGGGGCTCCTCCGCCCGCAGGCGCCTTGCATAACGCCAGGGGTCCGCCAGCATCCGGCGCATCCGCCAGCGATGGCGCAGCGACAGATGCAGCCGCGGCGGATTCTCCATCTGCCGCAGATCCTCCTCCAGCGCCTCCTGCAGCGCATTTTTCAGCATAGCGTCAAAGATAGGCTCGTCCATCCAAATACCCCTCCCTGCGCAGCTGCTCCAGCAGCATCTTCCGTCCCCGGAACACCCGGGTCTTCACCGCGCTCTCCGTCAGTCCCGTGGCCTGGGCGATTTCCGAAAGCGACCATTCCGTTACGAACCGCAATTCCAGGATCCGGCGGTACTCCTCCGGCATCCGGCGGATCAGCGCCACCAGCGCCTGAAACTCGCCCTCGTCCGCCGCCACTGACGGCTCATAACCATCCTCCAGCTCCGTCTCCCGCTTTTCCCGGCGCAGCATGTCCAGGGCGGTGTTCTTCACCACCACCGCCAGCCACGCCCCCAGCCGGTCCTCCGGCCGGTCCCGCAGCTCGTCGAAGTGCCGGATCAGCTTGACGAAGGCATCGTGGACCGCATCCTCGGCCTTGGGGCCCGGCCCCAGCAGCTGGGCCGCCAGCCGGTGCAGCCGGCGGTAATTGTCCCGATAGATCCGGGCAAACCGGTCCCGATCCGGGTCCGACGCCAGCAGAGCGGTATAATAAGCGATCATGACAGGCCTCTCCTTTCCGGTCACTCTGTTTCATAAACGATGGAGCAGGGGAAAAGGTTTCAGAAAATTTTGGAAAAGGCGGTCCCGCCCCAAAAGGGAACGGGACCGCCCGCATCATTCCACTGTCACGCTCTTGGCCAGGTTCCGGGGCTTGTCGATGTCACAGCCCCGATGCAGCGCCACATAATAGGCAAACAGCTGCAGCGGCACCACGCCCAGAGAGGGCTGGAGGATGGGATGGGCCTCCGGCACCACCACCACGGCGTCCGCCGTCTTGGACATCTTCTCCCGGAAGCGCTCCGTGGTCACCGCCAGGACCTCCGCGCCCCGGGCCTTCACCTCCACCACGTTGCTCATGGCCTTGTCGAAGAGGGCGGCGTGGGTGCCCAGCGCCACTACCAGCGTTCCCGGCTCGATGAGGGAGATGGTGCCGTGCTTGAGCTCGCCGGAGGCATAGGCCTCGGAGTGGATATAGCTGATCTCCTTGAGCTTCAGGGACCCCTCCAGACCCATAGCATAGTCCAGGTTCCGGCCGATGAAAAAAATGGAGTTGTGGTTAAAGTACCGGGAGGCAAAATACTGCACATCCTCTACCCGGTCCGTCACCTGCTGCATCTGCTCCGGCAGTGCCTGGACCCCCGCCACGATGGCGGCGTACTCCTCCGGCATCACCGTTCCCAGCAGATCCGCCAGGTACAGCCCGATGAGATCCATCAGCACCAGCTGGGTGGAGTAGGCCTTGGTGGTAGCCACGGCGATCTCGGGACCTGCCCAGGTGTAGAGCACATCGTCCGCCTCCCGGGCGATGGAGCTGCCCACCACATTCACCACCGCCAGTGTCCGGGCACCCCGGCGCTTGGCCTCCCGCATGGCGGCCATGGTGTCCAGCGTCTCACCGGACTGGCTGATGACGATCACCAGGGTATTCTCATCCACCAGCGGATCGCTGTACCGGAATTCCGAAGCCAGGTCCACCTGCACCGGCCGGCGCAGCAGCCGCTCCCAGTTGTATTTGCTGACCATGCCCACATGATAGCTGGAGCCGCAGGCGATGATGAAGATCCGGGAGAGGTCCCGGACATAGTCTGCCGTCAGATGCACGTCATCCAGCACCACCCGGCCGTCCCGGAGCCGGGGAGAAACGGTCTTGCGCACCGCCTCCGGCTGCTCCATGATCTCCTTGAACATGAAGTGGGGGTAGCCGCCCTTCTCCGCTGCGGAGACGTCCCAGTCCACCTGGTGGTGCTCCACCTCCAGCGGGGACATCTCACTGTCGAACACATCGATGCTGTCGGCGGTGACCACGGCGATCTCGCCGTCGTTCATATAGGCCACGTCCCGGGTGTGGCGGATCACCGCCGTCACGTCGGAGGCGATGAAATTCCCGTTTTCGCCGAAGCCCAGAATCAGGGGACTGTCCTTCCGGGCGGCGATGAGGGCGTTGGGATAGTCGGAGCAGATGATGCCCAGGGCATAGGAGCCCTCGATGCGCCGCAGGCAGCGTCCCACCGCCTCCAGCATGCTGCCGCACTCCTTGTAGTGGTACTCCAGCAGCTGGGCCACCACCTCGGAATCCGTGTCCGAGGTAAACGTGACACCGTGGCGGAGGAGCTGCTCCTTGAGCTCCATATAGTTTTCAATGATGCCGTTGTGCACCAGGGCGATGCTGCCATTTTCGCTGACATGGGGATGGGCGTTAACGTCGTTGGGCTCTCCGTGAGTAGCCCAGCGGGTATGTCCGATGCCCAGCGTACCTTCCAGGTCGGCGCCGCCGTGGACCATGTCCGATAAGACCTGGAGCCGGCCCTTGCAGACGGGGTCGGCGTTTATGTCCGCCGAGAGGGAGCAGATGAGCTCGATTATCCGCTTCGCGGTCTTGTAGCTCGCGGCGGCCTTCGCGCCGAAGACGAAGGCGCGGGGGACAAAGTCCATGTCCGGGTCGTCGTGCAGACGGTCCTGCAGGTGCGCGATGAGCATGGC
>CALWXB010000029.1 GCA_944385405.1 uncultured Oscillospiraceae bacterium | reverse complement strand
GTGGAGTTGTCCCGGAAGATGGAGATGCCCAGGCCGGAGTCGAAGATCCGGGTGGACTTGTTCCGCTCCCGCAGGTCACGCAGGGCGTCTGCCACAGTGAAGATGGCGTCCAGCTCCTCGTCGGTCTTGTCCCAGGTCCAGTAGAAGTCGGACTTGTACATGTTGTTGATGTGCAGCTTTTCCAGATGCTGCGCCAGCTCGATGGTCTTGGACATAGTCAGCACTCCTTATTGAATATCGTTGTTGGTGAGGCTCTGACGGAACTGGGTCACGTCGGCGGTCTTGTTCTCTTCCTTATAGAGGCCCGGCACTGCGGCGTACACAGCGGCGCAGGTCACCAGATCCTGTTTCCAGGTGATCTCGTTGGGGGCGTGGGCCTGGGACTCAGCGCCGGGGCCGAAGCCTACGCAGGGGATGCCGTACCGGCCCTGGATGGCGACACCGTTGGTGGAGAAGGTCCACTTGTCGGTGAGGGGCCGGCCGGTGCGCAGGTGCATGGCGTCCTTCCTGGGATCGGCATCGGCGTGGCCGATGCGCTCTTCGCCCCAGAGGGCGTGATGGGCGTCAATGAGGGCCTGGACGTGGGCGGCGCTCTCCTTGTTGATCCAGGTGGGGAAGAAGCACTCCGTCTCATAGACCTCGCCGGTCCAGGCGGGCCGGTCGTACATGTACATGGAGACCTTCACGTCGTCGCCGTACTTCTGCACGCTGGGCAGAGACTCGATCTCCTTGAGGCAGGAGTCCCAGGTCTCGCCGGCGGTCATGCGGCGGTCGATGGAGATGGAGCAGCTGTCCGCCACGGCGCAGCGGGAAGGGGAGGTGTAGAAGATCTGGGAGACGGTGCAGGTGCCCCGGCCCAGGAACTGAGCGTCCTCATAGTGCTCGGGGTTGAATTCGGGATTGAGCATCTTCACCAGGCCCTTGACCCGGTTGGAAGGACCGTCGCCGCTTTCGTTAAGGGCTCGGACGTCCTGAAGGATGTCGGCCATTTTGTAGATGGCGTTATCGCCCCGCTGGGGTGCGGAGCCGTGGCAGCTGATGCCCTTGACGTCCACCCGGATCTCCATGCGGCCCCGGTGGCCGCGGTAGATGCCGCCGTCGGTGGGCTCGGTGGAGATGACGAATTCCACCTGCTCCTTGCGGATGTTGTTGGCGGGGAAGAACTTGTTGACGATGTACTGCCAGCACATGCCGTCGCAGTCCTCTTCCTGGACGGAGCCCACCACCATGATCTTGTAGTTTTCGGGGATGAGATCCAGATCCTTCATGATCTTGGCACCGTACACGGCGGAGGCCATGCCGCCCTCCTGGTCGGAGCCGCCACGGCCGAAGATGATATCCTCCGTCTCGTAGCCCTGGTAGGGGTCGGCCTCCCAGTTGTCGATGTTGCCCACGCCCACGGTGTCGATGTGGGAGTCGATGGCGATGATCTTCTCGCCCTGGCCCATCCAGCCGATGACATTGCCCAGGCCGTCGATCTCCACCTTGTCGTAGCCCAGCTTCTCCATCTCAGCTTTGATGCACATCACCACTTCGCGTTCCTCGCAGCTTTCGCTGGGGTGGGAGATCATCTCCCGCAGGAAGCGGGACATGTCGGCCCGGTAGCCCTCGGCGGCCGCCTTGATTGCCTGGAAATCCATAAACGAGCCCTCCATCCAAATCAAAATTTCCGCGCGGCACCTGTGCCGCAGTTTTCCAGCTGCCTCTATCATATCATAAGAAACCTACTTGTCAAACAAAAAATTTGAAAACCAAAAAATTTTTTTGAAAAACGGTTGATTTCCATAAGAGTTGTGGTATGATAAATGTGATACGTTATCAGGTTTTCCAGAAAAACCACAGGAAAAGGAGGGAACGCACACGGAAAGCGGAAAACTGGAGCTGCTGCGCCAGGTGGCGGAGGGGATCGCCGCCCAGTTCGGCAGCAGCTGTGAGGTGGTGGTCCACGATCTCAGCCGCCATCCGGACCACTCCATCGTGGCCATCGTCAACGGCCATGTCTCCGGCCGGAAGGTGGGGGACGGCGCCTCGGCGGTGGTGCTGGAGCAGATGGAGCGCAACGATCCCCAGCCAAAGGACCACCTCTGTTATCTGACGAAAACGCCGGACGGGAAGATCCTGAAGTCTTCCACCGTGTATATCCGCAACAGCAAGGGCAAGGTCTCTGCCATCCTCTCCATCAACTATGACATCTCCCGGCTTTTGATGGTGGAAAGCGCCATCCGGGAGCTGGTCACCACCCAGGAGCCGGCCCAGACGGAACCGGAGAAGATCGTCAACGTCAACGACCTGCTGGAGGATCTCATCCAGCAGTCCGTGGCGCTGGTGGGGAAGCCCGTGGCGCTGATGAACAAGGACGACAAGGTGCGGGCCATCCGGTTCCTGAACCAGAACGGCGCGTTCCTGGTGACCAAGTCCGGCGACAAGATCGCCAAGTATTTCGGCATCTCCAAGTATACCTTATATTCTTATATCGACACGAAGCAGCAGGAGGAAAAACCGGTATGATTGATCTTTCCATCAATAAGCAGGGCCTGGCCCACAACATCGCCAAGGCCCGGGAAAACGGCATCGTGATCCCCACCATCGCCCAGATGCAGCACCCGGAGACCATCCCGGAGAAGATCCAGGACCGGCTCAAGAACGTGGGGCTGTGGGATGTGGATCCCCTGAACCTGTTCCGCATCACCTGGAAGAACCAGCCCACCGAGTCCGGCGGCCTCTTCCAGGCCGTGCCCAACTACATCGAGCTGCCCAGCAGCCTCACCGGCGTGCCCTGCCGGATCGTGGCCATGGTGGGCAAGTGGTTTCCCACGGGCTGCCACAAGGTGGGCGCCTCCTTCGGATGCCTGGCGCCCCGGCTGGTGACGGGCCAGTTCGACGTGGATGTCCACAAGGCCGTCTGGCCCTCTACCGGCAACTACTGCCGGGGCGGCGCCTTCAACTCCCGGCTGCTGGGGGCCCAGGGCGTGGCCATCCTGCCCGCCGAGATGTCCAAGGAGCGGTTCGACTGGCTCCATGAGATCGGCGCCCAGGTTATCGCCACCCCGGGCTGCGAGTCCAACGTCAAGGAGATCTTCGACAAGACCAACGAGCTCAAGCAGGACCCCCAGTACATGATCTTCAACCAGTTCGAGGAGATGGGCAATCCCCTCTGGCACTACAACGTCACCGGCAACGCCCTGGCGGACGTGTTCGAGGCGGTCAAGCGTCCCGGGGACCGGTTCGCCGGCGCCTGCTTCACCTCCGGTTCTGCCGGCACCATGTCTACCGGCGACCTCCTGAAGGAACGGTATCCCCATCTGAAGCTGGGCGTGGGCGAGGCGCTGCAGTGCCCCACCATTTTGAACAACGGCTTCGGCGGTCACCGCATCGAGGGCATCGGCGACAAGCACATCCCCTGGATCCACAACGTGAAGAACACGGACATGGCCATCGCCATCGATGACGAGGACTCCCAGCGCCTGCTGCGGCTGTTCAACACGCCGGAGGGCCGGGCCTATCTCAAGGAAGAGCTGCACCTGTCTGACGAGCTCATGGAGCAGCTGACGTGGCTGGGCATCAGCGGCATCGCCAACGTGCTCTGCTGCATCAAGATGGCCAAGTACTATGAGTTCACCGACCGGGATGTGGTGGGCACCGTGCTGACGGACTCCGCCGTGATGTATGGCAGCCGCATCGAGGAGCTCAACCAGCTCCACGGAGCCTATACCGTCCGGGAGGCGGCCATGGACCATGCCCTGCATATGCTGGGCCTCAAGACCGACAGCATGATGGAGCTGACCTATCAGGACCGCAAGCGGGTCCACAATCTGAAGTACTACACCTGGGTGGAGCAGCAGGGCAAGACCGTGGAGGAGCTCAACGCCCTCTGGTACGACACTGAGGGCACCTGGGATGCTGTCCACAAGCAGGCCAAGGACCTGGACGATCTCATCAACGCTTTCAATGAGGAAGCGGGCGTTTTGAAGAACCTGTAACACTTGCCGCCGCAGGGCGGGGAAGGCTCCGCCCTGCGGCAGCAGCATAGAAAGCGAAGGGGAACGTGACATGAAATACGTCAAATACGGCAAGTGCGTCAAGTGCGGCAGGACCTACCCGGCTGTGCCGGACCTCACCACCTGCGACTGCGGCGGGATTTTGGACATCGTCTACGACTACGACGCCATCCGGCGGGATCTCACCAGGGAGGCCCTGGCCGCCAGGAGCGAGCGGAGCATGTGGCGCTATCGGGAATTGCTGCCCATCGAGGACAGCACGGAGCCCACGCCGCTGCGGGTGGGCTGGAGCCCCCTTTATGAGGAGCCCCGCCTGGCGGAGGAACTGGGCCTGGGACGGCTGTGGGTGAAGGATGACGGCCAGAACCCCACCGCATCGCTGAAGGACCGTGCCAGCGCCATGGCGGTGGCCAAGGCCCGGGAGGCAGGGGCGAAGGTGATCGCCTGCTCCTCCACCGGCAACGCCGCCTCGTCCCTGGCGGGCAACGCCGCGGCGGCGGGGCTGGAAACGTATATCTTCGTGCCTTCCCGGGCGCCCAAGGGAAAGGTGGCGCAGCTGCTGACCTTCGGCGCCACCGTCATCTCCGTGGAAGGCAGCTATGAAGAGACCTTCGAGCTGAGCAAGGCGGCCATCGACAAGTGGGGCTGGTACAACCGCAACGCCGCCATCAATCCCTATCTCTCCGAGGGGAAAAAGACGGTGGCCCTGGAGATCATGGAGCAACTTTCCTGGCAGGTGCCGGACTACATCGCCATCTCCGTGGGCGACGGCTGCACCATCGCGGGCCTCTGGAAGGGCCTCAAGGACCTTTATGCCATCGGCTTTATCGACAAGCTGCCCCGGCTGATCTCCGCCCAGGCGGAGGGCTGCTGCCCCCTGAACCGCAGCATCGAGACCGGGGAGCCCTGGCATCCCATGGAGGAGAACACCCTGGCGGACTCCATCGCCGTGGGGGTGCCCCGGAACGCGGACAAAGCCCTGATGGCTATTCGGGAGTCCAATGGCCTCACGGTGAACGTCTCCGACGCGGAGATCATGGCGGCCCAGCAGCTGCTGGGCCGGACCTGCGGCGTATTCGGCGAGCCTGCCGGCGTTACCGGCACGGCGGGCGTGAAGAAGCTCTGCCAGCAGGGAGTGCTGGGGAAGCACGACACGGTGGTCTCCGTAGTGACAGGCAACGGCCTCAAGGACGTGGCCAACGCCATCAAGGCCTGCGGTGACCCCATCACCATCCCCTCGGACATGGGGCGTCTCCTGGATGCCTTTGCCCAGCGGGGCATCCGGCCGGAGTAACAGAACGGACCGCCCGGAAGGGCGGTCCGTTTTCGTATGGATGGGCTTATACGATTTTGAGCAGCAGCTGCGGTTCCGCGGCATCCTTCTGCTCGGCGAAGTAGCGGATGATGTCCTTGCGGGTGACGATGCCCGTGAAGTTTCCCAGATCGTCCACCACGGGGATGAAATTCTGGTGCATGGCGCTTTGCAGCAGCTCTTCCATGGTGACGGTGATCCGGACGGAGGGGTAGCTGTCGGTCTGCAGAATATCCCGAACGCACAGCTGCTCCAGATCCTTCATAGTGCGGACCTTTCGGTCCTCGGGGACTTCGTTGAGCAGCTGCCAGAGGAAATCTCCCTCGCTGACGGTGCCGACATATTTGCCGGACCGGGAGATAACGGGAATGGCCGTGTAGCCATGGTAACGCATCTTTTCAAGACCCTGGCGGAAGGTACAATCCTCATAGAGATACGCGACGCGGTTTTTGGGGAGCAGAAAATAAGCAATGTTCACTTCAGATCCTCTTTCCTTATGCGGCGGAGCCGCCCGAATGGGGTGGTGCTTCCCTATTATTACTATACAAGAAGCCATTGGAAGTTTGGTGAACAATTTATGAAATTTGACCGGGGCAGACCTTTACAAACCGTCGAAAACCTGCTATCTTATCAGCGTGATAAATGCAACAAAGGAGGCGCGCCATGCTGACGCAGCAGGAATTGGAAAAAAGTCCGCTGTTCCGTGATATCAGCTACGAGGAGTACCGCAGGATGCTGGTCTGCTTCAATGCCGTGCAGAAGTCCTACCGCCCTGAGGAACTGATCTATGATTTTGATGAGCCCCGTCAAAACGTGGTGGGGATTGTGGAGCGGGGGGAGGCGTCGCTGATCCGCATCGACGCCGACGGGGTGGCCACTGTGCTGGAAGAACTCCGTTCCGGCGGCGTGTTCGGCCGGGATTTGGCCTTTGCCGGGACCCGGGAGGACAGCCTGGAGGTAAAGGCCCGGACGGCCTGCGATGTGCTGTTCATCGATTATCCCCATCTGCTCAAGCGCTGTGAGAACGCCTGTCACCACCACAGTCTCCTGGTGCAGAACATGCTGGGCCTTATCGCGGACAAAGCCCAGGCCCTCAGCGAGCGGGTGGACGTGCTCTCCCGGCGTTCCATCCGGGAAAAGCTGCTTTGCTATTTCCGACAGCTCTCCGAGAAAGCGGGAGGCGACACTTTCACGCTGCCGTTTTCCCTGAGTACCCTGGCCGACTACATTGCCACGGACCGCAGCGCCATGATGCGGGAGCTGAAACGGCTGCGGGAGGAAGAAGTGGTCCGCTCCGACGGGCGGCGCTTTACCCTTCGGTCCTGACTTCGCGCAAAAGCACCAAAAACATTTGTGAAAATTTTGGCATAATGCTAGTAAAAACACATTGACGCTGTGGGGGTAGTATGTTAAAATATCGACAATGTGTCGAATGGCAGGATACAGGTCCCCGTACGCGAAAATTCGATCATTCGGGAAAGAAGGAAGAATATGTATCGTATCGTGAGAAAAGAGGCGCTCCGTCCCACAGTGACCCTGTACGAGATCGAGGCACCCCTCATCGCCAAGAAGGCCCAGCCGGGTCAGTTCATCATTCTCCGCGTGGATGAGAACGGTGAGCGGATCCCCATTACCATCAATAATTACGATCCCGAAAAGGGCACCGTTACCATCATCGTCCAAACCGTGGGCGCCACCACCGAAAAGCTCAGCCACCTCAACGAGGGCGACTGCCTGCAGGACTTTGTGGGTCCTCTGGGCAAGGCCACCGAGACCGAGGGCAAGAAAAAGGTCTGCGTGGTGGGCGGCGGTGTGGGCTGCGCCATCGCCTATCCCGTGCTGAAGAAGTTCCATGATTCCGGCGCGGAGGTCCACGCGGTCATCGGCTTCAAGAACAAGGATCTGGTGATCCTGGAGGACGACTTCCGCAAGTCCAGCAGCGTGCTGAAGGTCTGCACCGATGATGGTTCCTACGGCCAGAAGGGCCTGGTCACCGATGCGCTGAAGGAGCTCATCGAGGCCGGCAACCAGTATGACGAAGTGTTTGCCATCGGTCCCATGGTGATGATGAAGTTCGTCTCCAAGACCACGGAGCCCTACGGCATCCCCACCACCGTGTCCATGAGCCCCATCATGATCGACGGCACCGGCATGTGCGGCGGCTGCCGGCTCAGCGTGGGCGGTGAGATGAAGTTCGCCTGCGTGGACGGCCCGGACTTCGACGGCCACAAGGTGGACTGGGATCTGGCGGTGAAGCGCAACCAGATGTACGGTGAGTTCGAGCGGCATAAGCACGAGGAGACCTGCAACCTGTTCAAGAAGGAGGCCGAATGATCATGGCCAATATGTCTTTAACCAAGAATCCCATGCCCTCTCAGGACCCCAACGTCCGCAACAAGAACTTTGACGAGGTGGCCCTGGGCTATACGGAGGAGCAGGCTCTGGACGAGGCGCAGCGGTGCCTGGGCTGCAAGAACAAGCCCTGCATGACCGGCTGCCCCGTCATGGTACATATCCCCGAGTTCATCGCCGAGGTGGCCAAGGGCCACTTCGAGGAGGCTTATCAGATCATCTCCAATACCAGCGCCCTGCCCGCCGTGTGCGGCCGGGTCTGCCCCCAGGAGAGCCAGTGCGAGAAGTACTGCGTCCGAGGCAAGAAGGGCGAGCCCGTGGCCATCGGTCGTCTGGAGCGGTTCGTGGCCGACTGGCACAACTCCCACACCTGCGACCTCCCGCCCCGTCCCCAGCCCAACGGCCACAAGGTGGCTGTGGTGGGTTCCGGCCCCGCGGGCCTTACCTGCGCCGGCGACCTGGCCCGGAAGGGATATGACGTCACGGTATTCGAGGCGCTGCATCTGGCCGGCGGTGTGCTGGTCTACGGCATCCCTGAGTTCCGTCTGCCCAAGGCCATCGTCCAGAAGGAAGTGGATGGCCTGAAGGAGATGGGTGTTACCATCGCCACCGACACGGTCATCGGCCGCACCATCTCCATCGACGAGCTGATGGAGGAGCACGGCTTCGAGGCGGTGTTTATCGGTTCCGGCGCGGGCCTGCCCATGTTCATGGACATCCCCGGCGTCAACTACCGTGGCGTGTACTCCGCCAACGAGTTCCTCACTCGCATCAACCTGATGAAGGCGTACCTGCCCGACTCCGACACCCCTATCCAGCATCCCAAGCGGGTGGCCGTGGTGGGCGGCGGCAACGTGGCCATGGACGCCGCCCGCTGCGCCAAGCGCCTGGGTGCCGAGGTGTACATCGTCTACCGCCGCGGCATGGAGGAGCTCCCCGCCCGTAAAGAAGAGGTGGAGCACGCTGAGGAAGAGGGTATCATCTTCAAGACCCTCAACAACCCTGTGGAGATCTTTGCTGACGAGAACGACGACGTCAACAAGATCCGCTGCATCCGGATGGAGCTGGGCGAGCCCGATGCCTCCGGCCGCCGCCGTCCCGTGGAGATCCCCGGCAGCGAGTTCGATATCGACGTGGACTGCGTCATCATGGCCCTGGGCACCAGCCCCAACCCCCTGATCAAGTCCACCACCAAGGGCTTGGAGATCAACAAGAAGGGCGGTATCGTGGTCAACGAGGATGGCCTGACTTCCCGGGAGAATGTCTACGCCGGCGGCGACGCCGTCACCGGCGCTGCTACCGTCATCCTGGCTATGGGCGCCGGCAAGACCGCCGCCAAGGCTATCGACGAGCAGCTCAGCGGCAAGTAAGTTCTGAAAAGGAAAATCCCTGTACAGCACAGCTGTACAGGGATTTTTTTCACTTCCGGGACGCCAGATAGGCGGCGATGTCAAAGGGCAGCAGGGGTGTGTCCCGCAGGAGATAGAGGGGGTGGAGGGGGTGTCCGGATTTTAGCAGAGGTCCGGCGGTGAACCAACGGGCGCCCGCGGCCTCCCCGTCGGCGGCGAAGTCCCGCATGCAGGCGGTGAGGTAGTCCCGCTTTTCGATGATGTTGCCCCAGGCGGCCCAGACGGCGGGAGACGGGGAAAGGGAGAGGAGGTAGCGGAAGGCCTTCCGGTTTTCCGCGTGAAGAGCGGGATTATAGATCCGCTCCATATCGTCCGGCCGGGTGGCCCGCTGGGCGTAGACGTTGAACATCAGAAAGCTGTCGTATCCGTTGGACTTCGCCACCCGCTCCACAGACTGGAGGGTTGGGTCCAGGGCGTCCGGCGCGGCGGTGGAGGGGTTGATGCCGATGCAGATCAAGGGCCGCTGGCCCCGGGTGCCCAGCACGTACCGGTATTCGGAGTAAGTATTGGGAACATAGAGCCAGCGGGAGACGTCATAGTCCGGCGAGGGCCGCAGCGCGGCCTCCAGCGCGGGCTCGAAGCGCTCCAGCGCAAGGGCGGTGGTGTTTCCCTGGGGAATGTGCATGGGGGTACCTCCCATCGACGGTTTTCTCCAGAATATCACACCCCGCCGGAAAAGGCAACGGGGGGTGGCGGCGGGGAGCGGGATGTGGTATGATAAGACCGATTCCCCCAAAAGGGGGGCAGAACGATGCACAGGGAGGCGCACGGGATGCTGACACTGCTGTTTGGTCGGGCCAAGACGGGAAAATCGGATACGGTGCTGCGGCGCATCGCGGACCTGGGGGACCGCAGTGCCCAGATCCTGCTGGTGCCGGAGCACGCCTCCTACCAGGCAGAGGTGGACCTGTGCCGCGCCTGCGGCCCCACCGCCAGCCGCCACGCGGAGGTGCTGAGCTTCCGCCGCCTCAGCGATCGGGTGCTGAGCATTACCGGCGGTGTGTCCCAGGTGGCTCTGGACGCCGGCGGCAAGCTGCTGACGCTGCAGAAGGCCATGCTGGAGGTATCGCCGGAGCTGACGGTGTACCGCCGCCCTTCCCAGAAGGCGGCGTTTTTGCAGCAGATGCTGGACCTCTTCGATGAGCTGCGCAGCTATGAGGTGACGCCGGAGCTGCTGTGGGAGAAGGCGGGGGAGATCCCAGGTGCCACCGGCGGCAAGCTCCGGGATCTGGGGCTGCTGTTCGGGGCCTATGAGTCCCGGCTCCGCCGCCCGGGACTGGATGCCCGGGACCGGATGACCCGCCTGTGCGACAGCCTGGAGGAATCCGGGTATGTCCGGGACAAAGACCTCTTCGTGGATGGCTTCACTTACTTCAACGCCCAGGAGCGGCGGGTCCTGGGGAGTTGTCTCCGGCAGGCCCGGTCCGTCACCGTGACGCTGCTGGGAGAGCCGGACAGCCGGGAGGAGTTCTTCGAGGCCACGGTGCGCACGGCGGAGCAGCTCCGCCGTCTGGCTGTGGAGGCGGGCTGCGGCGTGGAGGAGGAGACCCTCCGGACGGAGGACCCCACCGCCCTGGGACACCTGGAGCGGTACTTCTTTGGTGGCGGCGCGCCCTTTGACGGAGACAGCGGCGCCATCCGCCTGCGGCAGGCGGACAACGTTTTTTCCGAGGTGGAGCAGACGGCGGCGGACATCCGGCGGCTGCTGGCGGCGGGGCGGTGCCGCTGCCGGGACATCACAGTCTCCGCTCGGAACATGGGAGACTACGAGGCTGCTATTGAAACGGTGTTCGAGCGCTACGGTATTCCCGTCTACCTCAGCCGCCGCAGCGATATTCTGGAAAAGCCGGCGGTGAGCCTGCTGACCGGTGTTCTGGCTGCCGTGGGCAACGGGTATGAGTACGACGACATGTTCCGCTGGCTGAAAACCGGCCTGGCGGGCATCACGCCGGAGGACTGCGACCTGCTGGAAAACTACGCCCTCAAGTGGGAGATCCACGGCGGCATGTGGCTGCGGAACGTGGATTGGACGGAAAATCCCGACGGCTATGGTGCCCCCTGGACGGAGGAGCGGCAGGCCCGGCTGGACCGGGTGAACGAACTGCGCCGTCAGGTGCGCGCGCCGCTGCTGCACCTGGCGGAAGGACTGAAAACCTCAGAGACTGCAGGCGGGAAAGTGGATTCACTTTACACATTTATGGAGGAGCTGGGCCTTCAGGGAACGCTGGAGGAACAGATGCGGACCCAGGCCCAGGCGGGCAGACTCCAGCAGGCAGAGGAAACGGCCCAGCTGTGGGAGATCCTCTGTGGGGTGCTGGACCAGTTCGTGGAGATCCTGGGTGAGGAGCCCATGGGGCTGGATGAGTTTGCCCGGCTGCTGCGCCAGGTGCTGACACAGTACAGCGTGGGTACCATCCCCGTGGCGCTGGACCAGGTGTCCGTCAGTGAGCTGACCCGCAACGACCGCCATACTGTCCGCTATCTCTTTTTGCTGGGGGTCAACGACCACGTCCTGCCGGACCCAGGGCAAAGCGGCGGCATCCTCAACGACGACGACCGGGACGAGCTGGCCCAGCGAGGCGTCCGGCTGGCGCCCACAGGGATGGCGCGGATGGGCATCGAACTGCAAAATCTTTACGCCGCCCTGGCCCAGCCCACGGAGGGACTCACCGTCAGTTACCCCGTGACGGACGTGGGCGGCGCGGAGCTGCGCCCCGCCTTCGTGGTGGAGCGGCTGCGGAATCTTTTTCCGGCGCTGAGGCTGGAACTGGAGGATACTGACAAGTTATATCGCCTGACAGCTATACAGCCGGCGCTGGAGGCGGCGGGACAGATGCCGGGCGGCGCGCTGCAGCAGTATTTCCGGCAGCGGCCGGAGAATGCCGGGAAGCTGGAGGCCATGGACCGGGCGGCGGCCTTCCGCCGGGGCGCCCTCTCCCGGGCGGCGGTGCGGGCCCTCTATGGAGACCGCATCTCCATGTCCGCTTCCCGGCTGGAGCGACTGCGCAGCTGTCACTTCGCCTACTTCATGGAGTACGGACTCAAAGCCAGGCCCCGGGAGGCGGCGGCCTTTGACGCGCCCCAGATCGGCACGCTGCTGCACTTCCTGCTGGAAAACGTCACCCGGGAGGTACTGGCCCTGGGAGGCTTCGCGTCGGTGGATCAGGAGACGCTCCACGCCCTGGTGCGGCGGTATATCCAGCAGTATGTGGAGCAGGAGCTGCACAATTTCCGGGACCGGAACGCCCGCTTCCGCTACCTTTTCGACCGGCTGCGCACCACGGCCTACGCCGTCATCGACCAGGTGGCGGAGGAGCTGCGCTGTTCCGACTTCGTGCCGCTGGCCTTCGAATTGTCTTTTGGCGACGGCGGTACGCTGCCGGCGGTGGTGATCTCGGAGCCGGACGGGGAGCTGCGGGTGGGCGGCAAGGTGGACCGGGTGGACGGCTGGGTGAAGGACGGAAAGCTGTACCTCCGGGTGGTGGACTACAAGTCCGGCAAAAAGGCTTTCGATCTCTCGGCAGTAAAGCTGGGCCTGGATATCCAGATGTTGCTCTACCTCTTTACACTGCAAAAGGAGGGGAAGGCATACTTCGGCCGGGACATCGAGCCGGCGGGGGTGCTGTACCTGCCCGCCCGGGACGAGATCCTGGCGGCGGAGCGGAACATCACGCCGGAGAAGCTCCAGAGCGAGCGGGAAAAGCAGCTGCGCCGCAGCGGACTGCTGCTGGCGGAGCCGGCGGTGCTGGAGGCCATGGAGCACGAGTCGCTGCGGGAGCCCCACTTCCTGCCGGTGCGGGTGAGCCGGGACGGCAGCCTCTCCGGGAGCCTGGCCTCGGCGGCCCAGCTGGGAAAGCTGGGGGCCTACGTGGACCGGCTGCTACGGGAGATCGCCCGGGAAGTGCGCCGGGGCAACATCGATGCCGACCCCTGCTGCCACAGCGAGGAGGACAGCTTCTGCCGCTACTGCGACTGGGCGGGGGCCTGCCACTTCCAGGACGGCCGGGACCGGGACCACCTGCACTACATCCTGCCGGTGAAGCCGGAGGAATTCTGGAGCATGCTGGACGAGGAGGGCGAATGACATGGGAAAACTGAAGCTGACGCCTCAGCAGCAGGCGGTGGTGGAGAACCGGGGCGGGAGCCTGCTGGTGTCCGCCGCCGCCGGCTCCGGCAAGACCAAGGTCCTGGTGGAGCGACTGTTCCGGTACGTGACGGAGGAGCGGTGCCATGTGGACGACTTCCTCATCATCACCTATACCAAGGCTGCGGCGGCGGAGCTGCGGGGAAAGATCGCCGCGGAGCTCTCGGCCCGGCTGGGGGAGTCCCCGGCGGACGCCCACCTCCGGCATCAGCTGCTGCGGGTCTATCAGGCGGATATCAAGACGGTGGACGCCTTCTGTACGGCGCTCCTGCGGGAGAACACCCATCTGCTGGCGTCGGAAGGGGAGGAGGACAGCCTGACGCCGGACTTTCGGGTGCTGGATGAGAGCGAGGCAGGGCTGGTGCGCCGCCGGATATTGGGGCGGACGCTGGACGCGTTCTACGACGCCTTGACCCCCGGCGGAACGCAGCTGGCGGACACCCTGGGCGCGGGCCGGGACGACAGCGCCCTGGAGGAGCTGGTGCTGGAGCTCCACGAAAAGCTCCAGAGCCACGCCTACCCGGACCGGTGGCTCACGGAGAGTCGCCGGACATGGGCGGAGTTGCCGGAGACCTTTGACGAGACGCCCTACGCCGCGGAGCTCCTGGAGACAGTGCGCCGCCGGGGGTGTCACTGGGCGGCGCTTCTGGAGCAGGGTGCGGCCCGGACGGAGGGGGATGCGCCTCTGGAGGCGGGCTACGGCGTGAAATTTTCGGAGACGGCGGGGGGCCTTGCTCGACTGGGGGAGAGCGGCGGCTGGGAGGAAGCCCGGCAGAGGGCATCCCAGGTGGAGTTCCCCCGGCTCACCACGCCCCGGGGGCGGAAGGAGGAGCCGCTGGTGGCATCACTGCGGCAGCTGTGGGACAGCTGCAAGACGGACAAGAAGCGCCTGGACGCGCTGCTGGACGTCAGCGGGGAGGAGGCCATGGAGGACCTCCGGGCCGTGGCCCCGGCCATGACGGCCCTGCTGGATCTGACGGCGGACTTCGGGGAGGCATACCGGCGGGAGAAGCTGCGGATGAACGCTGTGGACTTTTCTGACCAGGAGCATTTGGCGCTGCGGATCTTGGTGGCGGAGGACGGCACGCCCCTGCCGTTGGGAGAGCAGGTGGCCGCCCGGTACCGGGAAATTTTGGTGGATGAGTACCAGGATACCAATGAAGTGCAAAACGCCATCTTCCGGGCGGTGTCCCGGGACGGGAAAAACCTCTTCACCGTAGGAGATGTGAAGCAGAGCATCTATCGCTTCCGTCTGGCGGATCCCACTATTTTTCTGGAGAAATACAGCCGCTTTAAGCCCTGGCAGGAGGCACAGGAGGGGGAGGAGCGCAAGATCCTCCTCTCCCGGAACTTCCGCTCCCGCCGGGAGATCCTGGACGCGGCCAACTTCATTTTCTCCAGCATCCTCTCTCCGGAGATGGGGGAGATGGAATACGGGAAGGATGAGGCGCTGCACTTCGGGGCGGAGTACTATCCGCCCCGGGACGACTGTGCCCCGGAGTTCCACCTTCTGACGGTGGAGCAGCGGACCTCTCCCGAGGAGCAGCCGGTGAAGAAGCTGGCGGCGGAGGCCCGCTTTGTGGCGGACCGGATCCGCCGGCTGCTGGACGAGGACTTTCCCGTGACGGACGGGGACGGGACGCTGCGCCCCTGCCGTCCGGAGGATATCGTGATCCTGATGCGCTCCCCGGGGAGCCGGGCTGCGGCCTATGCCGGAGCGCTGGCGGAGCGGGGGGTGCCATGCTCCTTTGAGGAGAGCGGGGACTTCTTCCAGACCATGGAGATTTCCGTGATGCTGGCGCTGCTGGAGATCGTGGACAATCCCCGCCAGGATGTGCCCCTTATCAGCGTGCTGCGCTCGCCGCTGTTTGGCTTCACACCGGACCGGCTGGCCCAGATCCGGGCGGGGACGCCGGGGGGCGAGTACTACGACGCGGTGGCCGCCGACGAGGGGGAGGACTGCGGGTCCTTTCTGGAGACACTGCGGCAGCTGCGCCTGGCTGCCCGGGACATGAGCGTCCACCGGCTGATCTGGCACATCTACAACACCCTCAACGTGCTGGGGATCTTCGGTGCTATGGACGGCGGCGGGGAGCGGCGGGAGAATCTCATCGCCCTGAGCCGCCACGCGGAGAAATTTGAAGCCAGCGGCTACCGGGGGCTCTTTGCCTTTGTCACCCAGCTGCGGCGTTTGCTGGAGACGGATCAGGCCCCTGCCACCAAAACTGCGGCGGCGGTGAACGGTGTGCGGCTGATGAGCATCCACAAGTCCAAGGGCCTGGAGTTCCCCATTGTGATCCTGGCGGACCTGGACCATGCCTTCTCCCGGCAGGACTTCGACACGCCGGTGCTGGTCCATCCCAAGATGGGTCTGGGGCCCCGGCGGGTGGACTTGACGCGGAAGATCCGCTATCCCACCCTGGCCCGGCTGGCGGTGGAGGAGAAGCTCCGGCGGGAGAATCTGGCGGAGGAACAGCGGATCTTGTACGTGGCCATGACCCGGCCCAAGGAGAAGCTGATCATGGTGGACGCCCTGTACCACGCCCGCACCCGGCTGCAGCGGCTGGCGGCAGTGGCGGGCTGCCCCGCCGCGCCGGAATCGGTGGCCGCCTGCAAGACCTTCGGAGAGTGGCTGCTGCTGGCGCTGCTGTGCCGCCCGGAGGCGGAACCGCTGCGGCGGCTGGCGGAGCTGGAGCCCTCCTGCGTCTATGAGGGAGATACTGCTCCCTGGCAGGTGTATGTCCACAACGGGGGGGCCTTCCGCGGCCGTCCCTGCAGCGTGTCCGCGCCGGAGCGGGCCACGCCCGGAAAGGAGGTGGCCTTCGACCCGGAGCTGCTGTCCTTCGCCTATCCTTATGCGCTCCAGACGCAGCTGCCCGCCAAGGTCACCGCAACTCAGCTCAAGGGACGGTTTCTGGACGAGGAGATCGCGGAGCACACTGCCCGGACGCCCTATCTGCGGCCGCTGTCCCAGCCGCTGTTCCGGCGGGAGCACCATGGCCTTACTCCTGCTGAACAGGGTACGGCCACTCATCTGGTGCTCCAGTATCTGGACTTTTCCGGCGGGGACGTGGCCGGGCAGGTGTCCGCTATGGCGGAGCGGGGATTGCTGACGCCCGCGCAGGCGGAAGCAGTGGACGCGGCGGCGCTGGAGCGTTTTCTGGTCTCGCCCCTGGCCGAAGAGATCCGGCAGGCGCAGCATGTGCTGCGGGAGTACCGCTTCACGCTGCTGGTGGATGCGGGGATCTGCGATGCAGCCGCTGCGGGGACGGACCAGGTGCTGCTCCAGGGCGTGGTGGACTGCTGTTTTGAGACGCCGGAGGGACTGGCCGTAGTGGACTTCAAAACGGATCGGGTGCGGACGGAAGCCGAGGCCCGGGAGCGGGCGGAGCACTACCGGCCGCAGCTGGAGGCATACAGCCTGGCGCTCTCTCGGGTGCTGGAGCAGCCGGTGGCGCGGCGTGTCCTGTTCTTCCTGCATACCGGTACGGCGGTGGATCTGGCGGACACTTGAAAAATTTTTCAAAAAGCGAGAAAAAAGCTTGCAATCCACAAAAACGTGTGGTAAACTAATTTAGCCTTTGTAAAGGTAGCTTGTACAAGAAAGAGGTGAACGAGAGCAATGAAGGAAGGAATCCATCCCAATTATCAGCAGACTACGATTACTTGCGCCTGCGGTAATGTGATTGAGACAGGTTCTACCAAGAAGGATATCAAGGTGGAAGTCTGCTCGAAGTGTCACCCCTTCTTCACGGGCAAGCAGAAGCTGGTGGATACCGGCGGACGCGTGGCCAAGTTCAACAAGAAGTTCGGCCTGGACAAGTAAGTCTGACACGATCACAAAAGGGTCTGCCCATGGGCAGACCCTTTTTGTTTACTTTTGCTGCCGATGCGCATATACTGAACAGTGCAAAAGAACATGTGAGAGGAGACTGACCATGAATCTGCATCCTGTGGACATCCAGACCCAGGCACCTACCATTTTTCAATGCTTCCAGAAAAAGACCCCGCTGCTCACAGCTGGAGACGACCGGGTGTGCAACACCATGACCATTGGCTGGGGCCAGCTGGGCACTCTTTGGAACCTGCCGGTTTGCACGGTCTACGTGCGGCCAGAGCGGTACACCTATCAGTTCATGGAGGCTCAGGATTACTTTACCGTCTCCTTCCTGTCGGAGGACCGGAGCGACGCGCTGCGGCTGTGCGGCAGCAAGAGCGGGCGGGATCTGGACAAGATCGGGGCCTGCGGCCTTACGGTGTGCCGGGGCGCGGGCAATGCCCCCTTCTTTGAGGAGGCGGAGCTGGTGCTGGTGTGTAAGAAGCTTTTTGCACAGGACCTGACGCCGGAATCCGTCCGGGATACCCGGGTGGAGCGGTCCTACTCTCCGGCCATGGGCGGCTGGCACCGCATGTATACCGGAGAAGTGGTGGAGGTCTACGCCAGATAACAAAACAAGAGGAACAGCTATGAGAGAAACAGAGGAAGTACGCGACAAAGTGGTGCTGGTGGGGCTCAGCTCCCCGGTGCTGAAGAAAGAGGAAAACGCGGACGAGATCACCATGGAGGAGCTGGCCGCCCTGGTGGAGACTGCCGGTGCCGAGGCGGTAGGCAGCGTCCTGCAGAACCGGCCCGCACCGGATCCCCGCAGCTTCATTGGCGAGGGAAAGGTGGAGGAGGTCCGGATGCTCTGCCAGGCCGCAGGTGCCACCATGGTGATCTTTGACAACGACTTGTCCCCCTCCCAAATGCGGGTCCTGACGGAGACGCTGGGCGTTCAGGTGCTGGACCGGTGCGGGCTGATCCTGGACATCTTTGCCCAGCGGGCCAAGACCAAAGAGGGGCGTCTCCAGGTGGAGTTGGCCCAGTATCAGTATCTGCTGCCCCGGCTGACGGGCATGTGGACCCATCTGGAGCGGCAGGCGGGCACCAGCGGCAAGGGACCCATCGGTTCCAAGGGTCCCGGAGAGACGCAGTTGGAAACGGACCGCCGCCACATCCACCGCAAGATCGACAAACTCCGGGAGGATCTGGAGGACGTGCGCCGGGTCCGGGGAACCCAGCGCCAGCAGCGGCAGAAGAACGAGATCCCGGTGGTGGCCATCGTGGGCTACACCAACGCGGGAAAATCCACGCTGCTTAACCGGCTCACCGGAGCGGGCATCCCCGCCAACAACCGTCTTTTTGACACGCTGGATACCACCAGCCGCCTGCTCACCGTCAGCGATACGCTGGATGTGGTGATCAGCGATACCGTGGGCTTCATCCGGAAGCTCCCTCACCAGTTGGTGGAGGCCTTCAAGGCCACGCTGGAGGAGCTGGAGTACGCGGATCTTCTGCTGCACGTCATCGACGTGTCCAACCCGGAGTGGCAGCAGCAATCCCGGGTGGTGGAGGACCTGATCGTGGAGCTGGGGGCCAGCGATCTGCCCCGCATCGACGTCTACAATAAGTCCGACGCGGTGCCGGCGGGGGAGATCCTGCCCCACGGAGCAGACATCTGCGCCATCTCCGCCCGGACGGGGGAGGGGATCCCCCGGCTGCTGGAGATGATCGATGAGCGGCTGGACCGAGGCACCCGGCGGTGCCTGCTGCATCTGCCCTATGACAAGGCCGGCCTTCTGGACATGCTGTACCGGGAGGCCAAGGTGGAGCAGGTGGAGTATGCTGACACCATCCAGGTCACTGCGGTGTGCACACCCAAGGTGCTGGGCCGGGTAGGACCGTATATCAAGGAGTGAGGCCGGTGGAACTGGAGACAGCGCATCTGCTGCTGCGGCCCTTCCGGGAGGCGGACGCCGGAGATGTATTCACCTATGCGTCGGATCCCCGAGTGGGGCCCATCGCGGGCTGGCCGCCCCATAAGAGCAGAGAGGAGAGCCTGGAGATCATCCGAACGGTGTTTGCTGCGCCGGGTGTATTCGCCATGGCGCTGCGGGAAACCGGGCGTGTGGTGGGTTCGGTGGGCTTTGTGGACGGACACCCGGCGGGCCTGTGTCCGGGCTGCCCGGACGATGAACTGGGATATGCCCTCGCCCCGGACTGCTGGGGCCGGGGACTGGTGCCGGAGGCGTCGAAAGCTGTATTGGAATATGGCTTTACACAGCTTGGCCTGCGGCGGATATGGTGTGGACATTACGCAGGGAACTGGCGCTCTGCCCGTTGCATGGACAAGTGCGGTTTCCACTATGCCTTTGCCCGCCCCACCCGGGCGGCGCTGTTGGGCGAGGACCGGCAGACCTACTATTATCTCTTGACAGAGGAGGCGTGGCGTGGACGCATATCGGGTGCCCTTTGAGGACGGGGAGAGCGAATTCGTGGAAAAGCGGTCCCGCTTCATCAGCCATATCTGGCATGTGGAGAGCGAGGCGGAGGCGCGCAGGCACATCGAGGAGATGAAGAAGCGGTACTATGACGCCCGGCACAACTGCTGGTGCTACCGGCTGCGTGACGGCGGCGTGGTCCGCTATTCCGATGACGGGGAGCCCCAGGGTACGGCGGGCCAGCCCATGCTGAACGTGTTCGAGCGGGAGCGGATCCAGGACGTGTGCTGCGTGGTGACCCGGTACTTCGGCGGGATCCTGCTGGGAGCCGGGGGGCTGACCCGGGCTTACACCCGGGGCGCCAAGGATGCCCTGGACGCTGTGGGCGCGGCCACCATGAGCCTTTGGACGCTGTGGGACGTGCCCTGTACGTATCCGCTGCTGGAGCGGGTGAAGCTGGAGATCGCAGGCTGCGGCGGCGTGGTCCGGGATGCGGAGTACGGCGCGGATGTGGTGCTGCGGGCGGCGTTCCCCGCCGGCGGCGCGGAGGCATTTGCCCTCCGGTTGACGGAGCTGTCCGCCGGCGGCCTTGCCATGGATCCGGCGGGAGAGGAGTTCCTCCCCGGTCCCCGGGAGACGACATAAAAAACACCGCACCGGACGCGAAGTCCGGTGCGGTGTTTTTTTCAGGATTCAGTGGAGGATCAGGCCGCCGGTGACGTTGATACCCTGGCCGGTCATGTTATCGGCGAAGGGGGAGGAGAGATAGAGGAACATCCGAGCCACATCCTCCTCGGTCTGGGGCCGCTTCAGGGGGATGCCGGAGATCCGCTCGTTCCAGTAGGCCTCAGGGTCGCCGCCGGCCTGCTTCACATCGTCCAGGAGCTTGTCCCAGATCCGGGTATGGACGATGCCGGGGCAGACGCAGTTGACGTTGATGTTGTAAGGAGCGGCGTACTTAGCGATGGCCTGGGTCATGCCGGTGACGGCGAACTTGGAGGCGGTGTAGGCGATGTTGGTGGGATAGCCCTCCTTGCCTGACATGGAGGACATGTTCACGATCTTGCCGGAGCGGTTGGGGATCATCACCCGCAGCACCGCCTGATCCACCAGGAAGGTGCCCTTGGCGTTGACGTCCATCATGAAGTCATAGATTTCCTCAGGCATCTCCAGGAAATCCACCTTGGTGCTGGCGCCGGCGATGTTGTTGAGGATATCAATGCGGCCGAAGGCTTCCAGAGCGGCGGCCACCATGGCGTCCACCTCGGATTTGACCGTGACGTCGCACTTGCAGAAGGCGGTCTTGACGCCGAATTTGGCGGCGATATCGGCAGCGGTCTTTTCCGCGGCGGCGGCGTCCATGTCCGCCACCATCACATTGGCTCCCGCCTCCGCCAACAGCATGGAGGTGGTGCGGCCCATTCCGCCGCCTCCGCCGGTAACGACGGCATTTTTGCCCTGCAAAGAGATTTCAACGCCCATAGTAATTACTTCCTTTCTTCGATTGCTTCCCGCCGGAGAGCGGGTCCTTCTGGACATACGATAGCATATCCCGGGAGAAAATGCCATGCCAATTCCCGCAGCGTGGATTTCAAATGGCAAACAAAAACGGACCTGCCGCAAAGCAGGTCCGCTGCTATTTACTGTGCGCGCATGCCGGGGAGCTGACGGCGGTATTCCTCGGGACTGATGCCGGTGGCCTTTTTGAAGGCCTTGTAGAAGTTGCTGTAGTTGTGATATCCCACCCGCTCGGCGATCTGCATGATCTCGATGTTTTCAAACATCAGCTGCTTGGCCCGGCCGATCCGTTTTTCGATGATATAGCTCACCAGGGAGGACCCGGTAACGGTTTTGAAGAGCTTGCTCACATAGGTGACGCTGTAATTGTACTGCTGGGCGATCTGCTGGAGGGAGAGGGGCTCCGCCAGGTTCTCCTCCACATAGTGGAGGATGGCGCCCACTAGGCGGATGTGCTGGAGACCGGTGGTATCCGCTCCGATCTCCAGCTGCATGTCACAGTACAGGCACCCCAGTATCCGGTGCACGATGGAACCGGCGATGACCTGCTCGCCGGGGGAGTTGCCCAGCTGCCGGATCTCCTCGATCATGCGCAGGTATTTTTGCAGCTGCAGCATGTCCAGATGCATGATGGGGTAGTTGGGATTCTGATTGGAGAATATGAGATAGAGATTGGCGTTTTTTTTGGAGTAGTTCCCCAGGATCCGGGGCTCGATGCCGATGCAGAACCGCGCGTGGCCGTCGTTGCAGGGATAGTCCATGATGTGGTTTTCAAACATCCGGCAGAAAATGATGTCGCCCTTGCGCACGGCGTAGGGGACGTTTCCCTGAAGATAGGCGGCGTCCTGCTCACCCAGGTAGAAGGTGACTTCGTAATAGTCGTGGTAATGGTAGTAAAAGCTGTCATTGGCATCGTGATCGTGCATCTTGGCATGAAAGTCATTTTCCGAAATCAGCAGGGACAGCTTGGAGAGCAGCCTGGGGTCCTGGGTCTGCATGACGATCCACCTCCGTCCTTTCAAATCTTACACCGCAGCATTATACGCCAGAATCCCGGGACAGTCAAAAGGTTTTTGCATATCCGGCGGAAAAATGCCGAATTGCAGAAAAAGCTCCGCCCTCCGGAGAGAAAAGCCGGGGGCGGAGCGAAGCTCACAGAGAACGGGCAAAGGCCGCGATGCGGTCCACCGCAAGTTTCAAATTTTCCAGAGAATTGGCATAGGAGAGGCGGAAATGTCCCTCACCGTATTCACCGAAGGAGGTGCCCCACGCGGCGGCCACACCGAATTCCTCCAGCAGTCGGCGGCAGAATTCGTGGCTGCTGAGGCCCAGCGCGGAGATATTGGGGAAGGCGTAGAAGGCGCCGCGCGGCATGCGGCAGGTGATGCCGGGGATGTCGTTGAGGGCGGCCACCAGCCAGTCCCGCCGTTCCCGGAAGGCCATGCGCATCTCCTCCACTGCGTCCTGCGGCCCCTTCAGGGCCGCCATGGCGGCCATCTGGGTGAAGGAGGCGGTGCAGGAGTTGGAGTTGACCATCAGCAGCTCCATCTGCTTGGCCAGCTCCGGGTGCATGATGCCGTAGCCGATGCGCCAGCCGGTCATGGCGTAGCTCTTGGAGAAGCCGTCCAGGATGATGGTGCGGTCCTTGAAGCCGGGAACAGAGGCGATGGAGCAGGGAGCGCCCTCAAACACCAGACGGTCGTAGATCTCATCGGAGAGGATGAAAATGTCCGGCCGGTCCCGGAGGATGTTTGCGATGGCCTGAATGTCCTCCGGCTGAAAGACGCCGCCGGTGGGATTGGAGGGGTTGTTCAGCAGCACCAGCTTGGTGCGGGGGGTAATGGAGGCGCGGAACTGCTCCACATCCAGCCGAAAGTCCCGTTCATCCAGCAGCGGCATGGGGACCGGGACGCCGCCGGCGAACCGGATGCAGGAGGCGTAGATGGGGAAGCCCGGATTGGGGTAGATCACCTCATCTCCCCGCTCCAGCAGCATGAGCATGGTGTAAAAGAGCACAGGCTTGCCGCCGGGGACGATCACCACCTCTTCAGGCGCGGTGGCGATGTGCTTGTAGGCGGCGGCGTATTCCGCGATGGCCTCCCGGACCTGGGGATAACCGGGGGTGGGGGAGTAGCCGGTATAGCCGTCCCGCATGGCCTGATAGGCCGCGTCCATGATGTGTTGAGGAGTCTTGAAGTCCGGCTGCCCGATCTCACAGTGGATGACACTGCGGCCCTGGGCCTCCAGGGCGTTGGCCTGCGCCAGGATCTGAAAGGCGGATTCCGAGTGGAGCCGGCTCATGCGGCCGGAGACAGCGTTTTCGAACATAACAGGAGACCTCCTTGGATGTGGCCGCCGCAGCCGGCGGAAGGTTTGTCGTTTTTCATTATATATCCGCAGTCCGTTTGGATGCAAGGCCCTGCCGGGTCAACTGCAAACAAAAGCGTCCGCTGCAAGCGAGCATCGCGCCTGCAGCGGACTGAATGAGTAAACTTCTGCTGACAAAAAAGACGTCGGAGCAAAGCGAACTTTGCTCCGACGTGGTACGCCGTGAGGGATTCGAACCCCCGGCCTTCTGGTCCGTAGCCAGACGCTCTATCCAGCTGAGCTAACGGCGC
>CALWXB010000028.1 GCA_944385405.1 uncultured Oscillospiraceae bacterium | reverse complement strand
TAGTGGCCGGTCATGATGTAGTCACGGCCCAGGCGGGAGAGGTCCTTGGTAATAACCATGTTGACCTTCTTGGCCTCGATGTCGGCGATCATCCGCTGGAAACTGGGGCGGTCAAAATTTGTACCGCTCCAGCCGTCGTCCACATAGGTATCGTACACGCTCAGCCGGTGCTGCTGTACAAACTCCCGCAGCAGGGACTCTTGGTTCTGGACGCTCTGGGATGGTCCCTCGCTCTCATCCTCCTTTGATAGTCTGATGTATAAAGCCGCATGGTAATCCATGGGATTGCTTATCTCTAAGTACATGCTATACCTCCTGAGATAAGCGGCCATTCATCGCCACAACCATACTACATCTGCGGGCGAATATCCAGGGCAACCAGTTCTTTTTTCAGAAAGAATTGAAAGGACTCCCGGATCAGTTCCGCCACTGGCTGACCGCACTGGGAATATACGCAGGAAACAGGAAGGACTTTTTCCTTCATGAAACACACCTCCTTGGTGGATTTTATGCGCCGGTATCGGCCAACTTGCGGCTGAGGACAAAAAAGAGCCCGCACCGAAACGGTACGGGCCAGGATCTTATTGTTGCTCAATGTTTAAGGACAAATCTGTTTAACGCAATTTTTGTTTTTACATAGGGAGAGCTATACCTGCTCTATCTTGCTCCACAAATTAAAGGCCAAAATATACATAACCATGTTGTGGAAGATCCTCGTCCATCTCAACTTGTATTGCCAGAGAGCCAAATGTCTCCTGCTGATGTTCCTGCACGAAGTATACTTCCATTTGCGGGATTTTGGCCTGCTGCGACAGCGGAAACCGCTCCATATTTTCGATCAGCAAGAGCCCCAATTCCTTTGCCTGCGCGCACTGCATCAAACGAAGAAACACCTTATCCGGTTTTTCTGGGTCAAATTCTCCCACATGGAAAAAGCAGTGCTCAACGGCTTGTCCCATCTGGGCTGCTTCCTGCTCCAGGCGGTCATGCTGCCTCCACAGTTCCTGAAGCTTGTCCTCCTCCGGCATATCATTCGGCACATGGCAGAAAATTGACACAAGGTTATCCATAAGCAATGCTCCTTTCCCCTGTCCACTTTATCGTTGCCCCATCAAACAGTTTGTCGAACTACGCTATTTCATCAAAAAATGCCTGTATGTATTGGTAACTGGCTCTGAGCACCTGATCCGATAATCCTGGAATGGGCACTTCCAGTTTCGGGTGCTGACTCATCACTGCCAGCATGAATGTGTCTGCAAAAACATCTTGCAGCTGCGGGATCGAAAGGGCATCAGTCTGGGCCCCGAGACGGCGCAGGTATGTCACAAAGGACGGAGGAACTTGATCCATGGCTCCGGTTCCTCTGATATGGAGCAGATGGCCTAACTCATGCAGAAAAACAGCAACGGGTGAAAGGTTTTCCTCCTGCATCCGGTACATACAGATACATCCCCGCATCCCGCTTGGTTCAAAGAATGCGGTTGTCTCTCCATTTAAGGTCTCGTGCTGGGCGTCAAAAAGCAGGATTTCAACGGAGTGCTCAGGCGACACCTTCTGCGTATAAGGAAACACCTGATTTACCATTTGAAACACCTGTTTAACCTGTGCCTCTGTTATGGCAGGCATGTTGGACGGCCAAAACTTATCAGCAAATTGGTGCAGGGCCTCAAGGCAAAGGGTAATACCCAGTTCGCGATTTATGCTCAGAATCCACTGGGCATAGCGAGCAGCGGCATCTTCCTGATAAAGCAGATAGCTTGTCCCGGAGACATATGAAGGGCGCAGCGCAAAAATGTACTTTGCAAATTCTTCCGCTGCGCTTTCATCCCCTTCCTCCAATTTTGCCAATGCCGTTTCCGTCTCCTCAAAGAGGGTCAAGAGATCAAATGACATACTGTCCTCCTTCTATTCCAACATCATTCTTGAAATCGTATCGGCGTTTCGCTCCTTATTCGAATACTCCAGATGAGCATATAAATCCGCTGTCGTGGAAATGGTGCTGTGCCCCAGCCACTGCTGCACCTCAATGAGGGGCACGCGGGCAGAGATCAGCAGATTTGCACAGCTGTGGCGCAGATCATGAAACCGGATCCTCCGTAATTGGTTTTTCGCAAGGATCCGCTGAAACCCCAGGGAGAGATCGTCCGGCATGAGTGGACACCCATTCTCACATAGACAGACATAGTCTTCCGCTGGCGGTTCTTTAGTGCCGTAGCGCTGAATGACAGTTTCTCGGAGCAGGGCTTCCACCTGCGACATCAGCGGCAGGGTGCGGAAACTGGATTTCCGCTTTACCTTATCCCGGGCGATGCGCTGCCGATGGCCATCAATGGAGGCCACTGTGACCGAATGCGAGATCGTGATACTTCCCCGCTCAAAATCAACGGCGCCCCACCGCAAGCCCAACACTTCGCTGCGCCGCAGGCCATACAAAACCGCAATGGTAATGGGCAACTCCATAGGATCGCCTCGGAGAACACCCAGTAATTTCCGGCACTCCTCCGGAGAATAGCAGTCGGAAACAGCGGGCTCTTTCTGCGGACGGAGAATGTGATCCGTTGGATTGTCCGCAATCAGTCGCCGCAGTTTTGCCTCTTCCAGCGCCTTGCGCAGCAGCACATGATAATGTAAAACGGTATTCCCTGTAAGGCCTTTGGCGTACAGGGAATGGTAGTAATCTAGAATATCAGAGGCTCTGATGGAGGAAAGCAGAATGTGCCGTTTCTCAAAATAGGGTGCAATCCGGTTTCGAATGCACTTTTGATATTCTTCATAGGTACCCACCGCCACTTTTCCCTGACTGGTTTTCACCCAGGCCGTGAGATAATCACTAAAGAAAATGCCGTTATTTCGTTTCTGCATGTCTGCCAGATCCGTATATTTCCGCCTGGCGGCAAACAACAGTTCTTCCGCTCTCCGCTTGTTCCCCTCGACCTTTAGGTGAGTAGCCAGCCACTTCTGTTTTGGCCGTCCTGCGTCATCCCGAAGCTGAAGAATCATATACCAGTACCCATTTTTCTTTGCCAAGTGTCCCGCAATCACAAAAGCACCTCCCGTTTGGCGTTGTTACAGGAAGTACTATATCAGCTTTTTCTTTCCTCCTTATCCGGGTGGTCATGGTCGAGCGGATTCGAAATCAGTTTTAGAAACCATATTCATGGGTTCGAATGAACCAAACTTCTCCTAAAAACAAGTGAAATGCCCGGAAAGTCTTGCTGCTTTCCGGGCACCGTTTTTTCCTTTTGATTGATGAAATGAGTGATGTATGGTATAATAAAACCAATCATTTGCAGTTGTGGGGTATTTGCATGAAACACAAAAAGCCTCCTTTTGAAATCACAAATCAGATCATCGACTATGTGGCAGAGATCGCCGAACTGGTGGGCCGTTTGACGGCGGCCTCTCCCCTATCCACAAGTCCTACGCTCCGCCGTGCCAACCGTATTCGAACCATCCATGGTTCCCTGGCCATCGAGCAGAACACCCTTTCTTTGGAGCAGGTAACTGCGGTGCTGAATGGGAAGCACGTCCTAGCTCCCCCAAAGGATATTGCCGAAGTCAAAAACGCCTATGAGATTTATGAGCGGCTTGATGAACTTGATCCTTATTCTGCGGACGACCTGCTGACTGCCCATGGCATTATGACTCGGGGCTTGGTCGAGGAATCCGGCGTGTTTCGCACTCGACCTGTAGGCGTGGTGGACAGCGAAGGGCATGTCCTGCATTTTGGAACGCTGCCACAGTATGTGCCTGATCTGGTCATGGAGCTGCTGGACTGGGCAAAGACCAGTGAGGTGCACATGCTCATCCGCAGCTGTGTGTTCCATTATGAACTGGAACTGATTCATCCCTTTGCCGATGGAAATGGACGTGTAGGACGCCTGTGGCATACACTGCTACTCTCTAAATGGAATCCAGCCTTTGCCTGGCTCCCGGTGGAGTCCATCATTCATGACCGCCAGCAGGAGTATTATGATGCCATCAACACTTCCAATGACGCAGGCAAGTCCACGGTGTTTATCGAGTTTATGCTCTCAGCTATCAAAGCATCGCTCATGGATGCGATTGGCACGAGTGATGAAATGAGCGATGGAAAGATGGATAAGGCCACGCTCCGCTGGAAGAAAATTGAGGAATATCTTAAAACCCACGACTATATCATGAACGCCGATGTTCGGGAGCTGTGTGGGATATCGGCGGCAACGGCGAATCGGATTCTGGCAAGTTTAGTATCCGAGCGAAAACTTATAAAATGTCAATCGGGCAGCCATTGGGCATACAGATTAAACTCATAAATAACGGTGACCAGGAGGGGTTCCATGGCCGACGATCGTACAGCAATAGATACAATTACCGGATACTATTATCAATTTGATTATTATATTCTCCAGCTTTTAAATTGCTCAGGCAATGATGAAGTTTGCATTGAAGCTATTGAAGATGTAGACATTAGAATCGCTGATGAAACCACCGCTGTTCAGTGTAAATATTATGCTAAAACAGAATATAACCATTCTGTAATTGCAAACCCCATTCGTTTAATGCTCAATCATTTTAAAAAGAACACCACTAATCGAGATAATATCTATTATAAACTTTATGGCCATTTTAAGAGTGGACAATCCAAGTTAAATCAACCAATTTCTCTTATTTTCCTCAAAGAAAAGTTTTTGACTTATACAAAAAACGGTGTTAAGCACGAGCATCATAAAGATCTTAATCTTTCAGACTCAGAACTATCACAATTTCTAAAGCATCTAACTATTAACATTAATGCAGTAGAGTTTTCTGCACAAAAACGATCAATAACGACAAAACTTAAAGAACTCTTTCGATGTTCTGAATTTGAAGCGGAGTATTATTATTACAACAATGCATTGCGCATTGTTAGAGATCTTTCCACCAAACAAAATATTCAAGAACGAACAATAACAACACAAGAATTTAAAAAAAGAATTAACAGTAAATCTGAGCTGTTTGATATTTGGTTTCTAAAATTCAAAGGTAAACGAGATTATTGTAGAGCAATAAAACAAGAGTATTTCTCTACTCTGAATATTTCACCCTACTCAAGATTTTTTCTTATTGATTGTGATGGTACAATATCTGAGCCAGATATTAAATCAATTGTTTTGAAAATCTCAAGGAATTGGAGTAAATTATCTGCACGAGATCCAAAACCTTTCTGCCCATATATCTATTTGCACGGTGCATCAGATCAGACAATATTGAATATCAAAAAAGCTTTGCAAAATGATAATATTTATTTTATAGATGGTTATGACTTTAAAGGAGCTGACTTCAAGGCAAAATCAATTGTTAGAAAGCCATGTGCACAAAATGGTATTAAGCTAAAGTTCATTACTGCTCTTGAGCAGATTGATGACATTTTAAATGAAATTTCATCAACAAGAGTTATCTATCAATTTTTCTTAGATGCTCCATACTATCGAAATGCATCTCATCAAATGCACTTAATTAAAATTCCAAGTACAGACTATATCAGCAATATGATCTAGAAAGGAGAATACTATGGACACTGAAAAAATAAATGCAGAAGTAATATCTGTGTTCCCGAATAAGATCAAAATAGCTGTAGAAGACCTTGAAAATTTTCAAATTGCCGAGGAAAAACTGAAAGTAGGCTCTTATTTACGAATCTCAGACAACGAAAATGCTATCTTAATTGCAATTATTGAAAACTTTTCAATTGAGATTGGAAAAGATAGTACTGAAACACCTGTAAGAAAATACATACTAGAAGCAAATCCATTAGGAATCATTAGAGACGGGAAATTCGAACGTGGGGATGATTCTCTAGCTATTCCTCCTAAACAAGTTGAGCCAGCAAAAACAGAAGAAATTGAAAAAATATTTATTGAGTCTATCGATGAAAATGAAAAGTTTACATTTGCCAGCTTATCAACAAATCCTGCTATATCTGTGCCTGTCAACGGCAATAAGTTTTTTAATAAACACATTGCCATTGTTGGATCAACGGGTTCTGGCAAGTCTCATTCTATTGCAAAAATTCTGCAGGAAGCCATTCATTGTAAAAATGGAGAGTACACAGGTCTAAACAACTCTCACATTGTTATTTTTGATATTCATTCAGAGTATAAATCTGCATTCCCGACAGCAAATTATATTGACATTTCAACACTTGTATTGCCGTATTGGATGTTAACCAGTGATGAACTACAAGAACTCTTTATCGATACCGAAGTCAATGATCATAATCAAAGAAATGTTTTCAAGCAAGAAGTCATTCGGAGTCGAAAAAAACACTTTACCGGTGAGCCTGAGGCCAAAGAAAAAATCCATTTTGACTCTCCATTAATGTTCGACTTGAATGATGTACTTATTGCGGCTCGAGACATAAATAAACTTGAAATAGATACTGGAGAAGTGTACGCAAGTGGTCCTAAAAAGGGACAACCAAAAACTACACAAGGCAGTTTGTACGGAAAACTTACTAACTTTATAAACAGGCTTGAGAATAAGTTGAATGATAAACGGCTTGATTTTCTCCTGGGTGACAAATCAAAAAATATAACTTTTGAAGAAACACTAAAACAATTGATTGGTTATGGCGAAAATAAATCTAATATTTCAATTATTGATCTCAGCGGTGTCCCATTTGATGTCTTGAGTATCACGGTTTCTCTGATTTCAAGAATTCTCTTTGAATATGGCTATTATTATAAACGTTTTCGTTATACGCAAAATCCAAACGAAAAACTCAACAATGATGTGCCATTGTTATTAGTCTACGAAGAAGCACACAAATATGTTCCAAATAGCGATCTTTCACGATATCGTGCATCAAAACAATCCATTGAGAGGATTGCAAAAGAAGGTAGAAAGTATGGTGTAACACTGCTTCTTTCCAGCCAACGTCCATCTGAAATTTCCGAAACCATCTTTGCTCAATGTAACAACTTTTTGGCTCTCAGGTTAACAAATCCCAATGATCAGAACTATGTTAAGCGACTATTACCTGATACATCAGGAAACTTAGTAGAAAAAATGCCATCTCTTAAAGCAGGCGAATGTATCCTTGTTGGCGATGCGGTTACTATTCCATCAATAGTTCATATAGAAGAGTGTGATCCTAAGCCATCGTCAAATGATATTCCTTATTTAGACTTGTGGAAAACTGAGTGGAAAGAACTCAATATTTCTGCAATAAAAGATGAATGGGTTAAGATCTGACTACATCAATCTTTCTTCTTGCTTTGCTTTTGATGAACAGCCGCTTATCTTCCTAAAATTCTTACCGTTTACAATAACCGCGGCGCTACCCCGGTCACGCACGAATCCCTGAAAGTCTTGTCCCACAAGGCTTTCAGGGCTTCGCTTACATTAGTTCCGGCGGGATACATAGCTGCGGGAGATGCCGAAGGACCGGGCCACCTCCCGCTGGGTCAGGGGCACCGTGCCGCCCAGGCCGTAGCGCAGGCGGATGATCTCGGATTCCCGGGGGGTGAGGCAGGTGCCGATGAGGCGGCGCAGCCGCAGGGCGCTGTCCCGGTCGTGGAGGTCCTCCAGCATGGTGTCGTCCACGCCCACCACGTCCATCAGCTGCAGGGCGTTGCCGTCCTGGTCGCCTTCGATGGAGTCCGACAGGGATACCTCGCTCTGGAGCTTCTTCTGACTGCGGAAATACATGAGGATCTCGTTTTCGATGCACCGGGCGGCGTAGGTGGCCAGCCGCGCCCCCTTGTCGGCGTTGAAGCTGGAGATGCCCTTGATGAGGCCGATGGTGCCGATGGAGATCAGGTCCTCCTGATCCCCGCTCTGGGTGTAGTACTTCTTGACGATGTGGGCCACCAGGCGCAGGTTCCGCTGGATCAGGATGTCCCGGGCCTCGGCGTCCCCCTGGGCGCAGCGGCGCAGGCAGTCCTGCTCCTCCGCGGCGGAGAGGGGCTTGGGAAAGGACCCGCCGGAAAGGCGCAGGGACAGCAGCAGGGTGTTGGCGAACAGCAGCAGTGCGGCAGACAGCATATGATCTCCTCCTCCCTCATTCCTATGCACCGGCGGGCCGTCCGTATTTCTGCCGGAGGCGGTATTGCCGGGGCGGGGCGCGGCGTGGTATACTGGGTCGGATGGAAAGGAGGCGCGGGACGTGGGGTGGTATGTGTATCTCCTCCGCTGCCGGGACGGGACGCTCTACACCGGGTGCACCGACGACGTGGCGCGGCGCCTGGCGGCGCACCAGAGCGGCCGGGGGGCCAAGTATACCCGCAGCCGCCTGCCGGTGGCCCTGGTGTATCAGGAGCCCTGCCAGGACCGCTCCGCGGCGCTGCGGCGGGAGCGGGCCATCAAGCAGCTGAGCCGGGCGCAGAAGCTGGCGCTCATCGGGAAAGGAGAGGAACGGAGCATGAGACGGAAGGACCGGCAGGTGCCGGAGGAGCAGGCCTGGGAGGCGGTGGACCAATGCGCCTACGCGGTGCTGGCCATGACGGCGGAGGACGGCGGGCCGTACTGCGTGCCGCTGCAGGTGGTCCGGAGGGACCGGGCGCTGTACTTCCACGGCGCCCTGGAGGGGCGCAGGGCGGCCTGCCTGCGGGCGCATCCGGCGGTGTGCCTGACCTGCGTGGACCGCTGCGAGGTGGTGCAGGAGGCCTTCACCACCCGCTACCGCTCCGCCGTGGTGTTCGGACGGGTGACGGAGGTGACGGACCCGGCGGAAAAGCGGGAGGCGCTGCGGCTGCTGTGCCTGCGGTACACGCCCCGGGCCATGGCGGCGTTCGACCGGGCGGCGGCCCAGCCGGAGCGGACCGGCGTGTGGCGGCTGGACGCATCGGAGATCACCGGCAAGGAAAACCGCGGATGAGAAAAGAGGACGTCCCTCGGGACGTCCTCTTTTTCACGTTCCGTCCGCCTGGAGGCGGATGGTGCATTCCGTGAGGTTGTAGAAGGGCTGGGCCATGGTGGGGGTCAGGCCCTCCACCACGTCCGTCTGCATCAGCACGGAGGTGGATTTGAAGCACACCGGGATCACCGGCGCCTGGGTCCGGAGATGGGCGCACAGGGCCTCCATGGCGGCGGTACGGTCCGCGGCGGCGGCGTAGGCGGCCAGGAGCTGGTCCGTCTGTGGATCGGCCCAGCCGCCGTAGTTCAGACTGCCGCCGGTGGAGAGCAGGGGAGAGAGGTCCCAGTCCGCCCCCAGGCGCACCTCGCCGTAGTAGAGGTCGAAGTTCCCGGCGGCCAGGGCGGCGGTGTATTCCGCCCAGGGCAGGGCCTGCACCGTCATGGGGATGCCGGCGTCCGTGAAGGTCTCCGCCAGATGCTCCGCTACGGAGACCTTGAAGCTGTTCTCCTGGTTCACCAGCAGCGTCAGCGTGCGCCCGGCGGAGACGCCGCTGGCGGCCAGGGCGGCGGCGAAGCCGTCGGCGGAATAGGGCTCCTCCAGCGCCGTGGGATACAAAGAGGTGCAGGGGGAGACGGGGAACTGGGCGGGCCGTGCGTGGCCGGAGAGGAAGGCGCTGACGATCTGGGTGCGGCTGAAGCCGTTCCACAGGGCGCTGCGGAAGGCGGCGTTGTCCAGGGGGGCCCGGGTGACGTTGCAGCCGATGTACTGCAGGGTGGTGGTGTCCGCGTCCTGGAAGCTGACGTTGCCGGTGGCGGCGATGGGGTCGGTGCCGGTGAGATCGGCGGTGATGAGCTGGACGTCGTGGGAGGTGAAGCGGTAGAGCATGGTGTCCCGGTCCGCGGCCTCGGAGAGCAGGATCCGGTCCACCGGCTGGCCGCCGCCCCGCCACCAGGACTGATTGGAGACCAGGTAGGCGGCGCTGTCGGCGGTGGTGAAGAGGTAGGGGCCGGTGCCCATGGGCACCGTGTCCTGGGTGCCGCTTTTCACGATGGGGATGTCCAGCAGGGCGGGGAAGCCGGTGTTGGGCCCGCTGAGGGACACCGTCACGGTATTGCCGGAGGCGGAGACGGAGGTCACCTGGGCCAGACGCTGGCGGTAGCGGTCGGAGGTCCTGGCCCGGTCCAGCGTGGCCTTCACGTCGGCGCCGGTGAGGGGCGAGCCGTCGGAGAAGGTGACGCCCTCCCGCAGGGTGAAGGTGTACACCCAGGCGGCGGGGTCATAGGTGTAGCTCCCGCACAGCCACGGCTCCGGCTCCAGGTCGGTGTTCAGGCGGAACAGCCCCTCGCAGATCAGGGAGGATACGGTCTGCTGCATGCCGTCGGGGCAGGAGACGGGGTCCAGGGACTGTCCCGGCGCGTAGGGCAGGGAGAAGATCTCCGGCAGGATCACCTGGGGCTCCGCGGTCTCCAGCAGGCCGGCGTCGGAGGGGATGGGGGTCAGGGCCTCTGTCTCCGGCATGTCTGCCTGCCAGCAGCCCGTCGCCAGCGCGCACAAAAGCGCCGCGGCGGCCATGGGCCGCAGGGCGCGGGTCAGCCGCCTCATGGCCGCGCCTCCTTCCCCAGGGCGATGACGGCGGTCTGGACGCCCCGGGCCTGGCCCATCTTCCGGTGGGACCAGAAGAGATCCGGGCGGCAGGCGGTGCACAGCCCGCACACGTCGATGCGCTCCGCCCGCAGGCCCGCGCGCAGCAGCCACCGGCGGTTGAGCCCCGCCAGGTCCACGTGCCATTTCTCCCCCCGCCGCTCCAGGAAGGGCGCGGCGTCCGGGCCCAGCGCGGCGGTCATGGCCTCCGGCACGTCTCCGTCGGTCTCAAAGCAGCACGGGCCGATGCAGGGACCCACGGCGGCCCGCAGGTCCGCCGGGTCGGTGCCGTAGCGGGCGCGCATGGCCGCCACGGTCTTTTCCACGATGCCGCCGGCGCAGCCCCGCCAGCCGGCGTGGACGGCGCCCACCGCCCGGCGCACCGGGTCGTGGAGCAGCAAGATGCCGCAGTCGGCGGAAAAGACCACCAGGGGCAGGTCCGGCTGGTCGGTGATCAGGGCGTCGGCGGTGTAGTCCCGGGGGCGGTCCAGCCCCTTGCCCGCGTCATCGGCGGTGACGGTGCGGACGGTGGTCTCATGGACCTGATGGCTCAGCACCAGGCGGTCCATGGGGATGTCCAGGACGGCGCAGAAGCGCCGGTAATTCTCCCGCACCCGCGCCGGCTCGTCTCCCCGGCTGGGGCCCAGGTTCAGGGAGTCCCAGGGGGCGGGGGAGACGCCGCCGCGCCGGGTGGAAAAGCCGTGGCGCAGGGGGGAGAGCAGGGGGGAGGTGAGCCAGAGCAGGCCGTGTTGGGTATGGGTGGTAAAGGGCATAGGCGCCTCCTCGTCAAAAAGCAGCGCCCCCTGCCCTCCGGCAGGAGAGTACAGGGGGCGCTTGTATATGGTAAGGGAGATCGGGGGGGGGAGCCGGCTCCCCCTCGAGGTCAATTTTCGTGGTACTCCCTGCAGGTGCGCTTCTTCCGCTTGAGGCCGCTGCCGCAGGATCTCATTTTCGCCGCGGCGTGTACGTGGCGAAAATACCGCGGCCCAGCCGCCGTGGGCGGCGTACACCAGTCCGCAGACTGGTGGTGGGGGAGGTCGAGGGGGAGCCGGCTCCCCCTCGAGGTCAATTTTCGTGATACTCCTTGCAGGTGCACTTCTTCCACTTGAGGCCGCTGCCGCAGGGGCAGGGGTCGTTGCGGCCGATCTTCACGGACTTGACGGGCTGCTTCTTGGGGGCGGTGCCGTCGCCGCCCACGTTTTCCACCATGCCCTTGGCCACCCGCTCCCGCTTGACCTCCTCGTCCTTCTTCAGCCGGACGGAGTACAGGCGGCGCACCGTCTCCTCCTGGATGGCGGAGACCATCTCCTCGAACATGGTGAGGGACTCCCGCTTGTAGACGTCCACGGGGTTGTTGTTGCCGTAGGACTGCAGGCGGATGCCCTGCTTCAGGTCGTCCATGGCGTCGATGTGGTCCATCCAGTACTCGTCCACCACCCGCAGCATGATGACCCGCTCCAGCTCCCGCATGATGGGGGCGGTGATCTCGGCCTCCTTGGCCTCGTAGGTGGCCTCGGCGGCCTGGATCAGCGCGTCGGTGCACTCCTGGGCGGACTTGCCGGCAAGGCCGGTGACGGCGCCGGGCAGGAAGTAGGTGCCCTCCAGGCCCCGGAGGACCTCCTGCTCGTCGGTGACGGTCTGGGCCTCGCCCAGGGCCAGGGTGACGTGGTTGGAGATGGCGGCGCGCATCATGTTCAGCACCGTCTCGTGGAGGTCCCTGCCGTCCAGCACCTGGCGGCGCTGGTCGTAGATGATCTCCCGCTGCTTGTTCATGACGTCGTCGTATTCCAGCACGGACTTGCGGGACTGGAAGTTCCGGGACTCCACGGTGGTCTGGGCGTTTTCGATGGCCCGGGTGAGCATCTTGTTTTCGATGGGGGTGTCCTCGTCCAGGTCGAACCGGTCCATCATGGAGGTGATGCGGTCTCCGCCGAAGAGGCGCATCAGGTCGTCCTCCAGGGAGATGTAGAACCGGGTCTCGCCGGGGTCGCCCTGACGGCCGGCGCGGCCGCGGAGCTGATTGTCGATGCGGCGGGACTCATGGCGCTCGGTGCCGATGATGAAGAGGCCGCCTGCCTCCCGAACCTGCTCGGCCTCGCTGGCGATCTCGGATTTGTGCTGGGCCAGCTTCTGAGCGTAGAGGGCCCGGGCATCCAGGATCTCCTGGTTGTCGGTGTCGGCGTAGCCGGTGGCGTCCACGATGATCTCCTCGGCGTAGCCGGCCTTCACCAGATCCGCCCGGGCCAGGTACTCGGCGTTGCCGCCCAGCATGATGTCGGTGCCGCGGCCGGCCATGTTGGTGGCCACGGTGACGGCGCCCAGCTTGCCCGCCTGGGCCACGATCTCGGCTTCCTTTTCGTGGTTCTTGGCGTTGAGGAGGTTGTGACGGATGCCCTCCCGGGCCAGCAGCTGGGACAGCAGCTCGTTTTTCTCGATGGACACGGTGCCCACCAGCACGGGCTGGCCTTTCTCGTGGCACTCCCGGATCTGCTGGATCACGGCCCGGAACTTGCCCGCCTCGGTCTTGTACACCACGTCGTGGTGATCCACCCGCTGGTTGGGCCGGTTGGTGGGGATCTCGATGATGTCCAGATTGTAGATGGTGCCGAACTCCTCCTGCTCGGTCATGGCGGTGCCGGTCATGCCGGAGAGCTTGTCGTAGAGGCGGAAGTAGTTCTGGAAGGTGATGGTGGCCAGGGTCTTGTTCTCGCTGTTGACGCTGACGTGCTCCTTGGCCTCGATGGCCTGGTGCAGGCCGTTGGAGTAGCGGCGGCCGAACATGAGGCGGCCGGTGAACTCATCGACGATGATGACCTCGCCGTCCTTGACCACGTAGTCGATGTCCCGCTTCATGGTGCCGTGGGCCTTGAGGGCCTGGTTGATGTGGTGGCTGAGGGTGGAGTTGGAGGGGTCGGCCAGGTTCTCGATGTGGAAGAACTCCTCCGCCTTGGCGATGCCCCGGGCGGTGAGGGTGGCGGTCTTGGCCTTTTCGTCCACTACGTAGTCGGCGTCCAGGTCCGTGTCCTCTTCCTCCTTGTTGTCCACCTGGACCACCACCTGCTTTTTCATGCGGGAGACCAGCATCTCCGCCATGTCGTAGAGCTGGGTGGACTTTTCGCCCTGGCCGGAGATGATGAGGGGGGTCCGGGCCTCGTCGATGAGGATGGAGTCCACCTCGTCCACGATGGCGAAGGCGTGGCCCCGCTGCACCAGCTCGGAGGCGTAGATGCACATGTTGTCCCGCAGATAGTCGAAGCCCATCTCGTTGTTGGTGCCGTAGGTGATATCTGCGGCGTAGGCGGCCTGACGCTCCTTGCTGGTCAGGCCGTGGACGATGAGGCCCACCTTCAATCCCAGGAAGCGGTGGACCTTGCCCATCCACTCGCTGTCGCGCTTGGCCAGGTAGTCGTTGACGGTGACGATGTGGACGCCCCGGCCGGCCAGGGCGTTGAGGTAGGCGGGGAGGGTGGCCACCAGCGTCTTGCCCTCACCGGTCTTCATCTCGGCGATGCGGCCCTGGTGCAGCACCACGCCGCCCACCAGCTGCACCCGGTAGGGGCGCATGCCCAGCACGCGGTCGGCGGCCTCCCGCACCGTGGCGAAGGCCTCGGGGAGGATGTCGTCCAGCGTCTCCCCGTTGGCCAGGCGCTGGCGGAACTCGCCGGTCTTGGCCTGGAGCTGGGCATCGGTGAGCGTCTTGTAGGAGTCGGAGAGCGCCTCGATGCGGTCCACGATGGGATAGATGGATTTCAGCTCCCGGGAGCTGTAATCGCCAAAGAGTTTCTTCATAAGACCCATAATACGGTAAAACTTCCTTTCCGCCTTCCCCACCGAGAGCCGGAGAGGGCGTGTTTTTACAATTCATAACGGAGACATTGCAAAAAAGCAAAAGTAGCATACCACAATTACCCATGGAATGCAAAGAAAAAAGCGAGGATCCGAAAAAAATTCACAATTTCAGAGGCGGATTTTGAGAAAATCCGCCGCCTCAGCGCAGGTCGTCGTCCAGCAGCATCCGGATGCGGCTGAGCACCGTGCCCTCGCCGGTGCTGGCGTCGTAGTCCACGCTCACCAGGCGCACATGGGGCAGCGCCCGCTGCAGCGACGGATACTGCCCCTTGCCGAACACATGGCCGGGCAGGCACGCAAAGGGCTGCACGCACAGGATCTTCCGGCACCCGACGCCTGCCCAGCCCACCGCCTCCGCGGCGATGAGCCAGCCGTCGGCCACGGTGACGCGCAGGGGCGCCAGGCCCGCCGCCTGGCGCTTGAGCCGGAGCAGAGGCGGCAGGGTGGGGATGTCCGCCCGGTGCAGGATGTCCAGCATGGCCTCCTGGACGGCGGCGGTGTACCGCCGTACCGCCCGGTAGAAAAGGCGGTGGAGCAGGGGGCCCTTCAGGGCGTGGGAATCCATATAGTAGAGGGCCTGCCAGGTGAGGCCCCCCACCCGGACGCGGTAGCCCTCCGACGCAAGACGCGCCATGAGGTCCCAGTTGCCCAGGCGGCAGTTTTTCGTGTACACCTCTCCCACCACGGCCACGTCCTCCACCGGCCGGGACACCGTCTCCAGGGCCTGGAAGGACGCCGTCATCTCCCGGCACCGCGCCAGGATCCGGCGGCGGGAGGGGACGCGGGCCAGATCCGGGGCCAGGCGGTCCATCCAGTCCCGCCACAGCGCCTCCGCCGCCCCGGGGACGGCCTCCACCGGGCGGAACTGATTGCGCAGGATCGCCAGGGTGTCTCCCCACACCGCCGCGGCCAGGGCCCGGCCCACCATGGCGGGGGAGACGGGCAGGGCCGCGCCCCGCTCGATGCCCCGGACGTTCAACGATACCAGCGTCACCTCCGGATAGCCTGCCCGGTCCAGCACCTTGCGCATGATCTGGATGAAGCAGGACCCCCGGCACTCGTCTCCCGCCTGGCCGATGAGGACGCCGCAACGGGCGGGATCGTACCGCCCGGAGCCCAGGGCGGAGAGGATCTGCCCCGCCACCAGGATGGCGGGATAGCACATCTCGCTGTGGACGTACCGCAGCCCCAGGTCGGCCAGCCCCCGGTCCTCCGTCAGCAGCACCGGCTCCCAGTGCCGGGAGGCGAAGGCGTGGCGCAGCAGGGGAAAGTGGTCGTCCAGCAGCGACGGGATCAGCAGTGTTCTGCGCTCCATGGCCGGCACCTCCTTTTTCTCCAGTATACCAGTCCCCGCCGGAGCGGCGCAAGAGCGGCGGAGGCAAAAGGCGGATTGTGCTTTCCGCCGGGGTGTGCTACAATCAGATCAGAACTTTGCGTACCGGCGCTTCGACGAAGGAGGATTTCCATGAAGCTGAGCTTTTTCGGCGCAGATCAATGCGTCACCGGCAGCTGTCACTGCCTGGATGTCAACGGCAGGCGCATCCTCATCGACTGCGGACTGCAGCAGGGGCGGGACGAGGTCTCCAACGGGGAGTTCCCCTTTGCCGCCGGCAGCGTGGACGTGCTGCTGGTGACCCACGCCCACATCGACCACTCCGGCCGGATCCCCATGCTCATCAAGCAGGGCTTCCGGGGCCGCATCCTCACCACCCGGCTGACGGCGGACCTGCTGGACATCATGCTGCTGGACTCCGCCCACATCCAGGAGCAGGACGCCGAGTGGAAAAACCGCAAGGGCGAGCGCTCCGGCGCCCCCCGGGTGGAGCCGCTGTACACCATCGAGGATGCCGCCCGGGTCCGGGCGTTCATGACCACCTGCGAGTACCATGATGTGGTGCCCGTCTGCGAGGGGGTCACGGCGGAGTTCGTGGACGCGGGCCACCTGCTGGGGTCGGCGTGCATCATCCTCACCGCCACGGAAAACGGCCAGACCCGGAAGCTGGTGTTCTCCGGCGACCTGGGCAACGTCAACCAGCCCATCATCCGGGACCCCACCTATCTCACCGGCGCGGACTATGTCATCATGGAGTCCACCTACGGCGACCGCAACCACACCGAGGCCTGGACCTATACCGACGACCTGGCCCGGATCATCGACACCACCCTGGGCCGGGGAGGCAACGTCATCATCCCCTCCTTCGCCGTGGGCCGCACCCAGGAGCTTTTGTACTTCATCCGGGAGATCAAGGACCAGCACCTGGTGCGCAGCGTGCCGGACTTCCCGGTGTATATCGATTCTCCCCTGGCCAAGAAGGCCACCACCATCTTCACCGGGGACCTCCACGGCTATCTGGACGAGGAGGCCCTGGCGCTGGTGCAGGACGGCACCCACATGTTCAGCTTCTCCAACCTGCGCATGACGGAGACCAGCGAGGAGTCCAAGGCGCTGAACATGGACCACACCCCCAAGGTCATCATCTCCGCCTCCGGCATGTGCGACGCCGGCCGCATCCGCCATCACCTCAAGCACAACCTCTGGCGGAAGGAGTGCACGGTGGTGTTCGTGGGCTATCAGGGCGAGGGGACCCTGGGCCGGACGCTGCTGGAGGGGGCCAAGAGCGTGAGGATGTTCGGCGAGGAGATCGCCGTCAACGCCCAGCTGGTGAACTTCCACGGCCTTTCCTCCCACGCCGACCGGGACCATCTTCTCAGCTGGATCTCCGCCTTCCAGGACCCCAAGCCCCGGCATGTGTTCGTGGTCCACGGCGACCGGGAGGTGGCCCCCTTCTTCGCCCAGACCCTCCAGGGCATGGGCCTGGACGCCCACGCCCCCCAGTACACGGAGGAGTACGACCTCATCGCCGGCACCGTCACGGAGCGGGGGTATCTGCCCGAGCGGAAGGCCAAGGCGCCTGCCGGCGGCAAGGCCAGTCCTGCCTACGAGCGGCTGGTGGCCGTGGGCCAGATGGTCATGGAGTCCATCAAGCGCAGCCGCGGCCGGGACAACAAGTCCCTGGCCAAGTTCGCCGACCAGCTGCGCCAGCTGCTGGAGAAGTGGGAGGCGTGACCCGCACATCGGAAAAGGAAACGGAGAGCATGGAAAAACTGCGACAAGATCAAGTGTATACCGGCACGGTGGAGGGCTACTCCAGCGAGGGCCTGGGCATCGTGCGGCTGGACGGGGCGGTGGTGTTCGTTCCCGGCGCGGTGCGGGGCGAGACCGTGGACCTGCGCATCACCCGGGTCATGAAGACCGCCGCGGCGGGGGAGATCGTGAAGATCCATGCGCCTTCCCCGGAGCGGGCAGCGCCGGAGTGCCCCTATTACGGCCGGTGCGGCGGCTGCGGCTTCCAGCACCTGACCTACGGTGAGGAGCTGTGGGCCAAGCGCCGCCGGGTCCAGGACGCCCTGGAGCGCCTGGGGGGCACGGACGTGGCCGTGGAGGAGATCCTGGGGGCGAAGGATCCCCATCATTACCGCAACAAGAGCCAGTACCCCGTGGGCAGCGGCGGGGAGATCGGGTTTTACAGGGCCCGCAGCCACCAGGTGATCCCGGTGCGCAGCTGCCTCATCCAGTCGGAAGTTTCCGACCGCACCGCCCAGGCGGTGGGGAAGTGGATGAAGCGCTATCAGGTGCCGCCCTATGACGAGCGCAGCGGCAAGGGCCTCGTCCGCCACATCTATGTCCGGGTGAACCGGAAGGGGGAGAGCCTCTGCTGCGTGGTGGCCAATGGAAAGCAAGTGCCCCGGGAGCCGGAGCTGGCGGCCTTCGTCCGCGCTGCCGCGCCCCGCACCGTGGGCGTGGTGCTCAATACCAACACCCGCCGGGGCAACGTGATCCTGGGGGAGAAGTACCGCACCCTGTGGGGGGAGCCGTACCTCATGGACACCCTGTGCGGCCTGACCTTCAAGCTCTCGGTGCCGTCCTTCTATCAGGTGAACCGGGACCAGGCGGAGGTGCTCTACGGCAAGGCGCTGGAGTTCGCCGGGCTCACGGGGGAGGAGACGGTGCTGGACCTCTACTGCGGCACCGGCACCATCACGCTGTGCATGGCCGCCCGGGCCAGGCGGGTCCTGGGGGCGGAGATCGTGGCCCCCGCCATCCGGGACGCCCGGGAGAACGCATCGCGCAACGGCGTCACCAACGCGGAATTCTTCTGCGGGGACGCAGCGGAGGTGGCGGAGCATCTGGAGCGGGAGGGCCTGCGGCCCGACGTCATCACCGTGGACCCGCCCCGCAAGGGACTTGCGGAGGAGGTCATCGCCTCCGTGGCCCGGATGGGCCCCGCCCGGGTGGTGTACGTCTCCTGCGACCCCGCCACACTGGGCCGGGACGTGGCCCGCTTCGCCGGGCGCGGCTACCGGGCCGTCCGGGCCGCGGCGGTGGACATGTTCCCCGGCACGCCTCACGTGGAGTCCGTGGTGCTGCTGGAGCGGGCGGCGGAGTGAACGGTCCCGGACAGGGCGTTTTTTGGGACTTCCTTTTTGCGGCGGGATGTGGTAGAATGAACCATCGGTATGGGGCGGCGGACGCCCGGGAGCCGTGAAGCATCCTGACGAGGAGGTAGCGTGCGATGAACAGACTGACTGACGCGGCCAACCAATATCTCAAGGCGTGCACCTGGCGGGACATTGCCCTGCTGAAGATCTGCGTGTGCGCCGTGGGCGCCCTGATCGGGCTGGCGATGCCGGGGCGGAAGAAGCGGGCTGCGGCCTGGGTGGCGTCGCTGGTGCTGGCGGCGTCCTATGTGCCCCTGATGGGGAAGTTCCTGCCCTTCCTGCTGGGCCAGCGGGTGGCCATTGAGGATATTTACCGCTGAAAAGAGTTGTAAACCCCGGGGAAATGGTGTATCATAATCTCCGGAGACTGTGAAAACGCGAAGGAGGAGTGTTCCATGAGCAATACCGCACGCATGGTGATGAAGATCATCGGCGCCAGCCTGGCCCTGGCGGCGTTCGTGTGCCTTCTGATCGGCGGCTGGCACGACCTGAGCGTGGGCTGCTGCGGCATGAAGAAGCGCCTGAGCCGGAGATTCGGCTCCGAGTACGAGGACTATGCCGACGACGAGCTGTACGAGTGATCTGAAAAAGCAGGACCGGCCGCCCTACGGGGCGGCCGGTCTCTTTTTTTCCGCGGACATGAAAAAAGACGGGAAAACCCGCCTGCTTCCGCAAAATATCCCTTGACATGGTCTCTCTGCCATGGTAAAATTAATCGCTTATGTGATGCGGTGGAATATTCCGCCATTCTCTATCAGCGTTTACAAGATAGCACATTTCCCATGACAATGCAAGAGGGCGAAACAAACGTTTTAACAACGCATCCTAGCGTGTCGCCTGTTTGCACGGTTCCGTACAAATCACGCGCCTCCTCCGCAGGACAGGGCGGGGAGACCGAAGAAAGGTGAATGAGAAGATGGCCAAGGACAAGTATTACGGCAAGACCCTTCGTAAGAACTTTGCCCGGTATGAGGAAGTCGTTCCCATGCCGAACCTTCTGGAGATCCAGAAAACGTCTTACCAGGAGTTCCTGGACACCGGCCTGCGGGAGGTTTTTGCCGACGTGGGCGCGATCACGGACTACCAGGGCAACCTGGAGCTGACGTTCATCGACTACAAGATGGACGAGGCCCCCAAGTACGACGTGGAGGAGTGCAAGGCCCGGGACGCCACGTACGCCGCCCCCCTGAAGGTGAAGGTCCGCCTGCGCAACAAGGAGACCGAGGAGATCAAGGAGCAGGAGATCTTCATGGGCGACTTCCCCCTGATGACCCACTCCGGCACCTTCGTCATCAACGGCGCCGAGCGCGTGGTGGTCTCCCAGATCGTCCGCTCTCCCGGCGTGTATTACGGCAAGGAGACGGACCTCAAGACCGACCTGCCCATCCTCACCTCCACCGTCATCCCCTACCGGGGCGCCTGGCTGGAGTATGAGACGGACACCAACGAGGTCTTCTGGGTCCGTATCGACAAAAACCGCAAGCTCCCCATCACCTGCCTGATCCGCGCCCTGGGCCTCAAGACCGACGCGGAGATCCTGGACCGCTTCGGCGACGATCCCCGCATCGCGGCCACCCTGGAAAAGGACCCCTGCAAGAACTATGAGGACGCCATGCTGGAGATCTACCGCAAGCTGCGTCCCGGCGAGCCCCCCACGGTGGAGGCCGCGGAGACCCTGATGCGCAACCTCTTCTTCGACGCCCGGCGCTACGATCTGTCCGTCGTGGGCCGCTACAAGTTCAATAAGAAGCTCTCTTTGTGGCAGCGGGTCACCGGCTACAAGCTGGTCTACCCCGCGGCGGACCCCGCCACCGGCGAGATCCTCTTTGACGAGGGCCACCTCCTCAGCAAGGAGGACGCCCGGAAGCTGGACGAAGTGGGCGTGGGCGAGGTCACCATCGACGTGGACGGCCAGCCCCTGCGGGTGATGTCCAACCGGATGTGCGACCTGAAGCACTACGTGGACTTCGATCCCCTGGCCGAGTGCGGCATCAAGGAGCGGGTGCGCTTCGACGTGCTGCAGGACCTGCTGTCCCAGTACAGCGGCGAGGAGCTCAAGGAGCAGATCAAGTTCCACAAGGACGATCTGGTGCCCAAGCACATCATCGTCGACGACATCCTCACCTCCATCAACTATATGAACGGCCTGGCCCGGGGCATCTCCGTCAAGGACGACATCGACCACCTGGGCAACCGCCGCCTGCGCTGCGTGGGCGAGCTGCTGCAGAATCAGTTCCGCATCGGCTTTTCCCGGATGGAGCGGGTGATCCGGGAGCGGATGACCATCCAGGACCTGGACATCGTCACCCCCCAGTCCCTCATCAACATCCGCCCCGTCACCGCCGCCATCAAGGAGTTCTTCGGCTCCAGCCCCCTGAGCCAGTTCATGGACCAGACCAACCCCCTGGCGGAGCTGACCCACAAGCGGCGCCTCTCCGCCCTGGGTCCCGGCGGCCTCTCCCGTGAGCGGGCCAACATGGAGGTCCGTGACGTCCACTACAGCCACTACGGCCGCATGTGCCCCATCGAGACCCCCGAAGGTCCCAACATCGGCCTGATCTCCTACCTGGCCACCTACGCCCGGATCAATGAGTACGGCTTCATCGAGGCGCCGTACCGGGCCGTGGACAAGGCCACCGGCAGGGTCTCCGACGAGATCACCTATATGACCGCCGACGAGGAGGACAACTACATCGTCGGCCAGGCCGCCGAGCCCGTGGACGAGAACGGCTGCCTCATCAACGCCCGTATCACCGCCCGGCACCGGGACGAGATCGTGGAAGTGGACCGGGAGCTGGTGGACTATATCGACGTCAGCCCCCGCATGATGGTGTCCATCGCCACCGCCATGATCCCCTTCCTGCCCAACGACGACGCCAACCGCGCCCTGATGGGCGCCAACATGCAGCGCCAGGCCGTGCCCCTGCTGCGGCCCGAGGCCCCCATCGTGGGCACCGGCATGGAGCACAAGATCTGCATCGACTCCGAGATCGTGGTGCTGGCCGAGGGCGACGGCGTGGTGACCTCCGTGGACGCCCGCCACGTCACCGTCAAGTACGACTCCGGTGAGACCAAGGACTACAAGCTCACCAAGTATATCCGCTCCAACCACACCACCTGCATCAACCAGCGTCCCATCGTGGACGTGGGCGAGCGGGTCCACGGCAAGCACCTGAACGAAAACGGCGAGTGGGAGGATCCCACCGTCCTGGCCGACGGCCCCGCCACCGATCAGGGCGAGATCGCCCTGGGCCGCAACATCCTGGTGGGCTTCATGACCTGGGAGGGCTACAACTACGAGGACGCCGTGCTGCTCAACGAGCGGCTGGTGCGGGAGGATCTGTACACCTCCATCCACATCGAGGAGTTCGAGCTGGACGCCCGGGACACCAAGCTGGGCCCCGAGGAGATCACCCGGGACATCCCCAACGTGGGCGAGGACGCCCTGAAGGACCTGGACGAAAACGGCATCATCCGGGTGGGCGCCGAGGTCAAGTCCGGCGACATCCTGGTGGGCAAGGTCACCCCCAAGGGCGAGACCGACCTCACCGCTGAGGAGCGGCTCCTGCGGGCCATCTTCGGCGAGAAGGCCCGGGAGGTCCGGGACACCTCGCTGAAGGTCCCCCACGGCGAAAGCGGCATCGTGCTGGACACCAAGGTCTTCACCCGCGAGGCCGGCGACGAGCTGGGCCCCGGCGTGAACATGGTGGTCCGGGTGTATATCGCCCAGCGCCGCAAGATCCAGGTGGGCGACAAGATGGCCGGCCGCCACGGCAACAAGGGCGTCGTCTCCCGGGTGCTGCCCCAGGAGGATATGCCCTTCCTGCCCGACGGCACCCCGCTGGACATCGTTCTGAACCCCCTGGGCGTGCCTTCCCGTATGAACATCGGCCAGGTGCTGGAGGTCCATCTGGGCTACGCCGCCCATGCCCTGGGCTGCAAGGTGGCCACCCCCATCTTCGACGGCGCCCGGGAAGAGGACATCAAGGCCATGCTGGAAGAGGCGGGCCTGGACCCCGAGGGCAAGAGCGTGCTCTACGACGGCCGCACCGGCGAGCCCTTCGACAACAAGGTCACCGTGGGCTACGTCTACTTCCTGAAGCTGCACCATCTGGTTGACGATAAGATCCACGCCCGCTCCACCGGCCCCTACTCCCTGGTCACCCAGCAGCCGCTGGGCGGCAAGGCCCAGTTCGGCGGCCAGCGCTTCGGCGAGATGGAGGTGTGGGCCCTGGAGGCCTACGGCGCCGCCTACACCCTGCAGGAGATCCTGACGGTGAAGTCCGACGACGTCACCGGCCGTGTCAGCACCTACGAGGCCATCGTCAAGGGCCACAACGTGCCCCAGCCCGGCGTGCCGGAGTCCTTCAAGGTGCTGGTCAAGGAGCTGCAGGCCCTGTGCCTGGACATCCAGGTGCTGGATAAGGACGGCAACGTCATCGAGCTCAAGGAGAACGAGGACGCGCTGGACACCTTCAACCTGGCCCGGATGGACGCCGACGACGACCGTCACCGCGCCTTTGCCGAGGAGGCGGAGTTCCAGGAGTCCGGCTTTGACATCGAGGACGCCCCGGACGATGCCGGCGCCGACATCGATGTGGACTTCGACGACGAATGATCCGGAATCGCCTTTTGTCAACGGAACATTCTGGATCATTGAAGGAGGAAATCGCATATGACTGAGAACAATACCGGCAACAACATTGCCTTTGACGCGATCAAAATCGGCATGGCCTCCCCGGAGCAGATCCTGGCCTGGTCCTACGGCGAGGTCAAGAAGCCCGAGACCATCAACTACCGCACCCTCAAGCCCGAGCGGGACGGCCTCTACTGCGAGCGCATCTTCGGGCCCACCAAGGACTGGGAGTGCCACTGCGGCAAGTACAAGAAGATCCGCTACAAGGGCA
>CALWXB010000027.1 GCA_944385405.1 uncultured Oscillospiraceae bacterium | reverse complement strand
GGCGCCGGGGGGCGATGCACATGGCCCGCAGCAGCGTCTCCATGGGGGCGGTCCCCGTCTCCACCAGCTGGGTGTACAGCACGGGGAAGGCGCACTCCAGCCCCACGATGCCGTTGAGGCTCTCGGTGAGGCTGCCGGATTTCTCTTGGGCGGAGTGGGGGGCGTGGTCCGTGGCAATGCAGTCGATGGTGCCGTCCAGCAGGCCCGCCACCAGGGCGTCCCGGTCGGCAGCAGAGCGGATGGGGGGATTCATGCGGAAGCGGCCCGCGTCCTGGAGGTCCTCGTCGCAAAGGAGCAGGTAGTGGGGGCCTGTCTCGCAGGAGACAGGCAGGCCCTCCGCCTTGGCCCTGCGGATGAGGTCCACGGACTCCTTGGTGGAGATGTGGCAGAGGTGATACCGGCAGCCGGTCTTTTTCACCAGTTCGATGTCCCGCTCCACCTGCCGCCACTCGCTCTCCGAGGGGTTGCCGGTGAGGCCGTGGGCGTGGGCATACGCGCCGTCGTGGACGCACCAGCCCTTGGGCAGCAGGGACTCATCCTCGCTGTGGGCCACGATGGGCTTGTCCAGCGTCCTGGCAAGGCGCATGGCCTCCTCCATCATGCCGTCGGACTGGACGCCCCTGCCGTCGTCGGAAAAGCCCGCCACATGGGGGGCCATGGCGGCAAGGTCCGCCAGCTCCCGGCCCTGCTGGTCCCGGGTGATGGCACCGTAGGGATAGACATGGACATGGGCATTTTTGGCGATGAGGTCCAGCTGGACCTGCAGGCCCTCCATGCAGTCGGGCACGGGCCTGAGGTTGGGCATGGCGCACACGGCGGTGTAGCCGCCGGCGGCGGCAGCCGCCGTGCCGGACCAGATCGTCTCCTTATAAGAAAAGCCAGGCTCACGAAGATGGACATGAACATCAACGAAACCTGGAACAAGGAGGCGGTTATGCAGTTCAATGACGGAATAGCCGTCCCGGGGAAGGGAGGGGGCGACAGAAACAATACGGCCCTGGTCCACCGCGACGTCCGCGGCGTGGAAGGCGCCGTCCTGGAAAACGGCTCCGCCGGTCAGCAGCAAGCTCATAAAAGATCTCCTTCCTCTGATTCGTTCGACATATTATAATATCGGAAAAGGGCGGCGATGTCAACGGAAATCGGGAAAGCGTCCGGCCCGGTTTGCCGGCGGAGGATACGGCCTCGAAAAAAATTTCACAAGGCGGTGTCAGATTTGCCGCCGGATGCGGTGTATATGGGCAGAGGCGGATGGGGAAGGAGGGAGCGCCATGGAGGACGTGCAGATCGTTCAGCTATACTGGGACCGGGACGAGGCGGCGATCTCCGCCACGGCGGACAAATACGGAGCCTACTGCGCCGCCATCGCCCGGAACATCCTGGGCGACCCGGAGGACGCGGCGGAGTGCGTCAACGATGCCTACCTCCGGGCGTGGAACGCCATCCCGCCCCACCGGCCCCAGGCGCTGTCCACGTTCCTGGGAAAGATCACCCGGAACCTGGCCCTGAACCGGTACCGGCTCGGCCGGGCGGAAAAACGGGGCGGAAGCCGTCTGCCGGCGGTGCTGGAGGAGCTCTCTTTTGTCGCCGGCGGAGAGGATGCCGAGCAGGCGCTGGACCGGCGGGAACTGGTGGATGCCCTCAATGACTTTCTGGCCGGGCTCCCCGCCCGGAAGCGGACCATCTTCCTGTGCCGCTACTGGTATCTGGACAGCATCGCAGAGATCGGGGCGCGCCTGGGCATGTCGGAAAACCATGTCTCCGTGACGCTCCGCCGGCTGCGGCGGAAGCTGCGGGACCATCTGCTGGAAAGAGGGATCGACGTATGAACACCATGGACTTGTTGGAGGCCCTGGGGGACGTCCGGGAGGAGTATCTCCGGGAGGCCCGGGCGGTACGGGACCCGGCGGCCAGGGCGAGCGGGAGAGGGAAACGGAGACGCGCGGTTTTGTTGGCGGCCTGCGTGTGCCTGGTGCTGGCCTCCGTCACGGCCCTGGCATCCGGGAGATTCGGCACCTGGGTGCTGACGATCTTTACGGACCGTCAGCTGGCAGTGGATTACAGCGAATCCGGCTATGATCTGTTCGTGGACGCGGAGCGCATCCCGGCGGATGCCCTGAAGGGGGACGTCCGGGAAGCCGGGGCGGAGATCGCACGGCAGTACCGGGACTACCGGCCATATTCCAGCTGGTTCCCCGGGCACTGGCGCCGGACCTTCCCGTCCCGGGCGGAGGGCGGCGATTACATCGGACTGGACGGGCTGAAGCAGCCGGAGCTGGACGCGGAGGAGCAGGAGACGGAGGTGAACGTGTATGGGGACGCCGATGGCACCATCCGGTCCCTGACGCTGGATACCGCGTACACCGCGGGGGACATCCGGCTGCAGTTCTCCGCCCGGATCTATACGGAGGACTATACAGAGGACATCACCACCGGGGTCCGTACCACAGAGCATGCCGCTTACACGGAGTCGCTTTACACTACGGAAAGGGGCCTTTCGTGCCAGGTCCTCACGTCCACCGCTCTGGAAAGCGGATACGCCGGGATAGACGGCTACCTGGTGGACGGCGGGGTCCTGTACGATCTCCACATCGCCTATCAGGAAGCGGAGGCGGAGCGGGCGCAGGCGCTGCTGCATCAGTGGGCCGACGGCTTTTGACGGACAGGAAGGAGGCCGGCGCTCAGCGCCGGCCTCCTTCCTGTCCCGCTCCAGAGCACGGGCGCTTTCGTGGGAAGCGAAAAAAGAAGCCGGAGAGAAGCGAACTTCTCTCCGGCCGCTGGGGCTTCAGCAGCTGCCGTGATGGCCGCAGTGTCCCTCGCCGTGGCCGCCGCAGCCGTGATCGCCGCAGGTGTGCTCCTCGCCGTGGTGGTGATCGCAGGTGGCGCTGTCGGCATAGGCCAGCGTGCCCTGGAGCAGCTGGGCCACGCACGCGTCGGCGTCGCCGGAGCAGCCGGCGTAGAGCCGGATGCCCGCCTCCGCCAGGGCCATCTGGGCGCCTCCGCCGATGCCGCCGCAGATCAGGCAGTCCACGCCCTGGGCCTGGAGGAAGCCTGCCAGGGCTCCGTGGCCGCTGCCGTTGGTGGGGACCACCTGGGAAGAGACCACCGCGCCGTCCTGGACATCGTAGAGCTTGAAGGCCTCGGTGTGGCCGAAGTGGCCGAATACGTTTCCGTTTTCATAGGTGACTGCGATCTTCATGTGTCTGCATCCTTTCTCTCCGGGGGACAGCCCTTCCCGCAGCCGCCGCAGCCGCCGCCCCGGCAGACGGCGTAGCAGCCGCCGCCGATGTGCAGCGGGCGGCCCTCCACCAGCACGGCGGCGAGCTTGCGCCGGGCCTGGGCGTAGATGCGCTGGACGGTGGTCCGGGCCACATCCATCCGCTCCGCGGCCTCCTCCTGGTTCAGCCCCAGGTAGTCCATCAGCCGGATGGCCTCGTACTCCTCCACCGTCAGCACCACCGCCTCCCGGGAAGGGGTCCCCTCCGGATGGAAGCGGCAGTGGGCCGGCATCTGGCAGACCCGACGGCATTTGGCGCTGCGCGGCATGGCGTCCCTCCTCTTGTTTTGAACATATGCCCATTATACCTCGTTTTGAACATATGTCAAGAACAAGATTGAAAAAGGAGCGGGAACCGAAGTTCCCGCTCCTGGAGATCGGAGATCAGCCGGGGATCACACCAAGCCCTGGGCCAGCATGGCGTCCACGACCTTCTTGAAGCCGGCGATGTTGGCGCCCACAACCAGGTCGCCGGTGACGCCGCACTCCACGGAGGCATCGTAGATGTTGTGGAAGATGTTCACCATGATCTGCTGCAGCTTGGCATCCACTTCCTCGAAGGTCCAGCCGTAGCGCATGCTGTTCTGGCTCATCTCCAGAGCGCTGGTGGCCACGCCGCCGGCGTTGGCCGCCTTGGCGGGGGCGAAGAGCAGACCGGCCTTCTGGAAGATCTGGATGGCCTCGGGGGTGGAGGGCATGTTGGCGCCTTCCGCCACGGCCATGGCGCCGCCCTTGACGATCTTCTCGGCAGCCTCGGCGTCGATCTCATTCTGGGTGGCGCAGGGCAGGGCGATGTCGCAGGGGATGGACCAGATGCCGCGGAAGCCCTCGGTGTAGGTGCTGCCGGGGACGCGGTCGGCGTACTCCTTGATGCGGCCGCGGTGGCCCAGCTTGATGTCCTTCACCACATCCAGCTGGATGCCGTTGGGATCGTGGATATAGCCGTTGGAGTCGCTGAGGGCAACCACCTTGCCGCCCAGCTGGGTGGCCTTCTCGGTGGCAAAGATGGCCACGTTGCCGGAGCCGGAGATCACCACGGTCTTGCCGGAGAAGCTGTCGTTCTTCATGCACTTGAGCATCTCCTGGGTGAGGTAGCACAGGCCGTAGCCGGTGGCCTCGGTACGGGCCAGGGAGCCGCCGTAGGTCAGGCCCTTGCCGGTGAGGACGCCGGCCTCGTGGGCGTCGCGGATGCGGCGGTACTGGCCGAACAGGTAGCCGATCTCACGGCCGCCCACGCCGATGTCGCCGGCGGGGACGTCGGTGAACTGGCCGATGTGGCGGTACAGCTCCGTCATGAAGCTCTGGCAGAAGCGCATGACCTCGGCATCGCTCTTGCCCTTGGGGTCAAAGTCGCTGCCGCCCTTGCCGCCGCCGATGGGCAGGCCGGTGAGGCTGTTCTTCAGGATCTGCTCGAAGCCCAGGAACTTCAGGATGGACAGGTTCACCGTGGGATGGAACCGCAGACCGCCCTTATAGGGGCCGATGGCGGAATTGAACTGCACGCGGTAGCCGCGGTTGACCTGGACATGGCCCTTGTCGTCCATCCAGGGCACCCGGAAGGTGATGACGCGCTCGGGCTCCACGAAGGACTCGATGATGCCGTTGGCCTCATACTCGGGGTGCTTATCCACGATCATATCCAGGCTCTCCAGGACCTCCAGAACGGCCTGCTGGAACTCCGGCTGGTCGGGGTCGCGGGCGACCACCTGATCGTAAACTCTCTGCAGATACTCACTTTTCAACATAATCCATGCCTCTTTCCTTGCAGTTTAACTTGGGAATGGTACTTTCTGACACAAATAATAACGAAATCGCGGGATTTTGTACAGCATTCATTTTTCCTAAAATCTCAAGAGGTAATACCTTGTATTTTTTCTGTTTTGAACAAAAAAACGGCCGGAAAAAGCCCTCGCGGACGTTCCGGCCGTCTTTTGTTTGCGATGATCGGGCCTCAGACGGGGTCCATGGCCTGCCGGAGGGCGTCTGTCAGGGCGCCCTCGAAGATGCGGGTGGCGTGGCCGTGAAGGGTCTCAAGGCCGCCGGCGGAGAGGGTGCAGGGTACGTTGCCGCCCATGGACAGGTCCATGTCCAGGATATACTTGACCTCCGGGTCCTGGGGAACGCCCGGGGCCTGGGCCTTGATGCGGCCGGGGCCGGCGTGGATCTTGGCCTGGCAGCTGGAGTCCAGCTTCATCGTCAGGTCGCAGGCGCAGCTGAGGAAGTTCTCCTCTGCCAGCCCGGACTCCCGGATGGGTGCGGTGTAGGCCGGGGCGATGAGCTCCGCCCAGTCAAAGTCCTCCAGCCCCAGGCGGCTGCGGGAGAGGATGTTCACGTACCGCAGCCCCACCCGCTGGAAGTAGGCGGGCTGATAGATCTTGATGAAGGAGGCCAGGGGCTTGTCCAGATGATGGGCGAATTCCTCCCAGCCGGGATAGGTCAGGGTGGAGAGGGCGATGAAATCCCGGGTGAGGTTCAGCTTCCAGCGCCCGTCGGCGGAGAGGAAGTGGTAGTTGGTGATGGGAGGCTGCTGCTCCACCTTGGGGTTGGGTCCGCCCAGGCCGGTGATCCGGGGAGCGGCGTTGTCCTGCCGCCGGACGTACTGGGGGAACTCGTCCCGGATGGACTCCTGGAAGTCCGCGGGCTCCACGGTGTTGATGGTGAGGATGGTGGGGAAGCGCAGCTGGCAGATGACCTCGTGGACGGGGGCGTTGCGGTAGTGGGTCCGGGGATGATCGGAAAACAGCATATTTAAGACGCTCCTTTGCGGTAAAATGGCGGATTTCGGCGGCGTTTCCGGCCGCATTCATTCCCTGCCATTGTAGCGCCAAAGGCGGCAAAAGTCAATCAGAGGTAGAAGCGGTGGCACCCGATGGTGAGGAGGTAGGTGCGGTTGGCGTTGATCCACGTCCCCTGGGAGAGGGCGGGGGCGTAGAAATACAGCGCGTCTCCTGCGGTGTTCTCTCCGTTCAGAGCCCGCTTTGCCGCCTCAACGGAAAGGGCTGTGGGCTGCTGATACACCGTGCCGTTGGACACCGGCTCGAACTGGACGCCGTGGTTCCGGTCGAAGATCACGGCGGGGATGGTGTCCGGAAAGGCAGCGCTCTCGGTGCGGTTGAGCACCACGTTGCCCACGGCGATCTGGCCCTCCAGCACCTCGCCCCGGCTCTCGGCGCTGATGATCCGGGAGAGCCAGTAGAGATCTGCGGCGTCATGGTCGGCGTCCGGAGAGGTCACCGCCGCGCCGCCGAAATAGCGGTCCCATTCCGCCGCGCCGCCCAGCAGCTCCGCCACCAGCCGCAGCGGCACGTAGGTCCGGCCGTTTTCTACATAGATCTTCCCTGAATAGGCGGCATCGTCCAGGGTGACGGTGCCTGCCGCCGGGTCGGCGGTGAGGGTGGCGTCTGCGCCGTCGGCCACCGCCGTGCGGGTATGGCTGTCCCAGTAGAGCTCCCAGCCGCCGAAGGCATCCAGCAGGCTCCGCAGGGGGACGTATGTAACGCCGGATTCCAGATAGGCGGTGCCTTCCAGCGCTGAGCCGTCCACCTGCACCGGTACCGTCCGGGCGCCCAGGGCAGGGAGAGACAGCGCCGCGGCGGCGGTGATGCCGCACAGCGAGGCCAGAATGGCCCGTTTCCATCGCAGATTCATGGGGGTTTTTCCTTTCTTTGTGAGTCTTGCCTTTCAGCATACCCAAGGTCCTGCCGGAAAGGCAACCCTCAAAAGCTGGAAGGGCTGGAAGGCCGTGGCCCGCTTGACAGAACGCGGCGGACAGGATACAATATCGATAAAGGATATCGTATTTCGATATTGGAGGCGGTGAGATGGCGAAGGAACCGTTGAAGGTGCTGACGGAGAGCATGTTCTACGTGCTGCTGTCCCTGCTGCGGGGTGAGCGGTGCGGCACGGAGATCGTGGCCTATGTGGACGACACCACGGCGGGCCGGGTGGCCCTGGGACCGGGGACGCTGTACACCATCCTGGCAAAATTTGAGGAGGAGGGCCTGATCCGGGAGACGGCGGTGGAGGGCCGGAAGCGGACCTATGCCATCACGGACCGGGGCCGGGCGCTGTTCCGGCAGGAGCTGGGCCGATTGCGGCTGTGCGTGGAGGACGGAGAGCGGGAGTCCATCTGAGAGGAGGAGACGGCATGGAGCCTGAGAAGCGGGAAGAGCTGCAAAAGGAGCAGGCGCCGGAGGAGACGGTGCTTTCGGGACCGGAGACCATGCGGGAGACGTGCCTGCATGCCATATCGGACCTGGCGGCGGCGGAGACGTGGCTGGAGGACCGGGCCCGGGAGGGCTGGCAGTTCACCGGCACCCGGCGGTGGCGGGCGGAATTTCGGAAGGCGGAACCCTGCGTGTGCCGCTACCGCCTCCAGCCCCTGGGCAGGAAAAAGGAGGTGCTCTCTCCGGAGCGGCTGGAAGTATACGAGAGTCTGGGGTGGCAGTATGTGACGGTGCTGGATGGGCTGTTCCACGTGTGGCGGTGTGAGGACCCCAATGCCCCGGAGCTGGACACGGACCCGGTGGTCCAGGCGGAGGGGTACCGGTACCTCAAGCGCCGGATAATCCGCTCCCTGGCAGGAGAAGCGGTGCTGCTGGTGGTGCTGGTGGCGCTGTATGTGTGGTGGTGGGGCGCCGCCTCCCACACGCCGTTACTGGCGGCGCTGGAAAAACTGCCGGGGCGGCTGCTGCTGGGCCAGATCTGGCTGATTTTGGTGCTGGTGCTGGATGTCCGGGAGGCGCTGGGGATGCGGCGCCTGCTGCGGACGCTGACGGCGGGGGTGCCCCTGTCCCGGCCCCGGTCCTACCGGTGCCAGCAGTGGCTCCAGCGGATCGCGGTGGCCCTGGCCTTCTTGCTGCTGGTGGTGTATCCTTTCCTGGATAGGCAGTACAGCTACAGGGAGGATTTTCACGGCTGGGACGCCCAGGAGCCGGACGGGACCTTCAAGCCCGGGGTGGTGTACTGGGACCTGACCCGGACGGAGACGCTGGAGGAAGAGCTGTGGTTTTGGGACGCCCAGACGAAGTTCCACGAGCTGGCCGCCCGGATGGATTACGCCCGGGTGTACGGTGCGCTGGCGGATCATCGGACCACGGCGGCCACTACCACCTACTACCACATGCGCACGGAGGGATTGGCGGAGGCGCTGTACAAAGAACTGCTGGAGGATTTCGATGGGTCCTGGAACTGGGAGCCGGTGGAGACGGTGCCCACAGAGGAACTGGACGATTTCCGCTGGACCGCCTGGACCCAGGCCCACACCCAGGAGGTGGGACGGGATCAGCTGCGGCTCCAGTACGCCGTGGTCCGGCAGGGGAACCGGGTGCTGGCCGTGGAGTACCAGGGCACGGCGGATCTGCGGGACCAGGAATCGTATCTTGCGGAATTGCTGAATGCGTGAGCAAGCCGGGGCGGCGGCGCGCATAGACTTTCCCCAAAGGGGGGGAGTGGCCGTAGACGCGATGGAACAGAGCGCCGCCGTGCAGACCCTGGCCCTGCTGATGGCCCGGTGTCTCACCCAGGAGGAGCTGTCCCGGGCGGCGCTGCTGCTGACCCAGCTGGGTACCACCCTGGGCACCATCGCCGCCCTGGGGGAGCTGGAAACGGCGAGTTCTGAGTGAAATGAGGCCGCTCCACGCAGCGTTTGTTGCGCGGGGCGGCCTGTTGTGGGATACTGGAAGCCGGGAGGTGACGGCCATGGACCGGGAAAAGACCGGGGCGCTGATCGCGCAGGCCCGGCGGGAAAAGCAGATGACCCAGAAGGAGCTGGCCCGGATGCTCCACGTTTCGGACCGGGCGGTCTCCAAGTGGGAGCGGGGCGCGGGATTTCCGGATGTGAGCCTGCTGGAGCCGCTGGGGAAGGCGCTGGACGTTCCGGTGCTGGACCTGCTGCGGGGAGAGCGGGGCGCGGCCGGGGACGCGGACGCGGCGGTGGCCCAGACGCTGGAGGCGGTGACGGAGACCCGGCGGACCCGCCGCCGCCAGCGCCTGCAGACGGCGGGGAATTTTCTTTTCTGTATCGCGGTGCTCTGGTGCGCCCTGGCGGCGTTCGGCTTCACGCGGCTGCCGGTGGACAGGACGGTGACGGCGGGGGTGTTCCAGGCGGGAACGCTCACTGCTGTGACGGAGGTGCGGGCGAAGGGCTGGATCGTCTGCGGCATCCTGCCCTGGGATCTGGAGTATCAGGGGAGGTTCTGGGTGCCCCTGGACGCCGCTGCCGGGCGGGTGCGCTATCGCATCCCCATCCGGGGAGAGGGGGAGGCCCACGCCGGGCACAAGAGCTGGAGCGGGAACCTCACGGGGCTGGACGGTCCCTTTGTGGGCAACCGCTTCTGCCTGACCCCCGGCATGGGGGACTTTGCCCTGGACCTTACCGACGGGACGGTGATCGCCACCTCCTGGGACCAGTATGCCCGCTTCGTGGAGACCTACGGCGGCGTCCCGCTGCCGGCTGCGGAATGAAGAACGCCCCCAAGGCGGAAGCCTTGGGGGCGTTCTTTTCATGCGGTCACCGCCGGGATCTGACCCAGCAGCCGAACCATGCCGCGGCCAGCAGGCACAGCCAGGTGAGGATGTAGAAGGGCCACAGGCGGATCGTCTCCATCCACATGGCCACCAGGGGCTGTGTCAGGGTGAGGACCACGGATAAAAGCGGCAGGAAGAAGAACTGGGATACCGTGCCGGGGAGGCCCGGCCAGTAGGCGCCCAGAATGATCTCCTGATAGAGCACCAGAGCCAGCATCACAAGGCCCGGGGCGGAGAGCGTCAGGGCCTGGAGGGCGATCCCCTCTCCGGGAGAGGCGGCCCAGCAGGCAGCCGCGCCCCACAGCCATATGCATGCAAGGCCGATGAGGAACATGGTCATGCCGGAGATGGGCAGGTTCACCACGGCGGTGTTGAGCACCGCGCCTGCCGCCAGGGGCAGGCAGCCCACCAGGATGCGCCTGAGGATCTGCATCATGAGGCGGTCTCCTCCTGTCATGCGGTTCAACGCAGCTTGGCGGCCAGGCGCTGTGCGATGGCGTCCAGGAAGGCCCCGGAGTTCACCGCCGTGGCGGCAAAGCCCGGCTCCACCAGGCTCACCAGATCCTTGGTCATGATGCCGTCATTCAGCGTTTCAAAGCAGGCCTCCTCCAGCTTCTCACCGAAGGCGGTGAGGTCGGGCAGCTGATCCAGCTGGCCCCGGCGCTTCAGGGCGCCGGACCAGGCGAAGATGGTGGCCATGGGGTTGGTGGAGGTCTCCTCGCCCTTTAAGTACTTGTAGTAGTGGCGGGTGACGGTGCCGTGGGCGGCCTCGAACTCCATGGTTCCGTCGGGGGCCACCAGTACGGAGGTCATCATGGCCAGAGACCCGAAGGCGGTGGATACCATGTCGCTCATGACATCGCCGTCGTAGTTCTTGCAGGCCCAGATATAGCCGCCCTCGCTGCGGATGACCCGGGCCACGGCGTCGTCGATGAGGGTGTAGAAGTAGGAGATGCCCAGCTCTTCGAACCGGGCCTTGTAGCCCTCGTACTCCTCTTCGAAGATCCGCTTGAAGGCTCCGTCGTAGACCTTGGAGATGGTGTCCTTGGTGGAGAACCACAGGTCCTGCTTGGTGTCGATGGCGTACTGGAAGCAGGCCTTGGCGAAGGAGCGGATGGAGGAGGCCTTGTTGTGGGCACCCTGCCAGACGGCGGGGCCGTCCACTGTCTGGATAGTGAGGGTCTGGGTTTTGCCGCTGACGCCGGTGAAGGTCAGCGTGGCGGTGCCGGGCTCGTCGGTCTCCAGGTCCACGGCCTTGTAGACGTCGCCGTAGGCGTGGCGGGCGATGGTGATGGGCTTTTTCCAGTTCTTCACCACGGGCTTCACCGCGTCGATGCAGATGGGGGTGCGGAACACCGTGCCGTCCAGAATGGAGCGGATGGTGCCGTTGGGGCTCTTCCACATTTCCGTGAGCTGGGGGTATTCCTCCATACGCTGGCGGTTGGGGGTGATGGTGGCACACTTCACCGCCACGCCCAGGCGGCGGGTGGCGTTGGCGGCGTCCACCGTCACCTGGTCCTTTGTCTCGTTGCGGTGGAGGAGGCCCAAGTCGTAGTACTCCGTTTTGAGATCCACGAAGGGTAGGATCAGCTTCTCCTTGATCATGGTCCAGAGGACTCGGGTCATCTCGTCGCCGTCCATCTCCACCAGGGGGGTGGTCATTTTGATTTTATCCATAAGGCACCTCGCTGCTGCTTGAAATTTGGCGTCCGGCGCGGCCGGACCCATGAGAGCGGGGGCGTCCCCGCTTTTTTGTTACGCGCGCTTGGCGTAGTAGTTCATGAGGCATCCGTCCAGGAGGATCTCCCGCTCGTCTGCCGTCAATCCTGCGGCATGGAGCAGGATCTCCTCCACGGTGCCGTCAGAGCGGATCACCCGGGCGGGGATGTCGGCCTTCTCTTCGGCAATGGCACGGCGGATGTCCGGGACGAACACGCAGTCCCCGGCCTCGTAGGGGAAGGCCGTCTCCGGGGTCAGAGTGAAGGGCAGGATGCCCCAGTTGATGCAGTTGGAGCGGTAGCGCTTGGTGGCGAAGGCATAGCAGATGTTGGCCAGGCCCCCCAGCACCTTCTGGCAGGAGGCGGCCTGCTCCCGGGCGGAGCCGTCGCCGGGCTTGTTGGCAAAGACGCAGGAGCCGAACTGGGTGGTGCGGACCAGCTGCGCGCCGTCGCCCACACGGTCCAGGATGGACACCAGACGCTCCGGCGCGCCGCCGTCGCGCCGCTGGGCTTCCAGAGCCGCCGCGGCCTTGGCCCGGCCCACGTAGGCGGGCTCCCGGCGGGAGAGGGTGAACTCCGCCAGCCGCAGGGGATTGGAGCGGTAGGAGGAGGTCTCGCCGGAGGGGATCAGCTCGTCGGTGGTGGTGACGTCGTCCCGCAGCACGGCGGCCAGCTCCACCAGGAGGTTCTCGCCCAGGGGGTCCATCCGGGGCCAGTCCGTGATGTTGGGGCCCATCACCAGCTCCGTGTCCGGCTGGGGATGGCCGAAGCCGTAGTAGAGCCGCCGGTCATAGACCTCCTTGGCGAAGTGGTAGTCCCGATGGACGGGGGCATAGTCGATGTCCGTGGCGGGGGTGATCTTTCCGCCGTTCAATGCCGTGGCGGCGATGGACCGGGCGTCCATCAGGCACACGCCTGCAAACTGGCCCTCGGCGGGCTTGGAGCCCTCCCGGTTGGGGAAATTGCGGGTGGTGTGGCGCAGGGAGAGGCCGTTGTTGGCGGGCACGTCCCCGGCGCCGAAGCAGGGGCCGCAGAAGCTGGGCTTGATGACGGCGCCGGTTTCCAGCAGGTCCGCCGTGGCGCCGATCTTCGTCAGCTCCAGGCTCACCGGGACGCTGGTGGGGTACACGTCCAACGTGAAGGCGCCGTTGCCGGTGGAGCCGCCCCGGAGGATGTCCGCCGCCTCGGTGATGTTGTCGAAGAGGCCGCCGGCGCACCCGGCGATGACGCCCTGGTCCGCCCAGACGCCGCCGTCGTGGATCTTGTCCGTGAGATGGACGTGGGCCTTGGGGAAGCGGGCGCGGGCGTCGGCTTCCACCTGGGAGAGGATCTCCTCCGCGTTCTCCAGGAACTCCCGGATGGTCCAGGCGTTGGAGGGGTGGAAGGGCAGGGCGATCATGGGTTCCATCGCCGAGAGGTCGATCTCGATGTACTTATCGTACCAGGCCCCGTCGGCAGGGTGCAGTTCCCGGAAATCCTCCGGGCGCTGATGGACCTCGTAGAAGCCCCGGGTGACGGCGTCGGTCTCCCAGATGGAGGAGAGGCAGGTGGTCTCGGTGGTCATGACGTCGATGCCGTTGCGGTAGTCGATGGGCAATGCGGCGATGCCGGGACCGGCGAACTCCAGCACGCAATTATTGACAAAGCCGCTCTGGAAGGTGGCCTTCACCAGGGCGATGGCCACATCGTGGGGGCCCACGCCCCGCTTGGGCGTGCCGGTGAGGTACACCAGCACCACCTTGGGATAGGGGACGTCCCAGGTGTTTTTCAAAAGCTGCTTGGCAAGCTCCGGTCCGCCCTCACCCACGGCCATGGTGCCCAGGGCGCCGTAGCGGGTGTGGGAGTCGGAGCCCAGGATCATCTTCCCGCACCCGGCCATCTGCTCCCGGGCGTAGGAGTGGATGACGGACTGGTTGGCGGGGACGTAGATGCCGCCGTATTTTTTCGCGGCGGAGAGGCCGAAGACGTGGTCGTCCTCGTTGATGGTGCCGCCCACGGCGCACAGGCTGTTGTGGCAGTTGGTCAGGGCATAGGGCACGGGGAATTCCTTCATGCCGGAGGCCCGGGCTTGCTGGATGATGCCCACATAGGTGATGTCGTGGGAGATCAGGGCGTCGAACTTGACCTGAAGGCGCTCCGGATCACCGGAGACGCTGTGGGCCTGGAGGATGGACCAGGCCATGGTGCGCCGGCGGCCCTCCTCCGGGGAGAGGGGCGCGTCGGGGGCGGGAACACCGTTGACAAGGAATGTGCCGCTGTCGTGGAGCGTGATCATAATGGACCTCCTGCAGTCCCGGCGGTGGCCGGATGATTCTTGTGACCCAATATAGCACAGTTCGCCGCGGATGGAAAGATGTTTTGCAGGAAAAAATATCCGACTTGCAAAATTTCGCGGTTTTACCGGAAATAAAGCTGGATTTCCAGAAAGATTTGACGGAATGGAGAGCAATGCGCGCAAAAACGCGGGACAGCCCACCGGCTGTCCCGCGTTTGCAATCAGATGAGGCCCTGGATGAGGATCACCAGGATGATGATGGGCAGGATGAACTGGAAATAGGGCTTGAAGGCCCGGGACATCTTGAGGCCCGTACCGGTGTTGGCTTCGGCCAGGTACTTGTCGAAGCCCCAGCCCCACTTGGTGACGCAGAAGAGCAGATACACCAGGGAGCCCAGAGGCAGCAGCAGGTTGCTCACCACGAAGTCCTCGATGTCCAGGATCTGGCCGCCGCTGGGGGCATTGGGCAGGATGATGGAGAAGTACCACGCATTGTAGCCCAGCACGCAGGGCATGCTGGCCACCAGGATGAACACGCAGCAGAGGAGGGTGGCCTTCTTCCGGGACCAGCCGAAGCTGTCGATGCAGCTGGCCATGATGTTCTCGAACACCGCCAGCACGGTGGTGAAGCTGGCGAAGGTCATGAACAGGAAGAACAGCGCGCCCCAGATCCGGCCGCCGGCCATGTTGACGAACACCCGGGGCAGCGTCATGAAGATCAGGGCGGGGCCGCTGTTGGCCTCCACGTTGAAGCTGAAGCAGGCGGGGAAGATGATGAGGCCGGACATCAGCGCCACGAAGGTGTCCAGGCAGCAGATCCGCACGGCCTCGCCGGTGAGGGAGTTCTCCCGGGACATGTAGCTGCCGAAGATCTCCATGGCGGCAATGCCCAGGCTCAGGGTGAAGAAGGACTGGTTCATGGCGGCAGTGATGACCTTGCCCAGGCCCGCCTCGCTGGCCCGCTGGAAGTCGGGCAGCAGATAGAACTTCACGCCCTCCATGGCCCCGTCCAGAGTCAGGCTGTGGACCGCCAGCACCACGATCAGCGCCAGCAGGGCCAGCATCATCCACTTGCTGATGCGCTCCAGGCCCTTCTGCAATCCGAAGGAGCAGACCAGAAAGCCCGCCAGCACGATGATCACCATGAACACGGTCATCTCCGCAGGGTTGGCCAGCATGGCGGAGAACACGCCGTCCACGGCGTCGTTGGCCATGCCGTCAAAGGCGCCGGTAGCGAACTTATAGAAATAGTCCAGCATCCAGCCGGCAACGGTGGTGTAGTACATCATCAGAAGGCAGCAGCCGATGACGCAGAACCAGCCGTGGATATGCCACTTGCTGCCCTTGGGCTCCAGGGCCCGGTAGCCCTCCACGGCGCTTTTGCGGCTGGCGCGGCCAACGGCCAGCTCCATGGTCAGCACCGGCACGCCCATGATGACCAGGAACAGCAGGTAGAACAGCACGAACACGCCGCCGCCGTTTTCACCGGTGACATAGGGGAACTTCCAGACGTTGCCGATGCCGATGGCACAGCCTGCGCTCACCAGGATGAAGCCCAGTCTGGATTGGAAATTTTCTCGTTTCATGTGGGTATCTCCTTCTCTTTTCTCCATAGGCCCCGCGTCAAGGCCGGAACGGCTTGCCGTTCCGGCCTTTTCGGGGAAGCTGGTTTTTATGGTACTGGAGGGGAAATGGAAAGTCAACCGCCTTTCCGGCCTTCGGGCGCTGAATATGGCATGCTAGTATAAGAAAAAGTTATAATACGGAAAAATGGCAGGAAAACCGCCCTTTCCGGAATTGACATTGGGTAAAGACACCGATAAAATAGAAAGGTCAACATAATATAGCCGCAAAAGCGGCGGGAAGGAGCGTGGACCCATGCGGGAGATTGCGGAGGTGTCCCGGCAGGTGCTGGAGGAGACGGAGAAGATCATCGTAGGCAAGGGGGAGAAGATCCGGCTCATCATCATGGCGGTGCTCTCCAACGGCCATGTGCTGCTGGACGATCTGCCCGGTGTGGGCAAGACCACGCTGCTCAAGACGCTGTCCATCGCCCTGGGCTGTGCGTCCCGGCGGGTGCAGTTCGTGCCGGACCTGCTGCCCTCGGACATCTGCGGCATGAAGATCTACAATCAAAAGACCGGGGACTTCCAGCTGGTGGAGGGACCGGTGATGACCAATCTGCTGCTGGCCGATGAGATCAACCGGGCCATCCCCCGGACCCAGTCGGCGCTGCTGGAGGCCATGGAGGAGCGGCAGGTGACCATCGACGGCCAGACCCAGATGCTGCCCAGTCCCTTCCTGGTGCTGGCCACAGAGAACCCAGTGGAGTCGGAGAGCACCTTCCGCCTGCCGGCGGCCCAGATGGACCGCTTCCTGGTGCGGCTGTCCCTGGGGTATCCGGAGGCGGAGGAGGAGACGCGGATGCTGCGGAATCTGGGGGACCGGATCCCCTTCGAGACGGTACGTCAGGTGACGGACGCCGCGGAGCTCACGGCCCTCCAGACCCAGGCGGCGGAGGTGTACATCAGCGATGCGGTGGCCGAATACATCGTGGCCCTGGCGGGCGCCACCCGGAGCCACAGCGCCCTGGCCATGGGAGCCAGTCCCCGGGGCTCCCGGGGCCTCTACCGGGCGGCCAAGGTGTGGGCGGCCATGGAGGGCCGGAGCTATGTGACGCCGGACGACGTGCAGCGCCTGGCGGTGCCGGTGCTGGCCCACCGGCTGGTGCTCACCGGCGAGGCCCGCTTCGCCGGCAAGACGCCGGAGGGCGTGGTGCGGGAGATCCTCTCTGCGGTGGAGGTGCCGCCCCGGAACGAGGAGCTGCTGCGTGGAAGATAAGCTGTTTCTGGGGGCCGGGTCCAGCCTCTTTGTCAGCACCGGCGCGCTGGTGCTCTTCGGGGGGCTGGCCATCCTCAGCGCGGTGTTCGCATGCTGGTCCCTGTGCGCCGTGCTGGCGTTTTTGTTCTTTTTCTGCCTGGCGTCTCGGCTGTGGGGGGAGAGCGCTCTGCGGGACGTGGAGGTCCGCAGCCGGGCGGTCCCCGGTGCGCTGTTCCCGCCGGGAGAGGTGGAGATGGAGATGCACATCCACAACCGCAAGCTCCTGCCGGTGATCTGGCTGGAGGTGGTGCAGCTGCTGGACGAAAGCGCCCCGCTGATCCCGGCAGATCCCGGCGAGGTGCGCCGGGTGTCTGGGGACCAGGCCCGCCTGGAGGGGGCAGAGGGGGACGGCGAGGCCTCCTTCCTTTACAAGAAGTTCACCTTCGTCATGGGCGGGGAAGAGATCACCTGGAACAGCCGCTGGCTCGCCCGGCGGCGGGGGATATTCCGCTCCGGCGGGCTGCGGCTGCGGGGCGGGGACGGCTTCGGCCTGACCCAGAAGGAGCGGCCTGCCGGCGGCGCGGGGGACGCCTTCGTGGCGGTGTATCCGGCGGTGCAGCCGGTGTCGGCGGAGCTCTTTCTCCGGGACATGTGGGAGGCCTCCGGCGGTGCCAAGGGCTATCTGGAGGATCCTACCGTTATCCGCAGTACCCGGGACTATCTCCCAACGGATTCCTACCGGCGCATCAACTGGCGCGTCACGGCCCGGAGCCAGCGGACGGTGGTGAACACCTACGAGACGATCCTCCCCCGGGCGGCCCATTTCATTTTCGACGGGGAGAGCTTCAACGGCCCTGTTCCCCAGTCGGAGGCGCTGGAGGATGCCCTGAGCATCCTGACCTCCGTGATCTTGCGGCTGGACGCGGCGGGGATCCGGTGCAGCCTGTCCCTTTGCCGCGGCCGGGACAGCGGCCCCCGGGAGATCCTGGGAGCGGAAGGCACGCCGCTGGAGGAGATCCTCACGGCCTTTGCCGGCTATGCCCTGCGGGAGCTGGTGCGGTCGGAGGAGGGCAAGCCCTACGCCAGGCCGGCGGAGTTCCATGACCATGCGGTGCTGGCCCTGCGGGACGTGGGGCGGTTCTACTATGTGTGCAGCGACCTGGCCCGGGTGGAGCGCCGGGGACTGATGTACCGGCTGGACCCACTTCGCACCACGCTGCTGCCCTACGCCGACGCCTCTGGGGGACATCTGGGGGATTTCGCGGTGACAGGGCTGCAGACGCTGAAAAGGAGGGCGGGGACATGATCGCGGGTTCTCTCACGGCGGGACTGGTGTCTGTGGAGCGAATCGTGGTATGCTGGTGCAGCGCCTTCTGGCTCTTCACCATGACGGAGTACGGGGAGCCTCTGGGCATCTCCCTGTGGGCCTTCCTGGCCTTCGGGGCTGCCGCCTATCTGGTGATCCGGACATTTTTGCGCCGTCCCCGGACCATGCCGGCTCTGATCAGCCTGGGCATCGCCCTGGCGGCGGCGGGAACGGCGGGGCTTTTGTGGAAGTGCTCCACTCTGCCGGGGCTGACGGCCAATGCCTTCGGTGTGCTGGCGGTGGTGTCCGTGGTGTATGGCTGCGTCCGGGCCTGTACGGACCCGCCGGCGGCGGGGCGGAGCATCTCCGCCATGGAGGGCACCACCTGCTTTTTCCTGGCGTTTTTGTGGGTCCAGACCAACACCGGCATGGACGCCCGGTACAGCGCGCCGCTGCTGGCGGCGTCCCTTGCCAGTTTGCTGGTGGTGATGGGCCAGCGTCTCCAGGCCGTGGGGGGCCCAGCGGGCCGCAGCCGGGCCCGGGGATTTGCCGTGGTGGGCATCGCGCTGGTGCTCATCGCCGCGGTGCTGGCGCTGTTTCTGGCCTTCGGGGCGGAGCCTCTGGGTCAGGGGGCGGTGATGCTGTTTTACGGCGTGGTGTACTGCCTGAAGCTGCTGATGTGGCTGCTGAACTGGCTGCTGCACGTTCTGGCGTCGCTGTTCCCGGCGGCGGAGGGGGGAATGGCTCCGGAGCCGCAGATGACGGTGGAGATCCCCCAGGAGGTGGCGGAACAGGGAGATATCCCGCCCTGGGTACTGGTGGTGCTGGGCATCGCGGGACTGTGCGTGCTGGTGGGCGGACTGGTGTATGTGATGGTGCGGCTGCGGCGCTTCCGGGTGGGAGGCCGCGCCGCCGTGACCGCGGCGGCGAAGCCGGAGCGGCGACGGATGCGCCTGCGCACCTGGCTGGGCATGGTCCTGGTGTGGCTGCGGCAGCGGCTGTACCTGCTGCGGATGCTGGTGACGCAGCGGGGCAGCCCCCGGGAGCTGTACTGGTTTTTGAACCGGGCGGGGCGGCGTCTGGGCTGCCGCCGCCGGACGGGGGAGACCCCCTGCGCCTTTGTCCGCCGGGCGGCGGAGATGACGGCGGAGCTGTCCGGGGATCTGGAGGCCCTGGCCCTGGCCCTGGATCGGGAGCTGTATGCGCCCGTCCCTGGAGAGCCATTCCCCCGGGAGACGGCAAGGCGCATCCGGCGGAGCTTCCGCCGGGCGCTGCGCCGGGCCCGGTGGGTGCAGGCCGCGGACTGGCTGCGGCGGCGTCTGGCAAGGGAGACGCCTGCAGAGAACTGAAAGGAGAGAGGGAACATGGCAGAGATTCTGGTGGTCGTGGACATGCAGAACGACTTCGTCACCGGCGCCCTGGGAACGCCGGAGGCGGCGGAGATCGTGCCGCTTGTAGTGGGCCGGGTGGTGGATGGCATCAACCGGGGAGAGCAGATCGTTTTCACCCGGGACACCCACGGTGCCGACTATGCCCGGACCCAGGAGGGACGGCGCCTTCCGGTGCCCCACTGCATCCGGGACACGGAGGGCTGGGAGATCATCCCCCAGCTGCAGCCGGACACGGTGGGCCGGACGGTCATCGACAAGCCCACCTTCGGAAGCCGCCTGCTGGGGGAGCATCTGCTGGATCTGGACAAGGAGCTGCGCCGCCGGGGACAGCCGGGGGTGGAGCGGGTGACGCTCATCGGCGTGTGCACGGACATCTGCGTGCTGTCCAACGCGCTGCTCATCAAGGCGTTTTTGCCGGAGGCGGAGATCGTCGTGGAGGCGTCGTGCTGCGCCGGCGTCACGCCGGAGGCCCACCGCACGGCCCTGGCGGCCATGGGCCCCTGCCAGATCACGGTGCTGGAATGAGTGAAACGTCCCCCGGCGCAGCGCGCCGGGGGACGTTTTTTCGGGGGGAATTCACACGTAGCTCTGGGTGGTGACGTCGAACACGCCCCGGGTGGTGATGCGCAGAGAGGGGATCACCGGCAGGGCCATGAAGCTCAGCGTCATGAAGGGGTCGATGCCCGGGTTCACCCCCAGGGCGTAGGCGGCGGCCTTGGCGTCCTCCAGCTGCCGGTTCACGTCCACCAGGGGGGCGTCGCTCATGATGCCGGCAATGGGCAGCGGGACCTCCGCCCGGGGCGCGCCGCCGTCCCAGACCACGATGCCGCCGCCCAGCTCCACCACCCGGTTGGCGGCGGCGGCCATGGCGGCCTCGCTGGTACCCACCACGATGATGTTGTGGGAGTCGTGGGAGACAGAGGTGGCCACAGCGCCGGACTTGAGGCCGTAGCCCTGGAGGAAGCCTACGCCGATGTGCCGGGTGTGCTTGTGCCGCTCCACCACGGCGATCTTCAGTACGTCGTATTCCGTGTCGATGCGGTCGGAGTATCCGGCGTCCACGGTGGTGATCTCCCCGTTCACCATGCCGATGATGCCCCGGGGGCGCTGCTCTGTGAAGTCCTCCGCCGTCAGGGTGTCCACGTGGAAGGTGCTGCGGGCCCGGTCCGCGAGATACTGCTCGATGACGGGAGGCTCGAAGGGCTCCATCACGCCGTCCCGGGCCATGAGGCGGCCCTCCTTGTAGACCTCCAGAATGTGGAAATCCTGGAAGTTGTCGATGACCGCTAAGTCCGCCAGATAACCCGGGGCGATGGCGCCGCGGTTGTTGAGGAGGAAGTACCGGGCGGCGTTGTGGCAGGCCACCTTCACCGCCAGGATGGGGTCCACCCCCAGGGCGATGGCCCGCTTGATATTGTAGTCGATGTGGCCCTTTTCCAGAAGGTCGCTGGGGTGCTTGTCGTCGGAGCAGAACATGCACCGGTCGGCATACTTGGGGCACAAAAGAGGTACCAGGGCCTCCAGGTTCCGGGCGGCGGTGCCCTCCCGGATCATGATGAACTGGCCCCGCTCCAGCTTGGCCAGGGCGTCGGCAAGGTCATGGCACTCGTGATCGGAGTAGACGCCGGCGGCGATGTAGGCGTTGAGGTCGTTGCCCACCAGGTCCGGGGCGTGGCCGTCGATCTTCTTGTGGTGGGCCTGGGCCGCCACGATCTTCTCCACCGGCTGGTCGTCTCCGGCAATGATGCCTACGAAATTCATCATCTCCGCCAGGCCCTGGACCCGGGGATGATCGTAGAAGGAGTCCAGGCTCCGGTAGTCCAGCACCGCGCCGGACTCGTCCAGGGGCGTGGCCGGGACGCAGGAGGGCAGCATGAACCGCACGTCCACCGGCAGGCCCTCTGTGGCCTGGAGCATGTACTCGATGCCGTCGGTGCCCATGACATTGGCGATCTCGTGGGGGTCGGTGATGACGGTGGTGGTGCCGTGCGGCAGCACTGCCTTGACGAACTCCCGGGGAGACACCAGGGCGCTTTCCAGGTGGATGTGGGCGTCCAGGAAGCCGGGCAGCACGATCCTGCCGCTCATATCCACCTCGGTCTGGCCGGTGTAGGTTCCGATGCCTACGATGAGCCCCTCAGCCACGGCGATGTCCCCGTGGCTGAGCTCGTTGGAAAAGACGTTGACGAACGTGGCGTTCTTCAGCACCAGATCCGCCGACTCCCGGCCCGCCGCGGCGCTGATGATCCGCCGCTTTTTCAGCAGCTTCCGGTTGATCTTGCCCGCGTAGCTCTCAGACATGCGATCACTCCTTTCGATGGTCCTGATATTCCGATTGCTTATGCAAGGCATAAACGGCGGTAATATCCGTTGATGTTGGTACAAGTGTACGCCAAAGCGGGGGATTTGTCCACAGAAAAGTGATGAACATTCCGGAAATTTTCGGACAGTCCGACGGAGAACGGCCCGCCGCGCATTTTCGTTGCAGGACAGGCCGAAATGCGGTATACTATTACAATCTATGAAATCATCCCAGGAGGCACGCCCATGAAACTCATGGTCATCGACGGCAACAGCATCATCAACCGGGCCTACTACGGCATCCGGCCCCTGTCCACCCGGGACGGGCTGTATACCCACGCTGTGTTCGGCTTTCTCACCACGCTGCTGCGGCTGAAGGAAGAGGAGTCCCCGGACGCGCTGTGCGTCACATTCGACGTCCACGCCCCTACCTTCCGCCACACGGCGGACGCGGCCTACAAGGCCACCCGCAAGCCCATGCCGGAGGAGCTGCGGATGCAGGTGCCGGTTCTGAAGGAGGTGCTGGACGCGCTGCGGATCCCCCGGTATGAGCTGGAGGGCTGGGAGGCGGACGACCTCATCGGCACCATCTCCCGCCGGTGCGAGGCGTCGGACTGGGAGTGCGTGGTGGTGACGGGAGACAAGGACAGCCTCCAGCTCATCACGGACCGTACCAAGGTGAAGCTGGTGTCCACCCGCATGGGCCAGACCACCACCAAGGACATGACGGAGACGGCCTTCCGGGAGCAGTACGGCTTCGACCCCATCCACATGATCGACCTGAAAGCCCTGATGGGGGATGCCTCCGACAACATCCCCGGTGTGCCGGGGGTGGGAGAAAAGACCGCCATGGACCTCATCCAAAAGTACGGCAGCATCGACGCGCTGTATGCGGCCATGCCGGAGGTGGACGCCAAGCCCGCGGCGATCAAGAAGCTGGCGGCGGGAGAGGAGAGCGCCCGTCACTCCTACTGGCTGGCCACCATCGCCACCGATGCGCCGCTGGAGTTCTCTCCCGAGGAAAACCGGGTGAGCGCCCCCGGTCCGGAGGCATATCCCCTTTTTCTGCGTCTGGAGTTCACGAAGCTCATCGAGAAGTTCGGCCTGACGGCGGAGGAACGGCAAGCGGACAAGCCTGCGGATTTCACCGTGACGGTGGAAGCCGTGACGGAGCCTGCCCAGGCGGAGCGGCTGCTGGCCCTCTGGTGTCAGGCGGACCACGTGACGCTGCTGGCGCTGCCGGACCTCACCGGCGTGATCGTGGACTGCGCCGCGGGGCCGGGCGAGGCCGTCTCGGCGGAGCTCTTTTTCAATCGGTATCAGGGAGACTGGAATGCCCTTTTGCGAAGCCTCTTCTCCGCTGAGGTCCGCAAGGTCTCCCATGATGTGAAGGACCTGATGCGCACGCTGCTGGAAAACGATCTCCCGGCGGAGGGGTTCGTGTTCGACACGGCCCTGGCGGCGTACCTGCTGGACGCCACGGCGGGGAGCTACGACCTTCCCCGGCTGTTCGTCTCCTATTATAACGAGGAGCTGCCCAAGCCCTTGTATCTGGAGCCGGATGCCTTCTCCCCCCTGGGAGATCCCCTCCAGGCAGAGACGGCCTTCCACAGCCACACCGCTGCGGTGGAGGCGCTGTATGGGACCCTGGCGCCGCAGCTGCGGGAGAAGGGCCTGTGGGACCTCTTTGAGACGGCGGAGCTGCCCCTTTGCCGGGTGCTGGCGGAAATGGAGCGGGCCGGCTGCGGGGTGGACCGGGGGGCGCTGGCGGCCTTCGGGGAGATGCTCTCCGGCCGCATCGCCCAGCAGGAGGCGGCCATTTACGCCATGGCGGGGGAATCGTTCAACATCAACTCCCCAAAGCAGCTGGGCCAGATCCTCTTTGAAAAGCTGGGTCTGCCCCACGGGAAAAAGACGAAAACCGGCTGGTCCACCAATGCCGACGTGCTGGAAAAGCTCCGCTACGAGGCCCCCATCGTGGGGGCGGTGCTGGAGTACCGGCAGTACGCCAAGCTGAAATCCACCTACGCCGACGGATTGCTGAAGGCGCTGGACCCCGACGGCCGGGTGCGGACCTCCTTCCAGATGACCGTCACCGCCACCGGGCGGCTCTCCTCCACGGAGCCCAACCTTCAGAACATCCCCACCCGGACGGACCTGGGCAGCGAGATCCGGAAGATGTTCATCCCCGCCGACGGCTGCGTCCTGGTGGACGCGGACTACTCCCAGATCGAGCTGCGGCTCCTGGCCCACA
>CALWXB010000026.1 GCA_944385405.1 uncultured Oscillospiraceae bacterium | reverse complement strand
ACCTCCATCAGCTTCTCGCTGGGATACCGCCAGCCCCGGGGACAGGGGGCCATCACGTTGAGGAACGCCGCGCCGGGAGTGTAGATGGCCCTGCGGGCCTTTTCGCTGATATCCTTGAAATTCCCGATAAAAGTGGTCTGGGCCACATAGGGGATGCCATGGGCCGCCATGATCTTGGTGAGGTTCTTCTTCTGCTGCAGCTTACCAGGGACCACCTTACCCACAGGTGTGGTGGTAGTGTCGGCGAAGTGAGGGGTGGAGGAGGAGCGCTGGATGCCGGTATTCATGTACGCCTCGTTGTCGTAGCAGACATACACGATATCGTGGCCCCGCTCCATGGCCCCGGACAGGGACTGGAAGCCGATGTCGTAGGTGCCGCCGTCGCCGCCGAAGGCGATGAACTTCCACGTCCCGTCGATCTTGCCCCGCTTCTTCATGGCCCGGTAGGCCGTCTCCACGCCGGAGATGGTGGCCCCGGCATTCTCAAAGGCGTTGTGGATAAAGCTGTCCTTCCACGCCGTGTAAGGATACATGAAGGTGGAGACCTCCAGGCAGCTGGTGGCGGAGCAGACCACCGCGTGGTCTTCCGGGTCCAGCGCCCGCAGCACCGTCCGCACCGCGATGGGAGAGCCGCAGCCGGCACACATCCGGTGACCGCCGGAGAGGCGGTCCTCCCGCATGACGTTCTCTTTCAGATTGTAGCTCATCTCGTCTCTCCCTCCTTATTCCCGGACGTCCAGATAGCGGTAGGTCTCACCTGTCTCGCCGGTGGCGGCGATCTGCTCCAGCTCCGCGAACACGTGCCGGATGCTCTCCACCCGCACGTCCCGGCCGCCCAGGCCATAGATATAGTTGATGCCCTTGGGACCGTGGATGCCGGCCGCGTACAGCGAGGCCGCCACCTCCGCGAACATGGGGCCGCAGTGGGCATTGAAGCTGTCGTCCTTGTCCATGACAGCAAAGGCCTTCACGCCCTTGAGCGCCGCGCAGATGTCCTCGGCGGGGAATGGCCGGAAGGCCCGGACCTTGATGAGGCCCACCTGTTTGCCCTCGGTGCGCAGCTGGTTCACCGCCTCCTTGGCGGTGCCGGCGGAGGAGCCGATGAGGACGATGGCCTCCTCCGCATCCTCCATCCGGTATGTCTCGATGAGGCCGTAGGTCCGGCCGGTCATGGCGCCGAACTCCGCGCCCACCTTCCGGATGACCTCCTTGGCGTCCATCATGGCCTGGGCCTGGAGCCGTTTGGACTCCATATAATATACCGGCGTGGCATAGGCGCCCACGGACATGGGCTCATCCTTATTTAATAAGTAGTGCTTGGGCCTGTACTCTCCCACGAAGGCCTTTACCTTCTCGTCCTCCACCAGCTCGATGTTCTCGATGGCATGGGAGGTGATGAAGCCGTCCTGGCAGACCATGATGGGCAGGCCCACCGCCTCGCCGATGCGCATGGCCTGAAGATAGTTATCGTAGGCCTCCTGGTTCGTCTCGGCAAAGAGCATCAGCCAGCCCGCGTCCCGGACGCCCATGGCGTCGGAGTGGTCGTTGTTGATGTTGATGGGACCGCTGAGGGCCCGGCAGCTCACCGCCAGGGTGATGGGCAGGCGGTCGGAGGCAGCCACATACAGCATCTCCGTCATGTAGCAAAGGCCGCAGGAGGAGGTGGCGGAAATGGCCCGGCAGCCGGCGGCCTGAGCGCCGATGCAGGTAGACATGGCGGAGTGCTCGCTTTCCACGGCGATGAACTCCGTGTCCACCTCCCCGTTGTCCACATAGGCGGAGAAGTACTGGGGGATCTCCGTGGACGGCGTGATGGGGTAGGCGCCCATGACGTCGGGGTTGATCTGCTTCATGGCATAGGCAACGGCCTCGTTGCCGGAAAGTCTCTCTCTGATTCCCATAGGTCCGTCCCCTCCTTTATTTCTCGTCCTTGACCATGGTGATGGCCCCGAAGGGGCAGGCATTGGCGCAGATGCCGCAGCCTTTGCAGAAAAAGTAGTTGAACTCCTCCCGCTTGCCCTCGGAGCTCACAGGGATGGACATATCGGGACACACCGGCACGCACAGCAGACACTGGCGGCACTTGTCCCAATCCAGCACCGGCTTCATGGTGCGCCAGTCGCCGGTCTCCACAGCGGCAGAGGTGCCGCCTTCAAAAATGTTGCAGCCGGGGGTGATCTCCCTCCAGGTGACACTGGGGGTCATATCCTTTGCCAGATGGCTCATCCTTCCTGCACCTCCTCCAATGCTCTCTTCAGCGCCCGCATGTTCCCCTCGATGACCTGGGGCTTGCTGGCGAACTTGTGGCGGAAGGAGCCCTCCATATCCTGAACGAACTCCTCCAGTCCAATGACGCCGGACACCTTTACGATGGCAGCCAGCATCGGAGTGTTGGGGAAGTTCTTTCCCAGCTCCTCCTCGCTGATCTTCCCTGCGTCGATGGTGCACACCCGGCCCTCATATCCCCGCAGCAGAGGCCGCAGCGCCGCAGGGCTCTTGCCGGAGTTGATGACGATGGCGCCTTCCTTTTTCAGTCCCGCCGTCACATCCACGGCGGAGAGCAGCGTCTCGTCCACCACCACCACATAATCCGGCTCGTAGATGTTGGAGTGGACCGTGCTGCGCTCTGAGCTGATCCGGTTGTAGGCAGTGATGGGGGCCCCCATCCGCTCCGGACCGTATTCCGGAAAGCCCTGGACGTACTTGCCGGTGTTGAAGGCGGCATCAGCCAGGAGCAGCGACACCGTCTTGGCGCCCTGGCCGCCCCGGCCATGCCAGCGGATCTCCACGCTGTCTCTCCTAACGCATATCCTTCCTTACGTCTTCTGAACGGCCGCCCGGTCCGCGGGAGGAGGCATCCCCCATGCGCCTGCACGCTCCCAAAGCGCCGCCCCTTCCAATCCGATACCGCAATCATAGCATGGCCGAGACTTCCGAACAAGTCCGACATCATCCGGGCCGGGCCCATGGGCGCAGTCTCAGGACAAAAACTGCCCGTCATGGAGAACCGGCATCCCTGCCGGAAAAACCAGCGGCAACAGGCAGAGGGCTTTCCATACAGATAAAAGCGGAGTATCCCCGGGCAGTTCAAATGAACTGCCCGGGGATACTCCGCTTTTTCCGCCAGCCGTGCAGGTGGGGAATTCCGCTGCATTCGGATGTCGTCTCAAACCCGCCCCCGATGCCCAGGCAAGGGACAGGATCGCCGCACAAGCGGCTCATTGCCTCTGTTTTTTCAGATGCGGGATCAGTCCGCCGTCCTTCACCAGCTCCATGATATTGGGAGGAAGCGGCACGCAGGTATACTCTCTGCCGGTGGTGATGTTGAAGATGGCCCCCAGGATGGGATCGATCTCCAGCTCGTCTCCGTCACGGATCTCGTCCACCTGTTCAAACACCAGGATGGGCAGGCCGATGTTGATGGCGTTGCGGTAAAAGATCCTGGCATAGGACTGGGCGATGACACAGGCGATCCCGCTGCCCTTAATGACAAAGGGGGCGGTCTCCCGGCTGGAGCCAGGGCCGAAATTGTGGCCGGCCACAATGATGTCGCCGGGCTGCACCTTTTTGGAGAAATCCGGGTCCGCGCCCTCCATGGCATGGGCGATCATGATCTCGTCGGCTTTGCCGATATAATAGGCGGGAGAGATCAGATCCGTGTTGATGTTGTCGCCGAACTTATGTACCTTGCCGTGAATGGGATAACCTTTCATGACCGTGCCTCCTCTCAGTACTGACGGGGATCGGCCAGCACGCCTGCAATGGCGGAAGCCGCTACTGTTGCAGGAGAAGCCAGATAGACCTCAGAATCATAGCTGCCCATGCGCCCCTTGAAGTTTCGGTTGGTGGTGGAGACACAGCGCTCGCCGGCGGCGATGACGCCGGAGTGCAGGCCGACGCAGGCACCGCAGGTAGGCGCTAAAATAGAGGCGCCGGCATCCATCAGGATGCTGAGGATCCCCGTCTCCATCGCCTTTCGGTAGACCTGATCGGATCCCGGAGATACCAGCAGCCGGGTACCCTTTGCGATATGCCTGCCCTTGAGCACTTCTGCCGCAGCCTCCAGATCGCTCATGCGGCCGCCGGTGCAGGAACCGATATACGCCTGATGGATCCGCAGTCCGGCCACTTCATCAATGGGATGCACATTGTCCACCACATGGGGGCAAGCCACCTGCGGCACCAGCTCCTCCGCATTGTACGACAGGCTCTTATAATACACGGCGTCCTCGTCGCTTTTGAAAACGTGATAGGGGTATTTTCTTCCTGTGGCCCTAAGATAGGCCTCCGTCACCTCATCGGCTGCGATCAAACCCGCTTTTGCCCCGGCTTCCACAGCCATGTTGGAGATGCACATTCTTTCATCCATCGGCATGGTGCGGATGGTGTCGCCCACGAACTCCATCGCCATATAGGTGGCGCCGTCGTGTCCCAGATCGCCGATGGTCTTGAGGATCAGGTCCTTTGCCATGACACGGCGGGGCAGTCTGCCGTTCCAGGCCACCCGGATGGACTCCGGGACCCGGAGCCAGATGGTCCCGGTACACAGCACACCCGCGGCCTCCGTGGAGCCGATGCCGGTGCCGAAGCAGCCGAACGCCCCTGCCGTGCAGGTATGGGAATCCGTCCCCACCAGCAGTGTGCCGGGCATATCATAGCCATGCTCGCCCAGGACCTGGTGGCAGGGGCCCATGCCCTCATAATACGCAATGCCGTATTTTTCGCACCACCGGCGGGCGCAGGCCACATTTTCGGCTTGGTCCACATTGCCGGAGGGGCAAAGGTGATCGGAGATGACCACCACATTGGCAGGATTCTTCACCACGCCGCCCAGTTCCTGGAAGGGCTTGTCCACAAACCAGGGCCCCAGCGCATCGTCCATCATCAGACAATCCACAAAAGAGGTCACGATCTCGCCTGCGGAGACCTCCGGCCTGCCGCAGGTCTGGGCGAGGATCTTCTCTGCAAGTGTCTTTCCCATAGTAGGACTCCTTTGCACGTTCTAATCAAAAAACATTCTTTTCCCGCAGGGACTGGATCTCGGCCTCATCCATATCCAGGAAGTCCCTCAGGATCTCATTGGTATGCTGGCCCAGCAGCGGCGCGGGCGTACGGAACGACACTGGCGTCCCGCTGAGTTTGACCTGATTGCCGGTGATCTTCAGCTTTCCGGCCACAGGATGCTCCATCTCCACAAACATCTCCCGGGCGCCGGCGATGTGGGGGTCCTTGGTCACCTGATCGATGCTGTAGATGGGACCGGCGGGAACGCCTGCATCCAGGATCATCTGGACGGCCGTCTCGGTATCGTACGCGGAAAGCCACGCCTCGATGATGGGCTTGAGCTCCGCATGGTGCTCCACCCGCTTGATGTTGCTGCAGAAGCGGGGATCCTCTTCCAGCTCCGGCTGCTTCATGAGCCCGCAGAGCAGGCCGAAGAGCTTGTCGTTTCCTGCGCCGATGACCAGCATGCCGTCTTTGGTGCGGAATGAATCGTAGGGATAGGACGCCTCGTACCGGTTTCCGATGCGGGCCGGCACCCGCCCGGTGACCAAATAGATCTGGTTGATGATCTCCAAGGAGGACACGATGGAGTCCACCAAGGCCACATCCACCAGCTGGCCCTGGCCGGTCTTTTCCTTGCTGATGTACGCCGCCAGCACCCCCACTGCCAGGCTGATGCCGCCCATGACATCGGACATCGCCGTTCCGGAACGGGTGGGATCCCCCCCGGGCCATCCGGTGGTGCTCATCAATCCGCCCATGGCCTGGCCGATGATATCGTAGCCGGGGCGCTGGCTGTACGGGCCATAGTGGCCGAAGCCGGATACGCAGCCATAGATGATGCCGGGATTGATCTTTTTCAGTTCCTCATAGCCCAGCCCCAGCTTTTCCATGACCCCGGGGCGGTAATTCTCCAGGATGATGTCTGCCTTCCTGACCATTTTCCGGAGGATTTCCTTTCCCTCTTCGGTCTTCAGGTTCAGGGTGATGCTGCGCTTGTTGCGGTTCAGGTTCATGTAATAAGCGCTCTCACCGTTGATCTGGGGATAATGTCCGCGGCTGTCATCACCCTTTCCGGGCAGTTCCACTTTGATGACGTCGGCGCCCATATCTGCCAGCATCATGGAACAGTAGGGCCCCGCCAGAACACGGGTCAAGTCAATAACGGTGACGCCGGAAAGTGCTCCTTGTCTCATGATGAATACAGTCCTTCCTGATATACTCAATGGTTATGCTGCACGGGCACTGCGCCTTGGAACAGGTCGGAGAGCCTGCCGGATTTCAGCGTCGCGCTGTCGCTGTGGCCCACCACCTCCCGGATCATTCGTCCGGCGTCCAGGACCACATCCAGGCGGATGCCCGTCTCGTAGCCCATGTTCTCCAGGATATCCGCAAGATCCTCCGTGGCCAGATTCCCGGAGGCCCCGGGGCTGAAGGGGCATCCGCCCAAGCCCGCCGCGGAGGTGTCCACCATGGTGACTCCCGCCTGGATGGCAGCCAGGGTGTTGGCAAAGGCGGTCCCATGGGTATTGTGGGGATGGAAGCAATAGCTCATATCCGGATACTTCTCCAGCAGATGGCTGAATACGGCATACACCTGCCTGGGATCTCCTACGCCGGCGGTATCCGCCATGGTCACCTCCCGGATCCCCAGTCCCCGGAAATTCTCCACGATCCAGTCCAGCCGCTCCACCGGCGGACGGCCCTCGAAGGGACATCCAAACGCCACGGCCACGCCGCCTGCGATGCGGGTCCTTTCTCCCAGCTTCAAGCAGTCCTCTATCCGTTTGAAGGACTCCTCCGTGGTGGTGTTGACGTTGCTTTTGTTGTGGGATTCCGTGGCAGAGAGGGTGAATTCCACCTCCTCCACTCCTGCGGCCACCGCACGCTCATAGCCTTTTTGATTGGCTATCAGAGCCTGGTACGCCACTCCCGGCGCGCGCCGGATCTCCCTGCACAGCCGCTCTGCATCCGCCATATTAGGAACGGCCTTGGGGTGCATAAAAGCGGTGAACTGGATCTTGGATATGCCGGACTCACTGAGCCGGTCAATGATCCGGATCTTGTCCTCCGTGGGGATGATCGCTTTCTCCATCTGGAACCCGTCCCGAGGTCCCACTTCCTTGATGATGATCTTTTTCTTTTCCATAATCGTCCCTTACCCGGATGCCGCCTCAGCGGCGCAGCTGCTTGTTTTCGATATCACTTGCCCGCACATAGGCGATGCCGTCCATCAGGACGCGCGCCGTCCGGAAAATATTGACCTTTTTCACCGTCCAGCCGTTGTCCGCATCTTCCTGCAAAACGGCCTCCACGGGGATCCTGCCGGAGCTGTGTCCGAAGCACAGCGTCTCCCGGGCCTTGGCATCATCCTTCAGCAGATCGTACACCACGCTCCCCCGGATGCGGGCGGCTACGCCGGTGCAGACCGTACCGCTGCCGGCATAGGTCTTGTTGACCAGGTGGCCCATGTTGAACAGCCGGGCCGCAAAGTCAATGTCCGCCGCTTTTACCTGCGTCCCGTTGAAGCAGGTGTAGTCCGCCGCCTCCGTCACCGGGCAGATAAAGGGCAGATAGGGGGTCTTGTGGACTGCCTCCCGGTAATCGTCCACCAGCCCGATCAATTCGCAGGCCTTGCCGCGGACAGATTCCAGCAGCCGGCACAATTCCCCGTCGGCCTCGATCTGCTGCGGCGTCTCCGTGCCCGACATTCCCAGCTCGGAGGCGTGGACGAACACGCTGATGGTACCCGCATCCACGATGGAGATATGATACGTCCTTCCGTCCAGCTCCACGGTATCCATGGGGTTTCCGGTGGGCAGGAGCTTTCCGGTGGTGCCTCCCACCACGCTGCTCCAGTCCAGCGCGATCTTTGCCCCCGTGCCCGGCACGCCGTCGATGGCAAAATCTCCGTCCACCGCCGGCTCACCGTTTACCACGGGGACCTGGGCGATCATGATCTTATGCAGGTTGACCAAATGGATCCGCACGGTGGTCACAGGCTCCACCGCCCGCACCAGTCCGGCATGGATGGCAAAGGGCCCCACGCCCGCGGAGATGTTGCCGCAGTTGCTGTTGAACTCCACAAAGGCTTCGTCCATGCTCACCTGGCCGAAGGTGTAGTCCACATCCGCGTCCGAACGGGAAGGCGGGCCGATGATCGCCAGCTTGCTGGTGAGCAGATCGCCGCCGCCCAGGCCGTCGATCTGCCGCACATCCGGGCTCCCATACAGCGCCAGAATCGTCTTTTCCCGCAGCACGGGATCCTGAGGCAGCTGGTTTTCCATGATAAAGAGCGCCTTGCTGGTGCCTCCGCGCACAATGGACAGTTTGATGGCCTTGCTTTGATTCATCGCATTTCCTCTCTTTCATGATGATGGGCCAATGATTTCCAGCAAATCCTTGCCTCTTTTGAATTCCCCGGAGGCTCTCGCCTCCGGGGAACTCCGTTTGCTGCTGTTACTGCAGGCAGCCGATCTCCTTCAGGTAGCGTTCAGCGCCGGGGTGCCAGGGCACATCGGGGCCGAAATCGGCCATATCCGGGGTCAGGGCAGCGAAGCCCGCGTCAGAGCCGCCCAGCTCCTCCAGACTCTCCCAGAAGGTCTTGCACAGCTGATAGATCGCCTCTTCGTCGGCGTCCGCATGGGTGTAGAGCATGTTGTAGCCGATCCAGGTGTGGCAGTCTTCGTCCTGGCCGTTGTAGCTGCCGGCGGGGATCACACCATAGCCGAAAGCGCCGCCGGCCAGTTCGTTGAAGTTTTCGAACACATCCTCGGGGATGTCGATCAGGTGCACGGGGATCTGGCTGGCCAGCTCCGTAACGGACGCGTTGCCGATGCTCATCCCGTTGAACGTGGCGTCGAACGTCTCATCACGCAGGCCGTCCATGGCGCCGCTGGTGGCGATCTCAAAGATCTTATAGTCGTCCAGCGTCTTTCCGGCGCCGGCGATGAGCATCTTATTGCGGGTAGCGGTAACGGAGGAGGGCGTGTTGATGTTGAGCTTTTTGCCGGTCAGGTCGTCAAAGGTCTTGATGCCGGAATCGGCCCGGGTGATCTGGTGGCCATACTCAATGGCATACAGGCAGATCAGGCGCAGATCTTTGAACCCCTCATCTTCAAACCCCTCCTGCATGGTATATGCCTGGGCCAGATCCAGGCAGGTGCCCATGCCCAGATCGGTCTCTCCGTCTTTGACCAGATAGAGATTCTCATTGAATCCCGCAGTGACCTGGGCGGAGATCTCCACCATGTCCTGATTCTGATTCAGGACGTTGGCCAGGATGGAGCCCAGGGTGTTGGGCGCGGAACCGGAGCTGGAGGTGGCCAAGCTCCACTTCAGCGTCTCGCCGGAGGCGGCTCCGTCGGCAGACGCAGCATCCTCTCCGGAGTCCGAATCAGCCGGATCTTCCGCCGCCTTCTCTCCGCCGCAGCCGGAGAACAGGCAGATGATGCACACCAGGGCCAATAGCAGTGCCGTCAATTTCTTCATCTTTTTCATTTCAGTCTCTCCTTTATATGATTTCCGGTCTGCGTTTACCGGTCGGGGCCAAAAGCAGGGGGACCATCAGGCCGCCGCGGCCAGTTTTTTCCTCTTGCGATAGGAGATATACACACCCACGGCCACCATCGCCATACCGATCAGATCGGTGACGGTACCGGGAATGATCATGCCTACAGCGCCGCCGATGAGCAAAATGCGCTCCGGCAGACTGCACTTGGCCAGCATCCAGCCCTGCAGGCCGCCGGCCATGGCCACCACGCCGATGACAGCAGTAACGCAGGACTGCGCGATAAACAGCGGCGACCCCACCATCAGCAAGGCAGGATTGAACAGGTAGCCGAACGCCACCAGATAAGACGCCACTCCGAAAAACGTTCCCTTCAAAGCAGTCTTCCAGAAGTCCGCGTTGGCAATACCGGCCGCAACCGCAGCCACCACGGCCACCGGCGGCGTGGAGCCGGACTTGATGGCGAAGAAGAACAGGAACATATGCGCAGCCAGCACCGGGAAGCCGATCTCCACAAAGGCAGGGGCAACGAAAATCGCCACCAGGGAGTACGCAATGGGAGTCGTCATGCCGCAGCCCAGGATCAGGGTCACCAGCATTCCGATGAGCACCACGCCAATGACAGAGCCGCCCACGCTTTCCACCAGAATGGTGGTGATGCGGGCACCCAGACCGGTGACGGTCACCGCCTGGGTGACCAGGCCCAGGCCGCACAGAATGGAGACGATGGCGGCGGTATCCCGTACGCCCTGCTCAAAAATGTCCAAAATCTGGCGGAGAGTCATCCGCGTTCTGGGAAGGATCATGGCAAACGCGATCAGCATCACGATGCAGATCAAGCCCGCCTTCATGGTGGTATAGGATTTCCCCATCAGCAGGTAAAACAGCACCGCAATGGGCGCCAGCAGATGCCAGCCGTTTTTGATGACCTGCTTCCAGTCGGGCAGCTCCTCCTTTTTCATCCCGTGGATCCCGCACTTTTTGGCCTCAAAATGAACCACAAAGAACGCATTCAGGAAGTAAAGCAGCGCTGGGATCACAGCAGCCAGTGCAATGGTGGAATATGGGATCCCCGTCATCTCCGCCATCAGGAAGGCCGCCGCGCCCATCACCGGCGGCATGATCTGTCCGCCTTCGGAAGCCGTGACTTCGATGGCTGCTGCCACATGGGGCTTAAAGCCCAGCTTCTTCATCATGGGAATGGTGATGGAGCCCGTGGTAACCACATTGGAGATGGAGCTGCCGGAAACCGTGCCCATCAAAGCGCTGCTGACAACGGAGGTCTTGGCGGGACCGCCGTCATATTGGCCAAACAAGCCGTTGCAGAAGTCCATCATCACATTGGCGGCACCGGTCCCCTGCAGGCAGGCGCCGAAGAGGATAAACATGAACAAATACGTGGAGGCAACAGAGAGGCCCAGTCCGAAGATCCCTTCCTCCGTATAGCTGGTGAGGTACACCAGACGGCGGAAGCTGATCCCGGCGTGATTCAGCGGCCCGCTGAGGTAGTTGCCGAACATGCTGTATGCCACGCCCACCAGTGCCAGGATAAAAAACACCTTGCTGGTGCGGCGGGCCATCTCCAAAACGACGATCACCAGCGCCGTTGCGATCACCACCTGCGCTGTGGACAGCTGGTTCGCTGTAAACAGGGCCAACACGCCGCGGTAATCCACAACGATATATCCCAGACAGACGATGGAGACAACAATAAAGCCCCAGTCAATGACCCTCGCCAGCACCGGGAAGCGATTGCCTTTGAATTTCAAAGGCTTTCCTGCAGAAAAGAAGATGAAGCTCATCACTGCGAGAAACAATGCCCGGTGCACGATCGTGGTCTTATAGGGTCCAAAAATCGTCGCATAGAACATGTACGCGCAGAACGCAATGGCCAATATGCGGATCCCCCACTGCAGCGGCGTCCTCTTGCCGGTGGCGACTTTTCCTCCGCTGGACTCCTCCGCAGCGATGATCTCGTCAAGATCGATTTCCTTTACGGCGCCTTCTTGAACCTGCATTTTTTCTTTCATGGCACTCCCTCCCAGGTCAGTCATTTTATGCAAGCGCTTTCTAATCCTAGAATTACCACTGTATAGCCTATTTGTCAACAATATTTGACGGTCTGTTACAATATTTGTATAAAATATCCGATTTATAGGTCGGTTGTTGTGGATTTCTCCTTATGGCAATTTTTTATTTTTGAAAACGCTTTCTCATTTTGCAGAATTTTTTCCCTTTTTTTCCTTTTTTTATAAATTAGCCTGAAAATCTATTGCAAAACTTTTTTGTGCATTGTAAAGTAATGATAGAAAATGCATTGGATTGTGTTTAGAGTCCGTTTTTGCCTGGCAAAAATCATTCTTCTTGCCGGTCCGAAGGAGCTTGCCTATGAACATTTACGAGGTTGCCTCTGAAGCTGGTGTTTCCATTTCCACAGTCTCCCGCGTCATCAACTCTCCGGAAAAGGTCGCCCCCGCCACCCGTGCCCGGGTACAGGAAGTTCTTGCCAAAAACAACTATGTCCCCAACGCGCTTGCCCGGGGGTTGGCCCAAAGCTCCATTAAGAATGTGGGCATTTTGGTCTCAGGGATCCAAAACCTGTACCATGCCACCGCGGCCCATACACTGGAAGACGCGTTTTTCCATTGGGGCTACACCTCCTACTTCTGTCCCACCGGCGATTCTCTGGAAAAAAAACTCACCTATATCCGCACGCTTTCCGAAAAGCAGGTGGACGGTCTGATCCTGATCGGCTCTATCTTTTCCTCCCCCGTGATCGAAAAACATCTGCACAGCTATATGCCCAATACCCCCATCGCCACCATCAACGGCTGGATCTCAGGCCCCAATATCTATACTGTCTCACTGAACCAGTCCGTGGGTATGGAGATGATCCTGAATCACCTCCAGGAGCGGGGCTATGAGCACCTCTACTTTGTCCATTCGGTAGAAAATCAGAACACCACAAAGAAAATTACCGCCTTCCGGACCCAGACCGCAGAACGCGGTTTATCACAGGCCGATGGCGGCAATGTGATTTTCTGTGAACGCAATTTCGACGCTTTTTATGAATTTGCCAAGGAGTTCGTCCCGACGCTCCAGCCTCATACCGCCGTTATCTTTCACGACGAAGTCAGCGCCGGCTTTGGCTGCAGTGCCTTCCGGAAGCTGGGCGTCTCCATTCCCCGCGACTTGGGCGTGGTAGGCTACGATAACATTTGTTATCCCATCCTCCACTACCCGGACATCACCTGCCTGGACACCAAGATCTCGGTGCTCTCTTCCATGGCCGCCAATGTCCTGCACGATCTGTTTTCTCAGAAACCGGTAAGTCACGCCATTACTGTAGCCCCTGAACTGGTGATCCGATCCAGTACATAGGGCTTTCCTCCTCCATTTGAGTCCGCCGGTGTATATAAAAAGCCCCCCGATGTGAGTAAATGACCACATCAGGGGGCTTTGCCATAGTTCAACAAGCGCAGGAAGTACCGCAGTCACCAGAGAGATCAACTGCCCAGATACTTCTCCGCACAACCACGGATGATAGCGTCCATTGCATCCATCTTCCGCTCCATATCTTTTGCCAGCGCGATCTGGCAGCGGGCCCGGACCAGGTTGTGCTCCGGAGAGCGGATCTTGAAATAGGGATCTCCCCGGATGTAGTCGTCCAAAAACCGGACGGACAGCTCCGCTGTCAGTGCCAAACAGCTCCGGGCCAGGGTCCCGATCTCCGTTTCCGTCAGCGCGGCAGCTGTATTTTCCAGGAAGCCGTCTGCAAATGCCCGAAATATCTCCAGATCCACGCCTGCTCTTTCCGGCTCGGCACAGTCCTCCGCCACGAAGTTCGCAGCAAAGCGGACAGCGTCGCCGAAATCGTGGCCCACCACGCCCGGCATCACCGTGTCCAGATCGATGACCACCAGCGCCCGCTTGGTCTCCTGGTCAAAGAGGACGTTGTTGATCTTGGTATCATTGTGCGTCACCCGCAGCGGCAGCTTCCCCCGCCGGTACAGGTCTGTCAGGATGCAGGCTTTCTCCCGAACGGACCGGAGATACGCGAGCTCCTCTCCCACTCCGGCGGCCCGTCCCAGCGGATCGGCTTTCACCGCCTCTTCCAATCGTTCATAGCGCCAGGGCGTGTTGTGGAAGTTCACGATCGTCTCATACAGCTGGCCGGGATCAAAGTCGCTCAGCTGCATCTGAAATTCGCCGAAGGCCTCGCCGGCATTGTGGATCGTCCGCAGATCCATATCCACACAGGAATCGGACGGGATATAGTTGAACAGCCGCCAGAAGCCGTCCGTGTCCTGAAAATAGGTCTTGCGGTCAATGGTGTGGTGGAAATGCAGCGCGGTCTGCCCCGGCTTTTTCGCCCGGATATGCTCCGTCACCCGGTCGATGTTCTCCATCACCTGGATCGGGTTCTTGTACACATATGTGTTGACCTTCTGGACGATATAGCTTTTGGGCCGTCCGTCTTTCTGAATAAAATTCACTTTATAGGTGTGGTTGATGTTGCCCACACTGATCTCCTCATAGGATGCCCATTCGCCTTCAATACGGAATGCGCGGCAGACCCGCTTGAGCTGCTCGGTCATCGGTGATTCTCCCTCTTCTGCGTTTCTTGACGTTGCGCCTGCCCAATTTTATGCGAAGTCACTGGAAAATGCAACGTTTTTCTCCGAAAATCGGAAATCCGCAGAACGGCCGCCCGCGAAAGACGCAGAACAGTGCACAGGCATGTGCGTCCGGCTGCCCAGCAAACCGCCGGCACCGGGCCTAATATTCATACCGGCTCTGAAACACGCGCAGAAAGCACAGGGAGACGCACAGCGCCAGCGCCTCTGCCGCAGCCACCGACCACCAGATCCCCTCCATGCCGAAAAACACCGGCAGAAGAAATACCGCCGCCGTCTGAAAAACCAGCGTGCGGAGAAACGACACCGCCGCCGAGACCGGCCCGTTGTTGAGGGCGGTAAAAAAGGATGAGGTGCAGATGGTAAAGCCAAAAAACAAAAAGGAGACGGAATAGACCAGGAAGGCATGGGCCGTCAGATCAAACAGCGCCCGGTCATACCCCACGAACAAAGCAGCCAGCGGCCTTGAAAGCAGCAGTGCCATAGTGAACATGGCTCCGGAAAATACCGCCACTGTGGTAAAGCACTTCTTTTTCATGTTTTTCAGCTCCGCCGTGTTCCCGGCTCCGTAGTGATAGCTGACCACCGGAGCCGCCCCCACGGAAAAACCGATGAACACGGCGTTGAACACCATGCCCAGATACATCAGCACACCGTAGGCGGCAACGCCGTCCTCCCCGATATAGCGGAGCAGCTGGCCATTGTAGAGCATCCCCACAACGGAAGAGGCAATGTTGCTGAGCATCTCCGAGGAACCGTTCAGGCACACCTGAAGCAGTGTCCTGCCGTCAAACTCCGCCCTGCCCAGCCGGAGCAGGCTGCCGTTTTCCCGGGCGAAGTAAACGACCGGCAGGACGCCGCCCACACACTGTCCAATGGCGGTGGCCGCTGCCGCCCCTTCCAGCCCCCAGGGGAGCACAGCCACGAACAAGGCGTCCAGCACAGCATTGGTCAGTCCCGCCGCCACCGTGACGGCAAGCCCCAGGCCGGGCTTGTTTGCGGTGGCGAACAGGCATTGGAACTCAAACTGCAGAATATAGGCCGGAGTCGCCAGCAGAACGATCCTGCCGTACCGGATGCAGTTTTCCAGCAGTTCGCCCTCCACCCCCAGAAGCAGCGCCACCGGCCGCAGACACGCCAAGCCCAGCACTGTCAAAACGGCTCCCAGGGCAGCGGAGAGATATACCACCATGGAAAAGATCCGCCCCGCCTTCTCCCGCCGGTTTTCCCCCAGGGTCTTGGCGATCAGCGCACCGCCGCCGGTGCCCATCATAAAGCCGATGGAGCCGATGACCATGAGGAAGGGCATGATGAGATTGACGGCCGCAAACGGCGTTTTCCCCACGAAATTGGAGACGAAGAATCCATCCACCACGCTGTAAACACTGGTGACCACCAGCATGATCATGGACGGCAGGGTGAGCCGGAGGAGTTTTTTGTAGGTAAAGTGGTCAGACAGTTGGATCTTCATATTATCCTCCCAGAAAATACTTCAAGGAATCCTGCGCCGCGGAGACCAGATCCCGCACCCCCCATACCCGCCAAAGATGGAGAGGCCGGCCCGCCGCCAAATAGTCCGTATCGCGGACCATATGCGGATAAGAAACTCCCACATCGCTGTGAGAGTCTGGCTCAGCTGTTCAGTTCCCGGCAGAAGGCAGCGGCAAATTGCTCCAGCAGGCGGAAAAACACGGCCTTCTCCTCCTGCGTAAACTGCTGGATGCTGCAGCCTTCGGCACGGCTGATCCGAGGGAGAATCCGGTCGGTCAACCCCCTCCCCTCGCTGCTGAGCCGGATGGCTTTGTGCCGCCTGTCCTCCGGCAGTTCCAGCATCTCCAAAAGTCCCTGCTTATAAAAGTCCATGACAATGGAGTTCACCGTCTGCTTGGGGAGCATGGTCCATTCACAAAGGTCCTTCTGCGTACAGGGCTGACGTTCCCAGATCAGCTGGAGCAGCGCCAGGGAAGAATAGGTCATCCCGCAGGAGCGGGCATACCGCTCGTAGGCTCTGTCCATTTTCTGAAACGCCTCGTCAAATCGTTTCCCCAGATCCTTGTCATCCATTTCTGCCTCCCCCCTCTCGATTGGTCCGCTTTTCGTACCAATATAGCAGCACAGGGCAGGATTGTCAATAGCGCGCCGGAGGGAGAGCTTGCTCCCATCGGCCCCGCCGCAACGGATCTCCTTCTCTGCTGCGCCGGCATTTTCACGACAGCGTGGCAAGCCGGCGGTATTGTCCCAATGTGTAGCCCTCCGCGTATTTGAAAAACCGGTTCAGGGCGTATTCGCTGGAAAAGCCGGACATGGAGGCGATCTCCGCGAAGGACAGGCTGGAGGTCCCGATGAGCTCTTTGATGTAGTTCAGCTTTTCCGCCCCAATCATCTGGTTCAGGGTCTTGCCGGACTGGCTGCGGCAGATCCGGTTCAGCTGCCGGGAGCTGCGGCCCAGCCCCGCCGCCACATCCTCCACGGTGATGCCGTCTGCAATATGTTCCGCGATGAACTTCTGCACCTCCCGGACCATCCGCGCGGAACGGTCCGGCTTCATGTCCCGCTGGGTAATGGGTTCGCTCTCCGGCAGCATGGCCGCCATCAGCTGCAGCAGCAGACATTGCAGCAGGTTGGAGATCTCCCGGGACGCCCACGGAGACCGCCCGCCGGACACCTGGCGCATGAGCTGGATGTAGTCCCCCGCGCTGTCCGGCGCGGCAAACACTCCGATCCGGTGGATCGCCTCCAGGGCGGAACGCACATAGGGGTCCGTACTCTCGATCTGAAACGCAACGCTGAACCGCACGCCTGATTCGGACGCCTCCACCACCTGATGGTAGCAGTTGGGCGGCATGATCATGAACTGCCCCGCCTCCACCGTGTACAGCCGGGCCGTTCCCTCCGTCTCCTCCGTCTGCCGGATATAGCCCTCCAGCATGAGCTGCAGCTCGTAAAAGGAATGCTTGTTGCGCTCCGACAGGAGGATGTCGCTGTGCCCGGACCGGAGAAAGATCCAGTAGACGTGCAGACGCATATTGGGATCGTCGATACGGATGATCTGCCGGTTCAGCGGCTGGTTGCTGTTGAGGATCGCGGAACTGATCTTCTGCTTCATGGAATCCCCCTCCCCTTTCACGGGGGCCGGAGCCCCCCGCAAATCTGTCTGATTTTAGAACAGTTATTATGTCTTGAGCCCGGTGAAAAACGGTACGTTCATCCAGGCAGCTCCTTGCGCAATGGGAAAAAAGCAAGGCAAAAAAATCAAGATATTTTCTGGAATTGCAGGAAATTTTTCCAAAGCCCATCCGAGCTTTCCATTTCTTTTCATTATAGCGGCACATTCCGGGCAGGGCAATGGCCATCCGAAAAAAATGTCCGAAATTGTTGATTTTGTGACTGCGCCGGCAATTGACCCTTCCACAGCGTCCTGTTATAGTAAAAATGTACAATTACAGGCGCAAAAATGTGCATTTTTTGTGATTGTATCAGTATTCATTTCATAACTGAAACGAGAAATGGAGGAACTCACATGAAAAGAATGCTTGCTCTGCTCTTGTCCCTGACGATGATCTTCTCCCTGACCGCCTGCGGCGGGGAAACGAAGGAGGAAAGCGGCGACGGCAGCGAGGCCAACGCAGAGGCCATCACCATCAAGCTGCCCCACTGCTACTCCGAAGGCCATCCCCTCACCGACACCCTGGAAAACTTCTTCAAACCCGAGCTGGAGAGCCGCTCCGGCGGCCGCCTGACGGTGGAGCTGTATCCCAACTCCACCCTGGCCACAGAGGAGCAGATCTATGAGGGTCTGCGCAACAACACCTATGAAATGGGCGTTGTGGGCACCATCTTCCAGGACCGGATCCCCTCTGTCGCCACCTTCCAGCTCCCCTTCCTGTTCTCCGACTTCGATCAGGCCCGTACCGCCCTCTATGAGCAGGACTACGGCCAGCAGCTCATCGGCGACGTGGCCTCTCTGGGCTTCACCGTCAACGGCATCGTTCCCGACGGCTTCCGCGTCATGACCCTCAACCGCAAGGTGGAAAGCCTGGCGGACCTCAAGGGCCTGAAGCTGCGCATGCCCAACCCGGAAGTCATGGTAACCCCATGGCACGCATCTTTTCAATGAGCAGGCGGTTGTTTTCTGCGTAGCGGCGGCTGCGGGCGGGGATCCCTCCCTCCTGAGCCAGCTCGTCCAGCGCCCTGGAGAAGGCCAGCACCACATGGGTGGGGGACGTGAAACGCCACTTGCCGTCCTTCTCCATCCCGCGCCACTGGTCCAGCAGATCCAGGGACAGGGAGCGGGCCTTTCCTTCGCTTTTGAGCAGCTTCTCCCGGCGGCAGAGGATGAAGGAGAAGCCAGGCACTCCCTGGATGCACTTATTGGCGCTGGACACCAGGAAATCGATACCCCAATCGGCTGCCGGGATGTCCACACCGCCGAAAGAGGACATGGCGTCCACGATAAAGGTCCTGCCTGCGTCCCGGACCACCTTGCCCACTGACTGGATGTCGTTGAGGATGCCGCTGGTAGTCTCGCTGTGGACCATGGCCACATGGGTGATGGCGGGGTCCTCCTCCAGCAGCCGGGCCACGCGGGCAGCATCAGGCACCTTGTCATAGTTCTGGGCATAGTGGACATATGGGACCCGGCTGCGGGCGCAGATCTCGGTCATCCGCACACCGTAGGCCCCGTTGGAGCAGATGAGGACCTTGTCCTCCTCTCCCACCACACTGGTAAGCACGCTCTCAACCCCAAAGGTGCCGCTGCCCTGCATGAGCACGGCGGTGTAGTCGTCCGCGGAGACATGGGCCAGCTCCAGCAGCTGGCGGCGGATCTTCTGGGTGACGGCTTTGTAGTCGTCATCCCAGGTGCAGCGGTCCACCAGCATCTCCCGCTTCACCGTATCGGTGGTGGTCAGGGGACCCGGCGTCAGCAGTTTATAGGCATTCATCACACAGACCTCTCTTTCATCAGCCCTTGGCGGCCTCGGAGAGCTGCTGGTGCGCCTGGAACAGCTCAAAGGTCAGCGGCTCGCCGAACACGGTGGGATGTGCAGACTGGTTGGCAGGATCGGCAGTCTCACCCTCGTAGAGGGGGTTGGGGTAGGTCCGGAGCAGCTCCTCCCGACCATTTTCAATGATGCACTGCGCCATCTCCATAGCCAGCGGGTTGGTGCCGTCCCCCTTGTCCAGCACGGCCACCGACTCCGTGAGGGAGAAGTTCCCCTCGGCGGGGTCCACATAGTCGATGGGCAGGCCGTCGGCCTTGTCGGCCACCGCCTGGTGGCGCAGGCCGAAGCCGATGGCTACCTCGCCGGCCCGGCACAGCTTCAGGGGACCGGAGCCGGAGGTCTCGATGTGGGCACCGCAATTTTCATAGATGTCGGAGAGGACCTCCTGTGCCCCGTCATCCCCATAGGCGTCCACCAGGGCCTGGATCAGCAGCTAGGCAGTGGAGGAGGACTGGATATCCGTGACCGCCACCTGGCCGGCGTAGGCAGGATCAGCCAGATCCTTCAAGCTGGCGGGAGCTGTCAGGCCCTCGGAGGCCATCAGTTCCGTATTCAGGATGATGGCTCCTTCCTGGGAGGTGATGGGAGCGGTATAGTCGGAGACTTCGGTGAGGGTGTTGACCTCAAAATCCAGGGGACGGAACATACTGTTTTGCTCCTGGGCGCTCTGGAGGTAGAAGGTACTCATGGTCACCAGGTCGGCCTCCAGATCAGTCCCCCCGGCCAGCAGCTTGCCCCCCAGCTCGGAGGTCCCGTAGGTCTGGAAGATGTACTTGCCTGCATAACCGTTGCTGTCCAGGGCGTTCTGCATGGCGGTGACCGCCTCTTCATCGGCGTTGGAGTAGATCACTACCTGCTCCTCGCCGTCGCTCCCTGTGCCGTCATTTCCGCCGCAGGCGGTGAGCAAGGACATGCTCAGGGCAGCAGACAGGCCCAGAGCCATCAGTTTCTTGCAATTCATCATTGAATCCCTTTCTTTTTTGTAATTTTGGAGTTTTGTTTGGATCGGTGTCCGGCCAGCCGGGAAAACAGGCCCTTGGCCGCCAGATTGGTGGCCAGGATCAGCAGGGACAGCACGAACACCTCATTGAAGCGGTTGACATACTGCAGCTGCTTGATCATGGTGGTGAGCACCATGGTGCGGGCCCCGGCGATGAAGATCAGGGCGCTGATGGTGACCATGGCGTTGATGAAATAGTAGCTGAAGACCTCAATGAGACTGGACAGGGCGTTGGGCGTCACCACCCGCAGGATGGTCTTGAGCCAGCTGTCCCCCATGAGCATAGCAGTGGTCTCCCACCCGGCGTTCATTTTGGACAGGGCGTTCTTCATCATCAGATAGGGCGTCGAGAAGTAGTGTACGATGTTGCACAAGATCATCAGCAGCAGGGTGTTCTGCAGGCTGGTGCCGGAAAAGAGGAACAGATAGGCCACACCCAGCACCATCCCGGGAATGGCGTTGGTCACCAGGGCAATGTTTTGCCGGATCGGGGGATGGCCGTCACCCCACCTGGTAGCGCTTCATCCACGCGTTCACCTGCAGCAGATAGGCAATCATCTGGGGCCCCGCCATCAGCTGGCCGAACCAGGGCCTGCCGTAATCCTTGGGCGCTTCCAGAAAGCGCCGCGCCTTTTCCGCATCCACAAAGCGCAGCACCGGTGCCTCGGGATCCCGCAGCACCTCCCGGAACTTGTTTACCAGGATCTGCTCATACCGGGGGGAATAGGGCTTGGGATAGGGGCTTTTCTTCCGCCACAGCAGCTCCGGCGGCAGAAGGTCCCGGCACGCCTCCCGCAGCAGGGCCTTTTCCGTCCCGTTCTGATATTTCATCTCCCAGGGCACGTTATAAAGATATTCCACGATGCGGTGGTCCGCAAAGGGGACCCGGGCCTCCAGCCCCCAGGCCATGCTGGTGCGGTCCATGCGGTCCAGCAGCGTCTGCATGAACCAGCGGAGGTTCAGATAGGCTACCTCCCGCCGCCTCCGCTCCTCCGGGTTCTCCCCCGGTAAATGGGGTACCTCTTCCAGCGCCGCCTCATAACGGCTGCGCACATAGCCCTCCAGATCCAGGCGGGAGATGGTCTCCTGATTCAAAAGAGCGGTCCTGGCGCTCAGGTCAAAGGACCAGGGAAAGCCGTCGGCATGGAGCAGGTCCGGCCGGTAGAACCAGGGATATCCGCCGAAGATCTCGTCGGCGCACTCCCCTGTCAGCGCCACCTTGAAGTGCCGGCGCACCTGACCGCAGAAGTACAGCAGGGAGGCATCCACATCCGTCATGCCGGGGAGGTCCTTCATCCACACCGCCTGGTCCAGCAGCGCTGCAAGCTCGGCTTCCTCACACTCCAGATACGTGTGATGGAGCGGGTAACAGGCCAGCACCCGGTCCACGAAGGGGCGGTCCTGGGTGGGCTGAAACGCATTGGGCCGGAAGCTCTCCCGGTTGTGGGTGAAGTCAAAGGAGAACGTATGAAGATGCCCCCCCTGCTCCTCCAGATAGTTAGAGGCCAAAGCTGTTACCACGCTGGAGTCAATACCCCCCGACAAAAAGCTGCATACCGGTACATCGGAAACCATCTGCCGCCGGACGGCGTCCCGCAGGAGCCAGACAGTCTTCTCCACGGTTTCCGGGTAGGGATCCGTGTGCTCCCGGGCCTCCAGCGTCCAATAGGCCCGCTGGGTAAACCCCTCCCGGGAAAAAACGGCACAGTATCCCGGTTTAAGTTCCTGCAGATCCCGGAATACCCCGCAGCCGGGGGTCCTGGCGGGGCCGACGCCGAAGATCTCCCGGAAACTGTCCAGATCCGCTTCCGGCGTCACCATCGGGTGCCGGAACAGAGCCTTTGGCTCGGAACCAAAGACCAGCGTATCCCCCTTGCGGGCATAGAAAAGGGGCTTCACCCCCAGTCTGTCCCGGCACAGCAGCAGCGTCTGCCTGGCCCCGTCCCAGATGGCAAAGGCGTAGATCCCGTTGAGCATGGCAGCAAAGGACGGCCCAAACTCCATGTACGCCCGAAGCACCACCTCCGTATCGCTGGCGGACTCCATCCGGCAGCCTCATTTCTCCAGCTCCGCTGTCAGCTCCTGGGCATTGTACACCTCACCGTTGTACACGATCCCGTACTCCTCCCCATGGGCCCGGCGCACAAGGGGCTGCGCGCCGCCGGACAGATCCCGGATGGATAGCCGGGTGTGGGCAAGCCCCACCGTCCTGCGCAGGTATTCCCCTGTCTGATCCGGTCCCCGGTGGGCGATGGCCTCCCGCATCTCCACCAGCACACGCTGCCACTTGTCTTGCTCATACAGAAAATTCTCCTGAAAATTGCAGAATCCCGCAATGCCGCACATGCAAACCACCTCACCAAAAAATAAAGGCGCCGCCCCTGAGGGCGAGCACCTTTGCTCACACGGTCATTCTATGCTGCAGCCCTGCTGTCTGTGACCGGCGGAGATGTCAAAAGCCTGTCAGGCGGCCCTTGGAATGGGGATGCAGGCGCGCAGGAAAAGCCGCCTGTCTCATCAAAGAGACAGGCGGCTTTTCCGCAAGGGGCTCATGCGGAAGCATGAGCTTCCTCCGGTATCGTGGTTCAGCGATCGCCTTTACTTTTCCCAGTTGGGGTCTTTTATCAGCATCCGCCCGACACCGATGAGATCTGCAGCGTCCTCCTCCACCAGACGCTGCGCGTCTGCCAGAGTCTTCACGCCGCCTGCCACCATCACCGGCACGGAGGCCGCCTGCTTCACAGCCCTGGACATCTCTGCAAAATAGCCGGGCTCCGTGTGTCCCGGGAGGGTGTAGCGGTTCATGCCGCCGGTGATGCTGAGCATCTGGATGGCCTCTTGGCTGAGGATCCCAGCCGCCTCCGCCGCATCCTGGATGGTGTTGCCGCCCTGGGTGTAGTCGCAGCCGCCGAGGCGGACGGAGAGGGGATACGCCGCTCCCACAGCCTCCCGGACGGCGCGGATCACCTCCCGCAGCAAGCGCAGCCGGTTCTCCAGCGTGCCGCCGTATGCATCGCTGCGGCGATTGGTCAGGGGCGAATAGAATTGATTGAGCAGATACCCATGGGCGGCATGGATCTCCGCGCCGTCATAACCGGCCTGCATGGCCCGGACGGCCGCCCGGGCAAAGGCCTCCACAATCTCCTGCATCTGCGCCGGGGTGGCCTCCGCAGGATCCGGATCTCCCATGGCCGGTGTCACCGGCAGCACCAGCGCACTGGGGGCCACCGCCTGCATCCCCGTGACTTCCCAGGGGGAGGCGCTGCCGCCGTGGTTCAGCTGGGCAAAGACCTTGGCCCCGCCTTCGTGGATGGCGTCTGTGAGTCTCCGCATCCCGGGGATACAGTCGTCCCCAGCCGCAGACATCTGTTTGGCCTTGGCTCTGCCCTGGGGACAGATGTAGCTGTGCTCCGTGATAATGAGCCCCACATGGGGATTCTCCGCCCGTTTGCGGTAGTAGTCCACCACCGGGTCGGTGACCAGGCCCTCTTCGGTGCACTGATAGGTGGCCATAGGCGGCATGACGATGCGGCCCTGGATTTCCAGGCCGCCGATATGCATGGTGTCTGTGAGCTGTTTCATCATACTTCTCCCTTTCTTCACCGTTTCCGATAATATACAATGGAACACACCGCGCCCAAAAGGGCGGCAGCGGCCAGGAATCCATAGCCTGCGGCCATATGCAGGTGCTCCGCCAGCGCGCCCACCACCGTGGGGAACATGGTCATGCCGATGGCGTACACCGCCTGAAAAAATCCCATGGCAGTGGACCGCTGGGCTGTCGGGACCTCCGTCATGGACTCCGACGTCAGGTACGAGAGCAGGATCCCGGTGGACATGCCGGGGAACGCCTGGAGCAGGAAGATCACATAGATGTTCCCCACCAGCGGCACCAGCACACAGTAAACAGCCGTCAGCAAAAACACCAGCGGGACATAGAAGCGGGCGCCTCTCCGCGCGCAGAGCTCCGTGGAGGCGAACCGGGCGGAGACCACCGCCGCCGCCATGTAGAAGATGGAGGCACATCCGATGAACGCCGCAGAGGCCCCCAGATCCTCCAGGACCTGGGTGGTGAAGGACATGGCCGTGGCCATCTGGATCCCCTGCTGCAGCAGCGCCAGCATGGAAAAGACGACAAGGCGGCGGTTGCCGCAGATCCGCAGCAGCGATGGGTCAAACACATTGGTACCTAAATTAGTACCTGGGGTTCCTATACACATAAAAATACCCAT
>CALWXB010000025.1 GCA_944385405.1 uncultured Oscillospiraceae bacterium | reverse complement strand
CCCCGTTTTGCCAGATCCAGCATTCCAACGCAGAATTTCTGCCACGGCTCCAATGTAGTCAGCGACGGGTCGCCCTCGCGGATGCGCATGGTGCGGCGGATCTCCTTGGGGATGACTACACGGCCCAGGTCGTCGATCCGCCGCACGATTCCAGTTGCCTTCATGTCGAAAACTCCTTTGCGTTTGTTAGCCTTCCTGGCAAAAGCTAGTATCCGCAGGATTTTTCCGCCTATGCGGCCGGAAGCGGTGGTTTCATTTGCCAGATGCTCACACGGCGGCCAGCAGCTCGCTGCCCACCTTCACCGTCAAAAGCAGCAGCACGATCACCACCGCCGGGCGCACCAGCCGCCCGCCGCCCCGGATGGCCAGTCCTGCGCCCAGATAGTGCCCCGCCACCGCCGCGGCGGCGGAGATGAGGCCCACGCCCATGTACACGTAGCCCGCCGCAACGGCCGCTGCGGCAGAGCCCAGATTGGAGGCCAGATTGATGACCTTGGTCCCGCCGGCGGCGCTGCGGGTGTCCAGCCGGGCGGCCCGGACGAACAGCAGCATCAAAAACGTGCCGGTGCCGGGGCCGTAATAGCCGTCATACATGCCGATGAGCCCTGCCGAGGCCCACACCACCGCCCGGCGCAGCCGGGGATCCATGTCCCCGGCCTCGTCCGGCCAGCTGCGGCCCCGCAGCGTCACCACTGCCACCACCGGCAAAACCGCCAGCAGCAGATATTTCAAAACCGCGTCCGGCGTCCGGTGCTGCAGCCATGTGCCGCCCACCGACCCCAGCAGGGACAGCACTGCCGCCGGAGCAAAGAGGGCCCAGTCCACATAGCCCCGGCGGATGAAACGGCCGGTGGAAAAGACGGTGCCGATGCAGGCCGAGAGCTTGTTGGTGCCCAGGGCAAAATAGGTGGGATGGCCGGAAAAGGCCATGAGATATGTGGGCACGGAGATGATGCCCCCGCCTCCGGCGATGGCGTCCATAAAGGATGCCAGGAACACGCCGGCGCAGATAAACAGCATCGTCCAGAGGGAAAATCCGTCCACCGTCATGGCGGAGAGCACATGGAGCAGCGACACAGGTATGACCTCCCAGAAAATGGAATATCAAGAAATTTAGTACATTTCGATCATTTTATCAGCCTGCTTCCGGGAAATCAACCGGCCAAGGAGCAGATTCCCGGCGCAAAAGCGAGGTAAAATTTAGCAAAAATCCGGCGTTTTTGACAAACAAGCACAAAGGCGTGGCGAAAAAAGGAGGCGGAAATGGTGAAAATTCATAAAGAGAGGGCGTCTTTTTCGACAGGGGCGTCCTTGACGCATTTTCCGGAAAGAAGTATAATAAATACCATATATATGGAAGAAATCGAGAAGGACCAACGCAGACCACACAACGAAAGCCCGTCCGCTGCCCAAGGCGGACGATGGACGGGGAGAGGAGTATTGCATGGCGAAACAAAAAGAGTCCGAGCGCTTCCACGCCGGTACCCTGACGGACGGCTGGCACTGGTTCGGCGCCCATCCGGAGGAGCGGCGCGGCCGGCAGGGCTGGCGGTTCCGGGTATGGGCCCCCAATGCCAAGAGCGTTTCCGTGGTGGGAGACTTCAACGACTGGAAGGTATCGGCCAACAAGCTCACCCGCAAGGGTCAGGTATGGGAGGGCTTTATCCCGGACCTGCCTGCCTATACGGTATATAAGTACGCCGTCACCGGCCCGGACGATCAGGTCCGGATGAAGGCGGATCCCTATGGGTTCCATACGGAGACCCGGCCAGGCACGGCCAGCAAGCTCTATGATATCTCCGGCTTCCGCTGGACGGATGAGGCCTTCCGGAAAAAGCAGCGGGAAAAGCAGATTTATTCCTCTCCGCTGAACATCTACGAGGTGCACCTGGGCTCCTGGAAAAAGCGGGAGAACGGCGACTTTGTGGACTACAAGGACCTGGGCCGCGAGCTGGCGGCCTATGTCAAGGAGATGGGCTATACCGCCATCGAGCTGCTGCCGGTGACGGAGCATCCCCTGGACGATTCCTGGGGCTATCAGTGCACCGGGTACTTCGCCCCTACCTCCCGGTTCGGCACCCCCAAGGATTTCATGTGGTTCGTCAACCACATGCATAAAAACGGCATCGCCGTGCTGCTGGACTGGGTGCCCGCCCACTTCTGCAAGGACGCCCAGGGCCTCTACGAGTTCGACGGTACCTGCTGCTATGAGTACAGCGATCCCAACAAGTGGGAGCATGCCGGCTGGGGCACCCGGGTCTTCGACTACGGCCGTCCCGAGGTCAAGAGCTTCCTGTTCTCCTCCGCCCGGTTCTGGCTGGAGGAATACCACATCGACGGACTGCGGGTGGACGCCGTGGCGTCCATGCTGTATCTGGACTACGGCCGCCAGGGCGGCCCCTGGACCCCCAACAAGTACGGCGGGCATGAGAACCTGGAGGCCATCGAGTTCCTCCGGGAGCTCAACGCCATGGCGTTTTCCGTGGACCCCGGCGTGCTGATGATCGCCGAGGAGTCCACCGCCTGGCCGCTGGTGACCCGCCCGGCGGATGTGGGCGGCCTGGGCTTCAACCTCAAGTGGAACATGGGCTGGATGAACGACATGTGCCACTATCTGAAGCTGGACCCCTTCTTCCGGCAGTATCACCACAAGGACATCACCTTCTCCATGATGTACGCGTTCTCGGAAAACTTCGTGCTGCCCATCTCCCACGATGAGGTGGTCCACATGAAGGGCTCCGTGGTGGGGAAGATGCCCGGCGACTATTCCAATCAGCTCCGGTGCCTGCGCGGCTTCTACGCATATCTGCTGGCCCACCCGGGCAAGAAGCTTTTGTTCATGGGCGCGGAGCTGGGTCAGTGGCACGAGTGGAACGACAAGGAGCAGCTGGACTGGTATCTGCTGGAGAACGAGGAAAACCGCAAGGTCCACCAGTTCTTCAAGGATGCCAACGCCTTCTACAAGAAGGAGCCCGCCCTCTGGGAAGTGGACTTCAGCTGGGAGGGCTTCGAGTGGCTGGTGCCCGACGACAACCACAACAATGTGGTGGTGTTCCTGCGCAAGGACCAGAAGGGCCGCGACCTGTTGTGCGCGGTGAACTTCTCGCCCAATACTTATGAAAGCTACCGGATGGGCGTCCCCGCCCACCGGAAGTATGTGCCGGTGTTCAACACGGACGACGCCGCATATGGAGGCGACGGCTTCGGAGACACGGAAGCGGTACCGGTGGAGGCGATCCCCTCCCACGAAAAGGACCACTCCGTGGCCATCCGCATCCCCGCCTTCGGCGCGGTGTTCCTGCGGGGCGAGGGCACCTATCCCAAGCCCAGAAAGAAGCCGGCATCCAAACAGGCATCACAGGCATCAACATCAAAGGAGCTGGAGAAAACATGAAGAAAGAGTGCATCGCCATGCTGCTGGCCGGCGGCCAGGGCAGCAGACTGTATGTCCTGACCGGAGAGATGGCCAAGCCTGCCGTCCCCTTCGGCGGCAAGTACCGCATCATCGACTTCCCATTGTCCAACTGCACCAATTCCGGCATCGACACCGTGGGCGTGCTGACCCAGTATCGTCCTCTGGAGCTCAACAGCTACATCGGCAGCGGCCAGCCTTGGGACCTGGACGGCTCCACCGGCGGTGTCCACATCCTGCCTCCTTATATGGGCAGCAAGGGCGGCACCTGGTACAAGGGCACTGCCAACGCCATCTATCAGAACATCGGCTTCATCGACCTGTATGATCCCGACTATGTGGTGATCCTCTCCGGCGACCATATTTATAAGATGGACTATTCCGCCATGGTGGCCCGGCACAAGGAAGCCAATGCCGCCTGCACCATCTCCGTTATGGAGGTGCCCTGGGCGGAGGCCTCCCGCTTCGGTATCATGAGCGTCAACGAAGAGGACATGATCACCGAGTTCGCCGAAAAACCCAAGGAGCCCAAGAGCAACCTGGCCTCCATGGGCATCTATGTGTTCTCCTGGAAGACCCTGCGTCAGTACCTCACTGACGACGAGGCCGATCCCAACTCTGAAAACGACTTCGGCAAGAACGTGATCCCTGCCATGCTGGGCAACGGCGAGCGCATGGCCGCCTACCGCTTTGCCGGCTACTGGAAGGACGTGGGCACCCTGGAGTCCCTGTGGGATGCCAACATGGATATGCTCTCTCCCGAGTCCGGTCTGGATCTCCACGACGAGTCCTGGCCCATCTATGCCCGGTCCGTCAATGCGCCGCCCACCTTCCTGGGCGAGGAGTCCAAGGTGACGCACAGCGCGTTCAACCGCGGCAGCGTGCTGGACGGCGAGGTGGAGAACTCCGTTCTCTCCTCCAATGTACATGTGGGCAAGGGCGCCCGGGTCAGCTACTCGGTGCTGCTGCCCAACACCGTGGTGGAAGACGGCGCGGTGGTGGAGTACGCCATTTTGGGCGAGGGCTGCCATATCGGCGCCGGCTGCCGCGTGGGCGGCACGCCGGAGAGCTCCGCGCCCGCCCCGTGGGGGCTGACGGTCCTGGCGCCCCACTGTGAGGTGGAGCCGGGCAGACAGGTGCGTCCCGGCATCATGCTGGACCGCAACGGCGAGGAGGTGTCCAAATGAACGGACTGCACGGAATCATCTTTTCTCATGAAAAGCGCAACGACCTGCGGGAGCTGGGCGAGATCCGCTCCGCGGCTTCCATTCCCTTCGGCGGACGGTATCGGGCGGTGGACTTCGCCCTGTCCAACCTGGTCAACGCCGGTGTCACCGACGTGGGCGTGGTGCTCCACGGCCGGTATCAGAGCATGCTGGACCACCTGGGCACCGGCAAGGCCTGGGACCTGAGCCGCAAGCGCGGCGGTCTGCGGGTGCTGCCTCCCTTCAACTATCAGCAGGACTGGGGCGTCATGCCCTTCCGGGGCAAGATCGAGGCCCTGGCCGGTGTCCGCACCTATCTGGACACCATCCGTCAGGACTATGTGGCCATGATGGACGGCGATCTGGTGGTGAACCTGCCCATGGCGGAGATTTATGAGGGCCACATCAAGTCCGGCGCGGACATCACCGTGGTCTGCGGAAACGACAGCTTCGCCACCGAGGACGGCTCCTACTTCGAGATCGACAGCGATGGCCGCATCACCGAGGTCCTTTACAATCTGCACCGTCCCCGGGGCTACCGGGGCCTGGAGGTGTACATCCTGTCCACGGAGCTGCTCAAGGAGCTGGTGGACGAGTGCTACGCCAAGGACCAGTACAGCTGGCGCCGGGACGTGCTGCGGGCCAAGAAGAACGAGCTGAACCTGCGCAGCTACATCTGGAAGGGCTTTGCCGCCCAGATCCGCTCCGTGCAGGGGTACTATGATCGCAGCATGCAGCTGCTGGATCCCGCCATCCGGGCGGAGCTGTTCACGCCCGCGCGTCCCATCCGGGCCAAGGGCGCCGACAAGACCTCCACCTATGTGGGCTCTGAGGGCCGCTGCGTCAATTCCCTGGTGGCCGAGGGCTGCCGCATCGAGGGAACGGTGGAAAATTCCATCCTCTTCCCCGGCGTCGTGGTGGAAGCCGGCGCTGAGATCCACAACTGCGTTTTGTTCAAGGAGACGGTGGTGCGCAAGGATGCCCATCTGTCCTACATCATTGCGGACAAGGATGTGGAGATCCTGGCGGGGCGGACCCTCATGGGCCATGCCACCTACCCCATCGTGCTGGCCAAGGGCAGCAAAGTGTAAGTCTGGAAGGGGGGACGATGTCCCCCCTTTCATTCCGCCGGCGGGCAGCTGTCCGCCGGGCAATTCATGAAAAGGAGTTTACCTATGAAAATCTTGTATGCCACCAGCGAGGCGGTCCCCTTCTGCAAGACCGGGGGACTTGCCGATGTGGCCGGTTCTCTGCCTGCGGCTCTGGCGGAGCAGGGCGCGGAGATCGCCGTGGTGCTGCCGCTGTACCGCCAGGTGCGGGACCGGTTCGGCGCTGAGCTGAAGTTCGAGTGCTACGACTATGTGGACCTGGCCTGGCGCCACAGCTACTGCGGTCTGTTCTCCCTGGAGAAGGACGGCGTCACCTGGTACTTCATCGACAATGAGCAGTACTTTGACCGGCCCGGTCTCTACGGGTATATGGATGACGGCGAGCGCTTCGGGTTCTTTTCCCGGGCTGTGGTGCGGATGCTGCCCCACCTGAAGTTCTGGCCCGAGGTCATCCACTGCAACGACTGGCAGACTGCCCTGGTGCCCATCTATCTCAAGGACGACGGCGTGCGGGAGGACCGCTTCCGTTCCATCCGTACCGTGCTGACCATCCACAACATAGAATATCAGGGGCGTTACAGCCGGGATACCCTGGGCGATCTCTTCGGACTGGATGCGGGCTGGGCTGCCGACGGCACCATCATGATGGACGGAGACGTGAACCTGCTCAAGGGCGCCATTTTGTGCGCCGATGCCATCAACGCGGTTTCCCCCACCTATGCAAATGAGCTGAAGATGGCCTATTTCGCCCACCGGCTGGACCACATCATGCGCCGGTGCGAGTATAAGCTCTCCGGCGTGCTCAACGGCATCGACATGAAGCTCTACGATCCCGAGACGGATCCCCGGATCACCTCTCATTACTCCACCAAGGACATGTCCGGAAAGGATGCCGATAAGGCGGAGCTGCAAAAGCTCATGGGCCTGAACCAGGAGCCCCATACGCCCATTGTGGCCATCGTCAGCCGTTTGGTGTCTCACAAGGGTCTGGACTTGATTTGTGAGGTACTTCATGATATGATGGAACTTCCAATGCAGCTGGTAGTCCTGGGAAAGGGCGATCAGAAGTATGAGGAGTTCTTCCATTGGGCCGCCGATCAGTATCCCGGCCGCATGGCCGTCCGCCTGGACTACAACGAGGCGCTGTCCATGTCCATCTACTCCGGCGCGGATCTGTTCCTGATGCCCTCCAAGAGCGAGCCCTGCGGCCTCAGCCAGATGATCGCCATGCGCTACGGCACTGTGCCCATCGTCCGGGAGACCGGCGGACTGAAGGATACCGTGCAGCCCTACGAGGCCTGGCGGGATGCCGGCAACGGCTTCTCCTTCCGCAATTACGCCAGCGGCGACATGCTGTACGTGATCCGGGAGGCCGTGTACCTGTACAAGGACTATCCCGAGGCCTTCGGACGCCTGCGCCAGCGCGCCATGGAAAGCGACTTCAGCTGGGCACGCAGCGCCAGGGACTATATGCGCATCTACGCCAACATCACCGGACAGATCTGGACCACGGCTCAGAACGAGCCGGAGGAGGAGTCCGTGGAGGCGGAGACTGCGGCGGTTCCCGCGGCAGAAGCGGCTGCGGAGGTGACTGCTCCCGCGGCACAGGAGCAGCCGACGGAGGCACCTGTTGCCGCGGAAGAATCTGTTCCCGCTGCGGCGGCGGAGGTCCCGGCGGAAAAGCCGGCCCGCAGGACCACCCGGAAGACGGCGGCCAAAAAGGCGCTTGCCAAGACCGCCGCCCGCAAGACCACTGCCAGGAAGACAGCTGCAAAAGAAGAGCCGGAGGAGCTTCCGGCGGAGGCGTCCGCCAAGAAGGCGGCCGCCAAGACCACGACCCGCAGGACCGCCGCCAAGAAGACGGCAAGCGCAAAGGAAACGCCGGCGGAGATGTCGGCAGAGGTGCCGGCTGAGCCGGTCGCCAAGGAGAAGCCGGCGAAGAAGTCGGCTGTGAAGAAAGAGAAAACCACAAAGAAAGGGCCCGCCAAGACCGAGAAGGAGGACGCGGCGGAGTAAGGCAGATCTATGACGAAGCAAGCATTTACGACAAAGACTTTGGAAGACGCGCTGGTGGCCAAGCTGGCGCTGAACTTCAGCAAAACGCCGGAGGAGGCCACGGAGCAGGAGATGTTCAAGGCCTGTGCGCTGGTGCTGCGGGACGTGATGGCGGCCCGGGGCGTGGAATGCAGCCGCCAGGTGCGGCGCAACCAGCAAAAGCAGGTCCACTATCTGTCCCTGGAGTTCCTGATGGGCCGCAGCCTGATGAAGAACGCCTATAACCTGGACGTTCTGCCCCAGCTGAAGGACGCCCTGGACCACCTGGGCTTCAAGGCCGGCGATATTTTCGAGCTGGAGCCCGACGCGGGCCTTGGCAACGGCGGCCTGGGCCGCCTGGCTGCCTGCTATCTGGACTCCATGACCACGCTGGACATCCCCGCCACGGGCTACTCCATCTGCTACGAGCTGGGCATCTTCAAGCAGAAGATTGTGGAGGGCCAGCAGGTAGAGCTGCCGGACAACTGGAAGGATTTGGGCGCGGCCTGGCTGATGCCCAAGCCGGAGGAGGCCCAGGCGGTGCACTTCGGCGGCACCCTCCGGGAGTTCTGGGACGACGGGCACCTGCACATCGTCAACGAGGATGCCACCACGGTGCTGGCCATCCCCTGCGACATGGTGGTGGCCGGCTACGACACCAAGCATGTCAACACCCTGCGGCTGTGGGATGCCCGGGCCACCAAGCCCGTGGACATGTCCCTGTTCTCCCGGGGCGAGTATCTGAAGGCTGCCGAGGAGGAGGCCATGGCCGAGACCATCGCCAAGGTCCTCTATCCCGAGGATAACCACTACGAGGGCAAGTCCCTGCGGCTCAAGCAGCAGTACTTCTTTGTGTCCGCCACCATCCAGTCCATTGCCACCAAGCACCTGGATACCTACGGCACGCTGAAGAACTTCCACGAGAAGAACGCCATCCAGATCAACGACACCCACCCCGCGCTGGTGGTGCCGGAGCTGATGCGCATCTTCATCGACGAGGCCGGCATGGATTGGGATGAGGCCTGGGACATCACCACCAAGTCCGTGGCCTACACCAACCACACCGTGCTGGCCGAGGCCCTGGAGCGCTGGCCTCAGCCCCTGATGCAGCAGCTGCTGCCCCGCATCTGGCAGATCATCCAGGAGATCTCCCGCCGCTGGCAGCAGAAGGTGGAGGACTTCTACCACGATCCCGCCAAGACCCAGCAGATGGCCATCATCTGGAACGGCGAGGTGCGCATGGCGAACCTGTGCATCGCCGGCGGCATGGCTGTCAACGGCGTCAGCGGCCTCCACTCCGACATCCTGCGCAAGGATGTGTTCCGGGATGCCTGCGGCATGGAGCCCTGGAAGTTCCAGAACGTCACCAACGGCATCGACCACCGCCGCTGGCTCAGTGAGATCAATCCCGGGCTGGACAGCCTGGTGTGCGAGCTCACCGGCGGCAAGGATTATCTCCTCAAGCCCCTGACCCTGCAGAAGCTGGATGCTTACGCCGACGACGCGGCGGTGCTGGAGCGTCTGGCCAAGATCAAGCGGGAGAACAAGGAGGCCTTCGCCCTCTACGCCAAGAAGAGCCAGGGCGTGATCCTGAACCCCGACGCCATTTTCGACGTGCAGGTCAAGCGGCTCCACGAGTACAAGCGGCAGCTGCTCAACGTGCTGCACATCATCACCCTCTATCAGCGCCTCCACGACGATCCCAACGCCATCACCCAGCCCCACACCTTCCTCTTCGGCGCCAAGGCCGCTCCCGGCTACGCCGTGGCCAAGCGGATCATCCGCCTCATCAACTCCCTGGCCGACCAGATCGAGCACGATCCCGTCTGCAAGGATAAGCTGCAGGTGGTGTTCCTGGAGAACTACCGGGTGTCTCTGGCGGAGAAGCTGATCCCCGCCAGCGAGGTCAGCCAGCAGATCTCCACCGCCGGCAAGGAGGCCAGCGGTACCGGCAACATGAAGTTCATGATGAACGGTGCGCTGACCGTGGGTACCCTGGACGGCGCCAACGTGGAGATGCACGACGTGCTGGGCGACGAGAATATGTTCCTCTTCGGCCTGCGGGCCGACGAGGTGGCCCGGATGAAGCGGGAGGGCTATGTGCCTCAGCGGCTTTACAGCCGCGACGAGACCCTGCGCCGCTGCCTGGACGCCATGCGCGCCGGCTTCCGGGACGGTGTCAGCTATGAAGATCTCTATCAGCGTCTGCTCTTCGGCTCTGGCGGCAGCCCTGCCGACGAGTATCTGCTGCTGGCGGATTACCAGGCCTATTGCCAGGCGGAAAAGCGCATGGTAGCGACCTACAGCGATACCGCTCGGTGGAACGCCATGAGCCTGCGCAACATTGCCCGCAGCGGCATCTTCGCCGCCGACCGCGCTGTGGCGGAGTACGCCGACAACATCTGGCACGTGCCCCACAGATGATCCCCGGATCATAAAGAAAAGAGGCGCCGGAGCATCGCTCCGGCGCCTCTTTATTGAAAAAAGAAGCGGACAGGATTCCTGTCCGCTTCTTTTACCGCTCCTTACTCAGCCCCAGCAGGTAATCGGTGCTGACCCCATAATACTTGCTCAGGGTGATCAAATGATGGATAGGCAGTTCATTGGCCCCGCGTTCATAACGGGCGTACATTGTCTGCGACGTTCCCAAGACCTCGGCAATTTGCGTTTGGGTCTTGTCGGCGTCTTCCCGTAAGTCACGCAAAATGCGTACGTAGTCCATATCTCCCACGTGCGACACCTCCATTTGCGCTGTCTTCATCTCTGTAAACATAATTTAGCATAAAATGCGCGCCCGTTGCGTAGACAATACATAATTTTACTACAAAAATTGCAAAATTCATTCACAAATCGAGCGGATAAGTGGCGTTTTATGCAAAAATTTACTAAGTTTGCAAACTTCTGATGAAAGTGGGCGGAAGCGTGACAGGGAGGCGCTCCCAATGCTTTACAAGTTGAAAAATAGCGGGTATAATACGGGTATATGTAGAAAAGAAGAGGAACAGGTTATGGAATTTACACAAGGCGTCCGGTTTGACAGCCTGGGGCTGTCGCCGGAGATCATGCGCGCTGTGGAGCAGCGCAATCTGGAGATGAGCACGCCGGTGCAGGCCGGCTGCATTCCGCCCATGATGGACTGGCAGGATGTCATTGCCAAAGCCCCCACCGGCACCGGCAAGACCTTTGCCTACGGTATCCCCATCGTGGAGCATATCGACCCGGAGGACGAGAGCGTGCAGGCGGTGATCCTGGCGCCCACCCGGGAGCTGGCCATCCAGATCACCGGCGAGCTGCGGGACATCGCCGCCTTCAAGCCCGGCGTGCGCAGCGTCTGCCTCTATGGCGGGCAGCCCATCGGCAAGCAGATCGACATGCTGAAAAAGCGGCCTCAGATCGTGGTGGCCACCCCCGGTCGCCTCAGCGACCATATGAAGCGCCGGACGGTGCGGGTGGAGACCGCACAGACCGTGGTGCTGGACGAGGCGGACCGGATGCTGGACATGGGCTTCATCCATGACGTCACCCGGCTGCTGGACCGGATGAACAAGCGCCGGAACCTGGGGCTGTTCTCCGCCACCATCTCCCGGGAGGTGATGGACATCGCCTGGGTGTATCAGCGGGACGCAGCGGAGATCACCGTCCGGGAGGACGAGCAGAACAAGCCGGACATCAAGCAGTTCCGCATGGAAGTCTCTCAGAACGAGAAGGCCGACGTCATCGCCCGGATCCTGGAGGAGACGGGCTTCGACCGCTGCATGGCCTTCTGCAATACCAAGGGTTCCACGGAGCGCATCACCAAGTTCCTCCAGATGCGGGGCATTGACGCCGAGTGCATCCACGGCGACATCCCTCAGCGCAAGCGGGAGCAGGTGATGGACAAGTTCCGCCGGGGCGAGCTGCGGGTGTTCGTCTCCACCGACGTGGCGGCCCGGGGCATCGACGTGGACGATGTGGACATCGTGTTCAACTGCGATATCCCCGACGAGAACCAGGACTACGTCCACCGCATCGGCCGCACAGGCCGGGCCAAGCGCCAGGGCGTGGCGGTGAGCCTGATCTCCGATTACCCCGCCAAAATGCGCATGGACGACATTGCCCAAAAGACCCGCAACCAGGTGACGCCGGTGAGATTCGACGAAAACGGCAAGCTGGCTGTGGTGGAGTGAACCAAAAGACGAACAGGGTGGCCGGACAAGTGTCCGGCCACCCTGTTTTTGTCTGCTCAGCCCTCCAGAGGAAGGAGGTTTGCTTCGGTCTCGGGATCGAAGAGATGCACCAGGTCGGGGCGGAAGGTAAAGTGGACCTGCGCGCCATAGGCGAAGCCGCCCTTGTTTTCGTGGGACAGCTCCGTGGTGGGCACCCGCAGCACCACGTCCCGGCCGCCGGCGTTGATGTGCAGGTGGATCTCGCTGCCCATCATCTCGCTGACGTCCACAGTGCCGGTGAGGCAGTTGGACGCGGCACCGGCGGAGAAGGAGATGTGCTCGGGGCGGATGCCGATGGTGACGGCCTTGGCCGCCACGCCCTTGGCCTTGAGCTTGGCCTGGATGTCGTCAGAGAGGTCCATGACGGTGTCCATCACCCGGATGGTGTACTTGCCGTCCTCAAGCTGCAGCTGGCCGTCGAAGAAGTTCATCTGGGGCATGCCGATAAAGCCGGCGACGAATACGTTGGCGGGGTGATCGAACACCTGCTGCGGCGTGCCGATCTGCTGGATGAAGCCGTCCTTCATGATGACGATGCGGTCGCCCAGGGTCATGGCCTCGGTCTGGTCATGGGTGACGTAGACGAAGGTGGTGTCGATGCGCTGGCGCAGCTTGATGATCTCGGCGCGCATCTGGTTGCGCAGCTTGGCGTCCAGGTTGGACAGGGGTTCGTCCATCAAAAACACCCGGGGGCTGCGGACGATGGCGCGGCCGATGGCCACGCGCTGGCGCTGGCCGCCGGAGAGGGCCTTGGGCTTGCGCTCCAGGTACTGGGTGATGTCCAGGATCTCGGCGGCCTCCCGTACCTTCTTGTCGATCTCGTCGGCGGGGACCTTGCGCAGCTTCAGGGCGAAGGCCATGTTCTCGTAGACGGTCATGTGGGGATAGAGCGCGTAGTTCTGGAACACCATGGCGATGTCCCGGTCCTTGGGCTCCACGTCGTTCATGCGCTTGCCGTCGATGAGCAGGTCGCCTTCGGAGATGTCCTCCAGGCCGGCCACCATGCGCAGCGTGGTGGACTTGCCGCAGCCGGAGGGACCTACCAGCACGATGAATTCCTTGTCCGCGATCTCCAGATTGAAATCGTGGACGGCAGTGACTTTGTTGTCGTAGATCTTCTTGATGCCCTTGAGAGAAACAGTTGCCATATGTACGGCCGTAAGAGCCGCGCATCCGCGCAGGCTCCCTCGCAGACGGGAGAGCGGAACTCCCGCTGCCTTACGGCAGGTCTCCACACTGCCGCACCGCCGGCCGGCGGATATGATCTCCTCCTTTTGGATGGCTCTCCCGGCGCTATGGAAATGGAGTAGCGCCGGGGGCCTGATTCATGGGGATGACTTACGCTTCCACGACCTTGCCGCGGAAGAGGATGGTACGAATGGACAGGTCCTCCTGGTTCAGCAGCACCACGCTGGCCTCCTTGCCGATGTCCAGGGTGCCGGCCCGGCTGTCGATGCCGATGGCGCAGGCGGGGTTGTAGGTGGCGGCCCGGACGGCGTCCGCCAGAGGGATGCCGAAGGATACTGCCTGGCGCACACAGCCCATCAGGTCCGTCACGGAGCCGGCCAAGGTGTCCGGCTCGTGGGCCAGAGTGGCCCGGTTGCCCCGGACGATGATCTCCTGCCCGCCGAACGGATACTGGCCGTCAGGCATGCCGGTGGCCCGGAGAGAGTCGGACACCAGCACCACCCGCTCCGCCCCGAAGAGGCGGAAGGTGGCCCGCACCACGCTGGGGTGGATATGGATGCCGTCGCAGATCAGTTCCACCCGGGTGGCGGGATGATCCGCCGCGGCGCCGATGACGCCGGGGGCCCGGTGGGTGAAGGGGGGCATGGCGTTGAAGAGGTGGGTGCAGTGGTTGGAGCCGGCCTCCATGGCCGCGCAGGCGGTGTCATAGTCCGCCGTGGTGTGGCCCAGGGAGACGGTGATGCCGTCCGACACGGCGCCCCGGATGAACTCCATGGCGCCGGGCTGCTCAGGCGCCACCGTCACCAGCTTCACAAGCCCTCCGGCGGCCTTCTGCAGCCGCCGCAGCATGGGCAGGTCGGGGTCATGGAGGAACGCGCCGTTCTGGGCACCCTTTTTGGCCTGGCAGAGGAAGGGACCCTCCAGATGGAGGCCCGCCAGCTCCGCGCCGTGGGTGGCGGCGGCGTGATGGGCCGCCGCGTTTTCACAGATCCGCTGCAGCTGGTCCTCCGGCAGCGTCATGCCGGCGGGGCAGATGTAGGTGATGCCCCGGGAGAGCTCGTAGTCCGCCATGGCCTGGAGGCCGTCGGGGGTGGCGTCGCTGAAGTCCTCGCCCACGCAGCCGTGGAAGTGGACGTCCACCAGGCCGGGGATCACGTAGCAGCCGGAGGCGTCCAGGGTGACGCCGTCGCCGCTGGCGGCGGAGAGGAGGGCACCGTCGGTGCACACGTCTCGCTCCGTGAAGCCCGTCAGGTCAAAGACCTTGCCGCCGGTTATCCGCATACGGACACCCCCGCGGCGGTGAGCTTGCTGAGGGCCGCCTTGTCGCCTACCACCACCACATCGCCGTGGAGCTGAAGGATGGAGGCGGGGCACGCCGGGGTGATGGGACCGCAGAAGGCATTGTACAGCGCCTCGGCCTTGTCATCACCGCTGGCGATGAGCAGGATGCGGCGGGCAGCCATGATGCAGCCGATGCCCATGGTCAGGGCCTGGCGGGGCACGTCGTCCCGGCTGGCGAAGAAGCGGGCGTTGGCCTCGATGGTGCTCTCAGTGAGATCCACCACATGGGTCTCCTTGACGAAGCGGTCACAGGGCTCGTTGAAACCGATATGGCCGTTGCGGCCCAGGCCCAGCAGCTGCAGGTCCGCGTAGCCCAGAGAGGCCACCAGTGCGTCGTACCGGGCGCACTCGGCATCGGGGTCCGCGGCCAGGCCGTCGGGGACATTGGTGGCGGCGGGGTCGATGTCGATGTGGTCGAAGAGGTTGGTCTGCATGAAGTAGCGGTAGCTCTGGTCATGGGTGGGAGCCAGGCCCTTGTACTCATCCAGGTTGACGGTACGCACTTCCCGGAAGCTCAGGTCCCCCTGCTGATTCCAGGCGGTGAGCTGCTGGTAGGTGCCCACGGGGGTGGACCCGGTGGCCAGGCCCAGCACGCAGTTGGGGCGGCGGATGACCTCGGCGGCAATGACGTGGGCGGCCCGGCGGCTCATGGCCGCATAGTCCGCCTCCTGATAGATTCGCAGCATGTCGAACTCCTTTGCACTCAGCAGAACTTGGCGATGGCGGCGTCGATCATGGCGGCGGCCTCGCCCACGATGGCGGCGTCGCTGTCGATCAGCGCGGGCAGGGGCTTGCGGACGGAGCCGCACTCCACGCCGTATTTCTTCAGGATGGCCTTCATCACGGCGTACAGGTTGCCGTGGGCCTCGCACATCTTATAGATGATGCGGCAGATCTCGTTCTGGACCTGGGCCGCGGCGCCCATCTCACCGGACTGGTAGAGGCTGTATACCTTCAAAAACAGCTCCGGCATCACCGCGTAGGTGCCGCCGATGCCGCCGGTGGCGCCCATGGCCAGACCGGAGATGAACTGCTCGTCGGGGCCGTTCATCACCACGAAGCTCTCGCCGCCCTCGTCCTTCCACATCTGGATGTCCTGGGTGGGCATGGAGGAGTTCTTCACACCGATGACCCGGGGGTTCTTGCGCATCTCCCGCAGCAGGGGGATGGACAGCGCCACGCCCGCCAGCTGGGGGATGTTGTAGATGATGAAGTCGGTGTTGGGGGCCGCGGCGGAGATGTCGTTCCAGTAGGCGGCGATGCCGTGAGGCGGCAGGTGGAAGTAGATGGGGGGGATGGAGGCGATGGCGTCCACGCCCAGAGACTCGGCGTGTCGGGCCAGCTCCTGGCTGTCGGCGGTGTTGTTGCAGGCCACGTGGGCGATGATGGTCATCTTGCCGCCCACTTCCGCCATGACGTTCTCCAGCACCACCTTGCGCTCTTCCACGCTCTGGTAGATGCACTCGCCGGAGGAGCCGCCCACATACAGACCCTTGACGCCCTTGTCCAGCAGGTACTTGGCCAGGGCCCGGGTCCGGGCGGGGCTGATGGAGCCGTCTTCCTCATAGCAGGCGTAGAAGGCGGGGAACACGCCCTGATATTTCTTGATGTCAAACATAATCTCTGTACAGATCCTTTCTCAAAGCGCGGGGACCGGAGGGCTCAGCCCTTCACGGCGCCCATGGTGATGCCCTGGGTGAAGTACTTCTGGAAGGCCAGGAACACCAGGATGATGGGGACGGCGGCCAGCGCGGCGCCGGCCATGATCAGGCCGTAATCGTTGGACATTTCGCTCTGCAGTCCCGCGATGCCCAGGGCGATGGTCTTGGCCTCGGACTTGGACAGCATAATGAGCTGCAGGGGGTACTCGTTCCAGGCGTTGATGAAGGTGAAGATGGCCAGGGCGCCGATGCCGGGCTGGATGATGGGCAGGGCCACGTTCAGGAAGGTCTTGACCTCGCCGGCGCCGTCGATGCGGGCGGCCTCCAGCAGGGACGAGGGGATGCCCTCGGAGAACTGCTTCATCAAAAAGACGCCGAAGGGCCAGCCCACCACCGGGAACACCACGGCGAAGATGGAGCCCCAGGTGGTGTCCACCAGGTGCAGGATGGACATCTCACGCAGCAGGGGGATCAGGATGACCTGCTTGGGCAGCGCCATGGCGCACACAAACAGGGAGAACACGAACCCCTGGCCCCAGAACCGCTTCTTGGCCAGGGCGTAGCCCGCCAGAGACGCGCTGAAGCAGGTGAGGGCCATGGCCACCACGGAGATGAACACGCTGTTGAACAGCCACCGCAGCGCCATGGGCATGCCGATGCCGAACAGGGTGGTCTGGGACTTGAACAGCCGGGCGAAGTTGTCCCAGGAGATGGTGGTGGGCAGCCACTTGACAGACTCGCCCGCCTTGATGATGATGTCGGACTTCTCCTTCACAGAGCCGGTGACGATCCAGTACAGCGGGAACAGGAAAAAGATCGCCAGGGCGATGAGGAGGATGACCGAGATGATGAAATACGGAGTGATCCGTTGCTTTTTGCCGCTCATACCTGCCTCCTCCTTACTCCGTGGTGCCGCCGTTCATCACCTTGAACTGCAGCGCGCTGAACAGGGCGATGACGATGGCCAGGACCACGCCCATGGCGTCGGCGTAGCCGAACTCCTTGGTGGTCCGGAATGCGATCTCGTATAGGTAGTACATGACGGTACTGGTACTGTAATTGGGGCCGCCGGAGGTCAGCAGCTGGATCAGGGCGAAGCACTGGAAGCTGTTGATGGTGGTGATGACGGCCACGTACAGCGTGGTGGGCATGATGGAGGGCCACTTGATCTTCCAGAACACCTGGAGGTCTGTGGCGCCGTCCACCTGGGCGGCCTCCACCAGGGAGTTGTCCACATTGCCCAGAGCAGAGACATAGAGGACGATGGGCTGGCCGATGGAGGTGGTGAAGAGGATCAAGATGATGCACCAAAGGGCCATCTGCTCACTCTCCGTCCACATCAATCCCTCGCCGCCCATGGCGCGGATGACGTAGTTGAAAAGACCGTTGTACTTGTCGAACATCCACTTCCACACCACCACAACGGCCACGGAGCCGGTGACCACCGGCAGGTAGAACACGCAGCGGAAGAAGGAGCGGGCGGCGGCATGCATCTTATAAATGGCGGAACCCACCCACAGGGAGAAGGCCGTGACGGTGGGGACTGCCACCACCACGATGATGACGGTGTTTACCGCGGACTTCAGAAAGATGGGGTCCTGGAACAGGCGGATGTAGTTGTCCAGAAAGACAAAATTGGAACCGGTGTTGGTATTTTGAAAGCTGGAATCGGTAAAGCTGGTCACCACGCCCATGGCCATGGGCGTGAGGACGAATCCAACGAAGAAAAACAGCGCCGGCAGCAGGAAGAGGTAGGAAACGACGGTCTCTCTCCGTTGGAGAACCAGGCTGCGCTTGGGCGCGCTCGTACTTGCCATGATTTCTCCCCCGTTTTCTCGATCAGGAATCGTTGCTTAACACGGATCTGATATTTGCGCGGATAGGGATGGCTCCCTCCCCCCGGCAGGGGGAGGGAGCGGGATCAGCCGGATCAGGCGTTGGAATCGGTGTTGAAGGCGGCGGCGGCATCCGCGGCGGGGGTGCCGTTGAACACCTGCTGCAGCATGTTGAACCACAGGGGCCGCATGGCGGCAAAGCCGCTGAGGGTGTTGTAGTAGGGGCCGTAGTACTGGCTCCAGGAGGCCAGCAGGCTCATCTCCTCGTTGCCCTCATAGAGGTTGCCGTAGGAGGCGCGGACGGGGAAAGCACCGGTCTGGACCACGCTCTTGGGGCCCCACTCGGCGTCGTCGCAGATGAAGGCGATGAAGCGCTTGGAAGCCTCGGCCTTGGCGGAGTCGCCGTTGTCGAACACGCAGAAGCCGTTGACCAGGTACTCCAGCTCGGGCACGCCGTCGTCAGAGGGGAAGGGCACGGAGATCTGGGTGAAGTCCTCGGAGGCATAGCTGATGGCGTTGGAGGTGCCCCAGCAGAAGGTCATGGCGCAGGTCTCCTGCTGGAACTGCTGCAGCTCGTCGGCGGCGGCCATGGAGAAGCCGGCGTCCAGAGCCTTGCTGTCGTACATGCTCTTGAGCAGCTCCAGAGCCTTCACGCCGTTTTCATCCACGTTCCACTTGCCGTCGGCGCCCACGATGGAGGAGGAGTAGAGGTTGTTCACCAGCGCGCGGGTGCCCTGGTCGCCGCCCTGGCCGCCGCAGTAGACGATGCCGGGAGTCATGCACACGCCGGCGTCACGCAGGGTCTCGCACATCTTCACGAAATCATCGGTGGTCCAGGTGCGGTCGCCCTCCAGGTTCACGTACTGGATGGCGCCGGACTCCTCCAGCATCTCCTTGTTCAGGCCCATGTAAAAGGGAGAGGAGGAGATGGGATACATGTAGTAGGAGCCGTCGGCGCCCATACAGGTCTCCAGCAGGCTCTCGCTGGTCAGATCGCTCTTCAGGGACTCGATCATGTCGTCCAGCGGCACCAGGTTGCCGGCGTTGCCGTACTCAATGATGCGGCCGGGAGCGTCGAACAGGATGTCCGGCGCGGTGCCGGCGGTGATGGCGGAGGTCAGGGCGTCGGCGCCGGAGGTGAAGTCAATGATCTCCACATTGACCTTCACGTCGCTGTTGGCGGCCATGAAGGCGTCCGCCAGCTGCTGCTCGTAGCCGGAGTCCACACCGAAAGTGGGGAAGGCCCACCAGGTAATCTCGGTGACGCCTTCGGCAGGTGCCTCGCTGCCATCCGCGGGGGTCTCCTCCTTGGAGCCGCCGCAGGCGGCCAGGGCCAGGACCATGGTCATGGTCAGGGCAAGAGCCAAGAATCTTTTCATCTTCTTCATATTTGTGCCTCCTAAAAATTGATGAAAATGCGCGAATTCGCCGGGGTTTACTCTGTGCAAATTGTATAATTCTGGACAGGCAATGTCAAGACGTTCGGAAAAAATTTTCAAAAACCGTCATATTATGAAAAAATTTTGAAAATAATTGTCGAAACTCCCTGTATTTGCCGTCGGACGTCCGCCGGCGCGGGCTCAAACGTGCTTTTCCGACAGCGCGTCGGCTACCCGCTCCCGCCGCTGGCGGCAGCGGTCCAGATCCCGGCGGCACATCTCGGAGAACAGCACGTCAATGAGGTAGAGCTGTGCCACCCGGGCCGCCACGGACCCCAGCTGCAGCGGGCCCTCCGTGGAGCCGCACTGGAGCACCACGTCGGCGCAGGCGGCGCCGGGAGACCCGGGGTAGCGGGTCACCAGCACGATGGGGACCTGGTTGGCCTTGGCAATCTCCAGCACGTCCATGAGGTCCTTGGTGGCGCCGGAGTAGGAAAAGAACATCAGGGCATCCTGCGGGGAGAGGTTGGACACAGCGATCATCTGCATGTGGGAGTCCGCCACGGGGAAAAACCCGGGGAACGCCATGGAGAAGAGATGGGAGGCCTCCCAGGCGGTGAGCATGGAGCCGCCCTGGCCCATGCACAGCACCTTCTCCGCCTTGGTGAGGATGTCGGCGGCGGCACGGATGGCGTCTGGCCGGATCAGGGCTTGGGTCTCCCGGATGGCGTCGATCTCGCCGCCGGCCAGTTTGCCTGCCAGGTCCATGACGGTGTCTCCGGACTGGAGCTCGCCGGAGAGGCAGGATTCCTCCATCCGGGCGGCCATGGCCGCGGCGATGGCCAGCCGGAAGGCGCTGTAGCCCCGGTAGCCCATCCGGCGGCAGAACCGGGAGATGGTGGACTCCGCCACGCCGCAGGCCTCCGCCATCTCGGAGATGGACATGTTCTGGGCGGTCTGGCCGTGGGCGGCCACGAAGCTGGCCAGCTTCTTTTCCGAGGAGGTGAGCTGGTAGTATTCCTGGGTGATGCGGTGGAACACGGATTCCTCCGCCGCGAAGGTGCCGGCGGGCGGGATCGGGGAGGCGGCGGGAGCCGCCTCGCGCCGCGGCCGGCTCATGATTCCAGCAGCTGGCCCAGCATGACGTCGCACTGGATCAGCGCCCTGGGCAGGTGGAAGGGACCCTTGAACGTGGAGCCCTTGGTGGAGGGCTGGGTGGGCAGGCCGTCCCGGCGGAGGTAGCCGTACCACTCGCCGTACTCCGGATCGGAGAAGTGCTCCTTGCAGTAGGCCACGGTCTTTTCGAACCAGTCGAAATACTTCTCATCGCCGGTGTCCCGATAGAGCATCAGGGAGGAGATCATGATCTCATTGTGGGGCCACCAGAGCTTCATGTCGTGCTCGTAGGCCTCGGGGGGCTTGCCCAGGCAGTCCACAAAGTAGAGGAGGCCTCCGTACTCCTTGTCCCAGCCGGCCTCGATGGCCCAGTCGAAGATCTCCGCCGCCTTCTTTACCAGCTCCTGGTCGCCGGTGCGCTGGGCGTGCTCCAGCAGGAACCAGACGCCCTCGATGTCGTGGCCGGGGTTGACGATGCGGCCCTCGGTGTAGTAGAGCCGGGGAGTGCCGTCTTCCGCCACGTTTTCCAGCACGCACTTGAGCTCGGGTTTGACGTGATAGCGGAAGATCTCATCCACGCACTGGGCGGCCCGCTCCTCGTAGAGGGCCTTGCGCTCCGGGTCCGCCTGCATCAGGATGCTGGTGACGTTCAGGATGATCATGGGCGTGCCGAAGGCCCGGCCGGTGCGGGTCTCGGGGATGGTCTTGGGGCCAAGGCCTGTGGGGTCGGGCATGCCGTGGGCCAGATCCCAGTAGAGGTCGTAAGCCCGGCGGGCCCGCTCCAGGTGCTCCCGCTCCCCGGTGACGCTGTAGTACTCGCCGTTGGCCATGGCATAGAAGGCCTCGGAGAAATAATAGCGCCGCTGGCGCAGAGGCCGGCCGTCCTCCGTGACGGTGAAGTACATCCGCCCGCCGGCGGCATGGTTGATGCAGTGGTCCTCCAGGAAGTCCAGGCAGCTCTTGGCGGCCTCCAGCCACTCCGGCCGGGATCCGTACACACTGCAGAGATGGGAGAACATCCAGCCGCAGCGGCCCTGCATCCACACGCTCTTGTCCGTGGAGTAGATCTCGCCCTTGCGGTCCAGGCAGGTGTACACGCCGCCGTACTTGCGGTCCATTCCGTTTTTCAGCCAGAAATTGGCACTGGTCTCCAGCTCGCTGCGCACCCAGTCGCGATAGGCCTGCAATTTTGCTTTGTCCATATTTGGGCACCTTCCTTTCTTTTGATGCCTTCATCATATTTCCTTTTGTGCAACCCGTCAAGGAAAAAGAGAAAAATTTTTTTCAAACTCTTGACAAAATGAAAAAAACTGCTAGCCTAGACTTGAAATGATCCGGCGGTTCCCCCCAATCTCTGGAAGAGATCGGAAATGAATAAGGAGGATTCTTGTCATGAAGCATCTCGGCATCGACGTGAGCGTCAAGCATCTCCCCCCCCTGGACCCTGCGTTCATCCCGCTGAACCGGTTTTACGAGGCCTTTTTGAAGGACGCCGCGGAACCCTTTGACGTGGCGGTGGAGCGTTCCGGCGGTCAGGTGGCGGTGTACCGCACCCGCGTCCACGGCACGGAGGCACTGCGGGAGGCGGATGTCTATTACATCGACCGCATCATCAAGACGCTGCTTTGGATGAAGGGTGGTTTCCGGGTGTATCTGGCGGGCTGCGAGGCCGTGTGCGACGCGGTGAAGGCCCACTACTCCAACGGCGGCAGCCGGGACTTCGATTTCCACTACATGGGCAACGTCTATGAGCATCCCTTCGAGGTGGTGCGGGTGGACGCCGTGCCGGAGGAGAAATCCTTCTCCAAGGCCATCGGCCGCCATCTGGAGGGCTGCCGCATCGGCTTCGACGCCGGCGGGTCCGACCGCAAGGTCTCTGCGGTGATCGACGGCGAGAGCGTGTACAGCGAGGAAGTGGTGTGGTTCCCCAAGATCAATTCCGACCCGGACTATCACTATCAGGGCATCGTCTCGGCGCTGAAGTCCGCCGCGTCCCACATGCCCCGGGTGGATGCCGTGGGCGTCAGCTCCGCCGGTATCTATATCGACAACCGCACCATGAGCGCCTCCCTCTTTTTGAAGGTGCCCCAGGAGCTTTATGACGCCAAGGTGAAGGACATCTACATCCGGGCCATCACCGACACCTTCGGCGACGTGCCCTATGCCGTGGTCAACGACGGCGACGTCTCCGCCCTGGCCGGCGCCATGAGCCTGGAGGACAACAACGTCCTGGGCATCGCCATGGGCACCAGCGAGGCCGTGGGCTATGTGGACGGCGACGGCAACATCACCGGCTGGCTCAATGAGCTGGCCTTCGTCCCCGTGGACGCCGCGCCCACCGCTATGGCGGACGAGTGGAGCGGGGACATCGGCTGCGGTGTGAAGTACTTTTCCCAGGATTCCGTCATCAAGCTGGCCCCCGCCGCCGGCATCGATCTGGATGAGAGCCTCTCCCCCGCCGAGAAGCTGAAGGTGGTCCAAGGCCTCATGGAGCAGGACGACCCCCGGGCCGCCGGCGTCTATGAGAGCATCGGCGTGTACCTGGCCCACGCCCTGGCCCTGTACGAGCACTTCTATGGATACCGGCACGTGCTGCTGCTGGGCCGCGTCATGAGCGGCAAGGGCGGCGACCTGCTGCTGGAGACCTGCAAAAAAGTCCTTGCCGACGAGTATCCGGAGGTGGCGGAGAAGATCCATCTGGCGCTGCCGGATGAGAAGTTCCGCCGGGTGGGTCAGTCTGTGGCTGCCGCCAGCCTGCCGGAGATCGGCTGAACATCAAAAAGGCCGCTGCCCATGGGGCAGCGGCCTTTTATTCGTCTGTCAGAGAAGATACCAGGGCGTCTCCTCTCCCTCCGCCGGGGCAGGGGTATACTTGCGTAGCACCGGCTCCAGCAGGAAGGATGCCGCCAGGGCGCTGAGGGCGGGGGTCAGCAGGATCACCCCGTAGTACCAGCCCCACACGGTGGCGGCGATGCAGGCGGCGTTCACCGCCGCCGCCCCCAGAGTCCGGGGCAGGTGGCGGAAGGTGATGATGACGGCGCTGCGCAGAAGGCCGCCCACGGTGCAGGTGAACCGGGAGAGCAGGGGGAAGGCGCAGGTCACCACTGCCAGGGGGATCAGCATCGCCGCCAGATACGCGATGCGCAGCGTTCCCCACACGGTGCTGCCAGTGCCCGCCGCCATGACCAGGAAGAGATACCCTGCGTCCAGCAGCAATCCCAGCAGCAGCAGGATCACCGTGACGCCGGTGCCGGTCCTGAGATTCAGCCGGAAGGCATCCCAGAAGCTGCGGTAGGGGCGTCCCGCATGAAAGCGCAGGCACTTGACACAGCTGTAATACAGCGCGGCAGAGGCGGCTCCCATGGTCACCACCGGCAGGCTGCACACCAGCCACATCCCACTGAGCACCAGCACATCCAGCACCCGGCCGGTGAACCGGAAGATGGGATTGTCACCGCGGAAAAAGCTTTGGAACATGGCAGACCTCCTGGGAATGCAAAGCGTTTTTTTTACCATAACACAAAGGACGCTCCTGTGCAACTGCCGGATATTTATGAACGTTCCCTGAATTTTTGTCACTTTTTGTTACTTTTTTTCTGCGCCGCCTTTACAACTGCGGCAAAATTTTCTATAATGAGTAGAAAACTGCCCGCGGGGCGGGGAATTCATGTGGGATATGCTGCCCCCCGGGCGGCTGTTTTTGACTTCACGGAGAAGGAGCGACGTAATGAAGCTTTGGAGACGGTGGATCGCGCTGGCGCTGGCGGCGGTGCTGTGCTGCACGCTGCTGGCCGGCTGCGGAGAGGACGGGGAGGAGGGCGCCGCGCTTTCGGTGTGCGTGGGGGATGATCCGGTGACGCTGGACCCCATTTATGCCCAGGAGGCGGCAGACCAGACCATCCTGGTCCACCTTTATGAGAATTTGATGCGGGTGAGCATGGATGCCTCCGGCAAGACCACGGTCACCGCCGGTATGGCCAAGAGCGTGGACCAGGAGGCCAATTACGACGGCACTGTGACCTATACCTTCCGGCTGCGCAGCGCCAAGTGGTCCGACGGCCGGGCGGTGCAGGCGGACGACTTCGTCTACGCCTGGCGGCGGCTGGCGGACCCCGCCAGCCAGTCCCCCTACGCGGAGCTTTTGTCCGTGGTGGCGGGGTACGATGAGGCCCGGGCCGCCGGAGACATGACGCTGCTTCAGGTCAGCGCCAAGAACGACACCACGCTGGTGGTGGTGCTCAGCGGCAACTACGACTGGTTTTTGACGGAGGTGTGCACTTCCCCTGCGACTCTGCCCCTGCGGGAGAGCGCGGTGCAGAAGCTCAAGGAGGCGGCGGACGCGGCCAATCTCCAGGCCCAGGAGGCCGGGGAGGAGGGGAACGCCCGCTGGTGGTCTGATCCCGCGGCCCTGGTGACCAACGGGGCCTATCAGGTAAGCGATTACGAAGAGGGACAGGCGCTGACGCTCCGGCGCAGCCAGCGCTACTACGGCAGCCAGAGCGGACCTGGGACGCTGTGTTTCCGGTTTGCCGGGTCCCCGGAGGAAGCCTGGGCACTTTACGAGGCTCAGGAGGTGGATGCGGTGTGGGCCGTGCCGGAGGCGCAGCTGAAGGAGCTGGCGGCGGATGAGAGCTGGACCGGGATCCCGGAGCTTAACACCTATACCGTGCTTTTCAACTGCCGGCGGATCCAGGATCCGCTGATCCGGCAGGCGTTCTCCCTTGCCATCGACCGCAACGCCCTGGCGGAGGCCGCCGGCACTGCCGTCCTTCCGGCGGAGGGATTGGTGCCTCCCGGTGTGCCGGGCGACGGAGAGAACGATTTCCGCAGTGGGGATGAGCCGCTGCTGCACAACGATCCGGAGGATTACGCGGACAACTGCCGGGAGGCCCGGGAGCTGATGGAGCAGGCAGGCTATGACAGCGGTGCCAGCTGGGGCGAACTGGAATATCTCTACGTGGAAGAGGGGAACAACGCCGCGGTGGCGGAGGCCCTGTGCGCCATGTGGCAGAGCGCCCTGGGAGTGCGCATCGTTTCCCGGGGCGTGACGGAGCAGGAACTCTGGGCGGCCCTTCGCAGCGGAGAGTACAGCGTGGCCGGTGCGGATCTGGATGCGGTGGGCAACGACGCCGAGTGCTTCTTGATGCAGTGGACCACCTCCAGCCCGGACAATGTCCTTGGATATGCCAACAGCGCCTATGACACGCTGATGTCCATCATTGCCGGGGCTTCCGACGAGCTGGCCCGGCTGGGCTGCCTCCATGACGCGGAGGAGCTGCTGCTGACGGACTACGCCCTCTCGCCCCTGTATACCCGCCGGATCGACTGGCAGCTGCGGGAGGACCTGGCCGGTGCATGCCGGGATGCCCGGGGCTGGTTCGTGTTCTCCGGCGTAGTGGAGCGTACAGTGTGACAAATGCAGATCGAACAAGGCCCGCCGGTATCCGGCGGGCCTTGTTTTGCCTGCTGCGGTCCGAGTGTCTCCGGGTTGAAAGAGGAAGGAGCGCAAAAAAGCTGCCGCCCATTTGGGCGGCAGCTTGCAAAGCAAAGACTCAGCGCTTGCTGAACTTCAAGAGCCCTGTGCTGCCCCTGCCAAACACCCGGTGATTTCTTCGCTTTCCACCTGATTTTTGGCTTAATACTGCGGTTTTTCCGCACATCATGT
>CALWXB010000024.1 GCA_944385405.1 uncultured Oscillospiraceae bacterium | reverse complement strand
CGCCGTGAGGGATTCGAACCCCCGGCCTTCTGGTCCGTAGCCAGACGCTCTATCCAGCTGAGCTAACGGCGCGTGTCTCACAGACAGCTTGTTTATAATAGCACGGTCTCACCTGAAATGCAAGCCCTTTTTTGAAAAAATTTCACTTTTTTTGGGATACTTGTAAAACCGCTGTTTTTGTGGTATCGTAACAACCATGGAAAGACCAGAGAAAGCGGTGGGAACCATGGAGAATTATCCGATCAAAAGCGTGACCTTCGGCGGTTTCGATAAACAGGACGTGGTGGCTTATATCGAGCGCGCTGCACAGGCTGCCGCCGCCGCGGAGCAGGCCCTGCGGGAAGAAAGTGAGCGTCTGCGCGGACAGACGGAGGAGCAGGCGGAGGAGATCGCGCAGCTGCGCCGACAGCTGGAGGAAATGACGGAGCAGAAAGACGCGCTGCAATCGCAGCTGGAGCAGGAGGCGGCGGCCCGTCAGGCGCTGGAGCCTCTGCGGACGCTGGAAGGGGAGACGGCGCGCCTGCGGGCGGAGCTGGAGGCGCTGCGGCCTGATGCGGAGGCCTATGCCCAGTTCCGGGCGCGGATCGGGGCCATTGAATGTGAGGCCCGAGAGCGTGCTGCGCATCTGGAGGCGGAGACTGCCCTTCGGCTGCGCCGGACGGTGGATACCTTCCGCGGGCAGTATCTGGAATTGATGCACACATTTGAAGGTACGGCCAGCCATGTGACGGCGGAGCTGAGAAAGGTGGAGGTCAATCTCACCCAACTGCCCCGAGCCATGGACCAGGCTGGACGGGAACTGAATGAACTGGCGGCTCTTCTGGAAAAGCAGGAAGAGCGCGCATAAACGGCGGGGGACCCTTTTTAGGGTCCCTCCAAATTTTTTCCCCGGGGGCAAACCTTTGGGGCACAGGCGATCTGCGTCAAGATTCCATAAAATTCCCTTGCAAAGAAAGTGTTGGTGACTTATACTAATGCATGACTGGATCGGATGCCGCTTCCTTATGATTTTTCACAGACGAAGCGGAATGAGCGCGGCATGAATCCGGTGGGATAACAGCGGATATGATAAGAAAATCCAGTGAGAGAAGGTGAAGAGCTTATGTCCTTTGAGGCAATCGAGACGATCACACAGGCTGAACAGGAAAATCGGGAGCGCAAGACAGCCGCGGAGGCGGAGGCACGGGAGTTGGTGGCCGCCGCTGAGCGGGATGGCCTTGCGCTCTTGCAGCAAACGCGCGCCGCTGCGTCGGAGGCGGGCAAGGAGCTGCTCCGGCAGGCAGAGGAACGGGCTGCCAGACAGGCCCAGGAGATCCGCGCCGACGCGCTGCAGGAGGCCGGGGCCCTGCGCCGGGAGGCGGAGCGGCACATGGAAGAAGCGGCGGAGATGATAGTCGGAAGGGTTGTGAAAGACTGAGATGGCCATTGTAAAAATGAAGAAGCTCCGTGTCATGGCCATGGCCGACAGCCGGGAAGCGCTGCTGACTGGTCTTCTGCGCCTGGGCTGCGTGGAGATCAGCGAGCCGGACGACAAGCTGGCGGATCCTGCCTGGGCAGCGCTGCTGCGGCGGGAGGACTCCCGGCTGATCCAGCGGCGCAGCGAGATCACGGATGTGAACACCGCTTTGTCGGCATTGGAGCGGTACGGAGCGTATAAGGACGGGATGTTCCTTCAGCGCCGGCCCATCTCCCAGGAGGAGTTTCTGGGAGAGCGCACGGTGGATGGCGCCCGGCGGATCTGCCGGGAGATCGTGGCCTCCCTCCAGGATCTCAGCCGCCTGCAAAGCGAGGAGGGCCGTCGCCAGGCGCGGCAGGCAGCTCTGCGGCCCTGGGCCTCTTTGGACATGCCTCTGGAGATGGAGGGCACCGCCCATACGATTTTTCGCTTGGGTGTGATGCCGGGCGGAACAGATGTGGGGGCTGTGCGCACGGCTCTTGCGGGAGTCGGCTGTGCAGCTGAAATTTATGAGATCAGCGCGGACAAGCAGCAGGTCTATTGCCTTTTGATCTGCCACCGGGCGGAGGAAGGGCAGGTGCAGGAGCTGCTGCGGCCCTTCAGCTTCAGTGCTGTGGCGTTTCAGGGCGTCACCGGTACGCCCAGGGAAAATCTGGATACGCTGCAGGCCGGTCTGGAGGAGAACCGGAAGGAACAGGAGGCGGCAGTGTCCGCCATTACCGCTCACGCTCCGGACCGGGACACGCTTCGGGTATACGCAGACCGGCTGACCGCCGAAGCGGCCAAGGAGGCTGGTACGGAGCGGTTGCTCACCGATGGCACCATCCTCTTTTTCGAAGGCTGGGCGCCGGCGGAGAATCTGGACGAGGTCCGTGCCCTCCTGGAAAAGCTGAGCTGCGCCTGGGAGGCGGAGGACCCGGCGGAGGAGGAGTACCCCCAGGTCCCGGTGAAGCTGAAGAACAACTGGCTGACCCGGCCTCTGAACATGGTGACGGAGATGTACTCTCTGCCTGCCTACGACGGCGTGGACCCCAACCCGCTGATGGCGCCGTTTTTCATTTTCTTTTACGGCTTCATGATGGCGGACATGGGCTACGGACTGCTGATGATCCTGATCTCTCTGTGGATCATGAAGAAGGCGCGGCCCAATGGCCCCACCATGCGGCACATGATCCCGCTGATGGGCCTGTGCGGCGTCAGCACCTTTGTGATGGGTGCCATTACCGGCGGCTTTTTCGGGGATCTCCTGCCCCAGCTGGCCATGATGCTGGATCCTGACACGGCCTTCACAGCCATGCCGTCCCTGTTCTCCCCGCTGGACGACGCGCTGGCGGTGCTGATCGGGTCCCTGGCCATCGGTGTGACCCAGATCTTCACCGGTATGGCGGTGAGCATGTACCGGCAGATCAAGCGGGGCGAGGTGCTGGCGGCGCTGTGCAATGAGGGCGCCTGGTATCTGGTGTTCGTCCTCGTCGCCGTGGGCGCCGTCACGGGTGCCATGGCCTATGCGCTCCTGGCCGCCCTGGCAGTGATCGTGGTGACCCAGGGCTACGGACACAAGGGGATCCTGGGCAAGCTCATGGGCATCGGCGGTTCCCTCTACAACAACATTACCGGATATTTCAGCGATATTTTGTCCTATTCCCGCCTGATGGCGCTGATGCTTGCCGGCGCGGTCATCGCACAGGTATTCAACACCCTGGGCGGCATCACCGGGAATGTGGTGACATTCTTCATCATCTCCATGATCGGAAACGCCCTGAACTTCGCGCTGAACCTGCTGGGCTGCTATGTCCACGACATGCGCCTGCAGTGCCTGGAGTTCTTCGGACGGTTCTACTCCGACGGCGGGAAGCCCTTCCGTCCGCTGGAGATGGAGACCAAATATGTGGATATTGAACAGTAATTTTAGGAGGAAATGATTATGACGGACATGAACGAACTGATCGCGATGCAGCAGAGCCTGACCTTCCTGGGTCAGATCGGCGGTCTGGCGCTGGCGCTGCTGGGCGCGGGCCTGGCTGTGGGCCTTTCCTGCGTGGGTTCCGCCAAGGGCACCGGCATTGCCGGCGAGGCCGGTACGGGCCTTTTGAGCCAGGATCCCTCCAAGTCCGGTAAGGTGATGGTGCTGCAGCTGCTGCCCGGCACCCAGGGCCTGTACGGTCTGGTGGTGTGGTTCTTCGCCCTGATCCAGATGGGCATGCTGGACGGCAGCGCCGTGAATCTCACCGTAGCTGAGGGCCTGCGGTACTTTGCCGCCTGCATGCCCATGGCGCTGGGCGGCCTGCTCTCTGCCATCGCCCAGGGCCGCGTGGCCGCCGGTTCCATCAACATCCTGGCCAAGAAGCCGGACGACTGGTCCAAGGGCCTGATCCTGTGCGGCATCGTGGAATTCTACGCCATTTTGTCCCTGCTGGCCTCCATGCTGATGCTGCTGTGGCTGTGATCCCACGAAAGGGGGAGCCGTATGAACGGAATTGAAAACATCACCCGCCGCATCCGGGAGGACACCCAAGCCGAGATCGACCAGGGCGCTGCCCAGGCGCAGGCGGAGGCGGAGCGCATCACCGCCCGCTACCGCGCCCAGGCGGAGGCGGAGGGAAAGGACCTCGCCGCCCGGAACGAGAAGGCCGCGGCGGAGCGGGAGGAGCGTCTTGTCAGTGCGGCCCGGATGGAGGCCCGCAAGACGGCGCTGGCCGCCAAGCAGGAGATGGTGGAAAGGGCCTACGATCTGGCGCTGGAGAAGCTGTGCGCCATGCCGAAGGCCCAATATGTGGAAGCGGCGGCGCGTCTGCTGGTGAAGGCGGCGCCGGATGGCCGGGGCGAGGTGATCCTCTCCGCCGAGGACCGTACCCGTGTGGGCGCGGACCTGGTGGCAAAGGCCAATACGCTGCTGAAGAACGGAAAATTGACCCTCTCCGGGCAGACCCGGCCCATCCGCGGCGGTTTTATCCTGAAAAACGGAAACGTGGAGGTCAACTGCACCTTTGAAACGCTGGTGCGCCTGCAGCGGACGGAGACCGCGGGAGCGGTGGCAAAGCGGCTGTTCCCGGAGGAGTAAGGAGGCAGTGTCTTGACAAACCGAATCAAAGACACCGATTACCTGGCTATCTCCGCCCGGATCCGGGCGATGGAGACATCGTTGCTGACCCGGGAGCGGATGGAACAGCTCCTGGAGGCCCGCAGCGACGAGGAGGCGGCCAAGCTCCTGCAGGAGTGCGGCTATCCCCAGCTGGACGCCTCTCGGCCCGAGGTCATGGACGCTGCGCTCTCCCAAGCCCGGGAGGAGCTGCTCTCAGATCTGGGGGACAGTGTGCCGGACACCAGGTATATCGATCTATTCAAGCTGAAATACGATTATCACAACATCAAGGCCATCCTGAAAGCGGAGGCTGTGGGAGCGGATGCCCGCCACATGCTCTCCGAGATGGGGCGCGTCAGCGCCTCGCAGATGCAGGAGGCCCTGCGTCATGGCACTTTGGAGGAGCTGCCGCCCTTGCTGGCGGAGGCCGCCGCAGAGGCCCGGGAGGTCCTGGAGACCACCCGTGATCCGCAGCTGGCCGACATCGTGCTGGACCGCTGGTGCTATCGGGAGATGGCCAGTCTAGCGGAGGAGACCGGCAGCGCCTTTTTGCAGGCATATGTGCAGGTGCAGATCGACGGTGTAAATCTCCGGGCCCTGATCCGCACCATGCGGATGGGCAAGAGCGGCGAATTCCTGCGGGGCGTGCTGCTGGAAGGCGGCGAGATCCCGCCGGAGTCCGTGCTGGCGGCTGCCGCAGGCGGCGCCGGCGCCGTGCGGGAACTGTATGAGCCCACCGGGTTCGCAGAGGCTGCTGCGGCCGGCGCAGAGGCGCTCTCGGGCGGACCGCTGACGGAGTTTGAAAAGCTCTGCGACGACGCAGTGAGCGCCTATCTCTCTCAGGCCCAGCTGGTGCCCTTCGGCGAAGCGCCTCTGGTGGGCTATCTGGCTGCCCGGGAGACGGAATTTACGAATCTGCGCATCCTGCTGATGGGACGCGGCATGGGACTTTCTCCCGATGTCATCCGTTCCCGGCTGCGGGCGGCGTATGTGTAAGGCGGGAGGAAACGCATGGCTACAACGTATCGGATCGCCGTCATCGGCGACTGGGAATCCGTCATGGGGTTCCGCGCCCTGGGCCTGGACACGTATCCCGTCACCTCCGTAGAGGAGGCCCGGGAGCGGGTCCGGGAACTGGCCCAGGCGGGCGAGTGCGCTGTGATTTATCTCACGGAGCAGCTGGCCCGGGACATGGGCGACGTGATCGCCCGCTATAAGGACGAACTGCGGCCCGCCATCATTTTGATCCCCGGCCGGGAAGGATCCCTGGGCATCGGCCGGGACAGCATCCAGCGCGCCATTGAGCGGGCAGTGGGAGCGGACATCCTCTGATCTCCGCCGCGCCGGCGCGGTTCCTTCTGGCGAAACTATCCTGAAAGAAGGTATTGATATTGAGCGGTAAAGTTGTGAAAGTTTCCGGGCCGCTGGTGGTGGCCACGGGCCTCTCGGACGCCAACATGTCCGACGTGGTCCGGGTGGGCCCCCAGCGCCTGATCGGCGAGATTTTGACCATGAAGGGGGACTCCGCCTCCATCCAGGTCTACGAGGAGACGTCTGGCCTGGGCCCCGGCGCGGAGGTGGTCACCACCGGTGCGCCCATGAGCGTGGAGCTGGGCCCCGGCATGATCGAGGGCATTTACGACGGCATCCAGCGCCCCCTGGAGAAGATCGTGGAGAAGGTAGGCGCCTGCATCACCCGCGGCGTGGAGGTCTCCGCCCTGGACCAGGAGAAGAAGTGGGACTTCACGGCCACGGCGGCCGTGGGACAGCAGGTGACAGGCGGCGACATCATCGGCACCGTGCCGGAGACGCCCTCCGTGCTGCATAAGATCATGGTGCCGCCCAACCTGCGGGGCACCATCACCGACATCCGCAGCGGCTCCTTCAACGTGACAGAGACCGTCGCCACCCTGCATACCGAAGATGGCCGGGATGTGCCCTTGACCATGTCCCAGAAATGGCCCGTCCGGATCGGCCGGCCCTATGCCAAAAAGTTCCCGCCCAAGCGGCCGCTGTGCTCCGGCCAGCGGATCATCGACACGCTGTTCCCCATCGCCAAGGGCGGCACCGCCGCCGTGCCCGGCCCCTTCGGTTCCGGCAAGACCGTGGTACAGCACCAGCTGGCCAAGTGGTCCGACGTGGACATCGTGGTCTATATCGGCTGCGGCGAGCGGGGCAACGAGATGACCGACGTGCTGCGGGAATTCCCGGAGCTGAAGGATCCCCGCACCGGGGAGTCCCTGATGAAGCGGACGGTGCTCATCGCCAACACGTCTGATATGCCCGTGGCGGCCCGTGAGGCTTCCGTCTACACCGGCATTACCATCGCCGAGTACTTCCGGGACATGGGCTACGACGTGGCCGTCATCGCCGACTCCACCTCCCGCTGGGCTGAGGCGCTGCGCGAGATGTCCGGCCGTCTGGAGGAGATGCCCGGCGAAGAAGGGTATCCCGCGTACCTGGCCTCCCGTCTGGCCCAGTTCTACGAGCGGGCCGGCAGCGTGGAGTGCATCGGCTCCGACCAGCGCCGGGGCAGCCTCACCGCCGTGGGCGCCGTGTCGCCGCCGGGCGGCGACCTCTCCGAGCCCGTCTCCCAGGCCACCATGCGCATTGTGAAGGTGTTCTGGGCTCTGGACTCCGCCCTGGCCTACAAGCGCCATTTTCCGGCGATCAACTGGCTGAATTCCTATTCCCTGTATCTGGATTCCCTGAAGCCCTGGTTCGATGAGAACCTGGGGGAGACCTTCATGGCCAATCGCACCAAAGCCATGAGCATCCTGCAAAACGAGTCCAGCCTCAATGAGATCGTGCAGCTGGTGGGCAAGGATGCCCTGTCTCCCAGCGACCAGCTGACGCTGGAGGTGGCCCGGATGATCCGGGAGGACTTCCTGCAGCAAAACGCCTTTACCGACATCGATGGCTTCTCCGCCTACGACCGGCAGGAAAAGCTTCTGGATATGGTGATCCGGTACGACGCGCTGTGCCGGGAGGCCATCGCCAAGGGTGCTCCGGTGACAGAGCTCTTTGAGATCCCTGCCCGGGAGCAGATCGGACGGGCCAAGAGCGTGCCGGTGGAGGAATATCCGGCGGTGTACGCCCAGATCCAGACGGATATGGAGCAGCAGATCGCCGCCGTGTCCGCCCAGGGAGGTGAAGTGAGATGATCCGTGAATACAAGACCGTAGAGGAGATCGTCAGCCCGCTGATGATGGTCCGTATGGTGGAAAACGTCACCTACGACGAGCTGGTGGAGGTGGAGCTGCGGGACGGCTCCATCCGTCGGGGCAAGGTACTGGAGGTCAACGGCGACACCGCCGTGGTCCAGCTCTTTGAATCCGCCGCCGGCATCAATATGGCTGACGCCAAGGTCCGCTTCCTGGGCCATCCGCTGCAGCTGGGGGTTTCCGGCGACATGCTGGGCCGTGTGTTCAACGGCATGGGCCAGCCCATCGACGGCGGACCCGACATCCTGCCCGAGGAGTACCGGGACATCAACGGCCTGCCCATGAACCCCGCGGCCCGGGACTATCCCAACGAGTTCATCCAGACCGGCGTCAGCACCATCGACGGCCTGAACACCCTGGTCCGCGGCCAGAAGCTGCCCATTTTCTCCGGCTCCGGCCTGCCCCACGCCAATCTGGCGGCCCAGATCGCCCGGCAGGCCCGGGTGCGGGGGGACGAGGCGTCCAACTTCGCCGTGGTGTTCGCCGCCATCGGCATCACCTTTGAGGAGTCGGAGTTCTTCGTCAGCGAGTTCCGCCGCACCGGTGCCATCGACCGCACGGTCCTCTTTTCCAACCTGGCCAACGACCCGGCGGTAGAGCGTATCGCCACGCCCCGCATGGCCCTGACGGCCGCGGAGTATCTGGCCTTTGAAAAGGGCATGCACGTGCTGGTCATTATGACCGACATCACCAACTACGCCGAGGCGCTGCGGGAAGTCTCTGCCGCCAAGAAGGAGGTCCCCGGCCGCCGCGGCTTCCCGGGCTACCTCTATACCGACCTGGCTACGCTGTACGAGCGGGCCGGCCGCCGGTTGGGCAACCCCGGCTCCATCACCCTGATTCCCATCCTCACCATGCCCGAGGACGACAAGACCCACCCCATCCCGGACCTTACCGGCTATATCACCGAGGGCCAGATCATCCTCTCCCGTGCGTTGTACCGCCAGGGCATCCACCCGCCGGTGGACGTGCTGCCGTCGCTGTCCCGTCTGAAGGACAAGGGCATCGGCGAGGGCAAGACCCGGGAGGACCACGCGGGCACCATGAACCAGCTCTTTGCCGCCTACGCCACCGGCAAGGATAACAAGGAGCTCATGAGCATTCTGGGCGAAGCCGCCCTGACACCTACGGACCTGCTGTACGCCAAGTTCGCCGACGAATTTGAAAAACGCTACGTGAACCAGGGTTATGAGGAGAACCGCTCCATCGAGGAGACGCTGGACCTGGGCTGGGAGCTTTTGAGCATCCTGCCCAAGAGCGAGCTGAAGCGGATCAAGCCGGAGTATATCGAGAAGTATCTGCCGAAAAAAGATCAGGCATGAGGAGGGGTGACCAATGGCCAATATCACGGTGAACCCTACCCGGATGGAGCTGACCCGGCTCAAGGGTAAGCTGCGCACCGCCCAGCGGGGCCACAAACTCCTCAAGGACAAGCGGGATGAGCTGATGAAGCAGTTCCTGGAGACGGTGCGTGAGGTCCGCTCTCTGCGTGCAGAGGTGGAAGAGGAACTGATGACGGTCCACAAGTCCTTCACCGTGGCCTCTGCCCTGATGAGCTCCGAGGCCATGGAGCAGGCGCTGCTTTATCCCAAGCAGAGCGTGGAGCTGACGCAGACCAGCCAGAACATCATGTCTGTCAACGTGCCGGTCTACCACTTCCAGACCAAAACGAAGTCCGACGCGGATATCTATCCCTATGGTTTTGCCGCCACCTCCGGTGAGCTGGATACGGCGGTGGACGCCCTGGGCAAGGTGTTCCGGAAGATGCTCAAGCTGGCAGAGATCGAAAAGTCCGCCCAGCTGATGGCGGAGGAGATCGAAAAGACCCGCCGCCGGGTCAACGCCCTGGAATACGTCATGATCCCCAATACTCAGGAGGCCATCCGGTATATCACCATGAAGCTGGATGAGAATGACCGTGCCACCACCACCCGCCTCATGAAGGTGAAGGACATGATCCTCAAGGAGGCCCTGGAGGAGCGGCGGATGGCTGATGCCCAGGCGGCAGAGCGATATGCCGCCCAGGCAGAATAACGAACAGAGAGAAAGGCAGGGTACGTCATGGAAGCGAAACTGAAAAAAGCTCTGGCCCGCCGGGAGTGGGAGGAAACGCTTCTGCGGTTTGACTCCTTTTCCAATGAGGACGCCCTGGCCCTGGGGCTGAAAGTGGTGGAGCTGGCCAAGGAGCGGGGCGCCGCTGTGGCGGTGGATATCACGGTCAACGGTACGGAGCTGTTCCACTATGCCATGCCCGGCACCAACGCCCGCAACGCCATGTGGATCCGCCGGAAGGAGAACATGGTCCAGGTATCTCAGATCAGCTCCCTTCGGGCCGGACAGTACTTGCAGTGCGAAGGCAAGGATCTCTGGAAGGATTGGCGCCTCAGTGATGCGGACTATGCCGCCATCGGCGGCGGATTCCCTATTGCGCTCAAGGGCACCGGCGTCATCGGGGCCGTGGCCTGTTCCGGCCTGCCCCACGAGCAGGACCACCAGCTGCTGGTGGATGCCCTGTGCGCGGTGCTGAATGTGGATCTGGACGCCGCAGAATAACGTTTGAAAAGAGCCTCCGGTGCTCCGGAGGCTCTTTTCAGGCCTTGACAAATTCTGTATTTTGGAATAGATTAACCCTGATCAAATCAACTTGCAAAAAAGGAGAAATGAACCATGCATTGTGTGCAGAGCCTTGGCTCCGACATCCTGTATCTGGGCGGATCGGACCGCCGGCTGTCCCTCTTTGAAAACGTCTATCCCATTCCCCGGGGCGTATCTTACAACTCCTATCTGGTTCTGGACGAAAAGACTGTTCTGCTGGATACAGTGGACCAGGCCATCGCTCCCCGCTTTTTTGAGAACCTGGCCTTTGCCCTGAATGGCCGGCCCCTGGACTATGTGGTGGTGAACCATATGGAGCCCGACCATGCCGCCACGCTGCTGGACCTCATGGAGCGCTACCCCCAGGTCCAGGTGGTGGGCTCTGCCAAGTCCATCGCCATGATCGCCCAGTTCTTTGATGACGATGCCAAGGACCGGGCCATCACGGTGAAGGAGGGGGACACCCTCTCCACCGGCCGTCATACCTTCACCTTCGTCATGGCCCCCATGGTCCACTGGCCGGAGGTCATGGTGACCTATGACACCACGGACAAGGTCCTCTTCTCCGCCGATGCCTTCGGCACCTTCGGTGCCCTCAGCGGAAATCTCTTTGCGGATGAGCTGGACTTTGCGGCGGAGTGGCTGCCCGACGCCCGGCGGTACTATACCAACATCGTGGGCAAGTACGGCCCCCAGGTCCAGACGCTGCTGAAGAAGGCTGCGGGGCTGGAGATCGCCATGCTCTGCCCGCTGCACGGTCCCATCTGGCGCAAGGACATCCAGTGGTTCGTGGAGAAATACCAGACCTGGAGTACATATGCCCCGGAGGAGCAGCGGGTGATGATCGCCTGCGCCTCCATCTACGGTCACACGGAGAACGCCGCGGAGATCGTGGCGGCCCGTCTGGCGGAGAAGGGTGTGCGGAACATCGCCCTCTACGACCTGTCCCACCACCACGTCTCTGAAATGGTGTCCGAGGCCTTCCGGTGCAGCCATCTGGTGCTGGCCTCCGCCACCTACAACAATGGCATCTTCACCCCCATGGAGAACCTGCTGCTGGACCTGAAGGCCCACAACTTCCAGAACCGCACGGTGGCCATCATCGAAAACGGCTCCTGGGCGCCCCAGGCGGGGAAACTCATGCGGGAACTGGTGGACGGCATGAAGAACATGCGTGTGCTGGACGAGAGCGTGACGCTGCGCTCCGCCTGCAAGGAGGACCAGCGCGCCGCTCTGGAGGCCCTGGCCGACGCTGTGGCCGCGGATCTGCTGGGCTGAGGACTCATCCATACGAAAAAAAGCTTCGGAGCATATGGCTCCGAAGCTTTTTTCTGTGAAGTTTGATTGGTTTACAGTAAGGTGATGCCGGCCTTTTCACAAGCCTCCAGGGTTTCCTTATCCCAGAGACTGGCCTGGACCTCGCCGATGTGGCAGGTGCCCAGCAGCAGCATGCACAGCCGGGACTGGCCGATGCCGCCGCCGATGGACTGGGGCAGTTCGCCGCGCAGGAGCATCTGGTGGAAGGGCAGGTTCCGGCGCTCGTCGCAGCCCGCCAGGGTCAGTTGGCGGTCCAGGGCGGCGGCGTCCACCCGAATGCCCATGGAGGACACCTCAAACTGGCTCTGCAGCACCGGGTTCCACATGAGGATATCGCCGTTGAGTTCCCAGTCGTCGTAGTCGGGGGCGCGGCCGTCGTGGCGGGTGCCGGACTTGAGGGTCTTGCCGATCTGCATCAGGAACACCGTGCGGTGCAGGCGGCAGATCTCCGTCTCCCGCTCGGAGGGGGTCAGGTTGGGGAAGCGGTCCTCCAGCTCCTGGGTGGTGGTGAAGTACACGTCCCGATCCGGTTTGAAGGTCAGAACAGGGAAAGCATTGCGCAGGGCAGTGGCCGTGTCGCAGATGCAGCCCACGATGTCCCGTACCGTCTCCTTCAGGTAGAGGAGGTTCCGATTCTTGGCGTCGATGTGCTTCTCCCAGTCCCACTGGTCCACATAGATGGAGTGGAGGTTGTCCACCTCCTCATCCCGGCGGATGGCGTTCATGTCGGTGTAGAGGCCGGTGCCCAGCTTGAATTCATAGCGCTTGAGGGCCAGACGCTTCCACTTGGCCAGGGAATGCACCACCTGGCCGCAGGTACCCACATCGGGGATGTCAAAGGAAACGGGGCGCTCCACGCCGTTGAGGTCATCGTTAAGGCCGGTGCTGCCGTCCACGAACAGGGGGGCGGAGACCCGGTGCAGATTCAAACGAACCGTGAGGTTGTGCTGAAAGTCAGTGTGGATGAGTTCAATGGCCCGCTGCAGCTCGTTGTTGGTCAGCGGCATGCGGTAGCCCGCGGGAATCGTGAGTTTGCTCATGAGATGAAACCAGTCCTTTATTTGAATTTGATGGAACTCAGAGGAAAAGAGAGGCCAGCAGGGGGGTGACATACGCCTCCATCAGCGCCGCGGCACACAGCAGCGGCAGCACTGCCAGCAGCAGTACCCGGCTGATGAGCAGCAGGCAATCCCACAGCGGCAAAGCGTCTGGCTGCTTGCGGCAGCGGCGGGTGAGCTGGGTACAGACATAGAGACCGGTGCCCAGCGCCAGAGTGATGGCCGGCAGTTCAAAAATGCCGTGAGGCAGCAGAAGGGCCAGATATACGAAAAGCGAGATCCCCTCCACAGTATACTGCGCCGCCAGCACGCCCAGTACCATGGCGTTGATGCCCAGAGTCAATGCCGGCAGGCGAAGAAAGGGGATCAGGCCGTATACCATGATGAAGGCGCAGGCCTGAAGGTTGTTGGACAGAAGTCCCAGAGCGGAGAGCGTGCCGTCCTCCTGCGTGATGGGCATGGAACCCATGACGGAGAGCACCAATCCAACCAGTGCTTCCCGCACCTGGGGAAGAAGCAGACAGGCGGCATAAAAGAATACCGCCACGATGACAAATGCCGCACCGGCGTGGGCAGTTTCTCGGGCAAGGCCCCGCTGCCACGCCTGGATCAGCGCGGTATAGCGAAGCTGGAACAGATCCTTCATCCCCGCAGCTTCTCCAGACCCAGCTTCAGCCGGCGGAGAGTCTCCTCCCGGCCCAGGATGTGGCAGATCTCCACAGCGCCGCCAGGTGTCACCAGCTTGCCGGCGGCGGCGATGCGCACGGGCCACATCAAGGTGGCGTTCTTCACACCCAGGGATGCGGCCAGGTCGATCAGGGCATCGTGAACGGAGTCCACCGTCCAGTCCGACAGCCCATCCAGAGCGGGGATGGCCGCCTCCAGCATGGTTTTGGAGATGTCCGCGTCGGTCTTGGACTTTTTGTTGGTGAAGAAAGCCGCGTCATAGTCCGGCAGGGAGTCGAAGAAGTCCACCTTCTCCGGGATGTCCGTGAGCTTTTCGCACCGGGCCTGCAGCAGTGCGGCTACGGCAGCGGTGTCGATGGCGGGATTTTTCACGCTCTGGCGGATATAGGGCTCCGCCACGGCGGCGAAAGCCTCGGGGGCCATGGCACGCAGGTAGGTGGCGTTGAAATAGGTGAGCTTGTCGATGTCGAAGATGGCGGGAGACTTGGAGATGCCGGCGATGTCGAAGGCGTCCACCAGCTGGGAAAGGGAGAAGATCTCCTGCTCGCCCAGCTCGCCCTTGGGCGCCCAGCCCAGCAGCGCCACATAGTTCAGTACCGCCTCGGTGAGGTAGCCCTGGGCAATGAGATCCTCATAGGAGGGATCGCCGTGGCGCTTGGACATCTTGTTGTGCTGGTCCCGCATGACGGGAGAGCAGTGGACATAGGTGGGGATGTCCCAGCCGAAGGCCTCATAGAGAAGATTGTACTTGGGGGCGGAGGAGAGATACTCGCTGCCCCGGACCACGTGGGTGATGCCCATAAGGTGGTCGTCCACCACGTTGGCAAAATTATAGGTGGGCAGGCCGTCCCGCTTCAGGAGCACCTGATCGTCCAGGGTGCTGTTCTCCACGGTGATGTCGCCGAAGGAGACATCGTGGAAGGTGGTAGTGCCCTCGTGGGGGATGCGCTGGCGGATGACGTAAGGCTTACCGGCGTCCAGATTGGCCCGGATCTCCTCGGGGCTCAGGTTGCGGCAGGGGTCGTCTCCCCGCTGGAAGTCACCGGAATCCTCCTCGGATTCCGCCTTCTCGCAGAAGCAGTAATAGGCCGCGCCCTTTTCCACCAGCAGCTGGGCGTAAGGCAGATACAGATCCCGCCGCTGGGACTGGATATAGGGCCCCACGGGACCGCCCACGTCGGGGCCTTCGTCATGGGTGAGGCCGCACTCTGCCATGGTACGGTAGATGACGTCGGTGGCGCCTTCCACCAGGCGGCCCTGATCGGTGTCCTCGATGCGGAGGATGAAGGTGCCGTGATTGTGCCGGGCGATGAGCCAGGTGTAGAGCGCGGTGCGCAGATTGCCCACATGCATATAGCCGGTGGGGGAGGGGGCAAACCGGGTGCGGACCTTCCCCTTGGGGATGCGGGCCTCCATCTCTTCAAAAAAGCTTCTATCAAGTGCCATGAATTTACCTCCATGCCGGAATTTTACACAATATAACAGTTTACATTATCATCCTCCGGGAGAGGATTGTCAAGGCCGACTTGTACTGCTCCGGCAGAAGCTGGGGCGGCAGAGACTTTTTGCACTGCCGGGATTGCACTTTTTCCTGGGCCATGCTACAATGTACAAGTTAAATTGCCGTCATGCGCCCATGGTGCGAGACGGAGCAGATAGTTGAGGTGCAAATCATGGAAAACGAAGTGCAGAAGAAGCGGATCCTCAGCGGGATCCAGCCCTCCGGAGACCTGACCCTGGGTTCTTACCTGGGCGCCATCAAGAACTGGGCGGCGCTGGCCGATGAGTACGACTGCTATTATATGCTGGCGGACATGCATACCATCACGGTGCGGCAAGTGCCGGCGGACCTGCGCCGCCACACCCTGACCCAGGTGGCGGCTTATATCGCCAGCGGTCTGGACCCGGAGAAGAACGTGCTGTTTGTCCAGTCCCATGTGCCTGCCCATGCCCAGCTGGGCTGGGTGCTGGACTGCTACACCATGTTCGGCGAGCTCTCCCGGATGACCCAGTTCAAGGATAAGTCTGCCAAGAACGCGGACAATATCAATGCGGGCCTCTTTACGTATCCTGCCCTGATGGCAGCGGATATCCTCCTTTATCAGGCGGATCTGGTGCCGGTGGGCGGCGATCAGAAGCAGCATGTGGAGATCTGCCGGGACATCGCCAACCGATTCAACGGCATCTACGGGGACGTGTTCAAGATTCCGGAGCCCTACATCCCCAAGGTGGGCGCCCGTGTCATGAGCCTGACCTCTCCGGAGAACAAGATGTCCAAGTCCGACAAGGACCCTGGCGGATGCGTCTACATGCTGGAAAAGCCGGAGGACATCATGCGCAAATTCAAAAAAGCTGTGACGGACTCCGAGGCCTGCGTCCGCTATGACAAGGAGAACAAGCCCGGCGTGTCCAACCTGATGCAGATCTACTCCGTGGCCACCGGCCGCACCTTCGAGGAGATCGAATCGGAGTTTGCGGGCCGGGGCTACGGCGACTTCAAAAAGGCTGTGGGTGAGTCCGTGGTGGAGCTGCTGCGGCCCATCCGGGAGGAGACCGAACGGCTGCTGGCGGACAAGGCGTATCTGGAGAGCGTCTACCGCGCCGGTGCGGAGAAGGCCGCCCGGGTAGCGGACCGAACGCTCAGCAAGGTCTATAAAAAAGTGGGTTTCCTGGCACGGTGACGGAGGCAAGGCATGCTGAGTGAGAATCGACTGATCGTCTATGTGCTGCTGGCGCTGGTGACGGCACTGGTGGTGAGCTTCCTGATGACCCCCATCGTCAAGACCTTTGCCTACAAGGTGGGCGCCATCGATGTGCCCAAGGATGCCCGGCGGATGCACAAGGTGCCCATCCCCCGGCTGGGGGGGCTGGCCATTTTCATCGGCTTCATGGTGAGCATCCTGCTGTTTCTGGACATCCGGGGCAATACCCAGATGCAGAGCATCCTGCTGGGAGCGGTGATCATCGTGGTGCTGGGCGTGGTGGATGATATCATGGCTCTGCCGGCCCTGCTGAAATTCGTGGTGCAGATCATCGCGGCGCTGGTGCCGGCCACCAATGGTGTACAGATCCTGGCGTTCTCCAATCCCAATGTCTTTTCCGAGAATCTTTATTGGGTGCTGGGCAATCTCTCCATCCCCATCACAGTGCTGTGGATCGTGGCCATCACCAACTCCGTGAACCTCATCGACGGTCTGGACGGTCTGGCCAACGGTGTTTCTGCCATCTCCGCCACCACCATGCTGGTCATCGCCATGCTGGCGTCTGAGGGGCAGGTGGCCGTGGCCATGGCGGCATTGGTGGGGGCCAGTGTGGGCTTCATGCCCTATAATCTGAATCCCGCCAAAATGTTTATGGGAGACACTGGCGCCACGTTTTTGGGCTATATCCTGGCCACCATGTCTATCCAGGGCCTCTTTAAATACTACGCCGTCATTTCCTTTGTGGTGCCCTTCCTGATCCTGGGGCTGCCCATTTTTGATACGACCTTTGCTTTTATCCGGCGCATTGCCCACGGGCAGAGCCCCATGCATGCCGACCGCAGCCACATCCATCACCGGCTCATCGACATGGGCCTCAATCAGAAGCAGGCGGTGGCCACGCTGTATGTGATCTCCGCCATTCTGGGCCTCAGCGCTGTGGTGCTCACCACCGGCGGCGAGCAGAAAGCCATGCTGCTGTTCGCGGCGCTCTGCATCGTGGCAGTAGTGGCTGCCCGGGTGGTATTTCCGAAAGAGGTCAAGGAAGAGCTGCGGGAGGAGCTCCATGAGGAGCTGGAGGGCCTGCGGGAGCACGGCCACCATGCAGATGCTCCGGAGGACGAGAAGAAAGACGAGGAAACGTAAATGGAAAAGCTGCGTATCATGAGCGTGTTCGGCACACGGCCGGAGGCCATCAAAATGTGCCCGCTGGTGCAGGAGCTGGCCTCCCGGCCGGAGATTGAGAGCCTCTGCTGCGTCACCGCCCAGCACCGTCAGATGCTGGACAGCGTGCTGGAGGTCTTTCATCTCAAGCCGGACTACGATTTAGACATCATGACCCCCCGGCAGACCCTCTCCACCATCACCAGCAAGTGCCTCTTGGGTATGGAGGGAGCCATCGAAGCGCTGCGACCGGACATGATCCTGGTCCACGGCGACACCTCCACCACCTTTGCCGGGGCGCTGTCTGCCTTCTACCATCAGATTCCAGTGGGGCATGTGGAGGCCGGACTGCGGACCTATGACAAGTACTCCCCCTTTCCGGAGGAGATGAACCGCAAGCTGGTCAGCGCCATCGCGGATCTCTATTTCTGCCCCACAGTGAACAATAAGAACAACCTCCTGCGGGAGGGCATCACAGAGGGGCTCTTTGTTACCGGGAACACGGTGATCGACGCCCTCAAGACCACCGTCCGGCAGGATTACCGCTTTGCCACAGAAGCCCTCAACGGTCTGCCCTACGGGGAGAAGAAGATCATCCTGGTGACCTGCCACCGGCGGGAGAACTATGGCGAGCCCATGAAGCAGATCATGCTGGCCCTGCGCGAGATCGCCGAGACCCACGAGGATGTGGAGCTGGTGTATCCTGTGCACCTGAGCCCGGTGGTGCGGGAGGCGGTGGACGCGTACCTCCGGGGCGCGCCCAGGGTCCACCTCATCGATCCCCTCTCGGCAGACGAGATGCACAACCTGATGGCCCGGTGTTATCTGGTGATGACGGACTCCGGCGGGCTCCAGGAGGAGGCTCCTGCCCTGGGAAAGCCGGTCTTGGTGCTGCGCCGGGAGACGGAGCGTCCGGAGGCCGTGGAGGCAGGGACGGTGAAGCTGGCCGGTGTGGACCGGGAGATCATCGTCTCCATGGCGGACCGGCTCATCCGGAACAAGGATGCTTACCGGGAGATGGCCCACGCGGTGAATCCCTATGGAGACGGTCACGCCTGCCGCCGGATCGCCGACGCCATCCTCTGGCATTTCGGCCGCGGGGAGCGGCCTGCGGACTACCAAGCCTGAGTCCAATGGGAAAGGAGGAGCGGCGGTGGATGCGCGGAAGCGGAACTGGATCACCTGGGCCTTTGTAGCTCTGACGGTGCTGGTGGTAGCCATGATGCTGGGCAGCACTCTGCATCGCACCACGTACATCCACTTGCCGGCTCCCGGAAGCGATTCGGAAGAGTCCCAGGGCGATCTCAGCGGCGGGGCCTTGTCCCTGGTGACGGTGACGCCTGAGACGGCGGGCACCGTGGTAGCCACACTGTCCCGGCCTACGGAGTACCGCCGCACAGTGACCATTGAGCAGATCTGGAGCGGCGGCAGTACCACCACGGAAACGGAAGTGGTGGTGCTGAATGGCTGGACCCGGACAGACCGGGATCTGCCGGGCGGACAGGTGCGTCACGCGGTGACAGACGGGGAGACCACCTACATCTGGTACGATAACCAGAGCACGGTCTATGAGGCTGCGGCAGGGGACATCACCGCCGACAACGAGCAGGCCATCCTCACTTATGAGGACATTTTGGAACTCTCAGAGGAACAGATCGCCGCAGCGGATTACCGTGCCATCTCCGGGGTCAACTGCGTCTATGTGGAGACAGAGGCGGACAGCATGGGATATGTGCTGCGGTATTGGGTGAGCGTGGACACGGGATTGCTGACGGCGGCTGAAAAGCTGTTGGACGGGGAGCCGGTGTACCGTATGGCGGCTTTGGAGCTGAGCCAGACGCCGCCAAGCGCGGCGGATTTCACCCTGCCGGACGGACGGGTGCTGACAGCGTCTACCTGAAATGAAGGCGGAGCCGGAAGGCTCCGCCCATTTTTATAGGATCAGCAGCAATCCCAGGGCCGCCAGCACTTCGTCGTCGGCTCCCTCCCGAAAGAGGAGAAACAGCAGCGCCAGGAGCAGCAGGTCTCCGGTGTCCACACGGTCCAGATGCAGCTGATCCAGCAGATGCTGGATCATGCCGCTCTCTCCCCGATGGGATGTGCCCGATGCGGGAGGCGGCGGAGCGGTGGATTCGCGGTCGGGAGACGGCTGCGGGCGCGGCTGTTCAGCCGCCGAATGTGTTTCACGGCCCGGGCGGGGCTCCTCTTCCGGGATACGGGTATAGGTACCTTCGTCGCTGCGGATGTAGCGGTTGTACATATCTCACCCCTCCCGTCCCGCCAGCAGCTTTCGGCCTGCATGGAACAGGCGGGCCAGCTGCAGTGCCCGCTCCACCTTCTCCTGGCGCTCCGGCTTCAGATACGGCCGCAGGGCATAAAGCAGCGTGCGGGCAGGGGAGTCCTGCCCGCTGCCCAGTTCCTGGATCAGGGGCAGGAGCTTCATCAGCAAAGAGGGGTCCCCACCGCCTGTCAGGGCGGAGAGCAGCCCGGAGGGGGAAGCCTCCGGCGGCGGTGCGGGCTGTGCCGGCGGCGGAGCGGCGGAGGCCGTTTCACCGGAGAGAGACTGCGCCAGCTGCATGATCTGGGACATGGCGTCCGGATTGGACAGCAGGCTGTTGAGTTTATCGTCAAATTCGGCCATCTCCGCCACCCGCCTTTCTTACCCGGCGGTCACTTTTTTACCGCCTGACTGATCCGCTCCATCAATTCCGCGCCGCCCGGGCTCTCCTTGACCCGGTTCATCAGCCGGACCATTTCGGTGGTGTCGCCCCGCATGGCGGACTGAACGGCCCGCTGCAGCCCTGTGCCGCGGTCTCCGGCGGTGAGCATCCGCATGAGAGCCTGCCCGTCGCCGGAGCGCATCAGTGCCTGGAGCATAGCGGGATTGCGCCGCAGCTGGTCCGCCAGCTGATTGGTCTTGTCGTCCATAGTGCCTCCTTGTGCCGTTGTGGATTGGTTCCAGAGCAGTATATGCGCCGGAATGCAAAAACGTGCCTGCGCAGATCTGCGCAGGCACGTTTTCAAGTGGCGGAGTCACAGTCCCGGCGAAGGGGGCACTCCCCGCATTTGGGAGAGCGGGCGGTGCAGACATCGCGGCCGAAGAGGACCATCCGATGGCAGAAATTCGAGGATTCCTTGGGCGGCAGCACGGCACGGAGCTGACGCTCCACCTGGAGCGGGTCCTTGGACCCGTCCGTGATGCCCAGACGGCCGGTGATGCGGATGCAGTGGGTGTCACAGACATAGGCGGGCTGACCGAACACGTCGCCCAGGATCAGATTGGCGGTCTTGCGTCCCACGCCCGGCAGGGCGGTGAGTTCCTCCATGGTGCCGGGGACCTTGCCGCCGTGCTCCGCCAGGAGCTTCTGAGCGCAGGCAACGATATCCCGGGCCTTGCCGTTGTAGAAACCGCAGGAGTGGATGTACTGCCCCACCTCGGCGGGGTCCGCCTGGGCGAAGCTCTCCAGAGTGGGGAAACGGGCATAGAGGGCTGGCGTCACCTGGTTCACCCGCTCATCGGTGCACTGCGCGGAGAGACGTACGGCAAACAGCAGCTCGTAGTCCTTGTCATACTGCAGGGAACAAAGCCCGTCCGGATACCGCTCTTTCAGGGTGGAAATGATGCGGTTCATGGCGGCTTTGGATTTCATGGCGCTCACCTCTTGGATTTGGAATGAGGCGAGTATATCACAAAATCCGACGGTTGGCCAGGGAAAAAATCATGGCCTTTTTTGAAAAAGTGTGATATCATAAAGAATCAGACATGAATTGGTGGGAGGGGATACCATGCAGCAGCCACTTGCGGACGAGATCCGGCCTGCCTCGCTGGACGAAGTGGTGGGGCAGCGGCATCTGCTGGCCCCCGGCGCGGTACTGCGCCGGCTCATTGAAAACGGGACCGAGGCCAACATGGTCTTTTACGGTCCCTCTGGTACCGGCAAGACCACCATTGCCAACATCATCGCTGCCAGGACCCACAAGACGCTCTATCGGCTCAACGCCACCACCGCCTCGCTGCAGGATGTCAAGGATGTGATGGCGGACGTGGGAACGCTGATGGCGCCGGGCGGAGTGCTGCTGTACCTGGACGAGATCCAGTACTTCAACAAAAAGCAGCAGCAAAGTCTCCTGGAGTTCATGGAAAACGGCAAGCTGACGCTCATTGCCTCCACTACGGAGAATCCCTACTTCTATGTGTACAGCGCTTTGCTCTCCCGCAGCACCGTGTTTGAATTCAAGGCGGTGCCGCCTGCGGAGGCAGAACCGGCGGTGCTCCGGGCGCTGGAAGTAGAGCGCGGGCGCAGCGATTTGCCCCTGGAGTGGGAGGAAGGGGTGCCCCTTCAGATCGCCACCGCCTGCGGCGGAGACGTTCGCAAGGCAATCAATGCCGTGGAGCTTCTCTGTCAGGCAGCCCTGCCCCGGGACGGGAAGCTGATCCTGACAGGGGATGACGCTTCACAGGTCGCGCAACGCAGCGCTATGCGCTATGACCGGGATGGAGATGCCCATTACGACATCCTCTCCGCTCTGCAGAAGTCCATCCGGGGAAGCGACCCCGATGCGGCGGTCCACTATCTGGGGCGGCTGCTGGAGGCGGGGGATCTGCTCTCGCCCTGCCGGCGGCTGCTGGTGATCGCGGCGGAGGATATCGGCCTGGCCTATCCCATGGCCATCACCGTGACCAAGGCCTGCGTGGATGCCGCCGTGCAGCTGGGGCTGCCGGAGGCCCGGCTGCCGCTGGCGGAGGCGGCGGTGCTGCTGGCCACCGCGCCAAAATCCAACACCGCGCACAACGCCATCATTGCGGCCATGGACGATCTGCGCAAGGGCAGGACCGGGGACATCCCCCGTTGCCTCCAGAACGTCCACGCCGACACCACCGGCTTTGACCATCAGCAGCACTATCTCTATCCCCACGACTTCCCGCACCGCTGGGTGGAGCAGCAGTATCTGCCCGACGCACTGCGGGACGTGCACTACTATGAGTGGGGCGACAACAAGACCGAGCAGGCAGCCAAGGCCTACTGGGAGAAGATCAAGGGGCGGCCGCTGTGAAATCGGTCTCCACCACGGGGCGCTGGCAGCTGGCAGGGGAGTAGACCCACCGGGAGAGGACGCCGTCGGTGACCTGGTAGCGGCACGGTTCCGGCTCTGCCGGAGCGGGCAGACGCTGGATCACATGGAGCTTGATCTTCATCCGTTCCGGACGGATGCTCTTGATGAATACGGAGACTCCGTCGCCCGGGCAGAGGTCCTCCCGGATGTCGGCCAGACCTGAGAGATTGGGGGCCAGCTCTACAAAGCTGCCATATTCCTTTACGCTGCGCACGACCCCCCGTACGGTCTCACCGGGCTGGAAGCGGCTGGCGTTTTCCATCCAGGTACCCAGCAGCTCCCGATGGGTCATGGTGATGCGGCGGCGCGCCCGGTCTATGGTCAGCACTGCTGCAAGGATCCGCTGTCCCTCCTGAAATCGGTCCTTGGGATGGGTGATGCGGGAGATGGAGATCCGTTCCACCGGCAGCATGGCGACAATACCGCAGCCGATGTCCAGAAAAGCTCCGAAGGACTCCAGCCGGAGGACGCGGCAGGTGAGCACTGTGCCCGGTAGCAGCTGTTCCAGAAAGAAGGTCATGGCCTGCTCCTGAGCTGCCCGGCGGGAGAGCTGAAGCACCGGTGAACCCTTTTCGTCCGCACGGATGTCTGTAACCATAAAGCAGGTCTGCTTTCCAACCCTTGACAACAGGGAGATGTCCCGGTCCGCTCCGCTGATCCAGGGGGCGACGGCTTCCTCGCGCGGCATAATGCCGTCCCCTCCGCCCAGAGGGATGTGGAGGGCATGGGCGGTGTCGCAGCGCTGCACGGTCCCTTCCAGGATGGCGCCGGATTCCATGGCGTCCCGGAGTTCGGAGAGGGTGCAGGAGACAGGAGGGCGCAGGCCCTCCGGCGGGTAGGAGTGATTGATCGGCATAATTCCATCGCATCCCATCTGCCGCGGCCCGCGGCGTGATATTTGACAAGAGTATGATATGCAGCACATATGAACGGATTGACAGGAGGTGCGTATGGACCTGCATCTGCATGACCTGGTGGAGCTGAAGAAGCCCCATCCCTGCGGCAGTACCCGGTGGGAGATCCTGCGGGTGGGCATGGACATCAAGCTCAGATGCCTGGGCTGCGGGCATGAGCTGATGCTGCCCCGCAGCAAAGCGGAAAAAAGCATCCGAAAGATCCTGACAAAGGAGGAGACCTCATGAGCAAGAAAACTACCAGGGCCATTGCCCTGACGCTGGTGGTGGTGATGATCGTGGCGCTGGTGGCGTCCATGGTCGTCCCCTACGTGTAAAAGCGGAATCTGACGAACGAAACCGGACGGCCTGTGGCCGTCCGGCCCTTTTTTGCGACCGGTTTTACACCAGGCCCGGCCTATAATGGGCGGTGCGGGACCAGAGAGGGGGAGTCAGGGCATGACGGTGGTGTATCTGGACAGCGTGTTCCTGCTCAACGGAGCCATGGACTACATTCTCCTGCTGTCCACGGCGCGTCTTGCGGGCATCCCGCTGCGGCGGAGGCGGTATCTGGCGGCATCACTTTTGGGCGGGCTGTATGCATCCGCGGTGTTTCTCCCGGGACTCACCTTTCTGGCAGCGGCACCGGTAAAGGCTGCGGCGGGAGTACTGTTGGCCCTGACCGCCTATGGAGGAGAGACGCGGCTGCTGCGGCTGACACTGCTGTTTGCGCTGCTCTCCTGCGGTATGGCGGGATGTGTACTGGCACTGGGACTGGTGGCGGGAGGCGTACCGGTGGTGAACGGGGTCTTTTACACGGATGTGGACGCCCGTGTCCTGCTGTGCGCGGCCACGGCTGCTTACATTCTGCTGTGGGTGGTCTTTCGGGCTGCCGCTCATCCCGGCGTGGCAGGGAAGCTGCTGCCGGTGCGGCTATATGCCGCAGGGAGGAGCGTGACGCTGACTGCGCTGTGGGACAGCGGCAACGGTCTGCGGGATCCCGGAGACGGGAGGCCTGTGCTGGTATTGGACCCGGCTGCCGCCACGGGGATCCTGCCGCCGGCGGCAGCACGGCTGTGCACTCCGGATCGTCTGCGCTGCCCTGCAGAGCTTCTGGAGCCGCTGCTTCGGGCGGCTCCGGAGCTGCGTCCCAGGCTTTTGCCGTATCACGCGGTGAGCGGCGGAGGGCTGCTGGTGACGGTGGAATTGACATGGGCGGAAGTGGGCGGATACCGGTATGACCGGCTGCGGGCGGCACTTTCGCCTGCGGAGCTGGGCAGCGGATACAGTGCCCTGTGGGGCGGAGCGGTGAGAAAGGGAGGTCGAAATGGACTGGTTGGGAGCATTGCGTCAACTGCTGATCCGGTGGGGACTGCTGCCGGCAGAGGGGATCCATTACATCGGCGGCAGCGAGACGCTGCCGCCGCCGCTGACGCGGGAGCAGGAAGCGTCGCTGCTGGAGCGGCTGGAGGACGAGGATGCCCGGAAGATCCTCATCGAACACAATCTGCGGTTGGTGGTGTACATCGCCCGGCGATTTGAAAATACCGGCGTGGGCATTGAGGACCTCATCTCCATCGGGACCATCGGTCTTATCAAGGCCGTAGGGACCTACCGCCCGGATAAGAATATCAAGCTGGCTACCTACGCCTCCCGGTGCATCGAAAATGAGATCCTGATGTACCTGCGGAAGAACGCGGCCCGGAAGGGGGAGGTGTCCTTTGACGAGCCCCTGAACACGGACTGGGACGGCAATGAGCTGCTGCTCAGCGACGTGCTGGGCACGGATGCCGACACGGTGATGCGGCCCATTGAGGAGGATGTGGACCGGAGCCTGCTGGCGGCGGCCATCCAGGTGCTCTCTCCCCGGGAAAAGCAGATCATTACACTGCGCTTCGGTCTGGGAGGTGCGCGGGAGCAGACCCAGAAGGAGGTGGCGGACCGGCTGGGGATCTCCCAATCCTATATCTCCCGGCTGGAAAAGCGCATCATCTCCCGGCTGAAAAAGGAAATTTTGCGCCTGAGCTGACCTTGACAATTCAAAAGGGGTATATTATACTAATCGAGTATATCGGAACTGCGAGGATGGGAAGCAGTACCGGCCTGCGGAAAGCCAAGAGAGGAAACGGCAAGGTGGAAGTTTCCGTGACCGCGGCAGGGAAGTCGTCCCGGAGCACCGCGGCTGAACCCAAGTAAGCCCCGGCGGAGGCCCACCGTTATCCGGGCGCGGCGCCAAAGGCGCCCGAGAGCGCGGGATTTCCCGAATTCAGGTGGTACCACGGACAGATGTTCGCCCTGAGCCGAAAGGCTCAGGGCGTTTTTTCACGCCGGAGGCCGGGACGCGCCCACAACGAAGCAAGGGAGAAGAGCCAATGAAGTTTCAAGCGGAAATGAAATTGACGTACCGGCAGCTGCTGGCACTGTACACGGTGTCGGAGCGGCTGTTCCGCCGGGGGCAGATGCTGCTGTTCCGGGTGCTGTTTCTGGCCATCGGCGTATGGCGGACCTGGACCGTATGGGGGGATCTGACGGCGGACGGACCGTCTTTCCGGCGGGTAAGCTATCTGATGATCGGCATTTTGTTCCTGGCTGCCGGCCTGATCCCAAACCTCATCAGCGCGGCCTTTGCCCGGATGCGGGCCATCTACACCGGCACCATCCAGTTTGAGGGCAGCTGCCTGTATGAACTGGTGGGGGGGCAGAAGATCCGCCACAACTACGACAAGATCTACGCCCTGGTCTATTACAAGGGCTATGACTTTATCTTCCTGGATCCCCTGGCCAGCCTGGTGGTGCGCTTGGACGACGTGCCGGGGCATGATCCGGAGGAGCTGCGGAAGTTTCTGTCCGAAAAGTGCGGCAAGCCCTATCGGCGTGTGTGATCTGAATTTATCATAGTTTATCATAGTAAGGAGAGTACCCATGAAGAAAGAACTGCCCAAGGTGTATGAACCCCAGCAGGTGGAGTCCCGCATCTATGAGATGTGGGAAAACGCCGGCTGCTTCCGGGGCGAACCCGACCCGGAGAAAAAGCCCTTTTCCATCGTGATGCCCCCGCCCAACGTCACCGGCCAGCTGCATATGGGCCACGCGCTGGACTCCACGCTGCAGGACATCCTCACCCGCTTCAAGCGGATGCAGGGCTATTCCGCGCTGTGGCTGCCCGGCACAGACCACGCCGGCATCGCCACCCAGATCAAGGTGGAGGAGGAGCTGCGGGTCAAGGAGGGCAAGACCCGGTATGACCTGGGCCGGGAGAAATTCCTCCAGCGGGTCTGGCAGTGGAAGGAGAAGTACGGCGGCCGCATCGTGGAGCAGCAGAAGAAGCTGGGCGTGTCCTGCGACTGGAGCCGTTCCCGCTTCACCATGGACGAGGGCTGCTCCAAGGCCGTGCGGGAGACCTTCTGCGACCTCTATGACAAGGGCCTCATCTACAAGGGAAGCCGCATCATCAACTGGTGCCCCCACTGCGCCACCGCCCTTTCCGACGCGGAGGTGGAGTATCAGGATAAGCCCGGCCACCTGTGGCACATCCGCTATCCTCTGGCGGACGGCTCCGGGGATCTGGTGGTGGCCACCACCCGCCCCGAGACCATGATGGGCGACACCGGCGTGGCCGTGAACCCGGAGGACGAGCGGTTCAAGCATCTGGTGGGCAAGACGTGCATCCTGCCCATCATGAACCGGGAGATCCCCATCGTGGCGGACGACTATGTGGAACTGGGCTTCGGCACCGGCGCGGTGAAGATGACCCCCGCCCACGACCCCAACGACTTTGAGGTGGGCCTGCGCCACAACCTGGAGGTCATCCGCTGCATTGGCGACGACGGCCGCATCAACGAAAACGGCGGTCCCTACAACGGGATGGACCGCTACGAGTGCCGCAAGAAAATCGTCCAGGATCTGGAAGAGCAGGGCTATCTGGTGAAAACCGAGCCTTACAGCCACAATGTGGGTACCTGCTACC
>CALWXB010000023.1 GCA_944385405.1 uncultured Oscillospiraceae bacterium | reverse complement strand
TGCAGCCCCGCTTCTTCATCTCGGAGATGGCGGCCTCGGCGCTTCCGCCGGTGGCCAGCATGGGGTCCACGATCATGACCTCCCGCTCGGCGATGTCCTTGGGCAGCTTGCAGAAGTAGACATGAGGCTCCAGGGTCTCCTCATCCCGGTACATGCCGATGTGGCCCACACGGGCGCCGGGCACCATCCGCAGCACGCCGTCCACCAGGCCCAGGCCTGCCCGGAGGATGGGCACCACGGCGAATTTCTTGCCCTTGAGGGTGGGGGCCACGGTCTTGCAGATGGGCGTTTCCACCTCCTTGGTGGTCAGCGGCAGATCCCGGGTGGCCTCATAGGTGATGAGCATGCCGATCTCGGAGACCAGCTCCCGGAAATCCTTGACGCTGGTATTTTTGTCCCGCAGGATGGTCATTTTGTGCGCCACCAGGGGATGGTCCATGATGTGTACTTTTCCGTTCATAAGTATGCTCCTTTATCTCAAAAATTCAGAATGCAGCGTTTATCTGCCCTGCCGCTCCCGCAGTGTCTGGGCCTGAGCGGGGCGGAGATACACCGGCTGGAGCGCCTGGGCGGAGACCAGCTGGCCGCGGGCTGCCATGTCCTGGGCCTCCAGGGCGACGGACACGGCGCTCTGCATCACCAGATGGGGCGGCGCCAGGCGGCAGGGGATCCCGGCGGAGGTCAGATGGGCAAGGCACAGCGCGGCTCCGTCGCCTACCACGGTCTTGGGCCGGGGATCGTCCGCCAGCTCCCGGGCCAGGTCCTCCAGACCGATGGCCCGGTCCGGCGTCAGCCGGGTGAGGGCGCCGTTTTCCGCCAGAAAGAGGGCGTTGTAGATCTGGCTGCGCCGGGCGTCCATGGCGCAGATCACCAGGCCGTCGGCAAAGGCCACGTTCCGGGCCATGGCCGCCAGGGTGGACACGGCGGCGGCGGGCTTGTCCGCGGCAAAGGCCAGCCCTTTGGCGGCGGCCACGCCGATGCGGATGCCGGTAAAGGATCCGGGGCCTGCGGCCACAGCCACGGCGTCGCAGTCCGCCACGGTGAGTCCGGTATTGCGGAGCAGATGCTCCACGATGGGCATCAGGGTACGGCTGTGGGTGAGGCCTGTGTCCTGATAACCGGAGGCCAGCACCCGTCCGTCCTCCGTCACAGCGGCGGAGACGGCCTTGGCAGAGGTCTCCAGGGCAAGAATCTTCATGAAAGGTCCGCTCCTTCGATGGTAATGATGCGCCAGCTGTCGGCCTGGGGACTGCGGGCAATGGACACATACACGGTATCCTCCGGCAGCGCGCCCTCCACCTGTTCGCTCCACTCCACGGCGCACACGCCGCCCCGGTCCAGGTAATCCTCCCAGCCGATGTCGAAGAGAGCGTCGGCATCGGCCAGACGGTACATGTCGAAGTGGAACAGCGGCAGCCGTCCGCCCTCATATTCGTTGACGATGGTGAAGGTGGGACTGGTGACCCGGCCGGCGTAGCCAAGGCCCCGGGCCAGGCCCCGGGTAAAGGCGGTCTTGCCCATACCCAGGCCGCCCCGGTAGGCCACTACGGCGCCGGGGGAAAGGGATTGGGCCAGACGGGCCCCCAGGGCCTCCGTCTCCGCTTCGCTGCGGGTGAGATACTCCATGTGCCGCCTCCTGTTCCAGAGATGTCAAAAATCGCCGCAGACAGTATATCACAGTTTGAACAAAGTGTAAAAAGAAATTTGCCGCGTTTACACACCTTTTTGCTTGTGCTATACTATATCTGTTGAAATTTGCCCTTTCAGGAAAGGTTTTGGATATGCTGAGTCGTTTGAAGGCCATTCTGGCGGATTTTTTTCAGCAGGCCGATCTGGTGCTGCTGAGCCTGTGCAGTGCCGCCACGCTGTTCGGCATCGTGCTGATCTACAGCGCCACCCGATACAAGCAGGACAACCGCTATGTCATCGTGCAGACGGCGGCGCTGCTGCTGGGTGTGTGTGTGTACATCGCCTTTTCTATGGTGGATCTGGAGATCCTGATGAAAAAGTGGAAGTGGGTGCTGGGGTTCAACGTGGGATTCATTCTGCTGCTGCTGACGCCTCTGGGCGTCTCGGTCAGCGGCAACCGGGCGTGGCTGAGCCTGCCGGGGGTTCCCATCAATGTAGGTCCGGCGGAGGTGGTGAAGATCACCTTCGTGCTGCTGCTGGCCAAGCAGATGGAGTGGCTTCAGGAGGAGAAGCGGGACCTGCGCTCGTTCCGGTCGGCGTCCTTCGCGGCGCTCCACGCCTTCGGCATCTGCGGGCTCTATTTTGTGGTGTCCGGGGACATGGGCAACGGCCTGGTGTTCTTTTTCATCTTTTTGTGCATGGCCTTCGTGGCGGGCTTCGCCCTGCGGTGGTTCGCGCTGCTGCTGGGCGGCGGCGCGGCGGCGGTGGCGGCGGCGTGGAAGCTGGATCTCATGCCGGGGTATATGAAGGACCGGTTCATCGTTCTCTTTGACCACTCCTATGAGCCGCTGGACGCCGGCTGGCAGCAGACCCGGAGTCTGCTGACGCTGGGATCCGGCGGCATCCTGGGCCAGGGGTATCTGGGCGGGACCCAGACCCAGAGCAGCTACGGCACGTCGCTGCCTGCCCGGTGGACGGATTTTATCTTCTCCGTGGCAGGGGAGGAGCTGGGCCTCGTGGGCTGCGTGGCTATCTTGCTGCTGTTGGCGGCGGTGGTGTTCCGGGTGCTGATCGTGGCCCGGAACGCCCAGAGCCCGTTCCACTGCTATGTGTGCGTGGGCATGGCGGCCATGCTGATCTTCCAGATCATGATCAACGTGGGCATGTGCCTCTTCGTGATGCCGGTCATCGGCATCACGCTGCCCTTTTTCAGCTACGGCGGGTCCTCGGTGGTGACGCTGTTTGCCGCCATGGGGGTGGTGTCCGGCATCAAGAAGCGATCTCCCGGCATGCGGCGTCTCAGCCGCGCGGGATGAGAAAAAGAAGGAGCCGCGTCCGGCTTTCCCGGACGCGGCTCGTATATTTCCCGCCGGTGGGAAAAGACTACTCCTGTACCAATTCATACAGGAGGTTCGATGCACCATGAGACACATTGCCATGAAACAGTTTGCCGCTCTGGTGACGGCAGCGGCGCTGCTGGGCGGCAGTGCCCAGGCACTGTTCGGAAAGTCCCAGGAAAAGCAGGAGGTTTCGGAGGAGGCGCCGGTGGTCCAGGACATCCAGATCACCACCTACCGGGGCATCCCCTATCAGGCCCAGTTCCTGGGCAGCGACAGCCAGGGAGACGACCTCACTTTTGCCGTGTCGGAGGAGCCGGACAAGGGCAGCGTAGAGGTGGATGGGGTGAACTTCACCTACATGCCGGAGGAGGATGCCTCCGGCGGCGACCGCTTCACCTATACTGCCACAGACAGCGCCGGCAACGTCTCCGCGCCGGCCACGGTGACCGTGACCATTGAGAAGGTCCGTTCCGGTGTCACCTACGCCGACACGGACGCATCCTCTGCCGCTGCGGCCCAGTATCTGGCGGAAGAGGGGATCTTCACCGGCTGCCGGATGGGGGAGGCGTACTACTTCCAGCCGGAGGAGACGGTCTCCCGCAGCGAATTCCTGGCCATGGCCATGGAGACAGCGGGACTGGAAGCCCCTGCCGTCACCATGACGGGCTTCTGCGATGACGCCGCCATCCCCACCTGGGCGAAAGCCTATGCCGCCGCCGGCGTGGCGGAGGGCATCGTCCAGGGCAAGACCACGGACCAGGGCGCGGCGTTTCTGGGTGACGAGACGGTGACCTTCAACGAGGCGGCCGCCATGCTGGACCGGGTGCTGGGTCTGGAGGACGTGGACCTGGAGGTCTGGTATGCGGACCGGCAGGCAGTGCCCTCCTGGGCGGCCCAGGCGGTGGGGAACCTGGAGGCAGTGAGCGTGCTGTCGGCGGGGAGCTTCGGTAGCGCTGGTCTGGATGCGCCGGTGACCCGGGCGGACGCCGCCCGGATGCTCTGCGCCGCCGGAACGCTGCTGGCAGGAGAAGAAGAGCCTCAGAGCCTTTTTGACTGGCTGCGCTGACGATGCCGGCCCTCTGAACGGTGATTTCAGGGGGCCGGCTTTTTTCTGTTGTATTCCCGGCAGCTTTGTGCTAAACTGATACGGATTATAATAGAATTGGTATGCGTATGCGGACCAGAGGAGAAGGGATCGAGGTCATGAAAATCGTTGTACTGGCGGGAGGACTGTCCACGGAGCGGGCAGTGTCCCTGGTGACGGGGGCGTCCGTTTGCCGGGCGCTGCGGCAGCGGGGGCACCGGGCCGTGCTGGCGGACGTGTTTCTGGGGCTGCCGGAGGCGCCGGCGGACGTGGAGACGCTGTTTGACGCGCCGGACGGACTGTGCCCTGACGCGCGCATCGAGGCCCAGGCGCCGGATCTGGACGCCGTGCGGGCCATGCGGACAGAGGGCGGAAACGGCCTCTTCGGCCCCCGCGTGCTGGAGCTGTGCGCCCTGGCGGACGTAGTCTTTCTGGGGCTCCACGGTCAGGACGGGGAGGACGGCCGCATCCAGGCTGCCTTCGACCTGCTGGGGATCCGGTATACCGGAAGCGGCTATCTGGCCTCGGGCCTTGCCATGAGCAAGGTGATGACCAAACGGATGATGGATTCCGCCGGGATCCCCACACCGGCGTGGCGGGTGCTGGAGTACAGCGCGGAGGATGCCCCCCGCCTTGCCCGGGAGCTGCCCATGCCATGCGTCATCAAGACCTCCGGCGGCGGGTCCTCTCTGGGCGTCTTTCTCCCGGAGGACCGGGCGGCGCTGGAGGCGGCGCTGGTGCAGGTGCTGGCGTTCGGCGGCCAGGTGCTCTGGGAGGAGCGCATCTACGGCCGGGAGCTGACGGTGGGCGTGCTGGGCGACCGGGCGCTGCCGGCGGTGGAGATCCTGCCTGCGGAAAAGGACTTCGATTACGCGGCCAAGTACCAGTCCGGCGGCGCCCGGGAGATCTGCCCGGCACCCATCACGCCGGAGCAGCAATCGGAGATGGGGGCGCTGGCTCTGAAACTCCACCGGACGCTGGGGCTGGAGGTCTATTCACGGACGGACTTTCTGCTGGACGGAGAGGGGCGCTTCTGGTGCCTGGAGGTGAACTCCCTGCCGGGGATGACCGCCGCCAGCCTGGTGCCCAAGGAGGCCGCTGCCGTGGGGATGGACTACGGCGAGCTGTGCGAAGAGATCATACGGCAGTCTGTCTGCCTGAAGAGGAGGGCGTGAGATGCAGCCCATGACCGTGCAAGAGATCACCGCCGCCGTCCACGGCGTGTGGTGCAATCCGCAAAAGGAGGTGCCGGTGGTTACCGGAGTCTCCACCGACAGCCGGAAGGTGGCGCCGGGCTGCCTGTTTTTGCCCTGGGTGGGGGAACGGTTCGACGGACACGACTTCATCGACGCAGCGCTTTCCGCCGGCGCGGCGGGGTGCTTGTGCGCCCGGCTGCCCCAGACGCTGCGGGCGGATAAATTTTACATCAAGGTAGACGATACCCGGCTGGCCCTGCGGGCCCTGGCGTCCGCTTACCGGGACCGGTTTTCCATTCCGGTGGTGCAGATCACCGGCAGCGTGGGCAAGACCACCACGAAAGAGATGATCGCCGCTGTGCTGGGGGCGAAGCTGCGGGTGTGGAAGACACCCGGAAACTTCAACAACGACATCGGCACCCCCCTGACCCTGCTGGGCCTGGGGCCGGAGCACCAGGCTGCCGTCATCGAGACGGGGATGAACCACTTCGGGGAGATCGCCTACCTGGGAGAGATGGTGCGGCCCGACGTGGCGGTGATCTCCAATATCGGCGACGCCCACATCGAATTTTTGGGCAGCCGGGAGGGGATCTTAAAAGCCAAGTGCGAGATCTTCACCCATCTCAGGCCCGGCGGCCTGGCGGTGCTGAACGGAGACGATTCCCTGTTGAATACCGTGCAGCCCGCCGTCCATACCCTGCGCTGCGGCCAGTCGGAGCACTGCGGTGTGCGGATCAGCGAAATCGCGGACCACGGTGTGGAGGGCATCACCTGTACCGTCACCACGGAAAAGGACATTTATGCCCTGACCATTCCCGCCCCGGGGACCTACATGGCCTACTCCGCCTCCATCGCCGTGGCGGTGGGCGAGGCCCTGGGACTGAGCCGGGAGGAGATCATCCGGGGCGTGGCGGCGTACCAGCCCGCCGGTTCCCGGATGCGGGTGGTGCGCCTGCCGGAAAACCGGGTGATCCTGGACGACTGCTACAATGCCAATCCCCAGTCCGTCACGGCGGCGCTGGAGGTGCTGGCCAAGACGGAGTGCGACCGCCGCGTGGCGGTGCTGGGCGATATGGGCGAGCTGGGCGAGCTGACAGAGCAGGCCCACTATAATATGGGGGCTCTGGCGGCTATGCTTGGCATCGATGTGATCGCGGCCATCGGCACCAAGGCCGCCAAGATCGCCGACGGCGCCGCGCAAAGCGGCGGTGAGGTGCTGTATTTTGAGACGAAGGAGGAGGCTCTGGATGCCCTGCGGGGACAGCTGGAGCCCGGCACCGCCATGCTGCTGAAGGCGTCTCACGCCATGGAATTCGGCCGCCTGGTGGAAAAGCTGCAGGCAGATTATGATTGAGATACAGGTAAACGGCCTGGTCAAATCCTTCGAGGTGGGGCGCAACGTGCTGGACGGCCTCACATTTCAGATCGATCAGGGCGAGCGGGTGGGATTGCTGGGCCGCAACGGCGCAGGAAAGACCACGCTTTTCAAGATATTGACCGGGGAGCTGGACTATGACGAGGGCCAGGTCACCGTGGGTCAGGGCCGCCGGGTGGGACTGATCTCCCAGATCCCGGTGTATCCTGCGGGCTACACGGTGGAGGACGTGCTGCGCTCCGCCTTCGCCCGGCTGGAGACCCTGGCCCGGGAGATGGAGGAGCTGACGCGGCGGATGGCCGCCGGGGAGAGCGACCCGGCCCTCCTGAGGCGCTACGGCGTCCTCAGCGAGCGGTTCGAGGTGTTCGGCGGGTACGACACCGACGTGGCGGTGAACAAGATCGCCCAAGGCCTCTCCATCTCTGAGGAGATGCGGCGACAGCTCTTCGACAGCCTTTCCGGCGGAGAAAAGACCCGGGTGAACCTGGGGCGGCTGATCCTGGAGGATACGGACATCCTGCTGCTGGACGAGCCCACCAACCATCTGGATCTCCACGCCACGGAGTGGCTGGAGGAGTACATCCGCTCCTTCCGCGGCACGGTGGTGACCATCTCCCACGACCGCTATTTCCTGGACCGCATCGTTACCCGGATCATCGAGATCCAGGACGGCAAGGCGGAGTTTTACAGCGGGAACTACAGCTTTTACGCCGTGGAGAAGGAGCGGCGCTACCAGGAGCGGATGAAGCAGTATGAAAAGGAGCAGGCCAAGATCGCCCAGCTGGAAAAATCCGCCGAGCAGCTGCGGCTGTGGGCGTTCCAGGGCATGGACAAGACCTACCGCCGGGCCATCTCCATGGAAAAGCGCATCCAGCGCATGCGCACCACTGCCAAGCCCACCAAGGCCCGGAAGATGGATGCCCGGTTCTCCACCGCGGAGTTCCACGGCGACGAGGTGCTGGGGCTGCGGAATTTGGCCAAGTCCTACGGGGACAAGCATCTTTTTGACGGTATCACGCTGAAGGTGGAGGGTGGCGAGCGCATCGCCCTCATCGGGGACAACGGCACCGGCAAATCTACCCTCATCAAGATGATCGTGGGGGAGCTGTACCCCGACGACGGCCGCATCCGCACCGGCCCCCAGGTGCGGCTGGCGTACCTTCCCCAGATCGTCCGGTTCGACCATCCGGACTGGAACATGGTGGAGAACATGATGGCCGCCAAGAAGGGCCTTTCGGCCCAGAGCGCCCGGAACCGGCTGGCGGCCTATGACTTCCGGGGCGAGGATGTGTTCAAGCCCGTTTCTGTCCTCTCCGGCGGAGAGCAGAGCCGCCTGCGGCTTTGCATGCTGATGGACGACGAGATCAACTTCCTGATCCTGGACGAGCCCACCAACCACCTGGATATCGACTCCCGGGAGTGGATCGAGGAGGCGGTGGAGGCCTACGACGGCACGCTGCTGTTCGTCTCCCACGACCGGTATTTCATCAACCGCTTCGCCACCCGCATCTGGGAGCTGGCGGACGGCACCATCACCGACTATCCCATGGGCTTTGCCCAGTACCGCCAGCTCAAGGCCCAGGAAGAGGCGGAGAAGGCGGCTGTACCCAAGCCTGTGAAGGAAAAAACCGTGACAGAACGGCCCCAGCGGGGCAACAAGGCCCAGCAGGCCGCCCGGCGGCAGCTGACCATCTGTGAGCGGGACATCGCCCGGGCGGAGGAGCACATCGCCCAGTTGGAGAGGGACATGGAGGCCGCCGCCTGCGACTACGAGAAGCTGAACGAGCTGGTGGGGCAGAAGGACGCCGCCCAGGCGGAGCTGGACGCCCTGTACGAAAGGTGGGAACAGCTCAGTGAAGAAGCCGGGGAATGAGAGGGAAGATCTGGTGGATTTTGGCGGCGTGCCTGGCCGCGCTGGCGGCGGCGTGCCTCTGGCTGGTGCCGGGGGTCCGGTTTTCCGGCGTGCTGTGTGCCGCTCTGGCGGTGGCCTGCCTATTGTGGCTGGCCCTGGGACGGCTTTCCGAAATAAGCAGGTTCTGGAGGATCTGTAAAAGGATTTTCCTTGTCGGGTTCTGTGGCCTTACAGCACTGGTCCTGGCCCTGGAGGTCCTGGTGATCAGCGGCAGCGGGGGAAGCGATGCCTCTGCCGACGCGGTGCTGGTACTGGGCGCCGGGGTCAACGGCGAGGCGCCGTCCCTGAGCCTCCAGAGCCGCATCGACGCGGCGGCGGACTATCTGCTGGCACACCCCGGCATCCCGGCGGTGCTCTCCGGCGGACAGGGCCCCGGGGAGGATATCACCGAGGCGGAGGCCATGTACCGGGGACTGACCGCCCGGGGCGTGGAGGCTGAGCGCCTCTTTCTGGAGGACCGCTCCGCTTCCACGGCGGAGAACTTCGCCTTTTCCAAAGCGGTTTTGGAGGAGGCGGGGGTGGATCTCACCGGTGCCCGGGTGGCGGTGGTGAGCAACGGCTTCCACCTTTTCCGGGCGTGCCTCCTGGCGGAGGCGGCGGGGCTGGACGCTGTGGGCGTGGCGGCCCGGCTGCCCTGGTGGCTGGACATCAACTACTATCTCCGGGAGCCCTTCGCCCTGGTAAAGACCTGGATACTGGACATTGCGATGAAAGGCGTGACGATATGAGCGACGTGTTGTGCATTTACTATTCCCGGACCGGCAATACCCAGCAGCAGGTCCAGGAGGTGGCGGCGGAGCTGGGCGCGGAAGTGGTGGAAATACGGGACAGCGTGGACCGGAGCGGCTGGAAGGGCTTTTTCCGCTGCGGCCTGGATGCCATGCGCCGCACCACCCACCCCCTCCAGCCCTTTGAGACGCAGCGCAAGCTGGGGGACTACCGACTGGTGATCGTGGCGTCTCCGGTGTGGGCCGGACGGTGCAGCAGCGTGATCCGGGGCTTCCTGAAAGAGCACGGCGGAGAGATCCGCCACGCGGCCTATCTTCTCTCCCGGGGCGGCGAGGAGAAGAATGAGGAGATCTACGATCAGATGGACCTCTACACCCCCTGCGGTCATGTGGCGGCAGTGTCGCTGCGGGCCCATTCTGTGGGCTGTGCCTTCTGGCGGGAGGAGTTTCTGCGCCAGGTGCGGGAGTTTCTGGACCAGAAGTAGCGGAAAACGCGCTTTGGACCGAAGGGAAAGGGGCGTTTTCCATGGAAGAGCAACTGAAGGACTTGGCGCTGCGGTATGAGGACCTGGAGGCCCAGCTCTCGGACCCGGCGGTGTACGGGGACGCAGAGCGTCTGCGAGACGTGAACCGGGAGCTCAAAGAGCTGCAGCCGGCGTCGGAGCTCTGGCGGGCCTGGCAGCAGGCACAGCGGGAGCTGGCGGAGGCGGAAGTGTTGCTCCGGGACCCGGATCTCCGGGTGCTGGCCCAGGAGGAATGGGACCGGGCCCGGGAGGAGCTGGAGCGGCTGCGGGAACAGGGAAAGGCGCTGCTGGTGCCCCGGGACCGGGACGACGAGCGCAGCGTGATATTGGAAGTGCGCGGCGGCGTGGGCGGCGAGGAAGGCGCCCTGTTTGCTGCATCGCTGCTGCGGATGTACACGATGTACGCCCAGCGGCAGGGCTGGCGGACGGACGTGGTGAGCCTCCACGAGACGGAGCTGGGCGGCGTGAAGGAGTGCAGCGTGCTGGTGGAGGGCCGGGGGGCCTTCTCCCGGCTGAAGTTCGAGTCCGGTGTCCACCGGGTCCAGCGGGTGCCGGAGACAGAGTCCGGCGGCCGCATCCATACCAGCGCCGCCACGGTGGCGGTGCTGCCGGAGGCGGAAGAGGTGGAGTGTGCGGTGGACCCCAAGGACCTGCAGATCGACACCTACCGGGCCTCCGGTGCCGGCGGCCAGCACGTGAACAAGACGGAGTCCGCTATCCGCATCACCCATCTGCCCACAGGGCTGGTGGTGGAGTGCCAGGACGAGCGGAGCCAGTACAAGAACAAGGACAAGGCCATGCGGGTGCTGCGGGCCCGGCTCTACGAAATGGAGCGGGACCGGCAGGCGGCGGACACCGCCGCCCAGCGGCGCAGCCAAGTGGGCAGCGGGGACCGCAGCGAGCGCATCCGCACCTACAACTTCCCCCAGGGCCGGGTGACGGATCACCGCATCGGACTGACGCTCTACAAGATCGATGCCGTGATGAACGGCGATTTAGACGAGCTCATCGACGCCCTGGCGGCGGCGGATCAGGCCGAGAAGCTGAAAAACGGAGCATTGGAATAACGGGCCCTGTGCCCGGCGAAATCAAGATAGAGGCGAGACTTATGATGCAGACGATCTATTACGACCTGCGGGACACCAAGGGACAGCAAAAGGAGATCGAGGACAAGATCTCCGCCGCCGCCCGCATCCTGCGGGAGGGCGGTCTGGTGGCCATCCCCACGGAAACGGTGTACGGCCTGGGTGCCAACGGCCTGGACACTCAGGCGGTGCAGCGGATCTTCGAGGCCAAGGGCCGTCCCCAGGACAATCCCCTGATCCTCCACGTGACGGGGGCCCAGTGGCTGCCCCGCTACTGCCGGGACATCCCGCCCATTGCCTATGTGCTGGCCCGGAAGTTCTGGCCCGGTCCCCTGACCATGATCCTCAAGCGCAGCGACCTGGTGCCGGACGCTACCACGGCGGGACTGGATACGGTGGCGGTGCGCTGCCCCAACCATCCCGTTACCCTGGCCATCATCCGGGAGGCGGGAGTGCCCATCGCGGCCCCCAGCGCCAACACCTCCGGCCGTCCCAGCTGCACCACGGCTCAGGACGTACTGGAGGACATGGACGGCAAGATCGAAGGCGTGGTGGACGGCGGTCCCTGCACGGTGGGTGTGGAGTCCACCATCCTGGACTTGACGTGCCAGCCGCCCCGGATGCTGCGGCCCGGCGGTCTGCCGCTGGAGGACCTGGAGCGGCTCATCGGCCACGTGGACGTGGACAAGGCCGTCACCGCCCCTCTGGGGGAGAATGAGCGGCCCAAGGCCCCGGGTATGAAGTACCGGCATTACGCACCCAAGGCTCCTGTCACAGTGGTCACCGGCGCGCCGGAGGCCTCTGCCCGGGAGATCCAGCGCCGGGCGGGCCCGGAGGCGGGCATCATCTGCTTCGATGAGTTTGCCCACCTCTTTGCCGGGAAGGAGGTCCATACTCTGGGCCCCAGCGCTGATAAGCTGACCCAGGCCCAGCGGGTGTTCGACGCGCTGCGGACCTTCGATGGCAGCGGCGTGCAGGAGATCTTCGCCCAGTGCCCGGACAACCGGGGGCTGGGACTGGCCATCGGCAACCGGCTGAAGAAGGCGGCGGGCTTTCACGTGGTGGAGGCGGACAGCCAGCGGGTGGTGCTGGGCATCACCGGGGGCACCGGCGCAGGCAAGACCAGCGCTCTGGACGCCGTCCGGGCCCTGGGCGGCGAGGTCATCGACTGCGACGCGGCGTATCATGAGATGCTGACCCACAATGATGAGCTCCGCAACGCCATCAACGAAAAGTTCCCCGGCGTGTTCCGGGCGGACGGTTCCCTGGACCGGCAGAAGCTGGGCCGGGAGGTGTTTGCCAAGAAGGACCGGCTGGACCAGCTCAACGCCATCGTCAGCCGCTTCCTGGTGCCGGAGCTGGAGCAGAGGATCCGGGACCTGTCCGACGGCCTCTACGCCATCGATGCCATCAACCTGCTGGAAAGCGGTCTGGACCGGCTGTGCGACCGCACCATCGCAGTGACGGCGCCGGTGGAGCTGCGGGTGCGCCGGGTAATGGCTCGTGACGGCATCTCAGAGGAGTACGCCCGCTTGCGGATCTCCGCCCAGAAAGCCGACGACTACTATCGGAGTAAATGTGACTGCGAGCTGACCAATGCTGCGGATTCCCCGGAGGTGTTCCGGGAGGAGGCGCTGCTGTTCTTCCAGCGGATGGTGGAATCCATCCGGGAGGAAAAGCGCCACGGCGTCCATTGATCAGACTGCAAGGAAGGAGCATGGAATGTCTGAAGGATTCAAGGAACTGAAAAAGCAGCTGCTCTCCGGCCGGAAGAACGGCTACGACCGCCTGAGCCAGGAGACACTGGCGGGGATGGAGGCGTACTGCGCCGATTATAAGGCGTATCTGGACGCCGGCAAGACCGAGCGGCTGTGCGCCGATGAGACGGTGCGCCTGGCGGAGGCGGCCGGCTACCGGCCCTATGTCCGGGGCATGGCGCTGCAGGCCGGAGACAAGGTGTATGTCTGCAACCGGGGCAAGGCGGTGATGCTGGCCCATATCGGATGCCGCGGGCTGGAGGAGGGCGTGCAGATCGCCGCCGCTCACATCGACGCCCCCCGGCTGGACCTCAAGCCCAACCCCCTCTATGAAGAGAGCGAGATGGCCTTTTTCAAGACCCATTATTACGGCGGTATCCGCAAGTACCAGTGGGTGACCATCCCTCTGGAGCTGCGGGGCGTCGTCGCCCGAAAGGACGGCAGCGTGGTGCCGGTGTCCATCGGCGCGGACCCGGAGGATCCCCGGCTGGTGATCACGGACCTGCTGCCCCACCTGGGGATGGAGCAGAGCAAGAAGCCTCTGGGAGAGGCGGTGCCTGCCGAGACGCTGAACCTGCTGCTGGGCAGCCGCCCCATCGGGGACGAAGAGGACGCCGGCCGGGTGAAGCTGGCGGTGATGCAGCTGCTGCATGAGAAGTACGGCATCACCGAGGACGACTTCATCTCCGCGGAGCTGGAGGCGGTACCGGCGGTGAAGGCCTGCGACATTGGTCTGGACCGCAGCCTCATCGGCGCCTACGGCCACGATGACCGGGTGTGCGCCTACGCCGCCCTCCGGGCGCTGCTGGATCTCAGCGAGACGCCGGAAAAGACCGCGGTGTGCGTTCTGGCGGACAAGGAGGAGATCGGCTCCGACGGCGTCACGGGCATGCAGTCCGCCGCCTTTGACACCTTCATGGAGGACCTTTGTGATTCCCAGGGCGCGGCGCTGCGGGTGTGTCTGGAGAAGAGCTTCTGCCTCAGCGCCGACGTGACGGCGGCCTACGACCCGGACTACGGCGAGGTCTACGAAAAGCGCAACGCCGCCTACGTGAACTACGGCGTGGGCCTTTGCAAGTACACCGGCGCCCGGGGCAAGTCCGGCGCCTCCGACGCCGACGCCGAGACCGTGGCCTATGTGCGGCGGATCTTCGACGAGGCCGGGGTGGTCTGGCAGATGGCGGAGCTGGGCAAGGTGGATGCCGGCGGCGGCGGCACCGTGGCGGCCTATATGGCCAACCGGAACATCGCCACGCTGGATGCCGGCGTGCCGGTACTGAGCATGCACGCCCCCTTCGAGGTGGTGGCCAAGCTGGACTGCTATGAGATGTACCGGGGCATGAAGGCCGTCTATCAGGCGGTGTGACGGATACGGAAAACGGGGGAGGGCGCAGGCCCTCCCCCGCGCTGGTATCCGCCGTTCCCGTCAATCTGCCCACCTCCGGTGGACAAAACGGTGGGAACTTTCCCTGTTTTCCCTAAAAAAATTTTGCCCGATGCGGTTGCGTCATCGTCAAAAATGTGGTACGATGGACGACGTGTAAAGACAAATGACCGCAGGAGGTGGACGAAATGGCCAGAGCGATCAAATACTATATCGTGGCAGCCGATGCGCTGCCGGAGATCTTCATCAAGGTGGCGGAGGCCAAGCGTATGATGCAGACCGGCGAGGCAGACACCGTGGGGGAGGCTACGCGCCTTGCGGGGATCAGCCGCAGTGCCTTTTATAAGTACAAGGACTCGGTGCAGCCCTTCAACGACATGAAGTCCGAACACATCATCACCTTTTACGCCATGCTCCGGGACACTGCCGGCGTGCTCAGCCGGGTGCTGGCGGTGTTTGCCACCTCCGGCGCCAACATCCTCACCATCAACCAGAGCATTCCCACCAACGGCTGCGCCGCAGTGACCATCTCCGCTGAGACCAGCGACATGGCCGAATCCCTGGAGCAGCTCCTGGCCGATGTGGGGGGACTGGACGGCGTGGTGCGGTTCGAGATCCTGGCAGGCTGAGAGAAAGAGGACGGTGCGATGATACAGATAGCGATCATGGGCTTTGGCACGGTGGGGACCGGCGTGGCCAAGGTGGTTTCCGAAAACGCCCGGCAGATCGAGCGGAAGCTGGGCGAGCCGCTGCAGGTCAAGACGATCCTGGTGCGGCACTTTAAGGACGGTCCCTACCGCCAGCTGATGACCGACGATTTTGCCCGGATCGAGGAGGATGACGACATCCGGGTGGTGGTGGAGACCATCGGCGGCGTGGACGCGGCCTATGAATACACCCGCCGCGCGCTGCTGGCGGGCAAGCACGTGGTCACTGCCAACAAGCAGCTGGTGGCGGAGCGGGGCTGTGAGCTTTTGGAGCTGGCCCGGAAGAAGAATGTCAGCTACCTCTTTGAGGCCAGCGTGGGCGGCGGCATCCCGGTGCTCCATCCCCTGACCCAGTGCATGGCGGCCAACCGCATCGACGAGGTCTACGGGATTTTGAACGGCACCACCAACTATATCCTCACCCGGATGGTCCGCACCGGGGCGTTTTTCTCCGACGCGCTGCGGGAGGCCCAGGCCAAGGGCTATGCCGAGGCGGACCCCTCCGCCGATATCCACGGCATCGACGCCGGGCGCAAGATCTGCATCCTGGCGGACCTGGCCTTCGGGTACCAGGTGGATCCGGCGGCGGTGCCCATGGAGGGCATCTCCAAGCTCTCCCTGCGGGACGTGAAGATCGCCCAGCGGGCGGGCTACCGCATTAAGCTGCTGGGCCGGGCGGTGCGGATGCCCGGCGGCGGCCGGACCGCCTACGTGGCGCCCCACCTGATCCCCGAGGAGAACCCCATCGCCAGCGTGGAGGATGTGTACAACGCGGTGATGGTCCGGGGAAACGCCACCGGCGACGTGATGTTCTACGGCCGGGGAGCCGGAGAGCTGCCCACCGCCTCGGCGTGCGTGGCGGACGTGATGGAGTGCCTCCAGGCCAGTCCCCGGCGGGACGAGATCAGCTGGTCCTCCGACACCAGCGGCTTTGAGGACCCCCAGGAGCTGCGCATGCGGTACTACTTCCGCATCGAGGGCAGCCTCACCGACGCCGCCATGGCTTTCGGTCAGGTGGAGGTGCTCAGCGAGGACGGCGAGACCGCCTTCCTGACGGACCCCATCAGCGGCCGGGACGCCGCCCGGCAGTCCGGCTTTTTGAATGTGCTGGCCTGCATGCGGGTGCTGGCCTGATTCCCAACGGACCTTGTCCGGCGTATGATGGGACGGGGACCCATCCAATCTGAAGCAAAGAAGGAAACACTATGAGTTTGATTGTACAGAAATTCGGCGGCAGCTCCGTGCGGGACGCCCAGCGCATCCGGAACGTGGCCGGCATCATCGCCGAGACCTATCTGGCGGGGAACGACGTGATCGTGGTGCTCTCCGCCCAGGGCGACACCACCGACGACCTCATCGCCAAGGCGGAGGAGATCAATCCCAATCCCTCCAAGCGGGAGATGGATATGCTGCTGTCCACCGGCGAGCAGATCTCCGTGGCGCTGTGCGCCATGGCCCTGGAGGCCATGGGGCTGCCCTGCGTATCTCTGGCAGCTTGGCAGGTGGGCATCCAGTCCACCAACGTTCACTCCGACGCCCGGATCAAGAAGATCGACTCCGAGCGCATCCAGTCCGAGCTGGATCAGCACCGCATCGTCATCGTCACCGGCTTCCAGGGCGTGGACCGGCAGGGCGATGTTACCACCCTGGGCCGGGGCGGCTCCGACACCAGCGCTGTGGCGCTGGCGGCGGCTTTCCGGGCGGAGCTGTGCCAGATCTACACCGATGTGGACGGCGTGTACACCACCGACCCCCGCATCGTGCCCAATGCCCGCAAGCTGGACGAGATCACCTATGACGAGATGCTGGAGCTGGCGTCTCAGGGCGCCCAGGTGCTGCACAACCGCAGCGTGGAGCTGGCCAAGAAGTTCAGAGTGAATTTGGAAGTCGTGTCCAGCTTGGAACGCAAGCCCGGCACGAAAGTTAAGGAGGTTACCAAAGTGGAAAAGACCAACATTGCCGGCGTTGCCAAGGATACCAGCATCGCCCGGATCGCCCTCATCGGCCTGCAGCACAATCCCGGTGTCGCCTTCCAGGTGTTTGACCTTTTGAGCAAGCACAACATCAACGTGGACGTGATCCTGCAGTCCATCGGCCGTCAGGATACCAAGGATATCACCTTCACCGTCCATAAGAAGGATCTCCAGGAGTCCGAGGACATCCTCAACCAGCACAAGGAGGCCCTGCGCTTCGATCACATCGAGGCGGACGACCACATCGGCAAGGTGTCCATCGTGGGTGCGGGCCTCATGAGCAACTGCGGCGTGGCCGCCAAGATGTTCGAGGCCCTCTATGAGGCCGGCATCAACATCCAGATGATCAACACCTCCGAGATCCGCGTCTCCGTCCTGCTGGACGAGGAGGACGTGAACCGGGCGGTGAAGGCCATCCATGCCAAGTTCTTCGACGAGATCTGATCGCGTCCCGCGCCGGAGAAAGGAGATCCATATGAACGCCATTGTCACTGTGGTGGGCCAGGACCGGGTGGGCATCATTGCCGCCGTGTGCACGAAGCTGGCCGGTTACCACGTCAATATCCTGGACATTTCCCAGACCATCCTGCAGGGCTCCTTCACCATGGTCATGGCCGTGGATGTGGGGGCGGCCTCCGCGCCCTTCGGGGAGCTGCAAAGCGCCCTGGCGGCACTGGGGGAGGAGATGGGGCTCTCCATCCGCATCCAGCGGGAGGAGATCTTCAACGCCATGCATACCATCTGACGGTTTTCCATATCCCCACGCCCGGCGCCGCGTCGCGTCCGCCGGGCGTGGCCGTATTTCCCCGCCCGTGCGGGTATCGTTTGGAGGCATCTATGCTCAATCAGAAAGACATCCTCTCCACCATCGAGATGATCGACCAGCAGCACCTGGACATCCGCACCATCACCATGGGCATCTCCCTGCTCTCCTGCTGTGATCCGGATCCCGTCCGGGCCTGTGAAAAGATCTATGAGAAGATCACCCGCAGCGCGGAGCGCCTGGTGCGCACCGGTGAGGATATCGAGCGGGAGTTCGGTATCCCCATCGTCAACAAGCGCATCTCCGTCACTCCCATGGCACTGGTGGCTGGTGCCAGCGAGACGGAGGACTATGTTCCCTTTGCCCTGGCGCTGGATCGGGCGGCCAAGACCTGCGGCGTGAATTTCATCGGCGGTTACTCCGCCTTGGTGCAAAAGGGCATGACGAAGGCAGATGAGAAGCTGATCCGCTCCATCCCCGAGGCCCTGGACCGGACGGAGCTGGTGTGCTCCTCCGTCAATGTGGGTTCCACCAAGGCGGGCATCAACATGGACGCCGTGGCCCTGATGGGCCGGATTATCAAGGCCACCGCCGACGCTACGGCGGACCGGGACGGCTTGGGCTGTGCCAAGCTGGTGGTGTTCTGCAACGCCGTGGAGGACAACCCCTTCATGGCCGGCGCCTTCCACGGCGTGGGCGAGGCGGAACGGGTCATCAACGTGGGCGTCTCCGGCCCCGGCGTGGTGCACCATGCCCTCCAGGCAGTGAAGGGCCAGCCCTTCGACGTGGTGGCGGAGACGGTGAAAAAGACCGCCTTCCGGGTCACCCGCATGGGCCAACTGGTGGCCCAGGAGGCCAGCCGCCGGCTGGACACTCCCTTCGGCATCGTGGACCTCTCCCTGGCCCCCACCCCTGCCATCGGCGACAGTGTGGCCCGGATCCTGGAGGAGATGGGCCTGGAGACCTGCGGCACCCACGGCACCACCGCGGCTCTGGCGCTGCTCAACGACGCGGTAAAGAAGGGCGGCGTCATGGCGTCCTCCTCCGTGGGCGGGCTCTCCGGCGCCTTCATCCCCGTCAGCGAGGACGAGGGCATGATCGCCGCCGCCCGGGCGGGCACGCTGTGCCTGGACAAGCTGGAGGCCATGACCTGCGTGTGCTCCGTGGGCCTGGACATGATCGCCGTCCCCGGGGATACTCCGGCGGAGACCATCTCCGCCATCATCGCCGATGAGGCGGCCATCGGTATGGTCAACTGCAAGACCACCGCCGTGCGTCTGCTGCCCGCTCCCGGCAAGACCGTGGGCGACACCATCGAGATGGGCGGTCTCTTGGGCAGCGCCCCGGTGATGCCGGTGCACCCCGAGTCCAGCGCGGACTTCATCGCCCGGGGCGGACGGATCCCCGCCCCCATGCACAGCCTGAAAAACTGAGAAGCGCGGCGGAGCCGGAAGGCTCCGCCGCGTTCTTGACGTTTCCCGGAAGCAGGTGGTATGCTGAGAGAAAAAGGAGGGGAGAGCATGGAGCTTTGGGAACTGCTGGACATCCAGAAGGGCGTCACCGCGGTGATCGGCGGCGGGGGAAAGACCACGCTGCTGCGGACGCTGGGGGAGTCCCTCTGCGCCCGGGGGCGGGTGCTGCTGTGCACCACCACCAAGATCTATCCCTTCCCCGGCATCCCCCTGGCCCGCTCCGCGCTGGCGCTGGCAGCCCTGGCAGGCCGCCCCCTGGTGTGCGCCGGGACAGTGCTGCCGGAGACGGGGAAGCTGACGGCCCCGCCGGTGCCCCTTTCCCAGTTGACATCGTCGTTCGACTACATCCTGGCAGAAGCGGACGGCGCGGCGGGACATCCCCTGAAGGCCCACGTGCCCCACGAGCCGGTGATCCCGCCGGAGGCCCGGCAGGTGGTCACCGTGGTGGGTGCCTCCGGCTTCGGACGGACAGTGATGGAAGCGGCCCACCGGCCGGAGCGGTACGCTGCCCTGTGCGGCGCCGCATTGGCGGACGCTGTGACCCCGGCTATGGCGGCGGCGGTGCTGCGGGCGGAAGGACTGCCGGGCATCGTGTATATCAACCAGGTGGAGGACGAGGCGTCCCTGGCTGACGCCCGGGCCCTGGCGTCGGCGCTGGGACGGCCGGTGGCGGCGGGCAGCCTGCACCGGGGCGTCTGGCAGCGGCTGGAGCCGTAAAAACAAGCTCCCCGGCGCATTGTGCGCCGGGGAGCTTTCTTCAATAGTGCCGCTCCATCTCTGTGATGGTCTCGTAGAGCCAGTCGTTCACGGGGACGGGGATGCCGTGGCGGCGGGCGATGCGCCGCACGGTACCGGAGAACAGCTCCACCTCGCTTTTCCGGTGGGCCTTGCTGTCCTGGCGCATGGAGGGCTCGTTGGTGGGGGTGATGCCGTCGATGACGGCGGTCCAGAGGGTGATATCCTTCTCGGAGAGGGGGACGCCCTCGGCGTGGGCGATGGCCAGCACCTCCCGCATAGCCGCCAGCATGGTCTCCCGGGCGGGGCCGGGGGACTGGAGGACGCTGTAATTGCATGCGTAGGCGGTGGCGGCCTGGTTGCAGCCAACATTGCAAAGGAGCTTGCTCCACATGGTCACCCGGATATCCTCCGGCAGAACGTAGTGGAAGCCGATCTTGTCAAAGAAGGCCGTCAGACGGCGCAGATGGTCCTCGGGGCAGCCCTGGGGCACCCCCAGGTCTATCTCCCCGGCGGGGGGCACCACCGGGAACATGGTGACGCGGTTGCCCTCCTTCTGGGCGGCCACCTTGCCCACTACGCACCATACCACCCGCTCCGGTCCGAAGTCCCGGATCAGCAGCTCCTCGCTGGAGATGCCATTCAGGATGGAGATCAGGGTGGTCTCCGGCCCCACCAGATGGCGGCAGGTGGCCATGGCCTCCTCCAGCCCGGTGAACTTCACCGCGAAGAGCAGCAGGTCTACCGGTTCTTTGACCTCGGCGGCGTCGGCATAGTTGAGATCGCACAATGTACCGTTATACCACATGCCGTCCCGGCGGTAGCGTTCCGTCCGGGCCCGGTCTGCCAGCACCAGTACGTGCTCCTTGCCAAGAGCCTGGGTGAAGAGGTCGGCATACATGGTGCCCAGAGCGCCCAGGCCCACGATGCCGATGGTTTGAATGGGTTTCATATGGATCGCCTCCGAAAAAAAGCGGCGGAGGATCCCGCCGCTTTGTGTTGGATTTTCAGGGATTCTGTACCAGCCACTTGAGGTCATAGGGCTCGTAGACGACGTGCTCATAGGCGTCCACATCCAGCAGCGTGCCGTCCCAGTCGGAATGGATGTCGCCGTTTTGCTTGATGAGGATGTCGTAGAGGATATCGTAGGTGACGCCGTCGGCGGGGTCCGTCTCCACGATGGTGGAGTAGGGGAGGGTCTTGTGGTAGGTCAGCTCCAGGCCCTGATAGTCGAAGTGGAAGCCGCAGCGCATCCGGCAGCCGTCCAGCCCGGTGTAGCGGGAGACCTTCTTGAGATCCTGCAGGATCTTGTCGCCCTCTTCCTCATAGAGATTGTCCGGCGTGGTGGCGGTATAGTCGAAGCGGAACTGAATGGACGCGCCGGGGATGGCGCGGAACCGCTCCATGTAGGGCACCAGACCCTCCGCCGGATAGTCCTTGTAAAGCACGCAGTTGATGCGGAAGGGCACCGGGAGACGGGCCAGCAGCGCATCGTTGGACTCCACCACGTACTTTTGCATATGGCGGGAGACGTTGATGCAGGTGATCTTGTCCTTGTTCCGCTCCGCGAAGGCCAGCACATCCTCCTCGGACTGATGCTCCGAAACGGGGAGCGTGGTGTTGATGTACACCTTGTGGGTGGTGGGGATCTCATCCAGCATCATCTGGAGGGTCTCCAGATCTGCCAGAGGCTCGCCGCCGGTGAACACGAAATCGCACCGGGGGGTGATGGCGTCCATCCGCCGGATGCTCCGGCAGATCTTCTCCGCAGAAAAACCCGTCAGATCCGCGTATTCACCTTTATTGATGCAGAAGGGGCAGTGATTCTTGCAGTCGTAGGGGACGAAGATGGTCACCGTTGCGCCGCCTTCCCGCGTCTTGTAGGGATGTTTCATGTCGTGATCGGCCTTTCGTATAATGGATAAAGCAATCTGCCCAGCGCGCTGGAGCGCGTTTTTTGCAGATTCGTGCACAGTATCTTATTCTAATGTATTTTTAACGGAAGGTCAAGAGAAAAAGCGGCCGCCGGCAGACTATTTTTTCCTTCTGAAGGCATGACTGCCGGCCAGGCGGCGTGCCGGGCTGTACACCGGCGGAAAAAGGTGATATACTAAAGCGTCCGGACGGTGTCCGGTGTGATTTCATGCTTGAAAGAAGGAGGCCCTGTATGGAGCAGCTGACGGCGCCGCTGCAGGCGCTGCTGGACCGGGTCGGCGCGCTGCTGGCGGCGTACCCGCTGGTGGGGGAGTGGTATGGGACGTTTGTCCGCTTTCTCTTTCCGGTGCTGGCCTTTGTGATCCTTTACCGGGCGGTGCGCTCCCTGCTGCGCATTCCCCATACCCCGGAGATCTGGGGGCAGCTGAGCCTGCCCAACGGCACGCCGATCCTGCTGACCCACTGGGAAAACATCATCGGCCGTGGCAAGAGCGCGGATGTCCGGCTCAACTACCCCAGCATCTCCCGCCAGCACGCGGCGCTTTGCCGGGGAGAGGATGAGCGCTGGACGGTGTACGATCTGGACTCCAAGGGCGGCACCCAGGTCAACGGCGAAACGGTCCGCGGCTCGGCGCCGGTGAAGCTGGGGGACACCATTTCCCTGGGCGGCGTGCCGCTGGTGTTCCTGCCCCAGACCGTGGCGGAGCGGGAGGAGCTGGAGGAAAAGCGCCGGGCGGAGCGGCCTGCCGCCGTGTGGCCCTCCTTTTTGTGGCTGTCGATTTTTCAGGTGCTGGCCTGCCTGCAGCTGATCGTGTCCATGGGCGCAACGCCGCCGGTGACGGTGCCTCTGGCCTTCCTGGGGCTGACGGCGGTGATGTGGCTCTATTACGCCGTGCTACGGGCTACCCGCTGCGTGGGCTTCGAGCTGGAGACCATCGCCTTTTTCCTCTCCACGCTGTCCCTCTCCGTCACGGCTTCCAGCGCGCCGGGGAGCCTTTTGAAGCAGTTCCTGGCGGTGCTGCTGGGGCTGGTGCTGTTTCTGGTGCTGGGGATCTTTCTGCGGGATCTGAGCCGGGTCCAGAAGATCCGGTGGATGATGGCCGCCGGAGCCATCGGCTTGCTGGGCATCACGCTGGTGCTGGGCAGCCGGAAATACGGCGCCGTCAACTGGATCTCCTTCGGCGGCATGTCCTTCCAGCCCTCGGAGATCGCCAAGATCTGCTATATCTTCGCAGGCTCCGCCACGCTGGAGCGGCTGTTCCGCCGGCGGAACCTGACGCTGTTTATCGTACTCACCGGCGTGTGCATCGGATTGCTGGGCCTGATGAGCGACTTCGGCACCGCGGCCATCTTCTTCGTCACGTTCCTGGTCATTGCCTACCTGCGCTCCGGCGACTGGGCCACGCTGTCTTTGATCTGCGGAGCGGCGGTGTTCGGCGCGGGGATCATCGTCAAGTTCAAACCCTATATCCTCAGCCGGTTCGCCTCCTGGGGGCATGCCTGGGAGGCGGCCTCCACCACCGGCTACCAGCAGACCCGCACCATGTCCGCGGCGGCCTCCGGAGGCCTGTTCGGCATGGGGGCCGGGGAGGGCTGGCTCCACAGGATCGCCGCGGCGGACACGGATCTGGTGTTCGGGATGCTGTGCGAGGAGTGGGGCCTCATCATCGCCGTGCTGGCGGTGGCATCCATCGTGGCGCTGGCCTTTTTCGCCGCCCGGGCGGTGCGGGTGGGCCGCTCCAGCTTTTATACCATCGCCGCCTGTGCCGCGGGGTCGCTGCTGGTGTTTCAGACCTGCCTGAATGTGTTCGGCTCGGTGGATCTGCTGCCCCTGACGGGCGTCACCTTCCCCTTTGTCTCCAACGGCGGCTCTGCGATGCTGTCGGCCTGGGGGCTGCTGGCGTTCCTGAAGGCCACGGACACCCGGGAAAACGCCAGCTTCGCCATCCGCCGGGCACCGCAGAAGCGTCTGACGGAGGAGGCCCGCCGTCGGGCGGAGCCCATGGGAGATCCCTTTGCAAAGGAGGAGCCGGATGAAGAAGATTGAACAGCGGGCGCTGCTTTGCTGTGTGCTGGCGCTGTTTCTGACGGCGGGGCTGCTGGTGTTTCTGGTGAAGTATGTGACCAACGGCGGCAGCTGGGCCTCTTCGGCCTTCAACCGTCACCTCTATAACTCCGACGGCCAGCTGGCCGTGGGCACGGTGCTGGACCGGGACGGGGACGTCCTCTCCAGCGCGGAGAACGGCGTGCGCACCTACTACGACAACGAGACGGTGCGCAAGGCCACGCTCCACGCGGTGGGGGACCTCCAGGGCAACATCGGCACCGGCGCCCTCAACGCCTTTGCCGACAAGCTCACCGGATACAACCTCATCAACGGCGCCTATGACGCCGACCAGGGCTCGGACTTGTATCTCACCATCGACGCCCGCTATAACTACGAGGCCTATCAGGCCCTGGGGGGGCATGCCGGCACGGTGGCGGTGTACAACTACAAGACGGGGGAGATTTTGTGCATGGTCTCTGCCCCCAGCTACGATCCCCTGCACGTGCCCTCGGATATCGAGACGAACCCACGGTATGAGGGCGCCTACCTCAACCGATTCCTCTCCTCCGCCTTCACTCCCGGCTCTGTCTACAAAACAGTGACGCTGACGGCGGCGCTGGAGAAGATCCCGGACCTCATGGAGCGCACTTGGGAGTGCACCGGCAGCGTAGACATTGGCGGAGAGACCATCATCTGCTCCGGTACCCATGGCCAGCAGAATATCGGCGACGCGTTTGCCAACTCCTGCAATGTGGTGTTTGCCCAGCTGGCGGTAGAGCTTGGGGCGGATACCCTGCGGGAATACACGGAAGAGGCGGGGCTGACCCGCAGCTATTCCGTCAGCGGGCTGCCCACTGCCCAGGGCACCTTCGTCTGGGACGGCATCACTGACGGGGAGCTGGGCTGGGCCGGTGTGGGCCAGGGTCGGGATCAGGTGAACCCCTGCGCGCTGATGTGCTTCATGGGGGCCGTGGCCAACGGCGGCAAGGCCGCCAATCCCTATCTCATCGAAAAGACCGTCAGTTCCCTGGGGATCCCTTCGCTGCCCAGGCTCATCACCGGTAAGACCGGGCGGCTGATCTCCGCCTCCACGGCGGAGACTCTGGCGGAGATGATGGCGGAGAATGTGGTAAAGACTTACGGCACCAGCCGCTTTCCCAACATGGACATCTGCGCCAAGTCCGGCACCGCCGAGGTGGGAGATGGAAAGACGCCCCACGCGTGGTTCGCGGGCTTCCTGCGGAATGAGGATGCCCCCTACGCCTTCGTGGTGCTGGTGGAAAACGGCGGCGGCGGCAGCTCCGTGGCGGGCACTGTGGCCGGCCGTGTGCTGGACGTCATGGTCAACGGCTATTGACCCATCCAAAAGAGACCGCGCCGCGCACCTTCTTCGGTGCGTGGCGCGGTTTTTGTCATGTGTGTCAGCCCTTGAACTCCACGTACAGCTCCCGCACGGCATTGGGATCGGCGGGTTTGAGGGGTTCCGGCTTGGGCGGCGCAGGCGGATCGTGGGGGCCGTCCCGCCAAGCCAGGAACTTGGGGGCCACCTGGGGGAAGAGGGCCAGGGAGAGGACATCCTCGTCGCTCTTGGCGAGACCACGGAACTCCTCCCGGTACTTGGGCACTTCCGGCTCCAGCAGGTCTGCCGGGCGGCAGGTGACGACTTCCTCCGGCTTGATGCCGGCCTTGGCCCGGACGGCCTCGTTCACCTCGCCGGGGAGCTTGCCGTACTCGCCCCGGAGCATGGCCTTGGACTCCTTGGTGAAGGTCTTGTACCGCTCCCCGGAGATGACGTTCATCACTGCCTGGGTGCCCACGATCTGGCTGGAGGGGGTCACCAGGGGAGGATAGCCGAAGTCTGCCCGGACCCGGGGGATCTCCGCCAGAACGTCATAGTATTTGTATTCCTTCCCGGCCTGCTTGAGCTGGGAGATGAGGTTGGAGAGCATGCCGCCGGGCACCTGGTACAAAAGGGTATTCGTGTCCACGTTCAGCACCTTGGGGTCCAGGGCGCCGTCGCCTTTCAGACGCTGGGCCACCTTGCGGAAGTGGGCGGCAGGTGCGCTCATCTTGTTCAGGTCCAGCCCGGTGTCCCGGACTGTGCCCCGGAGGGTGGCCACCAGGGATTCCGTGGCGGGCTGGGAGGTGCCGTTGGCCAGGGGGGAGAGGGCGGTGTCCACGATGTCCACGCCGGCCATGGCGGCCATCAGCAGCACCATGTCGCCGGTGCCGGTGGTGTTGTGGGTGTGGAGGTGGATGGGGACGGATACCGTCTCCTTGAGCCGCTTGACCAGGGAGTAGGCTTCCATGGGCAGCAGGAGGTTGGCCATGTCCTTGATGCAGATGACGTCGGCGCCCCGCTGCTCCAGTTCCTTGGCCAGCTTGACGAAGTAGTCCTCATTGTGGATGGGGGAGATGGTGTAGCTCATGGCCGCCTCCACCATGCCGCCGTATTTTTTGGTGGACTGGATGGCCTGCTCCAGGTTCCGGATGTCGTTGAGGGCGTCGAAGATCCGGATGATGTCGATGCCGTTTTCAATGGACTTGCGGCAGAAGGCGTCCACCACGTCGTCGGCGTAGTGCTTGTAGCCCAGGATGTTCTGGCCCCGGAAGAGCATCTGGAGCTTGGTGTGGGGAAGGGCCTTCCGCAGCTGCCGCAGCCGCTCCCAGGGGTCCTCGTTCAAAAAGCGCATGCAGGCGTCAAATGTGGCGCCGCCCCAGCACTCCAGAGACCAGTAGCCGATCTCGTCCAGGGCCTCGCAGGCGGGGAGCATCTCCTCCAAGCGCATCCGGGTGGCCGCCTGGGACTGGTGGGCGTCCCGGAGGATGGTGTCGGTGATGTACAGGGGCTTATCCGATAAGAATTCCATAACTGACCTCCCTTAACCGAAGAGGGAAATGAGAACGCCCGCGGCGATGGCGGAGCCGATGACGCCGGCCACGTTGGGGCCCATGGCGTGCATCAGCAGGAAGTTGCCGGGATTGGCCTCCTGGCCCACTTTCTGGGACACCCGGGCGGCCATGGGAACGGCGGACACGCCCGCGGAGCCGATGAGGGGATTGATCTTCTCCTTGAGGAACAGGTTCATGAACTTGGCCAGCAGCACGCCGCCGGCGGTGCCGAAGCCGAAAGCCACGATGCCCATGGCCAGGATGGCCAGGGTGCGGGGGCTGAGGAAGGTGGTGCCGGTGGCGGTGGCGCCCACGGAGACACCAAGGAAGATGGTGACGATATTAATGAGCTCGTTCTGCACGGTCTTGCTGAGCCGCTCGGTGACGCCGCACTCCCGGAAGAGGTTGCCCAGCATCAGGCAGGCGATCAGCGGCGCGGCGGAGGGCACCAGCAGTGCCACGAAGACGGTCACCACGATGGGGAAGATGATCTTTTCCTTCTTGGAGACCTCCCGCAGGGGCTTCATGACGATCTGGCGCTCCTTCTCCGTGGTCAGGAGCTTCATGATGGGCGGCTGGATCACCGGCACCAGGGCCATGTAGGAGTAGGCCGACACGGCGATGGGGCCCAGCAGGGCCGGGGCCAGCATGACGGTGACGAAAATGGCCGTGGGGCCGTCGGCACCGCCGATGATGCCGATGGAGCTGGCCTCCTGACCGGTGAAGCCCAGGAAGCGGCAGCCCACATAGGTCATGAAGATGCCCAGCTGCGCCGCCGCGCCCAGCAGCAGGCTCTTGGGATTGGCGATGAGGGGGCCGAAATCGGTCATGGCGCCCACGCCCATGAAGATGAGGCAGGGATAGATGCCCAGCTTTACGCCTAAGTACAAAATGTCGATGAGTCCCACGGAGATGGTCTCTCCCACGCTCGCTGTTGCCAGCACTGCGTCGGTCACGCCGGCGGCGCTCATCTCCGAGAGGAACTCCGCCGTGATGGGGGCTCCGCCGATGAGATCCCAGTGGATGTGCCCTCCGGCGAAGAGGATCTCGTGGTACATCTCCGCGCCGGGCAGATTGGTCACCAGCATGCCGAAGGCGATGGGCACCAGCAGCAGCGGCTCGAACTTCTTCACGATGCCCAGGTACAGCAGCACGCAGGCAATGACGATCATGATGAGGCATTTCCAGTTGCTGCCCTGTGTAAATTGGTAGAAGCCGGTGCTGTTGACGAAATTCAAAATAGCTTCCATAGCGCCCTCCGGTCTGTCACTGGATGACGCAGAGCACGGTCCCGGATTCCACGGAGGCGCCCTTGGCGGCAGAGACGGACACCACGCGGCCGTCCCGCGGGCACATGATCTCGTTTTCCATCTTCATGGCCTCCAGGATCATCAGCACCTGGCCCCGCTTGACGGCGTCTCCCGCCGCCACGTTCACCGACAAAATGGTGCCGGGCATGGGGGCAGTCACCTGTTCGCCGCCGGCTGGGGCAGGAGGCGGCACGGGAGGCGCGGCCGGGGCCGCGGGGGCGGCAGGGGCGGCGGGCGCCGCGCCGGTCAGCTCTTCCAGCTCGATCTCATAGACAGTGCCGTTGACGGTCACGCGATACTTTTTCATAACAAGTTCCTCCCAAATCACTCACAGTTTTTTCATGGAGATGATGCGGATGCCCCGGAGATCCGTGCCCAGATCCTCCGCGATGGCAGCGGATACGGCAGCCACCATTTCCGGTGAGATGGGCTGCTCCTGTACGGGAGCAGGCGGCGATGCCGGTGCGGCGGCTTTCTTGCGGCCGATCAGGAGACTCATTCCCTCCGTGAGGACGATCAGACAGATCAGACCAAAAAACACGGTCCCCATCCCCATCAGGCACACGAAAACGCTGGAATAATCCATATGGTTTCCTCCCGCAGTTAGAATTGAATTCATTGTAACAATTTAGCGTGCAAAAAACAATCAACGGCTGACCAAATTTATAAAGGCCTCTTTTGTGTAATATTACAAGAACAATGGGCCTGCAAAACGATTATATTGCTTCGCATGTCAATGGATTCTATGCTATACTGAAAAAAACAGTCCATGGGACGACGTGAGGGAGGCAGGCGGATGCAGTATCTCCATGTGATATCCGGGCGGTTCGTGGCCCGGCCCAACCGGTTCGTGGCCCGGGTGGAGACGGCGGCGGGGGAAGAGACGGTGCATGTGAAGAACACAGGCCGCTGCCGGGAATTGCTGATCCCCGGGGTGACGGTATACCTGGCCAGAAGCAGCAATCCGGCCCGCAAAACGGCCTTCGACCTCGTGGCGGTGGAGAAGGGGGACCGGCTCATCAACCTGGATGCCCAGGCCCCCAACCAGGTCTTTGCCGAGTGGGCGGCATCGGGCGGTTTTCTGCCGGAGGCGACGGCCCTGCGCCGGGAGTATGTCTACGGGGACTCCCGGCTGGATTTCTGCCTGGAAACGCCGGGAGGTCGGCATCTGGTGGAGGTAAAGGGCGTGACGCTGGAGGAGGGCGGCCGGGCCTTTTTTCCCGACGCCCCCACGGAGCGGGGCGTCCGCCACATCCGGGAGCTGATCCGGGCGGCGGCGGAGGGCCTTGACGCCACCCTCTTTTTTGTGGTACAAATGAACGGCATCGCCTCCGTGTCCCCCAATGACCGGACCCATCCGGCCTTCGGGCAGGCGCTGCGGGAGGCAGCCGCGGCAGGTGTACGGATCTGTGCCAGGACCTGCCGGGTAGGACCGGACCGGTTGGAGATGGACCGGCCGGTTCCGGTGATTTTTTGAAGAGTGAGTGAGCAGAATGGGGATCACGGAACTATTTTTGATCGGCATCGGCCTTTCCATGGACGCCTTTGCTGTGGCGATCTGCCGGGGACTGGCCATGCCCCGGCTGAACTGGCGGCACGCCGGGATCATCGGATTGTTTTTCGGCGGCTTCCAGGCGCTGATGCCCCTTCTGGGTTGGCTGCTGGGCTCCGGTTTTGCCCGGTACATCCAAAATGTGGATCACTGGGTGGCCTTTGTGCTGCTGGCGCTGATCGGCGGGAACATGATCCGGGAGGCGCTGTCGCCGGAGGAAGAGGAGGCCTGCGGGGCCTGCGGGGCCTGCGACAAGCTGGACTACCGGCAGCTGTTCCTGATGGCGGTGGCCACCAGCATCGACGCGCTGGCGGTGGGCGTGACCTTTGCCTTCCTGGATGTGAAGATCGTGCCGGCCATCTCCATTATCGGCGCCACCACCTTCTGCCTGTCCGTGGCCGGCGTGGCGGTGGGAAATTACTTCGGCACCCGCTACAAGCGCCGGGCGGAGCTGGCCGGCGGCTGTATCTTGGTGCTGCTGGGCCTCAAGATCCTGCTGGAGCATCTGGGCATCTTCTGAGAAAACAAAAACCGCGCCCGCCTTCAAAAGGCGGGCACGGTTTTTTCTCGGGCAGCATGCAAAATGTAAAAAAACGACCCGAAACCGAAGTTTCAGGTCGTTTGGTGGAGATAAGCGGGATCGAACCGCTGACCTCTTGACTGCCAGTCAAGCGCTCTCCCGGTTAGATCGGTTACATACCCCTCTAAATCGGGCCAATAGAGCGTTCAATACGCGGGACACCC
>CALWXB010000022.1 GCA_944385405.1 uncultured Oscillospiraceae bacterium | reverse complement strand
GAGCAGTACCTGCTGGGCACCGCCTTCGCCCGGCCCATCATCGCCAAGCGCCTGGTGGAGATCGCCAAGGCCGAGGGCGCCGACGCCATCGCCCACGGCTGCACCGGAAAGGGCAACGACCAGGTCCGCTTCGAGCTGACCATCAAGCGCTTTGCCCCTGAGATGACCATCATCGCCCCCTGGCGCGAGTGGGACATCAAGGGCCGGGACGAGGAGATCGACTACGCCGAGGCCCACAACGTGCCCCTGAAGATCTCCCGGGAGACCAACTACTCCAAGGACAAGAACCTCTGGCACCTCTCTCACGAGGGCCTGGATCTGGAGGACCCCGCCAACGAGCCTCAGTACGAAAAGCCCGGCTTTTTGGAGATGGGCGTCTCTCCCATCACCGCCCCCGACGCGCCCACCTATGTGACCATCGATTTTGAAAAGGGCGTGCCCGTGGCCGTGGACGGCGAGAAGATGAAGGCCAGCGACATCATCCGCAAGCTCAACAAGGTGGGCGGCGAGAACGGCATCGGCCTGCTGGACATCGTGGAGAACCGGCTGGTGGGCATGAAGGACCGCGGCGTGTACGAGACTCCCGGCGGCACTATCCTCTACAAGGCCCATCAGTGCCTGGAGATGATCACCATCGACAAGGACACCGCCCACATGAAGAGCAAACTGGCGGTGGACTTCGCGGACCTGGTGTACAACGGCAAGTGGTTCACTCCCCTGCGGGAGGCCCTCAGCGCGTTTGCCGACAAGACCCAGGAGCACGTCACCGGCAGCGTGAAGCTCAAGCTCTACAAGGGCAACATGATCACCGCCTCCATCACCTCTCCCTGCAGCCTGTACTCCGAGGAGCTGGTGACCTTCAACGAGAGCAGCTACGATCAGACCAACGCCACCGGCTTCATCAACCTCTGGGGCCTGCCCGACACCGTGCTGGCGCTGCGGGAGCAGGGCAAGCTGTAAGGCATCTCTCCCATCCAAACAACAAGACCAGACTGCGGGACGGAGAAGTTTTCTTCGCCCCGCGTCTTGGGTGAAAGGAACACATATGAAACTCTGGTCCGGGCGCTTCGGCAAGGAGACCGACGCCCTTGTAAACGATTTCAACGCCTCCATCCAGTTTGACCAGCGGCTCTACCGGGAGGACATCACCGGCAGCATGGCCCACGCGGCGATGCTGGCCAACTGCGGCGTCATCTCCCGGGAGGACGCCGATGCCATCCAGGCAGGCCTGGAGGGCATCCTGGCGGACATCGAGGCGGGGAAGGTGGCATTCAGCGCTGACAACGAGGATATCCATATGAATGTGGAGGCCCTCCTTACCGCCCGCATCGGGGACGCGGGCAAGCGGCTCCACACCGCCCGTTCCCGCAACGACCAGGTGGCCCTGGACTTCCGGATGTACGTCCGGCGGGAGATCCCCGTGCTGGTGGGGCAGCTTCTGGAGCTGGAGGCGGTGCTGTGCCGTCAGGCCCGGAAGTACCAGGAAGCGGTGATGCCCGGCTATACCCATCTCCAGCGGGCCCAGCCCATCTCCTTTGCCCAGCACCTGATGGCCTATGGCGCCATGTTCCGCCGGGACGTCACCCGGCTGGAGGACTGCGGGAAGCGCCTCAACGAGTGCCCCCTGGGCTCCGGCGCCCTGGCGGGCACCACGTACCCCATCGACCGCTTCCAGACGGCGGCGGCCCTGGGCTTCGATGCCCCCATGGGCAACTCCCTGGACGGCGTATCCGATCGGGACTACGCCCTGGAGCTTTTGTCCGACCTCTCCATCCTCATGATGCACCTGTCCCGGTTTTCCGAGGAGGTCATCCTCTGGTGCAGCTGGGAGTTCAAGTTCATCGAGCTGGACGACGCCTACGCCACCGGCTCTTCCATCATGCCCCAGAAGAAGAACCCGGACGTGGCGGAGCTGGTCCGGGGCAAGACCGGCCGGGTGTACGGCAGCCTCATGGGGCTGCTGACCACCATGAAGGGACTGCCCCTGGCCTACAACAAGGACATGCAGGAGGACAAGGAGCCGGTGTTCGACGCCATCGATACCGTGGAGATGTGCCTTCCCGTGTTCGCCGCCATGCTGGACACCATGACCGTCCGCACCGACAACATGCGCGCCGCGGCAGGGAAGGGCTTCATCAACGCCACGGACTGCGCCGACTACCTCACCAAAAAGGGCATGCCCTTCCGGGATGCCTACACCGTCACCGGCCATCTGGTGGCCGCCTGCACCGCTCAGGGCAAGACCCTGGAGGACCTGACGCTGGAGGAGCTGCAGGCCGTCTCTCCCCTCTTTGAAGCGGACGTCTATCAGGCGCTGAAGCTGGAAAACTGCATGGCGCTGCGGGGCAGCTTCGGCGGTCCCGCCGTGGCGGAGACCACCCGGCAGATCGCCCAGCTGGAGGCCTTCATCCAGGCCCACACCAAATAAAAGGGAGATGTCCCCATTGAAACCGAAGGTATACATCGACGGCAAGGACGGCACCACGGGCCTCCAGATCTATGACCGTCTGGCGAGCCGGACGGACATCGACTTGCTGCTCATCGACGAGGACAAGCGGAAGGACGCCCAGGAGCGCAAGAGGTTCCTCAACGCGGCGGATCTGGTGTTCCTGTGCCTCCCGGACGACGCGGCCCGGGAGGCGGTGTCCATGATCGAAAATCCGGATACCCGGGTCATCGACGCCTCCACCGCCCACCGCACCGCCCCGGGCTGGACCTATGGCTTCCCGGAGCTGAAGGCGGGCCAGCGGGCGGCCATTGCGGCCTCCAAGCGCATCGCCAATCCAGGCTGCCACGCCACGGGCTTCATCAGCATCGTTTCCCCCCTGGTGCAGATGGGGATCCTGCCGGCGGATACGGCCCTGAGCTGCTTTTCTCTCACCGGCTACTCCGGCGGCGGCAAGAAGATGATCGCCCAGTACGAATCTCCCGGCCGGGAGGCGCTGCTGGGCAGCCCCTGCCCCTATGGACTGGGGCAGACCCACAAGCACCTGCCGGAGATGCAGGCAGTGTGCGGCCTGGCGGAGATGCCGGTGTTCGTCCCCATCGTGGACGACTACTACAAGGGCATGGCTGCCACGGTACCCTTCCACATGCACCAGCTGCGGGGCGTCACCACGCTCCGGCAGGTCCGGGAGGCGCTGGCGGAGCACTACGCCGCCTACCCGGGTGACGCGATGGTGGAGGTGGCGCCCCTGGAGCCCCCCGCGGTCCGGCTGTACGGCGCGGAGCTGGCGGGCAGCGACCACTTGCGGCTGGTGGCGGCGGGGAACGACGAACGCTTCACCATCACGGCGCTTTTTGACAATCTGGGCAAGGGCGCCAGCGGCGCCGCCGTGCAGAACATGAACCTGGCGCTGGGATTTGCAGAGACCACCGGTTTGAGCCGGTAAGGAGGAACGGATATGAACTTCATCGAAGGCGGCGTGTGCGCCGCCCAGGGCTTCCGGGCCGCAGGCATCCACGTGGGCGTCAAGACTCACGCCGCCTGGAAAAAGGACGTGGCCCTCATCGTCTCCGATGTGGACTGCGCCGCGGCGGGCGTGTTCACCAAAAACGTGGTGAAGGCCGCCCCCATCCACGTGGACCTCAACCATCTGGCCGACGGCAGGGCCCGGGCCATCGTCGCCAACAGCGGCAACGCCAACGCCTGCGCCCCCCAGGGCGAGGAGAATGCCCAGCGCATGTGCGCCGCGGCGGCCGCCGCCATCGGCTGCGATCCCCGGGACGTGCTGGTGTCCTCCACCGGCGTCATCGGCCAGACCCTGCGGGTCCAGGTGGTGGAGGAGGGGATGCCGGCGCTGTATACTGCGCTGGAGCGGTCCGAGGCCGCCAGCGACGCCGCCGCTCACGCCATCATGACCACCGACACCGAGAAGAAGGAGGCGGCGGTGGAGACCGTCATCGGCGGCAAGACCGTCCGCATGGGCGGCATCGCCAAGGGCAGCGGCATGATCCACCCCAACATGGGCACCATGCTTTGCTTCCTCACCACGGACTGCGCCATCTCCCCGGAGATGATCCGCAAGGCCCTGCTGGAGACCGTCAGCGTCACCTTCAACCGCATCAGCGTGGACGGGGACACCTCCACCAACGACTCGTGCCTGGTCCTGGCCAACGGCCTGGCGGGCAACGAGACCATCACCGCCCCGGGACCGGACTACGACGCCTTCCTGGAGGCCCTGCGGACGCTGTGCGGTCTGCTGGCCCGGAAGATGGCCTCCGACGGTGAGGGAGCCAAGCACCTCATCACCTGCACCGTCTCCGGTGCGGCGGATGAAAAGAGCGCCGAGACCATCGCCAAGTCCGTGATCTCCTCCACCCTCACCAAGGCCGCCATCTTCGGCGCGGACGCCAACTGGGGCCGGGTGCTGTGCGCCATGGGCTACTCCGGGGAGACCTTCGATCCGGACAAGGTGGATGTGTCCTTTGCCAGCGATGCTGGGGAGATCGCCGTGTGCGAGGCCGGCCGGGGACTGGACTTTGACGAGGACCTGGCCAAGAAGATCCTCACGGAGCACGACATCGAGATCCGCATCGCCATGGGCGAGGGGGATGGGCGCTGCACCTGCTGGGGCTGCGACATCACCTACGACTATATCAAGATCAACGGCGACTACCGGACCTGAGATCCGGCCCCGCCGCGTCAAACCGTCCGCCCGGCGGACAGAAGGAAAGAAGGAATTTTCGTGGCTTCACATGCCCAGCAGGCCCAGACCCTGGTGGAGGCCCTGCCCTATATCCAAAAATTCACCGGTAAGACCATCGTGGTCAAATACGGCGGCAACGCCATGATCTCCGACGAGCTGCGCCGCGCCGTCATGAGCGACATCATCCTGCTCAGCCTGGTGGGCATCCGGGTGGTGATGGTCCACGGCGGCGGGCCGGAGATCAGCGACATGCTGAAAAAGCTGAATCATCCCTCCCGCTTCGTGGACGGACTGCGCTACACCGACGAGGTGACCATGGACGTGGTCCAGTCGGTGCTCTGCGGCAAGGTCAACAAGAACCTGGTGGCCCAGATCAACCGCCTGGGCGGCCAGGCCGTGGGCCTTTGCGGTATGGACGGACAGCTGTTCCAGGCGGTGCAGCTGGACGAGAAGTACGGTCTGGTGGGCAGCATTACCGGCGTGAACCCCGAGCCGGTGGAGACGGCCCTGATGACCGGCTACATCCCGGTGGTGTCCACGGTGGCCCAGGGCATGGATGCCGACACCGCCTACAACATCAACGCCGACACCGCCGCCGCCAAGCTGGCGGAGGCCCTGAACGCGGAGAAGCTGATCCTGCTGACGGATGTCCGGGGCCTTTTGCGGGACCCCCAGGACGAGGAGACCCTGATCCACGTGGTCCGCACCTGTGAGGTGCCGGGGCTGGTGGCGGACGGCACCATCTCCGGGGGCATGATCCCCAAGATGGAGTGCTGCGTGGACGCTATCGCCGGCGGCGTGGAGCGGGTCCACATCCTGGACGGCCGCATCCCCCACTCCATCCTCATCGAGCTGCTCTCCGACCGCGGGATCGGCACCATGCTGGAAAAGGAGGACTGACGGATGAACTCTGAAGAGATCAAGGCCCTGACGGGCCAGTACATCATGAACACCTATGGACGCTTCCCTGTGGCCATCGACCACGGCCGGGGCGCCCGGCTCTATTCCCCCGAGGGACGGGAGTACATCGACTTTACCAGCGGCATCGGCGTCAGCTCTCTGGGATACGGCAATGAAAGCTGGCTGAAGGCCATCTCCGCCCAGGCATCCAAGCTGGGCCACGCCTCCAACCTCTTCTACACCGAGCCCGCCGCCCGGCTGGCCCAGATCCTGTGCCAGCGCACCGGCATGAGCAATGTGTTCTTTGCCAACGGCGGCGGCGAGGCCAACGAGGGCATGATCAAGCTGGCCCGGAAGTACAGCTTCGACCGCTACGGCCAGGGCCGCTCCACCATCATCACCCTGGTGAACTCCTTCCACGGCCGCACCATCACCACCCTGAAGGCCACCGGCCAGGAGGTGTTCCACAACTACTTCTTCCCCTTCACCGAGGGTTTCCGCTACGCCCGGGCCAACGACCCTGCCGACCTGGAGGCCCAGGCGGGAGACGACGTGTGCGCCGTGATGGTGGAGCTGGTCCAGGGGGAGGGCGGCGTGCTGCCCCTGGATCAGGACTATGTCCAGGCGGTGGCGAAGCTCTGCCGGGAGCGGGACTGGCTGCTGCTCGTCGACGAGGTCCAGACCGGCGTGGGCCGCACCGGCAGCCTCTTTGCCTTCCAGCAGTACGGCATTTTGCCGGACGTGTGCTCCTTCGCCAAGGGCATTGCCGGCGGCCTGCCCATGAGCGGCATCATGGCTGCGGAAAAGTGCCGGGACGTGCTGACCCCCGGCACCCACGCCACCACCTTCGGCGCCAACCCCATCTGCGCCGCGGCGGGCCTTGCCGTGCAGGAGACACTGACGGATGCATTCCTGGCAGAGGTGGCGGAAAAGGGCGCCTACCTGCGCCGGAAGATCGAGGAGCTGGACCTGCCTTGCTTCGGCAGGACCCGGGGCATGGGACTCATGATCGGCATCGAGGTCCGGGAGGGCTGGACCAACAAGGACCTCGCCGCGCGGCTCATCGAAAACGGACTGCTGATCCTCACCGCCGGTCCCGGCATGCGGCTGCTGCCTCCTCTGGCCATCACCTGCGAGGAGATGGACGCGGGCGTGGCCATCCTGAAAAAGACCCTGGGCTGAGGCCCGGATACCAAACCACGGCGGCCATTGCGAAACGGCCTGCCGGGAAAGAGAGATGCACATGGAAAACCACACCCATTTTCTCAAGCTCCTGGACTTTACCCCCGCGGAGATCCAGCAGTTCCTGGACACCGCCGCGGACCTGAAGGCCAAGAAGAAGGCCGGCATCCCCCACCGCTATCTGGAGGGGAAGAATGTGGCGCTGATCTTTGAAAAGACCTCTACCCGCACCCGCTGCGCCTTTGAGGTGGCCGCCCAGGATCTGGGCATGGGCTCCACCTATCTGGGGCCCACCGGCTCCCAGATCGGCGTGAAGGAGTCCATTGCCGACACCGCCCGGGTGCTGGGCCGGATGTATGACGGCATCGAGTACCGGGGCTTCGGCCAGAGCATCGTGGAAGAGCTGGCCCACTATGCCGGCGTCCCCGTGTTCAACGGCCTCACCAACGAGTTCCACCCCACCCAGATCCTGGCGGATTTCCTCACCATCCAGGAGCACTTCGGCAAGCTTAAGGGCATCAAGCTGGTGTATCTGGGCGACGCCCGGTTCAACATGGGCAACAGCCTCATGGTGGGCTGCGCCAAGATGGGCATGCACTTCGTGGCCTGTGCGCCCAAGGCGTATATGCCGGACCAGGCCCTCGTTGATACCTGCCGGGCCATCGCCGCCGAGACCGGCGCCGTACTGGAGTTCGAGACGGACCCCATGACCGCCACCAAGAACGCCGACGTGCTCTACACCGACGTGTGGGTCTCCATGGGCGAACCTGTGGAGGTCTGGCAGGAGCGGATCGCCGCCCTGGCCCCCTATCAGGTCACGAAAGCCCTGATGGACAACGCCGGTCCCCAGTGCCGCTTCATGCACTGCCTGCCCGCCTATCACGACCACAAGACCCAGGTGGGCCGGGAGATGGGCGAAAAGTTCGGCCGGGACGCCATGGAGGTCACCGACGAGGTGTTCGAGTCTGAGCAGTCCATCGTCTTTGACGAGGCGGAAAACCGCATGCACACCATCAAGGCCGTCATGTACGAGCTGATGCGCTGAAGATCCATGAAACCGGCCGGTCTCTTTGGAGACCGGCCGGTTTTCTGCTTTCAGGAGAGGTCATACCATAAAATTAACAAAAGAATGACAAAAAATCGCGCGACCTTTATGCGCCTTGACAAGGACCGCTTCTGTCGCGTACAATAGAGACCATACAGCGGCGCTGCCGCCTGCCGCTGCCGCCTGCGGGCGGCAGACTTTGGAAACAGGAGTGAAGCCATTCATGAAACGTTCAGCGGGCATCCTGATGCCGATCTTTTCCCTGCCGTCCCCTTACGGGATCGGGTCTCTGGGCGCGTCCGCCCGGGCCTTTGCGGATTTTCTCCACGCTGCGGGACAGAGCTGGTGGCAGATCCTGCCGGTAGGCCCCACCGGAGCGGGGGATTCTCCCTACACCAGCATCTCCACCTTTGCCGGGAATCCCTTTTTCGTGGATCTGGACATCCTGGCGCAGCAGGGGCTGCTGATGCCGGAGGAGCTGGAGGACGCCAAGGTGCCCCAGGGGGACCGCATCGACTACGCCGCGCTGTGCGCCGGCCGGGAGGAGCTGCTGCGCCGGGCCTTTGCCCGCATCTCCGCCCAGGAGGCGGAGGCCGCCCGGGCCTTCCGGGAGTCCACGCCCTGGCTGCGGGAGTATGCCCTCTACCGGGCCATCAAGGCCCACTTCGGCGACAAGGCGTGGTATGACTGGCCGGACGAGGCCCTGCGCCGCCACGACGCCGGCGCTCTGGAGCATGCCCGGGCCAATCTGGAGGAGGATGTGGCCTTCCACACCTGGGTGCAGTACTGCTTCTTCACCCAGTGGACGGCCCTGAAGAAATACGTCAACGACCTGGGCATCCGGATCATCGGGGACCTGCCCATCTACGTCTCCCAGGACTCCGCCGACGTGTGGAGCGAGCGGAAGGAATTCCTGCTGGACGGACGGGGGTATCCGGCCAAGGTGGCGGGGGTGCCGCCGGATTACTTCTCCAAGGACGGCCAGCTGTGGGGCAATCCCCTTTACGACTGGAGGGCTCAGAAGGCGGACGGCTTCGGCTGGTGGATCCGCCGGGTGGAGGGCGCCTCCAGGCTGTTCGATGCCATCCGCATCGACCATTTCCGGGCCTTCGAGAGCTACTGGGCGGTGCCCGCCGGGGCCAAGACCGCCAAAGAGGGCGCCTGGGAGAAGGGACCGGGCATGGACCTTCTGGGCGTGCTCATCAACTGGTTCCCCCAGATCACCTACATCGCCGAGGATCTGGGCATCCTCACCGACGCGGTGCACCAGCTGCGCCAGGCCTCCGGCCTGCCGGGGATGAAGGTGCTGGAGTTTGCCTTCGACGGTCCGGCCAACGCGTATCTTCCCCACAACTACGCGCCCCACTGCATCTGCTACACCGGCACCCACGACAACAACACCGCCGCCGGCTGGTACGCCGAGGCCGCGCCCAAGGAGCAGGCCTTCGCCCGGCGCTACCTGGGCGCTCCGGACGATGCCGCCGCAGTTTGTGCCGCCCTGCTCCGGGCGGGACAGGGCAGCGTGGCGGAGTTGTTCGTGGCCCAGCTGCAGGACTATCTGGGGCTGGGCAGCGAGGCCCGGGTGAATGTGCCCGGCGTGCCCAAGGGCAACTGGAGCTGGCGCCTGGCGCCCGGCCTGACCACGCCGGAGCTGGCCGCGCAGATCCGGGAGCTGACCCACACCTTCGGCCGCTGCTGAAAAGACAAAAGGACGCCCCCGCATCGCGGGGGCGTCCTTTTCATGCAAACAGCAGACGGAGCATCTCCTCCGCCGGGTCGATGAGGGGCAGGGAGGTGCGCCGGGCCAGGGCGTCCTTGAAATAGGGGAAGTGGGTGCAGCCCAGCACCATGGCCTCCATGCCGCACAGGCGGAACCATTCCGCCAGCTCCGCCAGATGGTGCCGCCGCACCAGCTCCTCCGGGGGGAGTCCCTCCTCGATGGAGATCACCGCCGGCAGGGCGCAGGCCCCCAGCAGGTCCAGGGCCGGGTTGGCGGCGAAAAACGTCCGCTCGATGCCCGCAAGGCCCTGGGCGTTGGCCGCCATCAGCCCCAGGCGGTGATAGCGGGGGGCCAGGGTCCGGTACACGTCCAGGGGCGTCACGATCCGCAGACCTGTCTCCGCCGCCAGCGGCCCAAAGTCCACGGAGGCGGAGAGGGAGTTGCAGTAGACGAACACCCGCCGGCAGCCCGCCTCCGCCGCCCGGTCCAGCACGGCCCGGACGGCGGCGGTCTTTTCTCCGGGGGAGGAGATCTGAAAGGCCGTCTGGCTGCGGGGATCTTCCGCCAGCGGGAAGGAGCGGGGACTGTGTCCCGCCCGGGCCACCAGCGCCGCCCCCATTTCCGTATCCACCGGGGTGCCCGCCAGCACCGCGATGGGAGATCGCTGTTCCATTCCGCTCACCCCAATCGCTTCGGGAAGTTGCCGAAGATCCGGGTGCCCTCCTGGACCGTCATGAAGGCGTGGGGGTCCATGGTGTGCACCGCGTGGAGCAGCTCCTCGATCTCATACTTGGAAAGGCACACGCACAGCACGTGGATGCCCTCGCCGGTGTAGGCGCCGGTGCCGTCCCAGTAGGTGACGCTGCGGTGGAGATTGTCGATGATGAAGCGGCTGATGCTCTCTTCCTCCCGGGTGAAGATCAGGGCCTGGGCGGTCACGTTCTGCTGGTGCATCCGGTCCAGCACCATGGAGGTGAAGAAGTTGTAAATGACGGAGTAGATGGCCACCGCCGGCTGGAAGAGGATCAGGCAGGCGGTGTAGAGAAAGACGTTGAAGGTGATGGAGAAGCGGCCCACCGTAAAGGAGCTGCCTCGCTTGCTCAGACACAGGCCCACGATGTCCAGTCCGCCGCTGCTGCAGCCGCAGGTGAGGACGATGCCGCTGCCGATGCCGGTGAGGATGCCGCCCAGCAGGCAGGCGGTGAGATGGTCGCTGATGATGGGCCGGGTGGGGATGGGAATGATGCTGTAAAAGAGGGAGTACGACAGGGCGCACACCAATGTCTTGAATACCAGCTTCTTTCCCAGGTCCCGATAGGCAAACAGCAGGATGGGGATGTTGGCCAGGAAGTAGAGGATGCCGGCCACGTCGTACTGGCCGAAGTTCAGGCCGCCGTAGTCCTGCAGCAGCGTGCGGATCAGCTGGCAGACGCCCATGGTGCCGCCGGTGTACAGGTTCAGCGGGACGATGAACAGGTTCAGCGCGGCGGCGGCGATGAACTCGCCCACTACTGCCGCGATCAGCCGCAGGGTGTGGTTGTGCAAGGTGTTGTACAGCATGGAATCTCCCTCCCGTGCATCATGCGTCCTAAGGCTTAGGATGCCCTTCTCAGGCCATTATACGGGGTGGAAGAGAAAACCTCAAGAGGAAAATCTCGGCAGTCACAGACTGTACCGCAGGCACCGGTACAGCCGCTGCCTGGCCCGGCGGATGGTCCGGGAGATGGTGGAGCAGTTGACGCCCAGCTGCGCGGCGATCTGGGGTATGTTCAGGCCCTGGTCGTAGTACAGCGCCAGCACCTCCTGCTGCCGGGGCGTCAGCTCCTGCTCCCGGGCCAGGCGCAGGTTCCGGTACAGCCGGGTCAGCAGTTCGGAGTTGTCGGAGGCGTTGTTCCGCATCCAAATGGCCATATCTGCCAGCCACTGGCCGCCCCGGACATCAACGTTTCTGGCCAAGCGTCTCCCTCCTTCCGTCGTAGTAATGGGCGGTGAGGCGGGTCATCTCCCGCATGTCCCGCCACATGGGCAAAAGCGACCGGATGCGGCGGTCCAGCGCCTCCGCCTCCGCCGGATCCGCTCCCGCCTGGGCCGTCCGCAGCTCCAGGATGCGCAGGCCGATCCGCTCGGCCCCTTCCGCGTATACCGCGGAGAGCTCCAGCAGCGTCATGGCCGAACCTCCTTTCCCCGGGTCTCCCGGCAGGGGGCCAGCTCCTGCCGGGCAAAATCCCCCAGACAGGCCGCGCACACCCGTGCGCCGTTGCAGGCCCAGTATTCCTCCCCCATGGTGATCTCCTGCCCGCACAGCGTGCAGAGCAGGGGGTGCCGCCTGGTGCGGCAATGCGTGCTGTGCAAGAACGATCCCTCCTCATCCAAAAAAAATAAAAAAACCTGTTGACAAAATGCGATGCATCTGGTAAGATAAATCCTGCTGTTGGAACTGCTGGTGTAGCTCAGCTGGTAGAGCAGCTGATTTGTAATCAGCAGGTCGGGGGTTCGAATCCGTCCACCAGCTCCAAATTTCATATGGGGGAATTCCAGAGCGGTCAAATGGGGCAGACTGTAAATCTGTTGCCTTCGGCTTCGGTGGTTCGAATCCACCTTCCCCCACCAATCGGAGCAAGCGTCTTGCCTGCTTCGATTTTTTATCCCCAAAATAGAACGTTTGTTCGATTAAAATGCCGCAAGCTGCCAACGGAACACAAAAACTTGTTTAGCTGCCATAAACTTACAAGATTCTTGTGAACAAAAATACAATATCACAAGATATTTGTAATGTCAACTATATTTTTACAAGAAACTTGTAAAAATGCGGTTGACAGCACCGGGGAAATCCGATAGGATGAAGAAAACGAAGCAAGGAGGAGTCACCCATGGGGTTCGGACAGCGGATACAGGAGCAGCGCGAGGCGCTGGGCCTGACCAGGCCGGAGCTGGCGGCGCAGCTGGGGGTGTCTCCCTCGGCGGTGAGCAACTACGAGCGGGAGATCAGCTTTCCCAAAGAGGAAGTACTGCTGCGGCTGTTCGATTGTCTGGACACGCAGCCCAACGTCCTCTTTCAGGACAGCTTCCGGGGCAGGGAAAGGAGCCTGAACCGGGAAGAGACGAAGCTGCTGGAGCAGTACCGCACACTGCCCGATCAGGGCCGGGAGGCTCTGCGCTCCGTGGCGGAGGCGCTGTGCGCCTGCCGGGCGGAGGCGGAGGAGACTGCGGCGGAGCCCCGGGTGATCCCGCTGTACCGCAGTCCGGCGGCGGCGGGATATGCCGCACCGGTGTTCGGGGAGGACTTCGACTATCTCCCGGTGACGGACCAGGTCCCGGCGGCGGCGGAGTTCGCTGTGCGGATCCAGGGAGACTCCATGGCCCCGTGGATCGACGATGGGGCGGTGGTGTATGTGAACCGGGATCCCTTGCGGTCGGGAGACGTGGGCATCTTCTGCGTGGACGGCGAGATCTTCTGCAAGCAGTATTACAAGGACCCGGCTGGGGTGGTGTATCTCTTCTCCCTGAACCGGGCCCGGGCGGACGCGGACCTGGTGCTGACGCCCAGCGGCGGCCGGACGTTGGCCTGCTTCGGCCGGGTGATCCTTCGGACACCGCCTCTGCCCGGGAGGGTATAAAGCAAAAAGCAGCTCCCCAGCCCAGACGGCTGGGGAGCTGCTTTGCAGAGCGATCTGCCCTGGGGGATCACACGGTGAAGCCGCCGTCGGCGGTGAGGACCTGCCCGGTGAGAAAGGAGGCCCGGTCCGAGACCAGGAAGGCCACGGCGTGAGCAATGTCCTCCGGGGTGCCCAGGCGGCCCAGGGGGGTCTCCTGGGCCAGCATGGCCCGGGTCTCGTCCCCCAGGGAGCGGAGCATGTCCGTTTCGATGCAGCCCGGAGCCACGGCGTTGACCCGGATGCCCGAGGGAGCCAGCTCCAGTGCCAGGGACCGGGTCAGACCCACCACGGCGGATTTGGTGCAGGCATAGGCCACCTCGCAGCTGGCGCCCCGCAGGCCCCAAATGGAGGCCATGTTCACGATGCAGCCCCGCTTTTCGTGGAGCATGTGAGGCAGGACGGCCAGGCAGGCGTTCCGGGCGCCGGTGAGGTTCACCGCCAGCATCCGGTCCCATGCCCCGTCGGACAGGTCCTGAAAGAGGCCCTGGGCGGAGATCCCGGCGTTGTTCACCAGCACCTCCACCGGGCCAAGCTGCGTCCCGATGTTCCGGACCATGGCCTCCACCTGGCTCCGGTCCGCCACGTCCGCCGGGAAGGCTGCCGCCCGGCAGCCCTCCGCCGTCAGGGATGAGACCAGGTCCAGGGCCTCCCGGGGATGGCGGAGATAGTTCACGGCCACGGCGTAGCCCGCCCGGGCCAGCTCCGCCGCCACGGCCCGGCCGATGCCCCGGGAGGCGCCGGTGATCAATGCGACCTGTTGGTTCATAGAGGATCCTCCTTGTGGAAGGCCGCCGGAAATACGGGGCCGAATGAAAAAAGGGGTTGACAAAACGGGAAAAGTCGTGTATAGTATGCTTGTTCCGCTTCGGACGATTAGCTCAGCTGGCTAGAGCACCTGCTTGACGTGCAGGGGGTCACAGGTTCGAGTCCTGTATCGTCCACCAAATTCCTCAAAGCTGAAAGGCTTTGGGGATTTTTTTATCCGGGTCCGCAGGGCCGGCGGACTCATCTTTTTTATCCTACATCATGTTCGCCCCCGGGTCAACGGCCTTTTCCGCTGCTGGGAAGGGCGGCGGGACAATCTGTGGGATGCCACAAAAGTCCGCCGCCGGAGCGGGCCACGGCGGTGGAGAATGCCCGTTGTATTGCGGGGGCGGAACCGGTATAATGGAGAATAAAAAATCTGCCGAGAAGGGGTGGCGCATATGCTGACACTGGATATGATACTGGAGGCCCAGGCCTCGCTGCGGGGGATCGCCCGGCATACGCCGCTGGACCCGGCGCCCAAGCTCGGCGAAAACGTGTACATCAAGGCGGAGAACCTGCAGCTCACCGGCGCGTTCAAGCTGCGGGGCGCCTACAACAAGATCCTCTCCCTCTCTCCGGAGGAGGCGGCCCGGGGCGTCATCGCGTGCTCCGCGGGCAACCACGCCCAGGGCATCGCCTATTCCGCCGCCAAGCTGGGCATCCGGTCTGTGATCTGCATGCCCGCCGGCGCCCCCATCAGCAAGATCGAGGCCACCCGGGCCTACGGCGCGGAGGTGGTGCTGGTGCCCGGCGTGTACGACGACGCCGCCCGGGAGGCCGAGCGGCTCACCCGGGAGCACGGCTACACCTTCGCCCATCCCTTCAACGACCCGGCGGTCATCGCCGGGCAGGGGACCATCGGCCTGGAGATCCTGGAGCAGCTGCCGGACGTGGCCCAGGTGGTGGTGCCCATCGGCGGCGGCGGGCTCATCAGCGGCATCGCCTACGCCATCAAGCACCTCAAGCCCTCCTGCCGGGTCATCGGCGTCCAGGCCGAGGGTGCGCCCTCCATGGAGCATTCCATCCGCCAGGGCCGCCCGGTGGAGCTGGAGCAGGTGTCCACCATCGCCGACGGCATCGCCGTCAAGCGGCCCGGAGACCTGACGTTCCAGCTGTGCCGGGAGTACGTGGACGAGATCGTCACCGTGGCGGAGGACGAGATCGCCTCGGCCATCCTGGCGCTGATGGAGGTGCAGAAGACCGTGGCGGAGGGAGCGGGGGCCACGCCGGTGGCGGCGTGCATGTTCCGCAAGGTGGATACCTCCGCCGGCAAGACGGTGTGCGTGGTCTCCGGCGGCAACGTGGACGTCACCACGCTGTCCCGGGTCATCACCAAGGGCCTTTCCAAGGCCGGCCGGCTGGTGGAGATCACCACCAAGCTGGAGGACAAGCCGGGGAGCCTGCTGCAGCTTCTGCAGGTGCTGGCGGACACCGGCGCCAACATCGTCAACATCAACCACGTCCGGGAGGCCCAGCGCTCCGACGTGGGGGCCTGCATCGTCACCATGGTGCTGGAGACCCGCAACAGCGCCCACGTGGCCCAGATCCGGGAAAAGCTCTGCTCCCGGGACTATCCCCTGCTGTAAGCGGAAAAAGAGGCCCCGGCGGCACGAACACCGTGCCGCCGGGGCCTTTGCATGCCCTCAGGCGCCGCACTCCAGGGAGATGCGGTTGAACATATCCAGGATGTCGTCCATGGAGGTGGCGGCCTTCTCCGCCCCGGAGCGGTCCATCACCACGTGGCCCCGGCTCATCATCAGAATGCGGTCGCCGTACTCCGCCGCGTAGCGGAGGTTGTGGGTGACCATCATGGCGGTGAGCTGCTTTTCCCGTACCACCCGGTCGGTGAGCTCCATGATGACCTCCGCGGTCTTGGGGTCCAGGGCGGCGGTGTGTTCGTCCAGGATCAGGAAGCGCAGGGGGGTCAGGGTGGCCATCAGCAGCGCCACCGCCTGGCGCTGGCCGCCGGAGAGGGCGCCCATCTTCACGTCCAGCTTATCCTCCAGCCCCAGTCCCAGGGACTGGAGCTGCTGGCGGTAGAAGTCCCGGCGCTTTTTGTTGACGCCCCGGCCCAGGCCGAAGGAGCGGCCCTTGTTGTCCGCCAGGGAAAGGTTTTCCAGCATGGTGAGGTTGGGACAGGTGCCCGCCGCCGGGTCCTGGTAGACCCGGCCCATGGCGGCGTAGCGCTGGTAGTCCTTCTGCCGGGCGATGCTCTTCCCGTCCACCAGCACGTCGCCGCCGTCGGTGGGGATGGAGCCGCAGATGATGTTCAGAAGGGAGGTCTTGCCGCTGCCGTTGCTGCCCACGATGGAGACGAACTGTCCGTCGGGCACGGTGAGGGAGAAGTCCCGGAAGAGGCACTGCTCCGTGACGGTGCCGGGATTGTAGATCTTGGTGATATCGCGGATCTCAAGCATGGATGATCGCCTCTCCCTTCCGGCCGGACAGCACCAGCACCAGCAAAAACAGCGCCGCGGTGGCCAGCTTCATCATATTGGCGGGCAGTCCCGCGTTCAGCGCCGCCTGGATACAGATCTTGTAGAGAATGCTGCCCGCGATGACGGCGGTGGTGCCGGCGGGGGTGGCCAGATACCGCAGCGCCCCCGCGCCCCGCATGGCCCGGGCCAGGGGGGAGGCGGCGTAGAAGTTCATCAGCGATACGCCGATGATCACCGCCGCCAGACCGTACACCAGCTGGCCGGTGCCCATGGTGGCGGAGAAGCTGCGCTGCTCGTGGCAGACGATGCAGCCGCCCAGGGCCACCAGGGCGTTGGAGAGCATCAGCCCCACCACCTTCACCACGCCCCGGTTCTTGGCCAGGGTGGTGACGAGGCCCGCGTTGTCGCCCACGGCCCGCAGCAGCAGTCCGGATTTTGTCCTGAAGTAGAGGTCCAGCAGGACCTTCACCAGCACCACCAGGATCAGCGATACCACCAGCTTGCGCTGCATCAGGGTCAGACCGCCGAAGAGAGACATGGTCAGCGGCGCGGTGAAGATGGTGTCCGTGCCCCGGTCCACCGTCAGGTTGGATCCGGCGATCTGCAGGTTGATGGAGAAGAGGGCGGTCATGGTGATGATGCCCGCCAGAAGATTGCGCACCCGCAGCGCCACGTGGATGACGCCCGTCAGGAGCCCCGCCAGGGCCCCCACTGCCAGGGATGCCGCCAGGGTGGCCCAGGGGTCCGCGCCCCGGGTCAGCAGCACGGCGGTGACGGCGGCGCCCAGGGGAAAGGTGCCGTCCACCCCCAGGTCCGGAAAGTCCAGGATGGAATAGGTGATGTACACGCCGAAGGAGATCAGCGCGTAGATCAGGCCCTGGGTCAGGGTGCTGATCAGAAGGTCCAGCATGGGAACCCCTCCTTGTCAAAGTGTTGCGTCAGGCCGCGTCGGCCTCCACGGTCTTGCCCGCCAGGGCCTCGGGGATGGAGATGCCCATGGCGTCCAGCTCCTGGGAGTTGATGTAGAGGCTGTACTCGGAGATGGTCTCGTAGGGGAGGTCGGCGCAGGAAGCCTTACCGGTGAGGACCTTGGCGGCCATGAGGCCGGTCTGGATGCCCAGCTGGACATAGTCGATGCCGGCGGAGGCCACGCAGCCCAGCTTCACCTGCTCCACCTCGGAGCCGTAGACGGGGATGCCCGCCTCGTTGGTCTTTTCCAGAATAGCGGCCAGCACGCCCACCACGTTGTTGTCGGTGAGGTTGGAGAAGCAGTCCACATCGTGGGCGATCAGGGTGTCGGCGGCCTGGGTGACCTCGGCCTGGGAGGTGACGCCGACGGCGTCGATGGTGAAGCCGTAGTCGCCGGCCTTTTCCTGGTACTCCTCAATGGTGGACACGGAGTTGGGCTCGCTGGTGGTGTAGATGATGCCGATGGTCTTGGCGTTGGGCTGGAGCTGACGGATCAGGTCCAGCTGGGCCTCCACCGGGAGCTTGTCGGAGGTGCCGGTGATGTTGCCGGAATCCAGCTTGGCCTGGACGGGGTCGGTGATGGCGGTGAAGATCACCGGGATGTCCTTGTCCTCGGCGGCAGCGAAGCAGGCCACGGCGGAGTTGGTGGCGATGCCCACCATCAGATCCACGTCCTGAGCGGAGAAGCTCTGGCCGATCTGGGTGGCGATGTTGTCGTCAAAGCCGGCGTTCTGGTAGTCGTAGGTGAAGTCCACGCCCTCCACCAGTCCGGCCTGCTCCAGGCCCTGGAGGAAGCCTTCCCGGCAGTTGTCCAGGGAGGCGTGCTCACCGTACTGGGAGATGCCGATGACGTACATCTCCTTCTGGGCGTCGCCGCCGTCCTCGGGAGCGTCGGGGGTGGTGGTCTCCTGCTCTTTGCCGCAGGCGGTGAGGGTGAGGGTCAGGGCCAGCAGGGCCGCGAACAGACGGATTTTTTTCATGATCAAGATCTCCTTTTCATCGTCGGATTTTCAAGGTTGGAAGGGAACTGGCGTCATGCAGGGCCGCCATCGTCTCAGATGCATCTTCATGTCACATACCTCCGGTCAAAAAAAGAAACAGCCCTGTCCCACCATTGGGACAAGACTGAGATCCTGCGGTACCACCCAAGTTGGCGCTGTGCGCCCACTCTCTCCGCGTACATGCCATACGCGCCGCCTTGGTAACGGGTGCGGGTCCCGTCAGGCGCTACTGAGCCGGTGGCTGTTCGCTCTGCCCTCACAAGTCCATTCGCCGGAACGTTCTCTGCCGTGATCCCACCATCCACAGCTCTCTGAAAGGTGACCGGACCGGTTACTCCTCTTGCTCGTCGGTTTTGCTGTTTGATTGCATTATACGCACCCAGGCTCCGGAAGTCAACCAGCAATTTATACAAATCCGCCCTGCCGCTTTAAAGGGATGAATCGGGAAAAGGGAAAAGCGGCGCGCCGTTTGGGCGCGCCGCGGGGGGATGGGATCAGGACAAGAGCAGCTTGTCGTCGGCCTCGTCGCTGCCGCTGACCTTGCTGAACAGCTCCAGCAGCTGGGGCACCGTCAGCTTCTTCTTCTCCTCGCCGGAGACGTCGATGACGATGCGGCCGTCGTACATCATGATGAGCCGGTTGCCGTGGGCGATGGCGTCCTTCATGTTGTGGGTGACCATCATGGTGGTGAGGTGGTTCTCCTCCACGATGCGGTCGGACAGCTCCAGCACCTTGGCGGCGGTCTTGGGGTCCAGGGCGGCGGTGTGCTCGTCCAGCAGCAGCAGCCGGGGCTTCTGCAAAGAGGCCATCAGCAGCGTCAGCGCCTGGCGCTGGCCGCCGGAGAGGAGCCCTACCTTGCTGGTGAGCCGGTCCTCCAGGCCAAGGCCCAGGTTGCACAGCAACTCATGGTACCGCTCTTTCTCCGCCTTGGTGATGCCCCAGCCCAGGCCCCGGGACTGGCCCCGCCGGGCCGCCAGGGCCAGGTTCTCGATGATCTGCATGGAGGGGGCGGTGCCCATCATGGGGTCCTGGAACACCCGGCCGATGAATTTGGCCCGCTTGAACTCCGGCAGGCGGGTGACGTCGGTGCCGCCGATGGAGATGGTGCCGGAATCCACGGTCCACACGCCGGCCACGGCGTTGAGCATGGTGGACTTGCCGGCGCCGTTGCCGCCGATGACGGTGCAGAAGTCGCCGTCGTTCAGGGTCAGGCTGACGCCCCGGAGGGCCTGCTTTTCGTTGACCGTTCCGGCGTTGAAGGTCTTGAAGATTTCCTTGATCTCAAGCATTGCGGCTGCCTCCCTTGCTTTCGGCTTTGACGGCCTTCACCTGCGGCCGGAAATACTTCCCCTTCCAGTAGGGCAGGGCCAGGAACAGCCCCACCACGCAGGCGGAGAGGAGCTTGAGGTAGTTGGAGTTGAGGCCCATGGCCAGCACCGCCTGGATGACGATGTAGTACAAAATGGCGCCGATGGATACCGCCAGCAGCTTCAGCGCGAAGTTGTGGAACAGACGGGAGAAGATCACCTCGCCGATGATGACGGCGGCCAGACCGATGACGATGGCGCCCCGGCCCATGTTGATGTCGGCGTAGCTCTGGTACTGGGCCAGCAGCGCGCCGGAGAGAGCCACCAGACCGTTGGAGAGCATCAGGCCCAGCACCTTGGTGAAGTCGGTGTTGATGCCCTGGGCCCGGGCCATGTTGGCGTTGGAGCCGGTGGCCCGCAGGGCACAGCCCAGCTCCGTGCCGAAGAACCAGTACAAAATGGCGATGATGGCGGCGGTGAACAGGCCCACCACGAAAATGGGGTGCTGCCAGAAGGGGCGCTCCCCCTTGGCCACGTCCTGGACGAACCGCAGGGATACCAGCAGCCGGTCCAGGGACTCCTGGTTGGTGACGTTGATGGACACGTTGGCCTTCATGGACATGATGGCCAGGTTCACAGACCACAATCCCAATTGGGTCAGGATGCCGGACAGGATGGCGGGGATGCCGCAGAAGGTGTGCAGAAGGCCCGTCACGAAGCCGGTGAGCATGCCCACCGCCAGGGCGATCAGCAGCGCCAGCCAGAGGTTCACGCCGGCGCCGAAGAGCACGGCAAAGGTGGCGCCGCCGGTGCAGAAGGAGCCGTCCACGGTAAGGTCCGCGATGTCCAGCAGCTTGTAGGTGATGTACACGCCGATGGCCATGATGCCCCAGATGAGACCCTGAGACACGGCTCCCGGCAGTGCGGTGATGAAATCCAGCATGATCGAAGATTCCCCCTCTGAAAGGTTATAGACTTCAACAGTATAGCAAAACGCGGCGGAAAAGGGAAGTCCCTTTTCCGCCGCATCCGGTTATTTTTTGTGGAAAATCGGGGGATCAGGCGATGGCCTCGTACCCTTCAGGCGGAGTGATGCCCAGATCCGCGCAGATGTCCGCGTTGTACTTCTTGGTGAACTGGGGTGCGTACTCGATGGGCATCTCGGAGACGTTGGACTCGCCGGTGAGGATCTTGGCGGCCATCTTGCCGGTGGCGACGCCCAGATCATAGTAGCTGATGGAGAGGGTGGCCACGCCGCAGCCCTTGGCGATGCCCTCTTCGCCGGCGAACACCGGGATGCCGGCGGGACGGCAGATGTTGTCCACCACGCCGGTGTTGGAGGCGGCGGTGTTGTCGGTGGGGATGTAGATGATCTCGCTGTTGGACACGGCGTTCTGGGTCACGGCGGCGATGTCGTTGGAGTCAGAGAAGGGATACTGGGTGCAGGTGTAGCCCAGGGCCTCCAGCGCGGCCTGGACGGTGTCCACCTGATACTGGCTGTTGGCCTCGGCGGAGCAGTACAGAAGGCCCACAGTCTTGGCGTCGGGGAACCACTCCTGGATCATGGCCGCCTGCTGGTCCAGGGGGGCCAGGTCGGAGGTGCCGGAGACGTTGGTGCCCACGGTGCCGGTAAAGCCGTCGATGCCCAGGGCCACGCCGTACTCCGTGACGGAGGTGCCCAGGATGGGGATGTCGGCGGTGGCGGCCACGGCGGCCTGCAGGGCGGGCGTGGCGTTGGCCAGGATCAGATCCACGCCGGCGGAGACAAAGCCGTTGGCGATGGTGGCGCAGGTGGCGGGATCGTTGGCGGCGTTCTGGAAATCAAAGGTCACGGCGTCGCCAAGCTCTTCCTTCAGCGCGTCCTGGAAGCCCTGGGTGGCGGCGTCCAGCGCCTCATGGGTGACCAGCTGGCAGATGCCAACGGTATAGGTCTCGCCGGAGGAGCTCTCCTCGGCGGGCGTCTCCTCACCGGACTCGGCGGGGGCCTCTTCCTGGCTTCCGCCGCAGGCGGCCAGGCTCAGCGCCATGGCGCCGGCCAAAATCAGTGCAAGCAGCTTCTTTTTCATCTTCATGCTCTCCTTACGTTGCAGATTGCGCAAGTCCCGGCGCCGGAAGGGCACCGGGGCGGATTACTTTTCCAACATACAGCTTTAAAGGGATAAAGTCAACCGGCATTCTTCACAAAAAGCCGCATTACTTTTGGGAAAAGAGCCAGGGGCGTTTTCCACGGGACGGGGAAAACTGGGCATTGACAACCGGCGCGGGGCGGTGCTATATTAGGTGAGTATTTTTTCTGGATGCGCTTTGGCGGCGGTTTGCGGCCCGGGCCGCAGGCTACAATCGAACAGGCACCAGCGACACCGCGGATCGCAGCTGAACGTCCCGAAACGGACGGGATTTTCAGCCGCAAAATGCCCCGCCGGTGTCTTTTTGTTTTTCAAAAGCGCCTCTGATTGTCCGTTGACCGCGTACAGCCGCCTGGGGGCGGCGTTGGGAAAAGAAAGGATGTGTGTGGATATGTCGACCAAATTCGTATTCGTCACCGGCGGTGTGGTATCCGGCCTGGGGAAGGGCATCTGCGCGGCGTCTCTGGGGCGGCTTTTGAAGCAGCGGGGCGTCCGGGTGCGCAACCAGAAGTTCGACCCGTATATCAACGTGGACCCCGGCACCATGAGCCCCTACCAGCACGGCGAGGTGTTCGTCACCGAGGACGGCGCCGAGACAGACCTGGACCTGGGGCACTACGAGCGCTTCGTGGACGAGGACCTGGGCGGCAACAGCTCCGTCTCCTCCGGCAAAATTTATTGGTCCGTCCTGAACCGGGAGCGCCGGGGGGACTACCTGGGGGCCACCGTGCAGATCATCCCCCACATCACCGATGAGATCAAGTCCCGGATCTACGCCATGGCCGGCGAGGACGTGGACGTGGTCATCAGCGAGATCGGCGGCACGGTGGGCGACATTGAGTCCCAGCCCTTCCTGGAGGCCATCCGGCAGGTGGCCTCGGAGCGGCCCCACGGCGACGTGGTGTTCATCCATGTGCCGCTGATCGTGCAGATCCCCGGCTCCGGGGAGCTCAAGAGCAAGCCCACCCAGCACTCCGTCAAGGAGCTCTTGAGCCTGGGCATCCAGCCGGATATCCTGGTGTGCCGGTGCGACGTGCCCATCACGGAGGACGTGCGGCGGAAGATCGCCCTTTTCTGCAATGTGGAGCCGGACTGCGTCATCCAGAACACCACCGCAGAGACCCTCTACGAGGTGCCGCTGCTGATGGCCAGGGAGGGCCTGGACGAGGTGGTGTGCCGGAAGCTTGGCCTCATCACCCACCAGCCGGACCTCCGGGAGTGGAGCGCCATGGTGAAGCGGGAGAAGAACGCCCGCCGGAGGGTGTGCATCGCCCTGGTGGGCAAATACACCCAGCTCCACGACGCCTACCTCTCCGTGGTGGAGTCTTTGAACCACGCGGGCACCGCCAACGACGCGGTGGTGGACATCCGGTGGGTGGACTCCGAAGAAGTGACGGAGACGAACGCGGCCCAGGTGCTCTCGGGCTGCGCCGGCGTGCTGGTGCCCGGCGGCTTCGGGGACCGGGGCACCGAGGGGATGATCGCCGCCATCCGGTACGCCCGGGAGCAGGGCGTGCCCTTCCTGGGCATCTGCCTGGGGATGCAGATGGCGGTGGTGGAGTTTGCCCGGCACGTGCTGGGCTGGGCCGACGCCAACTCCTCCGAGTTCTCCGAAACCACTGCCCACCCCGTCATCGACCTCATGCCCGACCAGGTGGACGTGACGGACAAGGGCGGCACCATGCGCCTGGGCCGGTATCCCTGCGTGCTGAAAGAAGGGACCCGCAGCCGCGCCCTGTACGGCAGCGATGAGATCTCCGAGCGCCACCGCCACCGCTATGAGTTCTCCAACGAATTCCGCGCCCAGATGGAGTCCGCGGGGCTGACCCTGGCGGGCACCTCTCCCGACGGGCGGCTGGTGGAGATCGTGGAGCTGGGGGACCACCCCTGGTTCGTGGGTGCCCAGTTCCATCCGGAGTTCAAGAGCCGTCCCGACCGGGCCCATCCGCTGTTCTTCGGACTGGTGGAGGCCGCGCTGAAGCGGCAGGAGGCCGGAAAGTGAATCATTTTGCAAAGATCGCGGACGCCCTGGCGGGAGCCGGACTGGACGCGGTGCTGCTCACCGGGGAGGCCAACCGGTTCTACGCCTCCGGCTTCCGCACCCCCGGGGGAGACGGCATGGCTCTGGTGACCCGGAAGGGGGCATACTACTTCACGGACTCCCGGTACACCGAGGCCGCGGAGCGGGTGGTCCGGAACGCGGACATTCAGGAAGTTGGCCGGGGCCGGGGATACGCCGCGCTGATCCAGGAGATCCTGACGGCGGACGGCGCCCGGCGGGTGGGCTTCGAGGACGCGTGCATGACCGTCCGGGAGCACCAACGCTTCCGGGAGGCATTGTCCTGCTCCCTGGAGCCTGCCTCCGACCTTCTGGCGTCGCTGCGGGCGGTGAAGGATGCCGAGGAGCTGGCGGCCATGGAGGCGGCCCAGCGCATCGCGGAGCGGGCGCTGGAGGAGATCCTCAACGAGCTGCGCCCCGGCGTCACGGAAAAGGAGATCGCCGCCCGGCTGCAGTATCTCATGCTGCACTTCGGGGCCCAGGACATGTCCTTCGACCCCATCGTGGTGGCCGGGCCCAACGGGAGCCTGCCCCACGGCGTGCCCTCGGAGCGGCCCATGGAGGCGGGGGAGTTCGTCACCATGGATTTCGGGTGCATCTATCAGGGCTACTGCTCCGACATGACCCGCACCGTGGCGCTGGACCATGCCGACGATGAGATGCGCCGGGTGTACGATACGGTGCTCTCTGCCCAGGCCGCAGGCATCGCCGCCGCCCGGGCGGGCGTCACGGGGAAGGCGGTGGACGGCGCCGCCCGGGACGTCATTGAGCGGGCCGGATATGGGGCGTACTTCGGCCACAGCTTCGGCCACGGCGTGGGGGTGGAGATCCATGAGTCCCCCAACGCCGCGCCGTCGGTGGAGGCGCCGCTGCCCGCCGGGGCCGTGATCTCCGCCGAGCCGGGGATCTATCTGCCCGGGCGGCTGGGGGTGCGCATCGAGGATGTGATCGTACTGACGGAGACGGGCTGCCGTGACCTCACGAAGGCCCCCAAGGAGCTGCTGATCCTGAAGGGCGCGTAAAATTTTTGAAAACACGCGGGGAAGCAATCGTTTCCGCGCGTGTTTTTCAAAAAGGGACCCGTTGACAAAGCGGCGGCGGGGCAGCATAATCAAATTTAACTTGAATTTCCAAAAGGAGAAGCGTGCAGAATGGATACCGTCTACATCACCGGACACCGCAACCCCGATACCGACTCCATCATCTCCTCCATGGCCTACGCCGCCCTGAAAAACGCCCTGGGCGGGCGGCAGTACAAGGCGGCCCGGCTGGGGCAGGTCAGCGACGAGACCCAGATCGTGCTGGACCGCTTCGGGGTGGAGCCCCCCCGGCTCCTCACCGACGTGCGCACCCAGGTCCGGGACCTGGATTACGATACGCCCCCCACCCTGTCTCCCTCCGCCACCATCAGCCGGGGCTGGCAGATGATGCAGGCGGACAAGATCTCCGCACTGCCGGTGGCCAACGAGGACGGCACGCTCTACGGCATGCTCTCCGCCGGGGACGTGGCCAACTACGACATGACCTCCGTCCGCAACCCCCGGGTGCAGCACATGCCGGTCTACAACCTCCTCTCCGTGCTGGAGGGGCAGATCGTCAACGAGGGCAGCGAGATGTGGGAGGAGGTCTCCGGCGCGGTGACCATCGCCCTGCCCGTGGGCCGGGAGAACCTGATGTTCTCCGACAAGGACACCATCGTGGTGTGCGGCGACCAGCCGGATATGATCCGCCGGGCCCTGGAGCTGCAGGTCAGCTGCGTGCTGGTGTGTCAGGCGGAGGTGAGCCAGGAGCTCATCGAGATGGGCGGCAAGACGTGCATCATCGCCACGCCCTACGACCCCTACCGGGCGGTGCGGCTCATCCACCACGCCATGCCCATCTCCAGCATCTGCAAGAGCGCGGACATGGTGTGCTTCCACCTGGACGACTACGTGGACGACGTGCAAAACAGCGTCCTGGAGAGCCGCTTCCGCTCCTATCCCATCCTGGATGAGAACGAGCGGGTGGTGGGCACGCTCTCCCGCTTCCATCTGCTGCGCCCCCGGCGCAAGCGGGTGATCCTCATGGACCACAACGAGCGGGCCCAGTCCGTCATGGGCCTGGAGCAGGCGGAGATTCTGGAGATCGTGGATCACCACCGACTGGCCGACATCGAGACCAAGAACCCCATCTACGTGCGCAACGAGCCGGTGGGCAGTACCACCACCATCGTGGGCGGCATGTACCAGGAAAAGGGCCTCATGCCCACGGCCAAGATGGCGGGCCTCATGGCTGCGGCCATCGTCTCCGACACCGTCATGTTCAAGTCCCCCACCTGCACCCAGCGGGACATCGACATGGCCAACCGCATGGCCCGCATCGCCAACGTCTCGCTGGAGGAGCTGGGCAAGGCCATTTTCTCCGCCACCAGCGGGGACGACAAGTCCGTGGAGGCCATGCTCCGCACGGACTACAAGGAATTCCACATCGCCGGCCACGACCTGGCGGTCAGCCAGATCACCTGCATGGACTCCGAGCGGCTGCTGGGCCGGAAGGACGAGTTCCTGGCGGCCATGGGCGCCATCCGGAAGGACCGGCACTTCAACACCGTGGTGCTGATGATCACCGACGTGCTGCTGGAGGGCACCCAGCTGCTGTTCGTGGGAGACGAGGACACCATCCGCCAGGCGTTCAACATCAAGCACGCCGAAAACTGCGCGTTCCTGCCCAAGATCATGTCCCGGAAAAAGCAGGTCATCCCCATGCTCTCCGCCCTGTGGGGCTGAGCAGGGCCGAAAAAATCTCCCCGGAGCGCCAGCGGCGCTCCGGGGAGATTCGTTTATTTCCTGCCCTGCAGCAGGGCGGCGGCCAGCAGCTCCAGCGCGGCCGCCAGATCCTCGGGGCTGGGCTGGGGGGAAGTGGGACGATCCATGATGCCGCGCCTCCTTACCGGCTGCGGCGGGCGTACCACCGTATGGACAGCGGCACGGAGATGGCCGTCAGCACCAAGGATGCCGGCACCACCAGCCACACCGCCGCAGGCAGGATGCCGTCGCTGCCCTCCACGATGCCGCCCAGGGCCCCGGCAGAGCCGCAGGCCAGGAAGATGATGAGGAACATGATGAGCCTTCCCCGTTCCACGCCGAAGCGGAAGATCAGCGGCAGCGTGATGGCCAGCGTGGAAACGCAGGTGAAAAACGCGACGACCAGCGCGGCGGGCGAGGCGGCATAGTGAAACAGCAGCCCAAATGCCGCCTGCAGGATCAGAGAGAAAAAACACGCTCCAGCCCCAGAGATCCATCCCAGGACATAGCGGCTGAGCACCAGGTCCCGGACGGAGTAGGGCATCATGGCCGCCAGCTGGTCCCATTTGCTGCGCTCGTCGTAGGCTACGCAGGAATAGGGCAGCAGCGCCGCATAGGTCACGGCGAACACCATATTGTAGCCGCCGGGGATGGCGGAAAACACCAGGATCGCGATGAGGAAAAACCGCATCTGCTTCCACAGCACGTAATAATCCTTCAGCAGCAGCGCGCTCATCTCAGCTTCACTCCTTTCACCAAAAAGAGGATCACGTCCTCCACTGTGGGCCGCTCCAGCGTCAGTGTGGCAGGCACGCCGTCCCGCCGCACCAGACACCGCACGCCGCCGTAGCCCCGGTCCTCCCGGCCCACCACCGCATCCGCTTCCAGGCTCTCCGCCTGGTCCGCGGTACCGGAAAAGATGGCGTAGCGGTCCAGCAATGCATCCTTCTCCTCACAGAAGAGGAGCTTCCCCTGATGGAGAAAGGCGATGTAATCGCAAAGCTTCTCCAGGTCCGAGAGGATGTGGGAGGAGATCAGGATGGAGTGGTCTTCCTGCCGGGTGAAGTCGGAGAAAATGTCCAGCACCTCATCCCGGACGATGGGGTCCAGGCCCGCGGTGGCCTCGTCCAGCACCAGCAGCCGGGGATAGTGGGACAGCGCCACGGCAATGGCCAGCTTCATCCGCATGCCCCGGGAGTAGTCCTTGAAGGCCTTCTTCTCCGGCAGCTCAAAGCGGTCCAGGAACTGCCGGTATTGGGCGTCGTCCCAGCGGCGGTAGGTCTTGGCCATCACCCGGCCCACCTGGGCGGCGCTGAGGACCTCCGGGAAATAGGCCTCGTCCATGACGACTCCGATGTCCTCCTTTACCGCCAGGAACTCCGGGGAGGCGGTGTCTACCCCCAGCACCGCGGCCGTGCCGCTGTCGGGCCGCAGGGCGTTCATCAAAAGGCGGATGGTGGTGGATTTTCCGGCGCCGTTTTCGCCCACCAGACCGCAGATGGTGCCCTCCGGCACCTCCAGCGTCAGGTCGTCGATGGCAAACGACCCGAAGGATTTGCAGATGTGATGCAGTGCAATGGCATTCATGTCGATTCCTCCTCGGACAAAAGCGTCAGTGTGCGGACCAGATCCTGTACCGTCAGGCCGCAGCCCCGGGCCAGCTCCAGCGCGGCGGTGAGATGGTCCTCCAGCTCCTTTTGCCGCTGCTCCCGGATAAGCTCCAGATTCTCCTCCGCCACGAAGCAGCCCTTGCCCGCCATGGTGTAGATGAGGCCCTGGGCTTCCAGCTCGTCGTAGGCCCGTTTCGTGGTGATGACGGAGATCTTCAGGTCCTTGGCCAGGGCCCGGATGGAGGGCAGGGCCTCTCCCGGTTTCAGAATGCCGGAGACGATCTGCGATTTGATCTGGACGTAGATCTGCTCGTAGATGGGCTGGCTGGTGGTGTTTCGGATGATGAGTTCCATGGGAGCGCCTCCGTTCGTACTGTACATGTACAGTATATACAGTATGTACGGAATGTCAAGGGGGTTTCGAAAATTTTCTTTTGTGGGCAATGCACCTTTGAATCCGCGGCAAATTATGATATACTTCCACCCGAGACTGTAAAAAGGAGGCAGCGGCCTTGGAGCGCGTCAGCGGTGTCAGCAACTGGAAATTACGGGTGCGCCGGGAAGCGGAGGGCATCACGATCCTGCAGGCGGCCACCTGCGACACGGCGGCGTCCCTGCCGGACACCCTCTTCGGCCTGCCGGTGACGGAGCTGGGCAACCACGCCCTGGCTCCGGGCCGGGAATCGGAGGAGGGGGAGGAGGTGCTGGTGACCTGCGGTCCCCTGGGGGCGGAGCCGGAGTGGGACAACCGCCGCCTGGAGGAGCTGACGCTGCCGTCGGGCCTTCTGCGGGTGGGGGACTACGCCCTGCTCAACTGCAGCGCCCTGCACACCCTGCGCCTCCATGACGCCATCTGCTACTGGAGCGGCGGGGCCCTGATGAACTGCCGGTCCCTGCGGACGTTCCACATCACCCGGGTGGGGGAGGAGCAGCGGGAGTCCCTGGCCTACTTCAACGACGAGCTGAGCCGGGAGCTGGACGTGACCATCGTGGACGCATCGGGCCGCACCGCCCGACTGCTGTTCCCGGAGTTCCTGGAGGTCTACGAGGAGAACTGCCCGGCCCACCACTTCGACTACAACATCTACGGCGCGGGGTATCCCTACCACCACTGCTTCCACCAGAAAAAACTCAGCTGCAAAGTCTACGACGGCCTCTGGCGGGCGTTCCTCGGCATGGAGCACGAGGAGGACGCGGCGCTGCGGCTGGCGTGGTGGCGGCTTCGGTATCCGGTGGAACTGTCGGCAGGGGCGGAGGCATCGTACCTCAGCTATTTGCGGGAGCATGTGCCGGAGGCGGCAGCGTGGCTGCTTTCCCAGCGGGACGTGCCGGGGCTGCGGTTTCTGCTGGAGCGGACGGACCCGGACCGGGACACCCTGGTCCGGGCCTGCGATGACGCCCGCCGTGCCGGGGCCACGGAGGCCCTGGCGCTGCTGCTGGAGGAGCAGCACCGCCGCTTCCCCGCCGGCGGGGAGAAGCGATTTGATCTGTAAGGGAGGAATTGCCCATGGCGGAGACGCCGCGTGACCTCTCCGCCATCGGCGGGGAGATCCTGAATGCCAGCCGGAACGAGCTTTATATGAACCTTCCCTACATGGACGCGGCGCTGTGCGCGCTGCGGTTCGTGCCGGGGAGCGAGGTGACGCTGTCCCTGGCCACCGACGGCGAGCAGCTCTATTACGATGGGGCGTGGCTCTCGGACCGGTATCTCCGGTCACGGACGGCGGTGAACCGGTCATACCTCCACGTGATTTTGCACTGCATGCTGCGGCACCTGGGAAAGAAGCGGGGCAAGGTGCCCCAGCTTTGGGACCTGGCCTGCGACGCGGCGGTGGAGAGCATCCTGGACGAGCTGGACTACCCCTGTCTGGCCGAGGGCACCGTGCCCATGAAGCAGAAGTTCTGGGGCGAGTGCCGCCGGGACATGAAGGTCCTCACCGCTGAGGGCATTTACCGGCGGCTGCTGCGGCTGGGGCTGTCCGAGTACGAGCTGGCCCAGCTCCAGCGGCGGTTCCTGGCGGACGACCACGGCCTTTGGGACCGTCAGGAAGAGGGGCAGGATCAAAACCAGCGCCAGGACCAGAAGTGGAAGGACCTGGCGGAAAAGACCCAGACCGGACTGGAGACGGTGCTCTCCGACAAAGGCACCGGCGGCGAGGCGGTGCTGGAGCAGGTCCGGGTGGCGGTGCGGGACGACGTGGACTACCGGGCGTTCCTGCGGCGCTTTGCCACCCCCCGGGAGGTGCTGGCGGTGGACGGCGACGCCTTCGACTATATCTTCTATACCTACGGCCTCCAGCTCTACGGCAACATGCCGTTGGTGGAGCCGCCGGAGACGAAGGAGGAAAAGCGCATCGAGGACTTCGTCATCGCCGTGGACACCTCCATGTCCACCTCCGGCCAGCTGGTGCGGCGGTTTTTGGCCTGCACATACGCCATACTGCGCAGCACCGGTACCTTCACCCGGAAGGTGAACATCCGGATCCTCCAGTGCGACGACCGCATCCGGTCCGATGTCCGCATCCAGGACCTGGAGGAGCTGCGGGACTATATGGACCACTTTGCGCTCATCGGCGGCAGCGCCACGGACTTTAGGCCCGTGTTCCAGCATGTGGACCAGCTGATCCGCCAGGGAGCGTTTACCTCGCTCCGGGGGCTCATCTATTTCACTGACGGCATGGGGATCTATCCCCAGAAGCGGCCCCCCTACGACGTGGCCTTCGTGCTGCTGCAGGAGCCGCCGCTTTCCGTGAAGATGCCCCCCTGGGCCATCCGGCTGGTGCTGGAGGAACCGGACCTGGAGCGGGCCGCCCGGCAGGCGGCAGAGGCCATGGAAGATGAGATCGACTGGGAAGAGCTTCCCCGTTCGTAAGGAGTACAGGATATGAATATCAAGCAGGCAAAGCAGGAGATCACCAACACCCTCAAGGCATACCTCACCCGGGACGCCCTGGGGAACTACCTCATCCCCACCGTCCGGCAGCGGCCGGTGCTGCTGATGGGTCCTCCGGGCATCGGCAAGACCCAGATCATGGAACAGATCGCCGCGGAGACCGGCGTGGGGCTGGTGGCCTACACCATCACCCATCACACCCGGCAGTCCGCCATCGGTCTGCCCTTCATCGAAAAGCGGACCTACGGCGGCGAGACGGTGTCCGTCACGGAGTACACCATGAGCGAGATCCTGGCCTCCGTCTACCAGCTGATGGAGCGCACGGGCATCCGGGAGGGCATCCTCTTCCTGGACGAGATCAACTGCGTCTCGGAGACTCTGGCGCCCATGATGCTCCAGTTCCTCCAGTGCAAGACCTTCGGCAACCAGCGCCTGCCGGAGGGGTGGCTCATCGTGGCGGCGGGCAACCCGCCGGAGTACAACAAGTCCGTCCGGGACTTCGACGTGGT
>CALWXB010000021.1 GCA_944385405.1 uncultured Oscillospiraceae bacterium | reverse complement strand
GTGAAGCCCGGCATGTGGCTGCGGGTCCAGGGGAAGATGGAGCCCACCTGGGACGGCAAGGACATCCAGCTCAACCCCTACCACATCCAGGAAGCGTCCCACGCCAAGCGGCAGGATACTGCTCCGGAAAAGCGTGTGGAGCTGCACCTCCATACCCGCATGAGCAACATGGACGCCCTGACGGATACCAAGGAGGCCATCCAGACGGCCATCCGCTGGGGCCATCCCGCCATCGCCATCACGGACCACGGCGTGGCCCAGTCCTTCCCGGACGCCTGGCACGCCGCGGGGGACAAGATCAAGATCCTCTACGGCGTAGAGGGGTATTTTGTCAACAACGTGGACGACCGGGTGGCGGTCCACGGTACGGATGACTGCCCGTTGGACGGGGAGTTCGTGTGCTTCGACATCGAGACCACCGGATTGAAGGTGGACCGGGAGGCCATCACGGAGATCGGCGCGGTGGTGCTGCGGGACGGCCAGGTGGCGGAGCGGTTCCAGACCTTCGTGAATCCCAACCGCCGCCTGACGCCGGAGATTATCGGACTCACCGGCATCACCGACGAGATGCTCAAGGACGCGCCGCAGCTGAAAGAGGCGCTGGCGGAATTTTTGAAATTCGTGAACGGCCGTCCACTGGCCGCCCACAACGCCGAGTTTGATATCGGCTTCATCCGGGCGGGGTGCAAAAAAGTTGGCCTGCCGTTCCAGCCCACCTATGTGGACTCTCTGATCCTGGCACAGAACCTGCTGCCGGGGCTGGGGAAGTACAAGCTGGACATCGTGGCCGAGCATCTGGACCTGCCGGCTTTCAACCATCACCGGGCCAGCGACGATGCGGCTACGGTGGGCTACATGCTGATCCCCTTTTGGAAGATGCTTCATGAGCGTGGCATCCACACCCTCCAGGCGGTGAACGCCGAGATGGAAAAGCTCCGGCCCTTGGGCAGCAAGTCCAACCGTTTCCCCAAGCACATCATCCTCCTGGCCCGGAACAAGGTGGGACTGAAGAATCTCTACCAGATGATCTCTGCGTCCAACCTGAAGTACTTCAAACGAGTGCCCATCATCCCCAAGAGCCTTTTGAAAGAGCGCCGGGAGGGCGTGATCGTGGGCTCCGCCTGCGAGGCGGGCGAGCTGTTCCGGGCGGTGGCGGACCACAAGGACTGGGACGAGCTCAAGCGCATCGCCTCCTTTTACGACTATCTGGAGATCCAGCCCCTGTGCAACAACCAGTTCATGCTGCGCAACGGGGATGTGCAGTCCCAGGAGGACCTGAAGGAGTTTAACCGCATCGTGGTGCGGCTGGGAGAGGAGCTGGGCAAGCCCGTATGCGCCACCGGCGACGTTCACTTCCTGGAGCCGGAGGACGAGGTGTACCGCCACATCCTGCTGGCCTCCAAGAAGTTCCCGGATGCCAACGAGCCGCTGCCCATCTACTTTAAGACTACCGATGAAATGCTCCGGGAGTTCGACTATTTGGGCAAGGAGAAGGCCTATGAGGTGGTGGTGACCAACACCCGGCTGGTGGCGGACCAGGTCGAGACCTTTGAGCTGCTGCCCAAGGAGCTGTTCCCGCCCCGGCTGGAGAACTCCGAGGAGGAGCTCAACCGTCTGGTGTGGGAGAAGGTCCACCGGCTTTACGGCGAGGACCCGCCGCAGCTGATCGTAGACCGGCTGAATGTGGAGCTGGGCGGCATCCTGGGCAAATACGACGTGGTGTACATGTCCGCCCAGAAGCTGGTGCAGCGAAGCCTGGAGAACGGGTACCTGGTAGGCTCCCGAGGGTCCGTTGGTTCATCTCTGGTGGCTTATATGTCCGGCATCACGGAGGTGAACTCCCTGCCGCCCCACTACCGCTGTCCCAACTGCAAGCACAGCGAGTTCATTCTGGACGGCTCCTACGGCTGCGGAGCCGATATGCCGGACAAAGTGTGCCCCCAGTGCGGGACCCCCTATGTCAAGGACGGCTTCGACATCCCCTTTGAGACGTTCCTGGGCTTCGGCGGCGGCAAGGTACCGGATATCGACCTGAACTTCTCCGGCGAGTACCAGGCCCGGGCCCACCGGCATGCCATCGAGATGTTCGGCGAGACCCAGGTGTTCCGGGCGGGCACCATCGGTACTTTGGCGGAAAAGACCGCCTACGGCTTCGTGAAGAAGTATCTGGAGGAAAACAGCATGGTGGCCGGCCGGGCGGAGGAGAACCGTTTGACGCTGGGCTGTGTGGGCGTGCGCCGTACCACGGGTCAGCACCCCGGAGGTCTGGTGGTGGTACCGGACGACAAGGACATGGAGGACTTCTGCCCGGTCCAGCATCCGGCGGATGCCGACGATTCCGACACCATCACCACCCATTTTGAATATCACTCCATGGAGGCCAACATCCTGAAGCTGGACATGCTGGGACACGATGACCCCACCATGGTGCGCATGATGCAGGACCTCACCGGTGTGGACCCCCATTCCATCCCCCTGGACGATCCGGATACCATGTCCATCTTCACCTCCAGCAAGGTGCTGGGCTATGAGGACGACGAGCTGCTGGGTCCCACCGGTGCCGTGGCCATCCCGGAGTTCAACACCCGTTTCACCCGGCAGATGCTGATGGACACCCAGCCCAAGGACTTCAACACCCTGGTGCGACTTTCCGGCTTCTCCCACGGCACCGACGTGTGGCTGGGCAACGCTCGGGAGCTGATCGTCAGCGGCACCGCCACCGTTCTGGAGACAGTGGGCTGCCGGGATGACATCATGCTCTACCTCATCTCCAAGGGTCTGGACCCCAAGATGAGCTTCAAGATCATGGAGAAGGTCCGGAAGGGTAAGGTGAAAAAAGGCGGCTTCGACGAGGGCTGGGTGGAGGCCATGCGGGAGCATGAGGTGCCGGAGTGGTACATCGACTCCCTGGCCAAGATTGGCTATCTCTTCCCTAAGGCCCACGCTGTGGCCTACGTCATGATGGCCTTCCGCATCGCCTGGTACAAGGTCCACGAGCCCCTGGCGTTCTATGCGACCTTCTTCTCCGTCCGGGCCAAGGCCTTCGACGCGGAGTTCTGCTGCGCGGGGAAGGATGCGGTGAAGCGCAAGATCCGGGAGATCGAGAACAACAAGGATGCCACTGCTGTGGAGCAGGCCATGATGACCACCCTGGAGGTGTGCTACGAGTTCTATCTCCGGGGCTTCCACTTTGACACCATCAATATCTACGAGTCCGACGCCACCAAGTTCAAGGTAACGGAGAACGGGCTCCTGCCGCCCTTCACCTCCGTCCATGGTCTGGGTGAGGCGGCGGCGCTGGACACGGTGGAGAAGCGGAAGGGGAAGACTTTCATCTCCATTGAGGAGTTTGCCATGTGCTGCAACAAACTCTCCAAGACCCATATCGAGCAGCTCAAGGCCCTGGGTGCCTTTGCCGGTATGGCAGAGACCAGTCAGATGACCCTGTTCTGAAAGAAAAACCGGCGAACGGCCAATAGCCGTCCGCCGGTTTTTTACTTGGATTGCAGCTTAGCGTTGCATTTGGTCAAAAACCGTTCATTTTGGATGATAGCCCGGGTGTGCACGCCCTGGCCGATGGGGCCGGATTCATCCCAGGCCTTGACCTGGAAGTCCACCATTTTTCCGTTTTCGGAGACGGAGCAGATCTCCGCCTCTGCCCAGACGGTCATGCCCACAGGGGTAGGGGCGTCGTGGGTAATGTCTAGATGGGTGCCCACACTGCCCCGTCCCTCTTCCAGAAAGGTCTGGAGGCAGGTCTGCGCGGCGTTTTCCATCAAAGCCGCCATGAAGGGGGTGCCGAACACCGGCAGGGAACCGGAGCCTGCAGCCTGGGCGGTCAGCGCTTCCGTGACAGTCTCCTCCAACCGGCATTTTGTGCCGATAACGATCATGGATGTATCCTCCTTTTGTATCAGGATGCGGACTTGAGCCGGGTCCACTCGCTGTCGTACAGGTCCAGCGTGGCCTGCGGCAGGCCTGCATAGCTTTCGCATTGGGCCATGATGCTCTCGTCAGGGTAGGCGTACACATCGCCGGAGACCTCCGGATCCAGCTCCTCCCGCACACTCAGCAGGGGAGTGGAGTACCAGATGGCCTCGCAGTTCTTGAGGCCTGCCTCGGTGGAGCACATATAGTTGATGAAGGCTTCGGCGTTCTCCTTATTCTTGGCGCCCTTGAGGATGCACATGGCGTCCACATAGATGTTGGTGCCCTCCTCGGGGATGTAGAAGGCCAGGTCGGGGTTATTTTCCAGCATGGTCAGGAAGTCGCCGTAGTAATAGGTGCCTACGGCGGCGTTGCCGCCCTCCATCTTGCTGAAGATATCGTCCATGACGTAGGCCTGGATCAGAGGTTTTTGCTGGATCAGCAGATCCACGGCCTCCTGGATCTGGGCTTCATCAGTGGTGTTGTAGGAGTAGCCCAGGCGCTTGAGGGCAATGCCGATGGTGTCACGGGAGTTGTCGAAGATCACGATGTCGTCGGCGTACTTCTCGTTCCACATCAGATCCCAGCTGCCGATGTCGGCCTCATCCACCATCGTGGTGTTGTAGATGACACCCAGCAGGCCCCACATGTAGGGCACGGAGTAGAGGTTCTCCGGATCGTAGGCGGGATTGAGCAGCGCGGGGTCGATGTCGGCGAAGTTGGGGATGTTGTCGAAGTTCAGAGGCTCCAGCATATCCTCGGCGATCATCCGGGAGATCATGTAGTCGGAGGGGATCACCACATCGTAATCCGCGCCGCCGCCGGCGATCTTGCCGTACATGGTCTCGTTGGAGTCATACATCTGATAGTTGACGTGGATGCCGGTGGCTTCCTCAAAATCGGCGAGGACGGACTCGTCGATATACTCGCCCCAGTTGTAGACGTTCACCACGCCGCCGGAAGCGGCGGAATCTTCACCAGACGCGTCGGATCCCTCCGTGGGCCGGGAGCTGACGCAGCCGGACAGCAGCCCCGCTCCCAGGGACAGGGCCAACAGCAGAGAAAGAAACTTTTTCAATGTGTTCAACTTCCTTTCGGATAAAAATGGAGTGGCAGAGCGGGCCTTACACCCGTCCGGCGGAGCGCAGCTCCCGCTGCCGGGCGGCGTCCTGCCGGGCCTGGCGGACGTTGATGGCAATGAGCAGAACCAGCACCGCCACGAACATCAGCGTGGACAGGGCGTTGATCTCGGGGCTGACCCGGCGGCGCACCATGGAATAGACCACCATGGAGAGGGTGGATACCTGGCTGCCGGCGGTGAAATAGCTGATGACGAAATCGTCGATGGACATGGTGAAGGCAATGAGAGCGCCGTTGATGATGCCGGGCATCAGCTCCGGCAGCACCACCTTCCGGAAGGCCGTCAGGGGGGAGGCCCCCAGGTCCAGCGCCGCCTCCGCCAGGTTGGGGTCCAGCTGCCGGATGCGGGGGAGGACGGAGAGGATCACATAGGGGATGTCGAAGGTGATGTGCGCGATGAGCAGTGTCCAGAAGCCCAGATTAAAACTGAAATTAAACCAGAGGTTGGCCTGCTCGGCCCAGCTCTGGGCGTTGAGCCAGGCGGAGAGATCCGCCAGCACCTGTCCCGCAAAGACGAACAGCAGCATCATGGATACACCGGTGATGATGTCCGGATTGGTCAGAGGGATATTGTTCACCGTCAGGCACAGGTTCCGGCTGCGGCGCCGCATGCTGGAAAAGCCGATGGCCGCGGCAGTGCCCGCCACAGTGGCAGCCAGGGTAGCCAGCAGGGAGACCAGCAGCGTGGTCCGCAGGGCGGTGAGCACCGTCTGGTTCTGGAAAAGCTGGACATACCAGTCCAGCGTGAAGCCGCCCCAGACGGCGTTGGACTTGGAGTCGTTGAAGGAAAAGACGATGAGGACGAAGATGGGGGCGTATAAAAAGAGGAACATCAAGAACAGGAACGCCCTGGAAAGCACGGTGTTCTTCTTCACAGCAGCACCGCCTCCCCCTCACCCTCGCCGAAGCGGTTCATGAGCCCGATGCTCACCAGCACGATGACCATCATCACCAGGGAGATGGCGGAGCCCAGATGGGGATTGTAGGCCGAACCCAGGAACTGCATCTCGATAAGATCGCCCAGCAGCAGCTTTTTGCCGCCGCCCAGCAGGCGGGAGATGACGAAGGTGGATACCGACGGGATGAACACCATGGTCACACCGGAGAGGACACCGGGCAGGGACAGCGGAAAGATCACCCGCCGGAACACCTGAGCGCTGCTGGCGCCCAGGTCCTGAGCCGCCTCGATGACCCGGCCGTCGATCTTTTCGATGACGGAGAAAATGGGCAGCACCATAAAGGGCAGAAAGTTGTAGACCATGCCCAGCACCACTGCGCCGGAGGTGCTGATGATGTCCAGCTTGGGAAGCCCGATGGAGGAAAGCAGGGTATTGAAAAAGCCGTTGCGCTCCAGCAGGAACACCCAGGAATAGGTCCGCAGCAGGAAATTCATCCACATGGGGAGCATGATGAGCATGGTGGCCATGCTCCGCAGACGTCCCCGCTCCCGGGCCAGGATATAGGCCATGGGGTAGCCCAGCAGGATGCAGACCACCGTGGCGATGAAGGCCAGCCAGAAGGACCGGCCGAACACGGCGGCGTACTGCAGCATGACGGAAAAGTTATCCGCCGTGGGGGTGCCGTCCCGGGAGGTGCAGGCGTAGATCACCACCAGCACCAGCGGTGCCACCACGAAAAGCGCCATCCAGATCACGTAGGGGATGGCCGCGCCCTTACTCCGCATAGCCGTCCTCCTGTTCGTCCGTACCCACGGCATCTGCATCGGAGAGCTCGTCATACTCGTCGCTGTAGGAGCTATAGTCACCGAACTGACCGGAGTAGGCGCTCTTTTTCATGATGTGGAAGCCGTCAGGGTCGATCTTCACGCCGATGCGTGCCCCGACGGGAGAATGGTCCGTGGTCTGGATCAGCCACTTGAAGCCCCGGAAATCCACGATGATGTCGTACTGCATGCCCTTGAAGGTCACGGAGGTGACGGTACCCACCAGCTGCCCCTGCTCGGGGGGAACGATGTCGATGTCCTCGGGGCGGATCACCACGTCCACCGGTTCGTTTTCCGCAAAGCCGCCGTCCAGGCAGGCAAACTCCCGGCCGTACATCTTCACGCACTTGTCCCGGAGCATGACGCCGTCGATGATGTTGGACTCACCGATAAAGTCCGCCACAAAAGCGTTTTTCGGCTCGTTGTAGATGTCCTCCGGGGAGCCGATCTGCTGGATGGTGCCCTTGTCCATCACCACGATGGTGTCGGACATGGTGAGGGCCTCCTCCTGGTCGTGGGTGACATATACGAATGTGATGCCCACCTGCTGCTGGATGCGCTTGAGCTCGATCTGCATATCCTTGCGCAGCTTCAGATCCAGCGCGCCCAGGGGCTCGTCCAGCAGCAGTACCTTGGGCCGGTTCACCAGGGCCCGGGCGATGGCCACCCGCTGCTGCTGGCCGCCGGAGAGGGCGTCGGGCTTGCGGTTCTCAAAGCCTTTGAGACTCACGACCTCCAGCATCTCCATCACCCGGCTGCGGATCTCCTCCTCGGTAAGGCGGACCATCCGCTTTCCGGCGGAGTCCTTGGGGTCCGGCACCCGCTTGAGCCGCAGACCGAAGGCCACGTTCTCAAACACGTTCAGGTGGGGGAAGAGGGCGTACTTCTGGAACACCGTGTTGATCTGGCGGCGGTTGGGCGGAACGTCATTAATCCTCACACCGTCGAACAGGACGTCTCCCGACGTAGGGGTCGTGAAGCCGCCGATGATGCGCAGCGTGGTGGTCTTGCCACACCCGCTGGGTCCGAGCAATGTGAGGAATTCCTTATCATTGATATATAGGTTGATGTTGTTGAGAACCGGCTCGTCGTCAAACGCCATGCAAAGGTTCTGCAGGCGAATCAGCTCTTTGGCCATGTATCCTCCCCCATTTCCTGATGAAAAATCTGAAATCATGCCTCTTTTCTCTGTTGAGGGGGAACCTTTCTCGTCGAAATTCAGCACTTTGAACTATATCGGACCCGCTGGAAAAAGTCAAGGGAATTGCCGGATTTTAGTGGATTTTTATACAGATGAAAAGTATTTTTCACAAAAGGGGATCTCCGGCGCGGAGAATTCCCGGCCCCGCAGATACTCCAGGATCCCGGCGGGGGCGGTGAAGGCGAAGCGGAGCTTGTAGGAATAGAGGGCCTGACGGGTCTCGTGGTAGCGGCGGTTTACGTCTCCCCGGCCGTACTTGCCGTCTCCCAGCAGGGGGCAGCCGATCTCTGCCATGGACACCCGGATCTGATGGGTGCGGCCGGTGAGCAGGCGGCACTCTACCAGGGAGAGAGACCCACGGGTCTCCAGCGTCTTATAGAGGGTGACGGCGGTCTTGCCGCCGGGGATGGGACGGCGGTGGAAGGTGACCAGCTTTTTCGCCTCGTCCTTGCGGAGAAACCCCTCGATGCGGCCTTCTGCGGGGTTGGGACGGCCTACGGTGATGCAGAGATAGGATTTTTCCAACTCGTGGTTTTTGATCTTGTCGTTGAGGATGCGCAGGGCCTCCGCGTTTTTTGCGGCGATGACGATACCGCCGGTGTTGCGGTCGATCCGGTTGCACAGCGCCGGGGCGAAGGCGTTCTCCCAGCGGGGATTCCACTCCCGCTTCTGATAGAGGTAGGCCTGGATGTGATTGATGAGGGTATTCACCTTTTCGGTCTCATCGGCGTGGACCACCTGGCCGGGGCGCTTGTCCACCAGCAGGAGGTTCTCATCCTCATATAGGATGTGCAGCTGGGGACGAAACAGTGTGAGAAAGAGATTTTCCTCACTGGGCTTGTCAAAGAACTCGTCGTTGATATATAATTGGATCACGTCGCCGGTGCTGAGCCGGGTATCCTGCTTGGCACCCTTGCCGTTGAGCTTGACACGCTTGAGACGGATGTATTTTTGCAGCAGGGCAGGGGGGAGCAAAGGCAGATTTTTTGCCACAAAGCGGTCCAGCCGCTGTCCTGCGTCGTTTTTCCCGATGGTCAGTTCCCGCATAGTATGCCTCCTGTGTGGGATCGAGATGAAGCTATGTTCCTATCATACCTGTTTGCAGATTGCTTGTAAAGCATTTCCACGGAGGAAGCCCATGAACGAGACGCTCTTGGCCGCCATCCAGGACCGTACCTGGCTGCGGGAATTCCAGCGCGGGCAATATGTCGGCGCTTTTGCGGCATATGCGGAGGAATATGGTCCGGTGTATGCTGCCGCTCTGGCAGAAGAAGATCCGGCGCATCTGGCAGAGGCTCTGATGGAGGCTCTGGAGGCCGGTTGGCGGTGCAGCCCATTCTGGAAGCGCAGTGTGCGTCAGATGGAAGAAAAGCAGATGGTGGTGGTGTACCTGAGTCCCATGCTGCTGCAGCGGCCTGAGACCGCGCCTCTGGCGGAAACACTGGCAAAGGTGTGGGCTGAGCGTCACCCCGGAGACGGTTATCGAATGGCTCCCTGGGAGGAGATCAACGCCGGATTCCGCAACACGATCCTGGGATTTGAGATCCCGAAGCGGGATTGAAAAAAAGAAGCGGGACTTTGAAAAAAAGATTTGACAAGTGGGGGACAATCCACTATAATACTAACCGTGTCATTACGAGGTAGCCTATGCTTTTTGATGTAAAACCCATTCTGCATACCCCTGGAAAGCAGCTGGATTTCCAGTTTACCCTGGATCTTTCCGACATGGAGTTCGGCGGTCGGTATCCCATCAGCCGTCCGGTCTGTGTTGCGGGGCGCGTGCGAAACAGCGCGGATGTGCTGGATCTGGAGCTGACGGCCCGGTCCACGCTGGACGCGGTGTGCGACCGCTGCGGCAAGGAATTCCTGCAGGACAAGGAGATTCCGTTCGCCTGTCTTCTGGCCGAGCAGCTGGAAAATGGGGAGAACGACGAGATCGTGCTTCTGGAGGACGGCAAGGTGGATCTGGGCGATCTGGCCCGCACCGCGTTCATTCTCGGAATGGACACCAAAACACTGTGTTCTGAAGATTGCAAGGGACTGTGCCCCCGATGCGGTGCCGATCTGAACCTCGGCCCCTGCTCCTGCAAAAAGGAGACGGATCCGCGGCTGGCGGTCCTGGCCAAGCTTTTGGAGAACAAATAAAGAAAATAAGGACGGGCCACACTCCCGGGCCTTTGTATGATCAAGGAGGTGTCACAATGGCAGTACCTAAGGGAAAAGTATCCAAAGCAAGACGCGACAAGCGGCGCAGCTCCACTTGGAAGCTGGCGGCCCCCGGTCTCGTTGCATGCCCGAAATGCGGTGCGCTGCACCTGCCTCACAGAATGTGCCAGGAGTGCGGTACTTACAACGGCCGCGAGGTCAAGGTTGTCAAGTCCGTCGTCGCGAAATAAGGTGGCTTGCTTTAGGAGGGAAGAGAGAACTCTTCCCTCCTTGCTTTTGTCTTGCTATCCCGCCTGACGGCGGGTATAATAAACATGTATGGATGCAAAAGAAAGGAAGTGAGAGCCGATGAAACCCATCGTTGCCATCGTGGGACGGCCCAATGTAGGCAAGTCCATGCTGTTCAACAAGCTGATCGGCAAGCGGCTTTCCATTGTGGAGGATACGCCGGGCGTTACCCGGGACCGGATCTACGGGGAGACGGACTGGAACGGCCGCTCCTTTACCCTCATCGACACGGGCGGTATCGAGCCCCGAACGGACAATCAGATCCTGGAGTTCATGCGCCAGCAGGCGCAGATTGCCATCGACAATGCCAATGTCATCGTTTTCCTCACGGATATCAAAACGGGCCTCACCGCCTCGGATCATGAGGTGGCGAACATGCTGCTGCGCAGCGGCAAGCCCATCGTCCTGGCGGTAAACAAGATGGACTCTACCGGTGCTCCGGACCCGGATTTTTATGAGTTCTACAACCTGGGACTGGGAGATCCCATCGCTGTCTCTGCTGTCCACGGCCACGGCACCGGCGACCTGCTGGACGCCTGCGTGCAGTATTTCCCCCCGGAGGAGGAAGAGGAGGAGGCAGACGACGCCATCCGCGTGGCGGTGATCGGCAAGCCCAATGCCGGCAAATCCTCCCTGGTGAACAAGATCCTGGGGGAGGAACGGATGATCGTCTCCGATATGGCGGGCACCACCCGGGACGCCATTGACTCCCGCTTCGAAAACGACAAGGGCGCCTTTATCTTCATCGATACCGCTGGTATCCGCCGCAAGTCCAAGGTGGAGGAGGACATCGAAAAATACAGCGTCCTGCGGGCCACCATGGCCATCGAGCGCAGCGACGTGTGCCTCATCATGATCGACGCCACCGAGGGCGTCACGGAGCAGGACACCAAGGTGGCGGGCCTGGCACATGAGGCGGGGAAGGCCAGCATCATCGTCATCAACAAGTGGGACCTGGTGGAAAAGGACGGCAAGACCATGGACAAGATGCGGGAGAAGGTCCGCCAGGATCTGGCCTTCATGACCTATGCCCCCATCCTCTTCATCTCAGCCAAGACCGGCCAGCGGGTGGACCGGCTCTTCGAGCTTATCGACTATGTGTCCAATCAGGCATCCACCCGCATCACCACCGGCATGCTCAACAACGTCCTGGCGGACGCTCAGACCCGGGTGCAGCCGCCCTCCGACAAGGGCCGCCGCCTGAAGATCTACTACATGACCCAGGTAGGCATCCGTCCGCCCCATTTCGTGATCTTCTGCAACGACGCCCGGCTGTTCCATTTCTCCTATCAGCGCTATATCGAAAACTGCATCCGCAACACCTTCGGACTGGAGGGCACTCCGGTGATCCTCTCCGTTCGGCAGAAAGGCGAAAAGGAGGAGTGAGTGTATGATGGGAATGTTTTCTGATGGTGTTCCTCTTCCGCTGCTGATGGCTGTCACAGCGGTGATCGCCTACTTCTGCGGCTGCTTCAATGGCGCGGTGATCGTCTCCAAGTATATCCTGCGTGACGACGTCCGCAATCATGGCAGCGGAAACGCGGGCCTGACCAACTTCTACCGTACCTTCGGCGGTCCGCTGACCTTTGTGGTGATCCTGACGGATGTACTCAAGGCCGTTGCGGCGATCCTGATCGCAAAGCAGCTGTTTTTCGCGGGATATGCCGTCTATTTCTCCGCGGCGGAGTCCGCCCAGTTCTGGATCGTGTTTGCAAAGTACTGGGCCGCGCTGTTCTGCCTGCTGGGCCATATGTTCCCCTGCATGTTCCATTTCAAGGGTGGCAAGGGCATCCTCTCCGGCGGCGCCATCGCCATCATGATGGACTGGCGCATCGCGCTGGTGGTGTGGGGCGGGTTTTTGATCCTGGCCATCCTCACCAAGTACGTATCCCTGGGTTCCGTGTGGGCCGGGGCCAGCTTTCCCTTTGCCACCTGGTACTGCTATCCGTATCCAATGATCGTGGCGCTGGCATTTTTGATCGGGGGTCTGGTGGTCTGGCAGCACCGGGGCAACATCGTTCGTCTGATCCACGGCAATGAGAACAAGTTCAGCTTCCATCACAAAAAGGAGGGGTCCTGATGAAAACGGTAGTCCTGGGCAGCGGCGGCTGGGGCACGGCCCTGAGCATGACGCTGTGCGACAACGGGCATGATGTCACGCTCTGGTCCCACAATCCGGAAAAGGCGGAACAGATGCGCAGAGGGCGGGAAAATCCCCTGCTCAAGGACGTCCGCCTGCCGGATTCCCTGCAGATCACCGGCGACATCGCCTGCCTGGAGGGTGCCGACATGGTGGTATGCGCATCGCCGTCCTTCGCCGTCCGGGCCACCGCCGCCAAGGCCGCGCCCTACCTGCGGCCGGAAAGCGTGGTAGTGTCGGTGTCCAAGGGCATTGAGCGGGACACGAACCTGCGCATGAGCCAGATCATCCAGGAGGAGACCCATAATATCTGTAAAGTGGTGGCGCTTTCCGGCCCTTCCCACGCAGAGGAAGTGAGCATCCGGATGCCCACCGGCTGCGTCTCCGCCTGCCCGGATCGGGCCGCGGCCCGCTTTGTGCAGGACGCATTTATGAACGACTACTTTCGGGTCTACACCAGCTACGACATCGTGGGCGTGGAGCTCTCCGGTGCCCTGAAAAATGTGATTGCCCTCAGCTGCGGCATCTGCAGCGGGCTGGGGTTCCAGGACAACACCAAGGCCCTCCTGATGACCCGGGCCATGGCGGAGATGACCCGCCTGGGGGAGCAGCTGGGCGGCACCCGGCGCACCTTCGGCGGCCTCGCCGGTATGGGCGACCTCATCGTCACCTGCACCTCCATGCACTCCCGGAACAACCGGGCGGGCATCCTCATCGGCCAGGGCAAGACCGTGGAGGAGGCCATGCGGGAGGTGGGCGCCGTAGTGGAGGGCTATTACGCCGCCGAGAGCGTCCACCAGCTCAGTGAGAGCGAGGGCGTGGAGATGCCCATCTGCCGCTGCGTGTACGAGGTGCTCTATCACGGAATGCGTGCCAAAGATGCAGTCTCAGAACTGATGACCCGGGCCAAGAAGGATGAGCTCCTGGAGCGCACTTGGCTGTAAAACGCAAAAAGAGGACCGAACGGTCCTCTTTTTTTACGCAGAAGGGGAAAAGAAAATCCCGGACCGAAGTCCGGGATCTTTGTTTGTCCAAGTCAGACCGCTCTGGTGACTTTACCGGAACGCATACACCGGGTACAAACATACACATGGCGGGGGGAACCATCGACGATCGCCTTCACACGCTTCACATTGGGCTTCCAGGGACGATTGGAACGCCGATGAGAGTGAGAAACCTGAATACCGAAGGTCACGCCCTTGTCGCAAAACTCGCACTTAGCCATCCGTTGCACCTCCTTGCTGTTGCGTACTTCCGCGCCTACTCACAGGCACAGCTGATATAATACCAGAATCCTTTCCAAATTGCAAGCAGAATTTTCAAAAAAGTCAGAACTTTTTTTCTCCCCCGCCAGATGCGGGCAGCGGTGAAGGTGTTGCGAAATCAGGAGGATTCATATATAATAAATCACATCAACCCATCTGCTTTTTTGCCCCCTCAGCCGGGCGTTCGTCAGATGGGGCAGACTAGGTGCGGAGCTGTCCGCATCGGAAAGGGAAAGGGATGTGCCATGAGTGAAAACGGCATGAAGATCACGGCATTCGTCGCACTGTTTGAATTGGAGGTCCTGAACCAGGGCAGTGATTTCGGCACGGCCATGCTGACCATTACGGATGTGAACCGTCCCGGTTTGCAGTTCCATAATTTTTATGACTACTTTGATCCCCGCCGCCTGCAGGTCATCGGAAAGGCGGAGGTAACATATCTCAAGGGCCTGACCAGCGAACAGCGGCGCAAGTGCTTTGACGATCTCTTCCTCTATGATATCCCGGCCCTGGTGATCTCCCGGGGATTGGACTGCTTCCCCGAGTGCCTGGAGAGTGCAAAAGAACACGGCAAGACGCTGCTGCGTACCCAGGAGACCACGGTGGAGTTTACCAGTCATACCATTGAGTATCTGAACCGGGTGCTGGCGCCCTGTGTCACCCGCCACGGCGTATTGCTGGATATCTATGGCGAGGGTGTCATGATCACCGGTGACTCCGGCGTAGGCAAGAGCGAGGCGGCCATTGAGCTGATCATGCGTGGCCACCGGCTGGTGGCGGACGACGCGGTGGAGCTGCGGCGCATCTCCAATCAGCTCATCGGAACCGCCCCGGAAGTGATCCGGCACTATATCGAGCTGCGGGGCATCGGCGTCATTGATGTGCGGCAGCTGTTCGGCATGCGGGCCATCAAGGTGGAGTCCCAGCTGGATCTGGTGGTGCATTTTGAACAGTGGGATCAAACGAAGTTCTATGACCGCCTGGGCATCGAGGACCATTTCACGGAGATACTGGATGTGCAGGTGCCCATCATCACCATCCCGGTACGGCCTGGCCGCAACCTGGCCAGTATCGTGGAGGTGGCGGCTATGAACAACCGTCACCGCAAGTTCGGCTATAATGCCGCTCAGGAGCTGGCCCGTCGGGTGGATATGCGTGCTGACGCCGGAAGCAAGCGGTAAACAGGAGTGAGACGGAATGTATATCGGCATTGACGTAGGCGGTACCAATCTCAAGGCGGGATTGGTGGATGAGACGGGGCGCATCCTGGACACGGAGCGGACACCCCTGCACTTCACCACAGCGGAGGATTTCGCCGCAACTCTGGCCGGCCTATCGGGGACCTTACTGAATCGAGCGGGATTGCGGGCGACGGATATCGCCTGCGCCGGCATCGGCATCCCAGGGGCCGTCTGCGGCGGAGACATTCTCTATACCTGCAATATCCCGCTGCGGGACGTTCCACTGGAACGGCTGTTCCGTGCGCATCTGGACATCCCGGTGCGGCTGGAAAATGACGCCAACTGCGCCGCTGTGGGAGAGTGGCTGTGCGGCGCGGGCCGCGGTACCCGGAATTTTGTGGTAGTCACCCTGGGCACCGGCGTGGGCGGCGGTTTTATTCTGGACGGCAAGCTCTATGCCGGCGGCGGCATGGTAGGAGAAGTGGGTCACATGGTGGTGGAGCAGGGCGGTGCCCTCTGCGGCTGCGGGCGGCGTGGATGCTGGGAGGCCTATGCTTCCGCCACGGGATTGATCCGCATGACCCGGGAGACCATGGAGGCTCATCCCGAAAGTCTGCTCCATGCGGTGGTGGCAGAGCAGGGCGGTGTGGAGGGCCGGACGGCCTTTGATGCAGCCCAGCGGGGCGATGCAGCGGCACTGGAGCTGTGCCGTACATACGTGGTCTATCTGGCTGCCGGTGTGACGAATCTGGTGAACATCCTTCAGCCGGAGGCGGTGGCTGTGGGGGGCGGCGTGGCCGGTGCGCCGGAGCCGCTGCTGCTGGATCCGCTGCGTCAGATCGTGGAGCGGGAATGCTATCCCCGCCACACGGGAAAGATCCCGCAGATCCTGCGGGCGGAGCTGGGCAACGACGCGGGGATCATCGGTGCGGCACTGCTGGACCGCGCAATTTGAATTTCAGGAGGTCCATGCATGGACTGGTTTGCGAAGCTGGATGAAATGATCGCGAAATATCTGCCGGATCTGAGCGTGGCGTGCGAGGAACCCATGAGCCGCCATACCTCTTTCCGCATCGGCGGCGGGGCCCGGCGCATGGCGTTTCCGGAGCGGGGGGAGCAGCTGGTGCTGCTCCACTCCTTCGCTCTGGAGTGCGGCGCAAGACCGCTAGTGGTTGGCAACGGCACCAATCTTCTGGTGGCGGACGAGGGACTGGACCGGCTGGTGATCGAGACCAGCGGGATGAATCGCCTGGAGATGGGGCAGGAGCCGTACACGGTTGTAGCCGAGGCAGGCGTGACGCTGGCGCGCCTGGCGGACTTTGCCTGCAGAGCAGGACTCGCAGGGCTGGAGTTTGCCCACGGGATCCCCGGTACAGTGGGCGGCGGCATCTGCATGAATGCCGGAGCCTATGACGGAGAGATGAAGCAGGTGGTCTCCCGGGCAACAGTGCTGTTTCCGGAGGAGGGAGTCCGGGTCCTCTCCGGCGAAGAAATGGCTTTCGGATACCGCCACAGCCTTCTGACGGACCGCCCTGATGCAGTGGTGCTCAGTGCAGAGTTCCAGCTGTCACCCGGCAGGGAAGAGACCATCCGGGAGCGGATGCGGGAGCTCATGCAGCGGCGCAAGGCCAGCCAGCCGTTGGAGTGGCCCAGTGCGGGCAGCACCTTCAAGCGCCCGGCAGGATACTTTGCCGGGACCCTCATCGACCAGTGCGGATTGAAGGGCCTCACGGTGGGCGGCGCTCAGGTCAGCGAAAAGCATGCTGGCTTCGTCATCAACCGGGGTGGGGCTACCTGCGCCGATGTGACGGCCCTGATCGGTGAGGTCCAGGCCCGGGTGCTGGAGCGGACCGGCGTGCATCTGGAGCCGGAAGTGAAGATCATCCGGGATTAAAGCAGATCTCCTGGCCCCGGGTGGGGCGGGATATGGAGGTGTTTGTTTGGAGATTCTCATCATTTCCGGCCTTTCCGGCGGCGGAAAGAGCAAGGCTGCATCTTTTTTGGAGGATATGGGCTTTTACATCGTGGACAATATGCCCGCCGCCATGATCCTAAAATTTGCAGAATTCTGTGCCGGGGGAAACGGGCGTTACGACCGAGTAGCTCTGGTGTACGACGTGCGCACCGCCAACTCCTTCACGGAGCTGTTCGGCGTGCTGGATAAACTCAAAACCATGGAGAGTTCCTGCCGGATGCTGTTTTTAGAGGCTTCTCCGGAGACCATCATCAAGCGGTATAAGGAGACCCGCCGTCTGCATCCCCTGCGGGAGCAGACAGACTCTCTGGAGCAAGCAGTGCTGCGGGAGCGGGAGCTGATGCAGCCCGTCCGTGAGCGGGCGGACTATGGGACCGGCACCTCCAGGACCTCCACCGCCCAGCTGCGGGGCGAACTGCTGCGCCTGTTTGGCAAGGCGGGGGAAAAGGTGGGGATGTCCGTGAGCCTCACATCTTTCGGCTTCAAGCACGGGCTGCCCATGGAGGCGGACCTGGTACTGGACGTACGGTTTTTGCCCAATCCCTTTTATGTGGAACAGCTGCGCAATCTGACGGGGTTGGACAGCGCCGTCTCCGACTACGTATTCAGCTTCCAGCAGACCCGGGATTTCCTGGCCAAGCTGGAGGACCTGCTCGCCTTCACGCTGCCGCTGTATGCGGCGGAGGGGAAGGCGGTGCTGGTCATCGCCGTGGGCTGTACCGGCGGACATCACCGCTCCGTGGCGCTGACCCACGCGTTGGCGGAATTCATCCGGGGCCTGGGCTATCCCACCTCGGAAAACCACCGGGACATGACCCGGGGCGGATGAGGTGACGACCATGACAAAACGCGCATCCTATCGCTTTCCAAAGGCCAATGGTCCGCACATCGCCGTCATCGGCGGCGGGCACGGCCTTTCCAATATGCTTCGCGGCCTGAAGCAGTACACAGAGAATATCTCCGCCGTTGTGACGGTGGCGGACGACGGCGGCGGCAGCGGCATGCTGCGCCAGGACCTGGGGATGCCTCCGCCGGGAGACATCCGCAACTGCATGGAAGCTCTGGCCAATACGGAGCCGCTGATGAGCGAGCTGATGCACTACCGCTTCACAGACGGCTCCCTGGCCGGACAGAGCTTCGGCAATCTCTTTCTGGCGGCCCTCAACGGGATCTCTCCATCCTTTGACGTTGCGGTGAGCCGTATGAGCCAGGTCCTGGCCCTCACCGGACGGGTACTGCCGGTGACGACGGCGGATGTGCAGCTGGAGGCAGAATTTGAAAACGGTGCCACGGTGGTGGGTGAGTCCAAAATCTTCTATTGCAAGAAGCAGGAGGACTGCCGCATCCGCCGGGTACATCTGATCCCGGAGAACCCCAAAGCCCTGCCGGAGGCTGTGGCCGCCATCCGGGATGCGGATATGGTGGTGCTGGGACCGGGTAGCCTCTATACCAGCATCATTCCCAATCTGCTGGTGGACGGCATTGTGGAGGCTATCCAGGAGTGCCGCGGCCTGAAGGTCTATGTATGCAATGTCATGACCCAGGAAGGGGAGACGGAGGGCTATACGGTATCGGATCATATCTCTGCGCTGTTCCACCACTCTGTCCGCGGCCTTTTTGAATTGTGCCTTTGCAATTCCTCCCCCATTCCCAAAGGCGTCGCTGCCCGGTACGCAGAAGAAGGCGCGGAGCCGCTGTATGCCGATCCGGAGCTTTGCGCACAGCTGGGTGTGGAGGTCATCAGCCGCCCGGTGGCCACGGTGGACAACGGTTATGTCCGCCACGATCCCGGGCATCTGGCCCGGGAACTGATCCTGCTCCACGCGGAGCGCAGTGTCCGCATCGCCGGCGAAAACGGCGACACCTACCGGGTGGAACGGCATCGGTAAAGGGGCCGCTTCCACGCAAAACCTGAAAGGAGCCGCCGATGTCCTTTTCCTACGAGACGAAAAACGAGCTTTGCCGTCTGCCGGTGCAGAAGCTGTGCTGCGCCCGGGCGGAGGCCTATGGCATTTTGCTCTACTGCAATACCTTCAGTTCCACAGAGGTCCGGATCGTCACGGAGAACCCGAACTTTTCCGCCCGGCTGCCAAAGCTCTTCCATCGGGCCTTCGGCCTCCGGTTCGACCGGCAGCCGGAGCCGGACCAGCCGGGCAAGCAGGTGTTCCAGATGACGGAGCGGCGGAAGATGGATCACATCGTGAACCTTCTGGGGTATGATCCCCGGCAGAATCTGGTGCTGCACATCAATTTTGCCCTGCTGGAGGATGCCTGCTGCCGCGCCGCTTTCCTTCGGGGCATCTTTTTTGCCGGCGGAAGTATCACGGATCCCCTGAAGCGCTATCATCTGGAGCTGACCACCTCCCATCTGCAGGTCAGCCGGGAACTGGGAGTACTGCTTCGGGAAAGCGGTTATCCACCCAAAAGTGTGACCCGCAACGGCAGCTTTGTCACATATTTCAAGCAAAGCGACCAGATCGAGGATTTTCTCACCCTCATCGGTGCGCCTGTGGCGGCTATGAATGTCATGACCGCCAAAATGGAAAAAGATCTGCGCAACAGCGTTAACCGCCGCCTCAACTGCGACAGCGCCAACCTGGACAAGGCGGTGCTGGCGGCACAGGAACAGCTGGAGGCCATCCGGCTCCTTCAGGAAGCAGGCGTACTGGAGACACTGCCGGAAAAGCTCCGGGAGACGGCATCGCTGCGGCTTGGAAATCCCGAGCTGACCCTCAGCGAACTGGCGGAGCAGTTTGACCCGCCGGTAACGAAATCCTGCCTGAACCACCGCCTGCGGCGGCTGCTGGAGCTGGCCGGAACACATACAAAAGGAGATGCATGAAAACTATGGATCGTTATGAACAGGCCAGTGCCTACCATCATAAGGGCTTCAACTGCTGCCAGAGTGTGCTGGCGGCCTTTTCCGATCTCACTGGCCTCAGTGAGCAGGCCAGCTTTGACATCGGCGGCGGCTTCGGCGGCGGCGCCGGGACCGGAGAGCTGTGCGGCGCCATCACCGGTGCGGTGATGACGCTGGGAATGCTGACTCCGGTGGATCCGGCAGATCCTGTGGCCAGCAAGAAACGCACCCTGACCTACGGCAAGGTGCTGCAGTCCCGTTTTCTGGAGCGCTTTCATGCGCTGCGCTGCCATGATCTCATGAAGATCACCGACTGTGCGGCAGACGGCTCTATGCCCGCTGCCCAGCGGATGGGTCTCACGGGCCACTGCGACATCATGATCGTCACTGCTGTGGAGCTGGTGGAAGAGATCCTGCGGGAGCGGGAGGAAGCGGCGCAGTAACGCCAAAGCACACGTAAGGGAGGGTATCCATGTCCTTTGTCCATCTGCATGTTCATACGGAATACAGCCTCCTGGACGGCGCCTGCCGCATCCGGGATCTGCCGGGTGTGGTGAAGGCAATGGGGCAGACGGCCTGCGCCATTACTGACCACGGCGTCATGTACGGCGCCATCGACTTTTACCGTGCCTGCAAAGCAGAGGGCATCCATCCCATCATCGGCTGCGAGGTGTATGTGGCTCCCAAGGGCCGCAGCCGCTTCGACAAGATCCACGAATTTGACGCGGAGAACCGGCATCTGGTGCTGTTGTGCGAAAACGAGGAGGGATACCGGAACCTCTCCTATATGGTGTCCATGGCCTGGACCGAGGGGTTCTACGTCAAGCCCCGGGTGGATCTGGAGCTGCTGCGCAGTCACAGCAAGGGACTCATCGCCCTGTCGGCGTGCCTGGCAGGGGAGATCCCCCGGATGCTGCGCAACGGGGAGTACGAAAACGCCCGGGATTATGCTCTGGAGCTCTCGGAGATCTTTGGTCCGGACCGCTTTTATCTGGAGTTGCAGGACCATGGCATCCGGGACCAGCAGACGGTGAACCGGGGGATCCTGCGCATTCATCAGGAGACGGGACTGCCCATGGTCTGCACCAACGACGCCCACTATCTGCGTCAGGAGGACGCCGAGGCCCATGACGTGCTTTTGTGCATCCAGACCGGCAAGACATTGGATGACGAGAACCGGATGCGCTATGAGCCCCGGAACTTCTATCTGCGCAGCGAGCAGGAGATGCAGGCCCTTTTCCAGGACTACGAGGGCGCACTGGAGAATACGGAAAAGATCGAACAGATGTGCAACCTGGAGTTTACCTTCGGCACCTATCATCTGCCGGAATTCCAACTGCCTCCCGGCTACGACAGCTTTTCCTACCTGAAGGAGCTCTGTGATCAGGGCTATCGGGAGCGGTACGGAGAGGACGATTCCCATCGGGCACAGCTGGCATATGAGCAGGATATGATCGAGAAAATGGGCTTTACGGACTATTTTCTCATCGTTTCGGACTTCGTCCGTTACGCCAAGGAAGCCGGGATCCCGGTGGGCCCCGGCCGCGGCAGTGCTGCAGGCAGCATGGTGAGCTACTGCCTGCACATCACGGACATCGACCCTGTGCAGTACAGCCTCTATTTTGAGCGGTTTCTGAATCCGGAGCGGGTCAGCATGCCGGATATTGATATGGACTTCGGGGACACACGCCGGGGCGAGGTGGTGGACTATGTCCGGCGCAAATACGGTGATGACCACGTGGCCCAGATCGTGACCTTCGGTACCATGGCCGCCCGGGGCGCCATCCGGGACGTGGGGCGGGTGATGAACATCCCCTATGCCGAGGTGGACCAGATCGCCAAGCAGGTCCCGGGCGGCCCTGGGGCGCTGCATATCACGCTGGACGAGGCGCTGCGGCTGAGCAAGCCTCTGCGGGAGCGGTATGAAGCAGACGAGCGGGTGCGGCTCCTCATCGACACTGCCAAGGCATTGGAGGGCATGCCCCGGCATGCCTCTACACACGCCGCCGGTGTGGTCATCACCCGCCGGCCCGTATACGAATATGTACCTCTGGCCAAAAACGACGATGCCGTGGTCTGTCAGTACGTCATGACCACTTTGGAAGAGCTTGGCCTATTGAAAATGGACTTCCTGGGCCTGCGGAATCTGACAGTCCTGGATGACGCGGTGAAGATGCTCCAGGTCCAGCAGCCGGATTTTCGCTTGTCGGACATCCCGGAAGATGACAAGGCCACCTTTGAGATGCTCTCCCGGGGCCAGACCTCCGGGGTATTCCAGATGGAATCCACCGGCATGACCGGTGTGTGCGTGGGACTCAAGCCTCAGAACATCGAGGACATCACCGCCATCATCGCGCTCTACCGGCCCGGTCCCATGGAATCCATCCCGCGGTTCATCTCCTGCAAGCATAATCCCAACCTCATCCGCTATCGCCATCCGTCTCTGGAACCCATCCTCTCCAACACCTACGGCTGTATCGTCTATCAGGAGCAGGTGATCCAGATCTTCCAGCAGCTGGGAGGGTATTCCCTTGGACAGGCGGATATGGTGCGCCGTGCCATCTCCAAAAAGAAGGCTGCTCAGATCCAAAAGGAGAAGGATACCTTTATCCACGGTGACAAGGAAAGAGGCATTACAGGTTGTGTGGCCAGAGGGATCCCTGAGGATGTAGCGGAAGCCATTTATCAGGAGATCTACGATTTTGCAAACTACGCCTTCAATAAGGCCCATGCTGTCAGCTATGCAGTGGTGGCCTATCAGACGGCTTATTTCAAGTGTCATTTTCCCCGGGAATACATGGCAGCCCTTCTCACCAGTGTATTGGATAACTCTGATAAGGTGGCAGGCTATATCAACGAATGCAAGGACTGCGGGATCGCCCTGCTGCCGCCGGACATCAACCGTTCCGCCGATACCTTCACGGTGGAGGAGGGGGGCATCCGCTTCGGACTGGTGGCGATCAAGAACATTGGCCGCGGGTTCATCCAGGCTGTGATGCGTGAGCGAGAGGGAAAGCCCTTCACCTCACTGACAGATTTCTGCCAGCGCATGAGCGGCAGTGATATGAATAAGCGGGCAGTCGAGAACCTGATTCGCTCCGGTGCGTTCGACTCTCTGGGAGCCCGTCGTTCCCAACTCATTCAGGTCTATGAAAAAGTCATGGATTCCGTGGCAGACCAGCAGCGCAAAAATCTGGTGGGACAAATGGATTTTTTCTCCATGTCCGCTGCCGGTTATGGAGAACCAGCGCATGTAAAGGAAATTCCGTTGCCAAATATTCCAGAGTTTTCTCCGCAGGAGCTCATGACCATGGAGAAAGAGACCACCGGACTTTATCTCTCGGGACATCCCATGGACGCCTATCGGGAGGAGATCCGCAGGTTCAATACGCCTACGATTGCCTCGATCCTGGCGGATTTTGCCCAGGAGGGCGGTCCCGTCCGGTTTTCGGATGACCAGAGGATCTCGGTCTGCGGCGTGGTGACCTCCAGCAAGACCAAGACCACCCGCAACAACAGTCTCATGGCCTATGTGGTGGTGGAAGACGACACGGCTTCCATTGAGCTTTTATGCTTTTCCAGGGTACTGGATACCTGCGGGCCATATCTCCGGGAGAATCAAGCCATTGTGGTGCAGGGGCGGCTGTCTGTCCGGGATGAGAAGGCCCCGCAGATCCTGTGTGATTCTGCCTATCCTCTGGGGGCCATGGAGGGGGCTCCCCCTCCGCCGCCTCCGCCTCACGCAGAAAAGCTTCTGCCTGGGAATACCCTCTACTTGAAGTTCCCCTCCCTGAAGGATCCCACCATTCGACATATGAAGTTGGTATTCAATATGTTTCCCGGCACAACACCGGTCAAGATGGTAATGGCAGATACCCGAAAGGTCTACGGGAGTTCCGTTTTGCTCCACCGGGCTCTGGTAGAGGAAGCCAAAGAGACACTTGGTCCCGAAAATGTGGTGGTAAAATAGAAAAAGCTTCGAAGCCTAAGGCTTCGAAGCTTTTTTATTCTTCGTCGGAGAGCAGCAGATCCATGATTTTGCTGTAAAGCTTTTCCGGATCCTTTTGGAACCGCTCTGCCAGGACCTTTGCCATGTCCTCCCGAACCACCATCAGCCGCAGATCCATCACGCTGCCCATGTCGTCATCCAGATTTAACCGGACTGTATAGGTACCGTTGGACCGCTGGTCCCAGGCGGCCCGCACCTGGCTCTTCCGGCGCAGCTTCCGGTTCCAGATGGCGATATTCTTGTCGCAGCGCAGCCGCACGGAATAGGGGAGGCTGCTTTCGCAGATCTGACTGTTGCGCAGGCCTTTGTCAGTAATGGCGTACAGGCCATCCTCCGAGAGCGTCAGATGCTGGGTTTTGACCAGGTCGCTGAGACACTCTGAAAAGTCAAAATAGTCGATGGCGTCATCACACATGGTAAGATCCAGCACTGTATCGAAGGGGATCGGCTCGATGACCCGCGCAGCGATGTACAGGATCAGGAATTTGATCTCCAGCTTATCATGGATAAACCCACGTCCCGCCATAATATGACCTCCTTTGGCACGTCTCTATAATTTGATACCAGTATACCCCAATTTCATGCCGTTTGTATAGTCCTAAATAAAATGGAAAGCTAGCTTGACATTTGTGCAGCAGTGTGCTATGTTGAAATTACGGAAAGGAAACTTTCCATTTCGGATCCTGCAAATGGGGGTGATGGATTGAAAAACCGGCTGGAGGAGCTGCGCAAGGCCCGTGGGATCCGGCAGGAAGAACTGGCAGAGGCGCTGGAGGTCTCCCGCCAGACCATCGGCTCTCTGGAAAACGGACGGTACAATCCGTCCATCCTGCTGGCGTTCAAGATTGCCCGGTATTTCGGGATGACCATCGAGGAGATCTTTTTGTACGAGGAGGGGCAGTCATGAGAAGAAGGACGAAGGGGTATCTGGCGCTGGGTGTGATGGGCGCAGTACTGGCGCTGCTGAGCCTGCTCCTGGAGGGGCGGATCTCCGATCCCGTGGGCGGGATGCTGATGGGGACCGGCTCGGGGCTGTTTGCATTCGGATTTTGCCAGTGGCGGATGCGGCGCTGGGAAGAGAAGGACCCGGCGCGGATGCGCCAGGCAGCGGTGGAAGCCAACGACGAGCGCAACGTGGCCATCCGCCGCCGGGCCCAGGCGGTATCCGGGGAGGTGCTGCAATGGGCTGTGATGGTGGCGGCGTGGGTCTCCATCGGTCTGGGGGCGCCGCTGTGGGTGACGCTGGCGGCGGTAGGTGTGTTCCTGGCCAAGAGCATCCTGGAAGCAGCTCTGATGGTCCGCTACCAGCGGCAGATGTAGCCCATGTCAAACGCTGCCGGATTTTGCCTTGACGCTGCCGCCCCTGCGGCGGTATCATAGAGGCAAGACTAACCGAAAGGCGGCGAGGGAATGAGGAAGCGGATACTGGCTGCGCTGCTGGCGGCCCTGTTGGTACTGGCTTTTGCGGGATGCGGGAAGGAAGAGGCTCCGGAACCCGAACCGGAGCCGGAGCCTGTGGTACAGCCGGAACCTGAACCGGAGCCGGAACCCGAGGTCTATGTTCCAGCCGGTACGAATCCGCTGACCGGACTGCCTATGGAGCCAGAGTTTGAAAACGACCGGCCGGTGGCGGTGATGTTCAACAATATCAAGGCGGCCCAGCCGCAGCTGGGCATTTCCCAGGCCGACCTGATCTACGAGGTGGCGGCGGAGGGCGGGATCACCCGGATGCTGGCGCTCTATCAGTCGCTGGAGGACGTGGGGAATCTGGGCAGCATCCGCTCCACCCGCACCTATTATCTGGAACTGGCTCTTGGCCATGATGCCCTGCTGGTCCACGCCGGCGGCAGTCCGGATGCCTACCAGAAGATCCCCGCCTGGGGCGTGGACAACATGGACGGTGTCAACGGCGGATCCGATGCCAAGATCTTCTGGCGGGATCCAGACCGACGCAAGACCATTGGCTATGAGCACAGCCTTCTGACCTCCGGAGAGGCCATCTTGGAGTATCTGGCCCAGGACCATTTCCGGCTCCAGCACGAGGAAGGCGATTCTTCTCCGCAGACCTTCTCAGAAAATGGGACCCCTGCCGGAGGCACTGCTGCAGAACACATTTCTGTAAAATTCTCAAACTACAAGACCGGTACCTTTGACTATGATGCTTCTTCCGGGTTGTATCTGGCCGGACAGTATGGGTCGGATCACATTGACGGCGAGACCGGGGAGCAGGTGAGTGCCACCAATGTGCTGGTCCTGAAGACCAGCATCTCCGTCATTTCCGGCGATACAGCGGGACGGCTGAACGTCCGGCTCACCGGGACCGGAGACGGCACATTCTTCTGCGGCGGCAAGTCCGTTCCCATCCAGTGGAGCAAGGCGGACCGGAACAGTCCGTTCGTCTATACCCTGGAGAACGGTACGCCTTTGACGTTGGGACAGGGCAAGACCTATGTATGCATCATCTCTTCCTCCAGCGGTTCCGTCAGTATTTCTTAAATCACGGCGAAAAGCCGCCCCATTGGGGCGGCTTTTTTGTATCATTTGCAGCAGCACTTGGCCTCCTGGTAGTTTTCCGGCATGCAGACAGTATTGGGCGGGAAAAACTCGCCCACCGGGAATGCGATGTTGCGGAACACACAGCAGGGATCCTCACTGCCGCTGCCGCAGGAGCATTCCTTGTCGGGCATGCAGTAGTCGTACACCGGCACCAGCAGCTGGGAATCTCGCTCCAGACGCACGATGGAGAACTGCCCCAGCGTCACATAGATCCGGCGGCTGTCATCGCCGCTGGAGAGCTCTCCGCCAAAGCAGCCGTTGACGAAGGACGGCACCTCGCACAGATCGCAGTCACACTCCCGCTTGCCGCAGCAGTCCAGGATGCGGGCGTCCAGCACGATGGGATCCACCGCCTCTACCACGGCGATGGGGGCATTGGCCCGCTTGAGCATCTGGATATCAGGCTCTCCGGTCCGCAGTTCGGAGGAGAAGATCTTGGCGTTGCCTTCGCTGCCGAAGAGAATGGCCCGCTTGTCAAAGACACACAGGCCTTCCACGGTCACCGGAGCAGGGCAGCTGAGATAGGCCTGCAGGGTAACGGCATAGAAAAAGCGCATGTCGACGGTGTAGAAGCCTCGGTTGAAGCTGACGGGCTCCACATCTACATAGACGTACAGTAGCTTTGCAGTGCCGCCTTTGACGGAGAGGGCCCGGTTGATGGTGTCCACATACTGCAGCTTCGGATAGAAGCGCAGATCCTCGATGCAATCCTTATCACGGCAGGAGTCGTAGATTTTTCGGGTATGAATGCATACCGCCTCCCGGACGTTTCCACAGTCCGAGACGGGACCAGGCATGATCTTGTCAGGCATGATGAATACCTCCTAGTTAAGTAGCTGGATGAAAGAACAGGTCTTTCAATCCAGTCTATGCACAGGTGGGAGGGGGGTGCGGAAAGGGTGAGCGGGATTTGCAGGCATACTTCCGGACGAGCCGTCATAGGGTGGACTAACAAAGGAAAGGGGGATGACCCTTGCAAAGAAGTCTTTGTATACAGCGTTATCAGCAGGCTGCTGCCGTTCTTCCGGTGCGGCTGCGGAAGCTGGCTCTGGAGCTGCCGGATACGTTGCAGGCCAAGGCAGAGGAAATCCGACTGCGGGCCGGGCGGCCGCTGACCGTGCTGCTGCCGGAGGGAGAGACAGAATTAGATGGAACAGTAGAGCCGGAGGAACTGGAAACTTTGTGCGATTTGGCGACCGAGTTTTCCCGATATGCAGCAGCGGAGACATTACGGGATGGATTCGTCCCGGTACGGGGCGGATTTCGGGTAGGTTTCTGCGGTACGGCCGTCATGAAGGACGGATATAATACGGGTCTCAAACAGTTCTCTTCCGCCGTGATCCGTATCAGCCGGGAACACCGGCAGGCAGCGGAACAAGTGGCAGAGCGGCTGTTTTTGGAGGGAGAGGTAGCCAGCACGCTGATCTTGTCGCCGCCCGGAGGCGGTAAGACCACGCTGCTGCGGGACCTGGTGCGTCGTCTCTCTGATGGAGTGGAGGGATATGGCCCCAGGCGGATCTCTTTGATCGACGAGCGCGGAGAGGTGGCCGTATGCTTTCGTGGCCGCCCGCAGATGGATGTAGGCCGTCACACCGATGTATTGGACGGCTGTCCCAAGGCAACCGGGATCCCCATGGTGCTGCGAGCCATGAATCCGCAGATCATCGCGGTGGACGAGATCACCCTGCAGCAGGACCTGCAGGCAGCGGTAATGGCCGCTGGCTGCGGTGTGCGGCTGCTGGCCACCATCCATGCCGGCAGCGTGGCGGAACTGCAGGAAAAGCCCCTTTACCGCGCTCTGCTGGCAGAGCGGGTATTCCGTCTTGCGGTATGTATCCAGAGGACAGCAGAGGGCAGGAGCATCCATTTGGAGGAATTGCCGTGATCAAGCTGATGGGAAGCCTGCTGATCCTGGCAGGCGGAATCTTAATCCGGCAGATCCGCCTGATGGAATACCGGCGGCGCCTCCATACTCTGGCAGACCTAGCCTCATCTCTGCGGCGTATGAGTGACGAGATCCGCACACTGCGGCGTCCTTTGCCGGAGCTGATGCAGTCCCTGAGTGGAACCTGCGGTCCGGAAGCCGGAACGTTTTTCAAGGAAGCTGCAGTACGGGCGGAACACGGGGAGGACCTTTCCGAGGTTTGGCGGCATTTGTCCGGAGCATTGCCTCTTTCAGAGCGGGACCGCGCCGCATTGGAGGAACTCGGGGATGATCTGCGAGGCGATGCGGCACAGCTCTGCGGTGCTGCGGAACTGGCGTCACGTGCACTTTCGAAAAGCCGGGACGAGCTGGAGGAAGGTCGGTTGGCAGAGGAAAAGCGTACCACCGCACTGAGCCTCTCTGCCGCTTTGCTGCTGGTGATTTTACTGATTTGAGGGATACGTTATGGATGTGGATTTGATTTTTAAGATCGCCGCCATCGGGATCCTGGTGGCGGTACTGAACCAGCTGCTGGTACGCTCCGGCCGGGAAGAACAGGCCATGATGACCACGTTGGCCGGCTTGGTGGTGGTGCTGATGATGATGGTGCAGGAAATCAGCGATCTTTTTAACCTTATTAAAACATTGTTTCGATTTTGATCATGGAGCAGGTATTTCAGGTGACGGCCCTGTGTGTGGTAGGAGCACTGCTGGCACTGACGATCCGGAGAGGGAGTCCGGAAAGCGCACTGCTGCTCTCCCTTGCCGCTGCCGTGTTGGTACTGCTGATGCTGCTGGAGAGTCTCGGTGAGCTGACAGCATTTTTTACAGAGCTGGCTCAGCGCAGTGGGCTTCCTGAGACGCTGTTTGCTCCCCTTTATAAAATTCTGGCCATCACACTGGTGGTACGGATAGGATCCGGACTTTGCCGGGACGCAGGGGAACAGGCTTTGGCTTCCGTGGTGGAAACAGCAGGCACTGTCTGCGCACTGCTGACAGCTCTTCCGCTGCTGCGGTCTGTGCTGTCCATGCTGTTGGAGTTGATGGAATGAAGTATCTCATTTGCTGTACCATCCTGGTGCTGGCGCTGGTGGGACAAGCGCAGGCCGCGGAGATTCCGGAGGACCTCCGGGATGCTCTGCCCGAAGCGGCCCAGGACCTTCTGGATGAGGAGACGGATTTCTCGGAAGGCACGGTCTCTCTGGTGGAACAGGTGAGCGGCCTCGCTGGAGATGTGGTGCGTCAGCGGATCCGGGGCGCGGCGGCAGTGCTGCTGGTGGCAGTGCTCTGCGGCGCCGCCGAGGGGGCGTTTCATGGTATGGGCGGCCGTCAGGCAGTTCCGTTGGTATCCATGGCCGGAGTACTGTCGGTGACGCTGGTCAGTGCCGGAAGCTTGGATACATTGATGGGTCTGGGGGCCCGAACGATCCAGGAACTCTCCGATTTTTCAAAATTTCTTCTGCCGACATTGGCGGCAGCCACGGCGGCCTCCGGCGCTGTCACCACTGCCACTTTCCAGCAGGTCACCGCTGTTTTTCTGGCAGACTTGCTGATGGGCCTCATCAATGGGGTATTACTGCCGCTGGTCTACCTTTACATCGGACTGCTGGCTGCATCGGCAGCCCTGCCGGAAAACCGACTGGCAGCTCTGGCGGAAGCACTGAAAAAAGTGGTCACCTGGCTGTTGACGGCATCTCTGGTGGCCTTCACAGCCTATTTGTCTGTGGCCCGGATCATTACCGGCGCCACGGACGCCGCGACTGTGAAGATGACGAAAGCAGCCATTTCAGGCGTGGTCCCTGTGGTGGGCGGGATCATTGCAGAGGCGGCGGATACGGTTCTGGCGGGAGCGGGAATGCTGAAAAACACAGTGGGTGTTTTCGGGACTCTGGCGATCCTGGCGGCCTGTGCATATCCTTTTTTACAACTTGGCGTACAATACCTTCTCTATAAGCTCACGGCTTTCCTGGCCTCGCTGCTGGGTGTCCCCATGCTCAGCAAACTCATTGACGGGTTGGGCGGCGCATTCGGCCTGGTACTGGGGATGACCGGAAGCTGCGCCATCGTGCTGCTGGTGTCGGTGCTCTCTTCTGTGGCGGCGGTGATCCCATGATGGCGTCGGTACGAGAATGGCTCATCGGTCTGGTGGTGGTGACGCTGCTGTTATCTGTGGTACAGATGCTCATACCAAAGGGGCCTCTGCGGCAGATCGCCTCCTTTGTGGGAGGACTGCTGCTTCTTGCAGCGCTGCTGCGGCCGCTGTTGAGCGCTGTGCCGGTGCAGTTGGAACTGGACCTAAATGCATACCGCAGCCAGATCCAGCAACGAGAAGCGGAATTTGCGCAGGAGGAGGCAGCAGCTTTGCAAACGCTCATAGCAGAGCAGACAGCATCATATATATCGGAAGAAGCGGTCAGGCTGGGCGTATCGGTGACGGTGCAGGTGGAAACTGTGCCTGGTGAGGACAACGTTCCGCTGCCTTGGTCAGTGCAGCTGACCGGGCCGTATTCACAGGCACTGTCGGAATGGATCGCATCGGAACTGGCCATCCCGGCGGAGAGGCAGGTTTGGCATGAGGGACTGGATAAAAGCTGAAGGAGTGCGAAAACAATGGGAAAAATACAAATACGCGGTTCTGGTGGTGCTGATCGGCGCCGGGCTGCTGCTCTGGCCGAGTGGCGGCGGCGATACGAAGGAGAAGGTTATCCCGGAAGAAGCGCGGAACATTCAGGCGGAGATGGAGGAGATCCTGGGGAAGATCAGCGGAGTGGGCGAGGTCCGGGTGATGCTGACGGAGGATACCGATGGCGAGCGGCGGCTGGCCCGGAATATGGAGGTGAGCGGCAGCCCGGCAGATTCAGCGCACTACTCGCAAAGTACCGAGGCCGTGATGGAGGACAGCGGCGGCGACACCCTGGCGGTGGTAACTCAGACACGGTACCCATCTTATCGCGGAGCATTGGTAGTGTGTCAGGGCGGGGACAGGGCAGACGTACGGCTGGCGGTGACGGAGGCGGTATCATCTCTGACGGGGCTCTCGGCGGACCGCATCGCAGTGGCAAAATGGCAGTGATCATATGGAGGAGGAAAGGGACTATGCAGGCTAGGTGGAAGCGCAACGCAACGGTAGCCGTCATGGCAGTGCTGGTTTGCGCGGCAGTGGCGCTGAATTGGAAATTTACCGGAGAACAGGCGGCGGAGGCTGGGACGGACAGCCAGGAAACCGGGACCAAGATCCTGGGAGAAGCCGCGCTGGTTTCCGGGCAGGAAACGGACGAGACTTCCTTGGATGAGGAGGCCGTCTACACAGGCTCGGATTACTTTGCCTCCGCGCGGCTCACACGCCAGCAGGCCCGCGACAGTGCCATCTCCCTGCTGCAGGAGGCGGCAGAACAGGAAAATGCCGACCAAACTGTGGCCAATGAGGCATCTGAAGGCATCCAGGTGCTGGCATCCTACACACTTAAGGAAGCGCAGATCGAAAATCTGGTGACCGCCAAAGGGTATGTAGACTGCGTGGCCTTCATGGGAGAGGACGGCATCAGCATCGTGGTATCCACGGAAAGCGGGGAGCTGACCGGAGAAGACGTGGCCAAGATCACCGATATCGCGGTTTCGGAGACCGGGCTTTCCGCCAGCGGCGTGAAGATCATGGCGGCAAATTAGCTGTTGTAATTTCAGCTGCATCATGGTACAATACTTACAATATATCGCGTTTACCAAGGATTCCAGACGTAAGGAGATTTGTATCATGGCTGACAGCAAGGAATACATGACTCTGCCCGAGGAGAACGGTTCCATCAACATTTCCGAAGAGGTCATCGCGGCCATCGCCGTAGGTGCCGTCCGGGAAGTGGAGGGTGTCTCCGGCATGATGACCAATCTGGGCAACAGCGTAACGGACCTGGTGAACAACCGGAAAAACGCCCAGAAGGGCGCCAGAGGCGTCAAGATCGATATGACCGGAGCGGCACTGCGGCTGGACCTTTATCTTACGGTCCAGTATGGGACCCCCATCCCCGAGGTGGCAGAAAACGCCCAGAAGGCCGTTGCTTCCGCCGTGGAGGCTATGACCGGATGTGCTGTGGAAGCGGTCAATATCCATGTGGGCGGTGTGACGCTGGCCTGATGCCGGACGTGTGAACGAGAGAGAAAAGGACGTAATTGATTTATGGTACGGAACACCGCGCGGGAGATCGCCATTCACCTTTCCTATGAGCTGAGCTTTACGGATAAATCCATTGACGAGCTGCTGGACCAGCGGCTCACCGCGGAGACCTTTGCCGCTTTGGCAGAGGAGGATCCTCTTTACAGTGAAACGCCCAACGCCAAGCAGGCGGAGTATATCCGGCGTCTGGTTCGGGGCGTCAGCGCCCATGCAGCTGAGCTGGATGGATATATTTCCAAATATGCCAAGGGCTGGAGCTTTGCTCGTATCCCACTGGTAGCCTCAGCTATTATGCGGGTCGCCATGTATGAGATTTTGTATATGCCGGATATTCCCAACGGTGTTGCCATCAATGAGGCCGTTGAGATCGCCAAGAAATATGAGACACCGGAGACGGTGAAGTTCATGAACGGTATTCTGGGCAGCTTCGTGCGCCAGGAGATCCCCCAGTAAAGAACAGCAGAGCGGGGCGCGGCGGGGATACCGCCGTTCCGGCTCTGCTTTTTTCATTCACCCGGTGATCCCGGGAGACATAAGGAGCTTCCATGGAACAGCATATCTTTGGTGTCACCGAGGTCAACCAGCTGGTCAAACTGCTGCTGGACAATGAGCCTATGCTGCAGACCGTGCATGTCCGTGGTGAGATCTCAAACTATAAACTATATCCCTCAGGACACCACTATTTTACCCTGAAGGACCCGGAGGGATCTCTGCGGTGCGTCATGTTCAAAGGATCTGCTGCCCGTCTGCGGTTCCGCCCGGAGAACGGGATGCGGGTAGTTGCCTCCGGCCGGATCACTGTTTTCCCGCGGGACGGTGCATACCAACTCTACTGCAGTGCCCTGATCCCGGAGGGAGCAGGGGATCTTGCGGTGGCCTTTGAGCAGCTCAAGCGGAAGCTCCACCAGGAGGGCCTCTTTGATGCAGACCACAAAATCCCCCTGCCGGCGTTTCCGGAGCGGATCGCCGTGGTGACCTCCGCTGCCGGTGCGGCGGTGCACGACATGATCCGCATCCTCCGGCGCCGGTATCCCCTGGCAAAGGTGATCCTGTTGCCGGTGCGGGTCCAAGGTGCAGAAGCTCCGGCAGAGATCGCCGGAGCCATTCGGTATGCGGACCGCTGGCACATCGGAGACGTCATCATCACCGGCCGGGGCGGCGGGTCCATGGAGGATCTCTGGGCCTTCAATGATGAACGGGTAGCCCGGGCCATCTATGATTGCAAGACACCGGTGATTTCCGCTGTGGGACATGAACCGGACGTTACGATCTCGGACTTTGTGGCAGATGCCAGAGCCTCTACTCCTTCCAATGCAGCAGAGATCGCCGTGCCGGATCAGACAGAGCTGCGCCGGCGCCTGCAGGAACTGCAGATCCGCATGGGACAGGCCCAGGTCGCCGTGCTGGAATCGCTGCGCCTTCGGTTGAGCACGCTGGCAGAAAAGCGTGTCCTGACGGATCAGATGGCCTATGTGCAGGACAAGCGGATGGAGCTGCTGCACGTCCAGCAGCGTCTGGGCGACTTATCCGGCGCGGTGCTGGCGGGGAAGCGGCAGCGATTTTCCGCACTGGCAGCGGCGTTGGACGCCATGAGTCCTCTGAAGGTCCTGGGCCGGGGATACGCCGTAGCCCGGGGACCGGAGGGAGAGATTTTGAAAACCTGGCGGGATGTGGAACCCGGGATGACAGTGTCTGTCACGCTGGGAACGGGCGGATTTTCCGCCACGGTAAATGAGATCCGGAAGGAGCGAGCACATGAGCGCAAAAAAGCAGACGTTTGAACAGCAGCTGGCCCGGCTGGAGGAGATCGTGGCGGCACTGGAAAAGGGCGACGCCCAACTGGCGGATTCCCTGGCGCTGTTTGAAGAGGGGACGAAGCTGGTAACAGCCTGTTCCAAGCAGCTGGATCAGGCGGAACAACAGGTGGTCAAGCTGATGAAGGGTACCGACGGTGCGCCGGTGGAGCTGCCCTTTGCAGAAGAGGAGACATGAATATGGAACAGCGAGAATTCCAGCGGCAGTATGATCATTCCCGCGCTTTGGTGGAGGCTCGGTTGGAGCGGTCATTTCCCGGCGGCGGCTTGCAGGAGGCCATGCGGTACAGCCTGCTTGCCGGCGGAAAGCGGATCCGTCCGGTGCTGACCATGCAGTTCTGCCGGGCCGCCGGCGGCACGGAGGAGGCGGCCGTGGACGTTGGCTGCGGCGTGGAGATGCTCCACACCTACTCTCTGATCCACGACGATCTGCCCTGCATGGACAATGACGACCTGCGCCGCGGAAAGCCCACCAGCCACAAGGTATTTG
>CALWXB010000020.1 GCA_944385405.1 uncultured Oscillospiraceae bacterium | reverse complement strand
GCGGCGACCTGTTCAAGGTCACCCCGATGCTGACGGAGGCCATCCGGGCCGCCAAGGCTGCGAAGTAAGAAGCCATATAAAAAGATCCCCTGTCCGTATGGACAGGGGATCTTTTTATATCATTTCCGCCGGACACAACGGCATTCAGATGCCATAAAGTGCGGCAACGGGAGTTTTCCTTTCGAAACAGCGGAATTTTCCGGGATGTGCGGGCAGATTTGACAAAAAGCAGGAAAAGGACATGGTATGATCACCACATGGGAAAAAACGGTTTTCCAAAGAATGAACCACAAAAGAGGCTGATTAAATGGAAATGCAAATAAAATGTGCCGATCGAAATCTGCTGCTGGAATTTTCCGGGGAATTGGATCACCATGGCGCAAGGAATGCGCTGTGGGAGGTAGAGCAGGCCATTGATGCGGCGCTGCCCAAAAAGTTGGTGCTGGACCTGGGTGGTGTGACCTTTATGGACAGCTCCGGAATCGCCCTGATCCTGCGGGCGCAGCAGCGGATGCAGCTGTTGGACGGAAGCCTGTTGGTGTGCAATGTACCGCCGCAGGCAAAACGGGTACTGGATGCTGCCGGGATCGGCCGTCTGGTGACGATACGATAAACAGGGAGGAGTACATACATGAAAACGAAGGCACAAAATGAAGTCCTGATGGAATTTCCCAGCCGCAGCAGCAACGAGGGATTTGCCCGAGCAGCAGTGGCATGTTTTGCCGCCCAAATGGATCCCACGATGAATGAGCTGGAGGATATCAAGACTGCTGTCAGTGAAGCGGTTACCAATGCCATCGTACATGCTTATCCGGATGCCATCGGAAAAGTAGTGGTAAAGGCCCGAATTTGTCCAGGCAACGTGCTGGAGGTGACGGTGAAAGACCATGGCTGTGGGATCCCGGATGTAGATAAGGCCCGGGAGCCAATGTTTACTACCGGGGGTGAAGAGCGCAGCGGCATGGGCTTTACCATTATGGAGAGCTTTATGGATCGGCTGCAGGTACGGTCTGTGCCAGGACGCGGGACCAGCGTCACCATGAAAAAGAAGCTGGCTCCCAGGGCCAATGCAGGGAGATGAGCGCGGCACTGGAGCTGCTGCGGGCGGCACAGGAGGGGGACCGGGAAGCCTGTGAGCGGGCAGTGGTAGAGAACAACGGCTTGATCTGGAGCGTGGTGCGGCGCTATTATGGACGGGGCGTGGACCCGGAGGACCTCTATCAGCTGGGATGCCTGGGTTTTCTGAAAGCGATCCAGGGGTTTGACTTTTCCTATGGGACCTGCTTTTCCACCTATGCCGTTCCCAAGATTGCTGGTGAGATACGACGCTTTTTGCGGGATGATGGATCCATCAAAGTGGGACGCAGTATACGGGAGCAAGCACAAACACTTTACGGCATACGTGAGCGCTTACGACATCAGCTCGGCCGGGAACCGCTTCTGTCCGAGTTGTCTGAGGCTGCAGGATTGACACCGGAGGAGATCGCCCGGATCGATCTGGCCACGGATGCACCGGAATCCCTGCAGCAGGAAGTGGGGGATGGACTGACCCTGGAGGGTGTGCTTGGGACGGAAGCGCCGGAAGAGGGGCTGGTAGAGCGCATCGCGCTGCGGGAGGCCATCGACAGTTTGCCGGAGCGGGAGCGCATGACGATCCTTTTGCGGTATTTCAAGGGATTGACGCAGGAGCAGACGGCCCGAATCCTGAAGGTGTCTCAGGTGCAGATATCCCGGCTGGAGCGCCGGGGTCTGGAACGGCTGCGCAAGAGCTTTGAGGGGTGAAATAGGTAGCATCCTGAAACTCCGTCATGGTAGACCAATAGCGCTTGGGCATCTGGGTTTGTCGGCAGCGGGGATTGTACCGCTCCCGAATGGCAATGGTGTCATAAAATCGTTTCCAGAGCAGGCGGTAGTGAGCTTCTGTTGCATCCGGCTGTGCCATCTGAAAATCGTCCAGGGGCCGGATGCACGCCTGACCCGATGTATAGAACAGCACTTCCCGATGGGTGCGGTCATAAAGGAAAAAGCGGTCTCCGGCATAGCGGGCACAGAAGTGATGCCGAAGGAGGGGCAGGACCCGGTTTTTGGGCCGGATCTCTCCGCCCAGGACATCTCCCAGCTGTGAAAACCGGACAAAGCCTTTGAGAAGATGTGCCTCTCCTTCCAGATGACGGACTGCCCGGAGCACAGGATAGAGGGTCTCGTCGGAGGGATCCCGCAAAAAGCCGCTGCCCTGTTTCAGAAGCTTTGAAACCAGATGATACATTCGCATTTCCCGCTGAGGAAGGCAGGTGAGAAAACATTTTTGGAGCAGAGAAGCTGCATAGGGAGAACACTTTACAATCTTTCGGTATACGCGCTCCGCGTGGCCTTGATCTGTGACGATGCCGCGTGTGTCAAAGAGTGCAGGAACAGAGTCCTCATCGCAGCAGATAGCGGTGGGGACTTCTTTGTACGCATAGCTGTCAAAGACGCAGCACAAAAAACCCTGAAAGCTGCCGTCGTAGAGATAAATCATTTCGGTCATAGTCAGCATCCTTAGGCCATGGCGTCAAAAAGGGAGAGCTGCTGGAAATCCGGGGCAGGACGCTCTGCGGCGATGAGCCGCCGGAGCAGACCGTCTTGCGTGAAACGCAAGCCCTCCGGCAGTTTGCCGGAGGCTGTGAGAAAATATTGCGCCCGTTTCATAACAACGCCCAGGCGGGGCAGCTGCTCCGGGCGGAGGCTCCCAGTTCGGCGGGCGGAGAGGATGCGTCTGGCGGAGGTCACGCCGATGCCGGGGACCCGCAGCAGTGCTTCATAGTCGGCGGTGTTCACTTCCACCGGAAAGAATTCCGGATGGGCTACCGCCCAGCTGCATTTGGGATCCAGCCGAATGTCAAAGTCAGGGTGATGCTCATCCAGCAGTTCTTCCGTCCGAAAACCATAGAAACGAAGCAGCCAGTCCGCCTGGTAAAGACGATGCTCCCGCAGCAGTGGGGGCTTGACGGTCTTGGCAGGCAGAAGGGCATGTTCCACCACCGGGACATAGGCGGAATAGAACACCCGTTTGAGCCGGTACTGCTGATAAAGCGCCTGGGTCAACCGCAGGATGTGGAAGTCACTGTCTGATGTGGCGCCAACGATCAGTTGGGTGCTTTGGCCGGCCGGTGCGAAGCGGGGCGCATGGCGGTATTTTATCAGTTCTTCCTTGCTTTGGAGGTTCCGGGTGCGGATCTGCCGCATGGGAGCCAGGATCGCTTCCTTGGTTTTATCCGGGGCCAGAATCCGCAGACCAGCCTCGGAAGGGAGCTCAATGTTGACACTGAGGCGGTCTGCCAGCAGTCCCAACTGTTCCACCAGCTCCGGCGCAGTACCTGGAATGGCTTTGGCATGAATGTAGCCGTTGAAGCGGTATTCCTCCCGCAGCAGACGCAGGGCGCGGATCATCAGTTCCGTGGTATAATCCGGGCTGCGGAAAACGCCGGAGGAGAGGAAGAGGCCTTCGATGTAGTTGCGGCGGTAGAAGCCGATGGTCAGGTCAGCCAGTTCTTCCGGCGTGAAAGCAGCACGGGGGGTGTCGTTACTGCGGCGGTTCACACAGTATTTGCAATCGTAGATGCAGCGATTGGTCATCAGGACCTTCAGCAATGTGACGCACCGGCCGTCTGCGGAGAAGGAGTGGCAGCACCCGGCCACAGAGGAAGAGGTGTTTCCGATCATCCCCTTTTTGGCTGTCCGGTTGCCTCCGCTGGAGGTACAGGCCGCGTCATATTTGGCCGCGTCGGTCAGGATCGTCAGCTTCTCCAGCACGTCCATGGGATTACCGGCCTCTGTGCCGCGCGGGCCTGGCGGGGCGCTCGATAAAGTCGATAAAGCGGAAGAGCTGCGCGGTGAGAAAAGCCGCACCCACCAGAACGAAAAAGAGCGTCCATCCAGTCATGTTACATACCTCCTGATAGAAACGTTTGTTCGATAATTACTATAACTCGAACAAATGTTTCTGTCAAGAGAAATCGAACAAATATTCGAAAAGCTCCCGCCCATAGAGGACGGGAGCTGAACGCGTCAGGGGGTAGGGAGGAGGGCGGCAAGATCCTGCAAAAATGTGTCCACTGCCTGGGTGGGCGTGGCCCAGCTGGTGACCAGCCGGATGCAGGTGCGGTCCGGACCTGCCGGGTGGTCCGTTTCAAATTCATAGCCGCCGTCCTGCAGCGCCTGGATCACGGGATCGGGAAGGATCACGAACTGTTGGTTGGAGGGGGAGTCCCAGGCCATTGTGCAGCCCAAAGATTCCAGTCCCTGCCGCAGCTGCTGCGCCATCTCGTTGGCGTGGCGGGCCAGATCGAAGTAGAGCCCTTCTTTCAGCAGGGCCTGGAACTGCACGCCCAGCAGCCGCCCCTTGGCCAGAACCGCGCCCCGCTGCTTCATGTGCCAGCGGAAACGGGGGCAGGGCGTGGTGAGGATCAGCGCCTCTCCAAAGAGGGCTCCGTTTTTGGTGCCGCCGATGGTGAAGGCGTCGGTAAGGGCGGCCAGGTCCGGCAGTGTCACATCCGCACCGGGGATGGTGAGGGCGGAGCCCAGACGGGCACCGTCCAGATACAGCAGCAGATCATTGGCGTCACAGCAGCGGCGCAGAGCGGCCAGTTCCGCCTGGGTGTAGACGGTGCCGATCTCCGTGGTGTCGGAGATGTATACCAGCCGGGGGATGACCATGTGTTCAGAGCTGTGGGCCCGCACTACGGATTCCACCATCTCGCAGGTGACCTTCCCGTCGGGAGAGGGGACGGCACAGACCTTGTGGCCGGTGGCCTCGATGGCGCCGGTCTCATGAACGTTGACGTGGCCGGTGTGGGCAGCGATCACCGCCTCGCAGGGCCGCAGCAGCGCGTCGATGGTCACCAGATTGGTCTGGGTGCCGCCCACCAGAAAATGGACATCGGCTTTAGGTGCATGGCAGAGTGCACGGATCCGGGCTGCGGCGTCCAGGCAAAATGGATCCTGTCCGTAGCCGCAGGTCTGAGCGGTGTTGGTCCGGGAGAGGGCCTGGAGGACGCAGGGATGGGCGCCCTCGCTGTAATCGTTTCGAAAACTATACATGACAATGATCCGCCTTCTTAAAAAATAACAAAAACAGGGGAAAACTGTTACGGAATTGATGTTGCAATCATACCGCGCTTCGGGTATAAATGCAAGAAGGGGAAAGAAATCCGCTGGGGCGGGGAATACTGATGAAAAAGAGAGGAACTTTTTCTGGATGTTTCTCGTCTATGATACAGAAATACACCGATCAGAAAGGATACGAATGATGAAGAAATGGATGACATTGGTCCTGGCGGCCCTGATGCTCACTGGCCTGCTGGCCGGCTGCGGTTCCGACAAGGCGGAGGATTCTGCCCAGGAGTCGGACGTGGCACTGGATAGCTTTTACGCGGGTCTTGCGGAGGACTATCACTGGAGCGAGGACCCTGAGCAAAGTGAAGAGGGCGATCTGCTGATGAGTCCCATCGAGGGCGAGATGCTGGAGAGCTATTATCCCGGGCTCAGTGACCTGGCCACCAAGCAGTTTGTTGCCAAGATGCCGCTGATGAGCTCTGTGGTGAATGAGATCGTGCTGGTCCAGTGCGAGACGGAGGAGGATGCCAAGGCAGCTGCCGCCATTTTGCAGGACCGTGTGGACGCCCAGGCTGAGGGCGGTGCCTGGTATCCCGAATCCATGGAGGCCTGGGGCAAGGCCAGCGTGATCCAGCAGGGCACATATGTGGCCATGATCGCGTCGGCGGAGCATCAAAGCGAGATCGAAGAGGCGTTCAATGCGCAGTTTGCCTGATGTGAACAGCAGGGGTAGCGGCCGCGGCATCGCCGTGGCCGCTCTCTTTTGGAAAGGATGGGTGTTTCGGTGATCTTCAGCAGTCTGACGTTTCTTTTCGCATACCTGCCGGTGACGCTGGCGCTCTACTTCCTGGTGCCGCTGCGCTGGCGGAACTGGGTGCTGCTGGTGGTGAGCCTGTTTTTCTACGGCTGGGGAGAGCCGGTGTATATCCTCATCATGTTCCTCTCCATCCTCATCGACTACACCCACGGCATGCTGGTGGAAAAATACCGGTCCGACGACCGGAAAGCCCGGTGGTTCGTGACCCAGTCGGTGATCTTCAATCTGCTGCTGCTGGGCTTTTTCAAATACTGGGACTTTCTGGCGGCCAATCTGTCCCTGATCCCCGGGGTCCAGATCCCTCAGTTCGGGATCCCGCTGCCCATCGGCATCTCCTTTTTCACCTTCCAGACCATGAGCTACACCATCGACGTCTACCGGCAGGATGCCCCGGTGCAGCGGGACATGGTGAAGTTCGGTGCGTTCGTCACCATGTTCCCCCAGCTCATCGCCGGCCCCATTGTCCAGTATAAAACGGTGGCTGCCGCTCTGGAGCACCGGGTGAACACCACGGAGGATTTCGCCCGGGGCGCGGGCCGGTTCACGGTGGGCCTCGCCAAAAAGGTGCTGCTGGCCAACTCCATCGGCGCGCTGTGGGAGGAGTGCCTGGCGGCCCAGGCTGCGGGTACGCTGACGGCGGTGAGCGGCTGGCTGGGGCTGCTGGCCTTCGGCTTCCAGATCTATTTTGACTTTTCCGGTTATTCTGATATGGCCATCGGCTTGGGATACATGTTCGGCTTCCGGTTCAACGAGAACTTCCGGTATCCGTATCTTGCCGCCTCGGTGTCGGAATTCTGGCGCCGCTGGCACATGTCGCTGACCGGCTGGTTCCGTGACTATCTCTACATTCCCTTGGGCGGCAACCGCCACGGCACGGCCAAGACCCTGCGCAATCTCTTCCTGGTGTGGTTCTGCACCGGTTTCTGGCACGGGGCCAGTTGGAACTTTGTGCTTTGGGGGATGTATTTCTTCCTCTGGTTCCTGCTGGAGCGGTATCTGCTTCGGGGCGTTCTGGAGCGGACGCCCGACGCGGTGAAGCATTTTTATACCCTGGTGGTGGTGTTCGTGGGCTGGGGCATTTTCGCCATGGAGGATCTGAGAGTGTGCGGCCGGTATCTGGCCGCGTGCTTCGGCGGCGCGCCCCTCTGGACCGCGGCGGACGGCTTCCGGCTGCGCAGCTATGCCGTGACCTTCCTGGTGCTGATCCTGGCCTCCACCACCCTTGGCAAAGATGCCTGGGAGAAGGCGCCGGAGAAGGCGCGGCGGGTGCTGATGCCGCTTTTGATGCTGTTGGGACTGATGGTCTGCACTGCCTATTTGGTGGACGGCAGCTACAATCCCTTCCTGTATTTCCGGTTCTGAGAGGAGGCGCATTTCATGACAAAGCAATACAGCCGCTTTCTCACGGTATGCTTCTGCCTCTTTCTGGGCGGACTCCTGCTCTGGCACATCGTGTTGCCGGATCGGGACCGCTCGGAGGTGGAGAACCGGACGCTGGCCCAGGTGCCGCAGTTTTCCTGGGGGGCGCTGGTGGACGGCAGCTATACAGCGGCGGTGGAGGAGTACTTTGCCGATCAGTTCCCCCTGCGGGACGGCTGGACGGGCCTCAAGGCCCGGGCAGAACAGCTGATCGGCAAGGAGCTTTTCAACGGCGTGTACCTGTGTGGAGACACGCTGATCTCCAAGGTGGAAGTCCCGGCCGATGGACAGGTGGACAAGGCCCTCTCCTATGTGATGCGGCTGTCGGAAAAGACGGAGATCCCGGTGTATCTGGGGCTGATCCCCACCGCGGCGGAGATCTGGAAGAACAAGCTCCCTGCCGGGGCGGAGAGCTGGGACCAGATGCAGCTTCTGGAGGCGGCGGAGGCTACGGGCCTTCCCGCGGTGGATTTTGAATCCGCCCTGGCGGCTCATGCCGGTGAGGAGATCTTCTACCGCACGGACCACCACTGGACCACGCTGGGGGCCTTCTACGGGGCCAACGCCTTACTGGAATCCCTGGGGCAGACGCCGCTGTCACAGTCGGATTTCACTCCCGAGGTGGTCAGCCGGGACTTCAACGGTACGCTGTACTCCACCTCCGGCATCCATTGGCTGACGCCGGATACCATGGAGTTCTGGGCGAAAGAGGACGGCCTTTCCATCACTTCCTGGCGCACGGGAGAGGCCCGGCCCGGTATGCTCTATGACCGGAGCTACCTGGAAAAGAAGGACAAGTATTCCGCCTTCCTGGGCGGCAACCAGCCTCTGTGCGTGATCCGCAACGAGGCGCTGCCGGAGGGGGAGAAGCTGCTGTTGGTGCGGGACTCCTATTCCGACGCCCTGGCGCCGCTGCTGGCCGGACGGTTCGCCGAGATCCACCTGGTGGACCTGCGGTATTACCGCCTGCCTCTGGCCCAGTACGCCGCGGAAAACGGCATCGACCGCATCGCGGTGCTCTACAGTGTCCAGAACTTCCTGACGGATCAGAATCTGGTGCTGCTGGCCCAGTGAAAAAACCGCGCCTCTCGGCGCGGTTTTTTCTTAATCTGCGGTAATATCATAGGGCCAGTCCTGGATACCGCCGAAGTCGGAGACGTTGGTATATCCCAGCTTCAAAAGCCGGGCCGCTGCGGCGGCGCTGCGGCGGCCGGACTGACAGTACACCAGGATTTCCGCCTCCTTGTCCGGCAGCATGGCGGCGGCCCGGGCGGACAGGGCGTCTACCGGCAGGCAGACGGCGCCGGGGATGTGGCCGGCGGCAAATTCATCCTCCGTTCGGACATCCAGCAGCGTCACCGCAGCACCGGAGTCCAGCAGAGCCCGGACCTCCTGAGGCGTCCGTTTCGGCGCGGATGCGCCGGGCATCTTGGCATTGTAGAGCTTGAGCACGGCCACCGCGCAGACGATCAGGGCAGCCAGTGCGAAAAAGTCTTTCATGTCCGTTCCCTCCTTGTAGGAAAGTATACTGGAAAAAGAGAGAAAAGGGAAGGGGAAGTTTGTCCCCGCCCCGAAAACCAACGGTTGACCCGGATGGGTTTTTGCCGTAAAATGAAGGGCGAATTTATAGAAAACTGGTGAACATATGACTGACTTCGACCAACGTTACATCGCCGCCCGCCGGGCGGTCATCGCCGCGGATCTGCAGCGGCTCAATCCCATGCAGCGCCAGGCCGCCATGACCACAGAGGGACCGCTGCTGCTGCTGGCGGGTGCCGGCAGCGGCAAGACCACGGTTCTGATCCAGCGGGTGTACAATCTCCTGACCTACGGCCGGGGCAGCGACTGCAGCGATGTGCCCCCCTGGGCCACGGAAGAGGATTTGGCCTTTCTGGAGTCTTTCCCTCAGCGTCCGGATGAATTTCAGGTGGAGCGGGCCCGGCGTTTGTGCGCAGTGGATGTGCCCCGGCCCTGGGAGATCCTGGCCATCACCTTCACCAACAAGGCTGCCGGAGAGCTGAAGGACCGTCTGGCGGCCCGGCTGGGTCCGGTGGCAAATGATGTGTGGGCCTCCACGTTCCACTCCGCCTGCGTGCGGATCCTGCGCCGGGATATCGACCGCCTGGGCTTTGACAAGGACTTCACCATCTACGACACAGACGACTCCAAGCGGGTGCTCCGGGACATCGTCAAGGAGCTGAACCTGGACGAGAAGGCCTTCCAGCCCAAGACGATCCTGGGCGTCATCAGCACCGCAAAGGACAATTATGAAAGCCCAGCCGCCTTTGCCAAGAAGCATGAAGGGGAGAACGACTGGAAGATGAGCCGCATCGCCAAGGTGTACGAGCGGTACGCCCAGAAGCTGCGCGCCGCCAACGCACTGGATTTCGACGACATCATCTATCATACCGTCACGCTTTTGCAGCAGGAGCCGGAGGTGCTGGCCTATTATCAAAACAAGTTCCGCTATGTGCTGGTGGACGAATACCAGGACACGAACCATCTCCAGTACCTCTTGACGGGGCTGCTGGCGGGGGGGCGGCGGAACCTCTGCGTGGTGGGCGACGACGACCAGTCCATCTACCGCTTCCGGGGCGCCAACATCGAGAACATCCTCAGCTTTGAAAAGCAGTATCCGGACGCCCGCACCATCCGTCTGGAGCAGAACTACCGCTCCACCCAGAACATCCTGGACGCGGCCAACGCCGTCATCCGGAACAATGTGGGCCGCAAGGGCAAGACCCTGTGGACGGAAAACGGCGCCGGAGATCCCGTGACGGTAAAGACCGCCTTCAACGAGACCGACGAGGCCAACTATGTGGTAGGGGATATCCTTACGGGGATGAACCGGGGCCGCAGCTTCCGGGACTGCGCTGTGCTCTATCGGATGAATGCCCAGTCCAACGCTTTGGAATACGCCATGAAGCGCAACGGCATCCCCTACAAGGTGGTGGGGGGCATGAAGTTCTTCGACCGGGCGGAGGTGAAGGACATGCTCTCCTACCTGTGTGTGCTGAACAATCCTCTGGACGACCTCCGGCTGCGGCGGATCGTGAACAATCCGCCCCGGGGAATCGGCGCCACCACGCTGGACAAGGTGGCGGCTCTGGCGGAGAGCCAGGGGGCCAGCCTCTATGAGATCATCCGCAACGCGGATCTCTTCCCGGAGCTGAAAAGCGCTGCCTCCAAGCTCTTGAAGTTCGCAGACCTCATCGACTCCCTGCGCCGCAGGGGCGCGGAGCTGGCCCTGCCGGAGTTTTACGACGCGGTGTGTGAGGAGAGCGGCTATGTCAAGGCTCTGGAGGAGAAGAACGACCTGGAGAGCCGGGGACGTATCGAAAACGTCCAGGAATTGAAGTCCAATATCCTGGGCTTTCTGGAGCGGGACCCGGAGGACGCCACTCTGGCGGGCTTCCTCAATGAGATCGCGCTGTATACGGACCTGGACAGCGTGGAAAACAGCGACGAGTGCGTCACCATGATGACCATCCACTCCGCCAAGGGCCTGGAATTCCCGGTGGTGTACGTGGTGGGCATGGAGGAGGGGGTGTTCCCTGGTTCCTCCGCCCAGTACGACCCGGAGGAGCTGGAAGAGGAGAGGCGGCTTTGCTATGTGGCCATGACCCGTGCCCGGGAGAAGCTGACGCTCACCAACGCCCGCCAGCGGATGCTCTACGGCCGCACCACAGCCAACCGGGCTTCCCGGTTCCTGGAGGAGATCCCGGAGGAGAACATGCGCTGGGAGAGCAAGCCCCAGCCCCGCTTCGGCGGCATGGAGCAGGACGCGACGTTCGGCGGCGACCGCTGGGACGGCGGCGTTTCCGACAGCTACGGCACTTCCTTCAGTGCAGCTCCGCGCCCGGCCCGTCCGGCAGGCGGGTATTCGTCCGGCAGCGCCTGGAGCGGCGGCTCCGTCCCCCGTCGGGAGACGGCGGCTCCTGCCCGCCGGTCCGCTGCCGCAGCCCGGAGCGGCGGGACCTCTGCGCCGCTGATGCAGCTGCAAAAGGGCGACATGGTGGAGCACACCGCCTTTGGACGGGGCATGGTGCTCTCCGTGCGTCCCATGGGCGGCGACGCGCTGGCGGAGGTGGCTTTCGACAAGGTGGGAGCCAAGAAGCTGATGCTGAGATCTGCAGGGGCCCACATGAAAAAGCTGTGAAAAAACAGCCGACAGCATTGCTGTCGGCTGTTTTTTTATTCGTCTCGTTCCGCCTCGTCGGCCTCCTGGGCGACCAGCTCCTCCCGGGGCAGCTCCTTGGGAAACTGCACGCACAGCACCGCTTGAGGGTAATTGTAGGAGATGGCGGCGTGGCGGCCGCGCTTCTGTGCCGATTCCTCCAGAACCCGCACCAGTTCCGCAAGGATGTCCCGGTTCAGCGTGCCGCCCCGCCAGTGGAACACGAAGGGCAGCCCCTTGCGCAGGGGCATCTGGGCACGTTTGCACACCTCCTCCGCCGTGGTAAAGGAGCACTTCTGGAGCTGATAGTAGGTGTGCTTCCCGTCCGGACAGGCCGGCAGGGGATAGAGGGGAGCCTGGTGGTCCCGGAAGAGGCGCTTGTCGTCCAGGTTGAAGTAGTCGTACCGGAGGACGCCGTCCTCCCCCAGGGAGTTGTCGAAGGTGGCGTCCAGGTGATAATACTGTCCGTCCAGCTTCAAAATGTTCCAGGCGTGGCGGTATTTCACGCCACGCTCCGGGTTTGCCTCGGAGACGGCGATCATGCACCAGATGCCCAGGGCGTCACAGAGGATCTTCACCGTCTTGGCGATGCCCTCGCACACCCCCACGCCGTTGGTGAGAGGACCGATGATCTCGTGGGAATAGGGCTTTTTCAGCTTGTCGTAGCGGACGTTGGAGCAGATAAAATCGTGGATGCCCCGCTCCTGGTCCCAGACGCTGCCGTCTTGCAGGGGACGGGTCAGTTTCTCCACCCGGGCGGTGAGGGCCTTCTGCTGGTCCCGGATCTTGGATTTTTCAAAGAGGTATTCTGGCAGCAGCTCCACGTTCTCTGCGCCGGGGGCGTAGCGGTAGGAAAAGCCGGTGACATAGAAGATCTCCGGGCAGTCCAGCCGCAGCTGGAAGAAGAGATCAGTAAGTACGCTCCCATCCAGCCGGGGCACGGAAAAGGCGGGCTGCAAGGCGGAGAACCCGGCCTTCATGGCGTGATACACTGCCTGGGCAGGTTTGCTGAGGCGATGGTAGTAGTAGGGCTCCATTCCCGCTGTTTACGCTCGGATGTCCCGTACCATGGCGCGGTAGGACTCGATGAGGGCCAGAGCGTCCAGACCGGTGGTGACGCTGTCATAGCCCTCGGATGCCCGCTTGCGGGCGGTCTGGGCGTCGCCGCAGAAGATGAAAGACATCTTGTTGTACTTCTTGCAGGCGGCCAGGATGCGGTCCAGGGCAGCGCGCATCTCCGGGCAGTCGAACTCCATGGGATGGCCCAGAGCAATGGAAAGGTCGAAGGGGCCCACGAAGATGCCGTCCACGCCGTCCATGGACAGGATCTCTTCGATGTGCTCCAGGCACCCGCGGGTCTCGCACTGTGGGATCAGCAGCGTCTCCCGGTTGCAGCGGTCAAAGTAGACATCGGTGCCCGCCTGGGAAGCCTCGTCATAGCCCCACTTGCCGTCCCGGGTAGGGCAGAAGCCGCGGTTGCCCAGAGGCGGGAATTTGGCGTACTCCACCAGTCGGCGCACCTCCTCCACCGTCTCCACGGCGGGGATGATGAGGCCCTGGGCGCCGTAGTCCAGGGGCTGGAGGACTTTGCTGCGGGTGATGTCGTTGATCCGGACCAGAGGAACCAGTCCTGCGGCGTCGGCGGCGGTGATGGCGGCGGTGAGGAAGTCGATGCCCACCGCGGTGTGTTCCGTATCGATGAGGACATAGTCCAGTCCGGTCTGCCCCAGGCATTCCACGGCGGTAGCGCTGTTGAGCTGGGTGAAGGTCCCCACGGACAGCTCCTTCTTCATGAATTTTTCCTGTACTCGATTCATTGTCGTCACTCCTTATTTTTTCCGGTCCCGCTGTTCCGGGAGCCATAGCAGCTCTTCAAAGCTGCGGATATACACGTCACAGAAAGACCGCATCTCCCGCTCGTCCCGGGCGAAGAAGCTGTCGTAAACGCCCACCACCCGCATCCGGGCAGCCCGGGCGCCCCGGCAGGCGGAGAGACTGTCGTCGAAGATGGTGCAGGATTCCGGCTCCACGCCGCTTTTCCGCGCTGCCTCCAGCCACACCTGGGGGTCCTTTTTCTCCAGACCCAGCTGCTGGGCGAAGGTGATGGACTCAAAGTATTTCTCCAGCCCCAGCCGCTGCAAAGCAGTGTGGCAGTGTTCCGGAACGCTGGAGGTCACCACGCCAAGCCGCCGGCCCTCCGTCCGGCACTGCTTGAGGTATGCCCGGACGCCGGGCTTGACGGTGACGTGGGCATAGATGTCCTTGGCCATGTCCATCCATTCGTCCATGATCTCCTGACAGGATTCCTCCAGATGGCAGAACTCCCGGGTGAACTGGGCGGCCAGGGGGAGGATCGTATGGGCCACGCCCTCGTAGTAGGCCCGGGTGTAGGGGATGCCCCGCCGGGCCAGGAACCGCTCGTCCACTTCCTTCCACACCCGGTTGGAGTCGATGAGGGTCCCATCCATATCAAAGAAAAACATGTGCTTCGATCCTCCTATTCCAGCCAAAACCGCCAGGGAAAGTCCCGGGCCTCCTGGGCATAGTCCACACCGATGCGGGGGCCGGCACAGATCCGCTCCGGTCCGTGGGCGGGGAGGGAGAGTCCCAGATCCTCCGGCGCGGTGCAGACATACAGCGTGTCCCCAGTGAGATCCATCCGGTTTTCCGCCAGCGTCAGCCCCAGAGCTTGACATACTTTGCCGGGACCGTCGGTGAGATGCCTGGAGCGGTAGGCGGTCAGAGGCTTGTCTCCGCAGCGAAGGCGGCGGATGGTATCCACCCCCGCCACCGGCTCGATGCCCCGGATCAGCACCGCCGCAGGCTCGCCTTCCGGCTCCGTCACCAGATTCAGACAGTGATGCATCCCGTAGATGAGATAGATGTAGGCATGACCGGGCGGCATGAACAGCACATCCGTGCGCTCTGTCCGGCGGTATTGGTAGGCATGGCAGGCCTTGTCGCACCGGCCCACATAGGCCTCGGTTTCCGTGATGCGCCCAGCCAGCGTTTCCCCATCCAGGCGGCGTACCAGATACATCCCCAAGAGCCTGCGGGCTGCCTCCACGGTGTCCTGATCGTAAAAATCACGGGAAAGCCTTGCCATTTTCACACCTCGATGCTAAAATACAAATTTACTGCGGGTTGCATATTTCACAATATAACACGGATTGAAAATAGGAGCAAGTGGAATGAGAGGAAACACAGTCAGACAGAATGTATTTCCCGTGCTGGCGGCGCTGATCTGGGGTACGGCCTTTGTGGCCCAGAGCGTGGGGGCGGACTACGTGGAGCCCTTTACCTTCAATGCTGCCCGTTCCGGGATCGCGTTTTTATTTCTTTTGATCCTGTGTGCGGTATTTCGCCGCGCCAGAAGCCGGGATTTTTCCGGCGCGGCAGAGGCCCGTCCCGCTGCGCGGCGGGATCTGATCCTGGGAGGTATCTGCTGCGGCACAGCGCTGACAGTAGCGGCCAATCTCCAGCAAAAGGGGCTGGAGACCACCACCTCCGGCAAAGCCGGCTTTATCACTGCGCTGTACATCGTCATCGTGCCCATCGTGGGGATCTTTCTGAAAAAGCGGGCGCCCCGGACCATCTGGCTCAGTGTGGCGCTGGCAGTGGCAGGCCTTTACTGCCTTTGCATCACGGAGGACCTCACGGTGACGACGGGGGACTTCTATGTGCTGCTGTGTGCCTTCTGCTTTTCCGCCCACATCCTCATCATTGACCATTTCACCCAGAAGGTGGACGGCGTGGAACTTTCCTGCGTGCAGTTTCTGGTGGCCACGGTGCTCTCCGGTGCCGGTATGGTGCTGACGGAGTCTCCGTCTCTGACTGCTCTGGCGCAGTGTGCATGGCCCATCCTCTATGTGGGCGTTTTCTCCAGCGGCGTGGCGTACACGCTGCAGATCCTGGCCCAGAAGGACTCCAATCCCACAGTGGTGTCCCTGCTTTTGAGCCTGGAGTCGGTATTCGCCACGCTGGCGGGGGCAGTGGTGCTCCACGACCGGATGAACGGGCGGGAGTATCTGGGGTGCCTTCTGATGCTGGCGGCGGTGGTCCTGGCGCAGCTGCCCGCATCCCGGAAACACGCTCCGGCTTGACCGGCAAAAAATCTCCCCGGTCCCTTGTGGAATCGGGGGGATTTTGTTATAATGCTACAATATGACGTGCAGCCGGAAATGGCGGAGATGGAAACTTATGGAAAACAAGACGGCAAAAAACCTCTATGAGTGGATCCGGGTGCTGGTGCCCGCCGTGGTGACGGTGGTGCTGGTGTTCACGCTGGGGATCCGGGTGGTATCCGTTTCCGGGGAGTCCATGCGGGAGACCCTGCAGGACGGGGACCGGCTGCTGGTGCTCAACAGTCTCTGGTGCGGGGATTACCGCCGGGGAGATATCGTGATCGTGGGCGGTGCGCTGCGGGAAAAGGAAATGATCGTCAAGCGGGTCATCGCCACGGAAGGACAGACGGTGGACATCGACTTTGATCAGGGCGTCGTGTATGTGGACGGTGCTGCATTGGACGAGCCATATATCCGGGAGGCCACCCATCTGCAGGAGGGGACGGAGTTTCCCCTCACAGTTCCGGAGGACTGCGTGTTCGTCATGGGCGACAACCGCAACGACAGTCAGGACAGCCGGGATGCGGCATTGGGACCGGTAGATGTCCGGAAGATCGTCGGCCGGGCGGTGGCCCTGGTAGTGCCGGGCAAGACGGCAGAGCTGGACCGGCGGGAGTGGAGCCGGATGGGAATCTTGAGCTGAATGAGGAGAAGCAGTTATGCTGGAAAATGAACAGGAAAAGGAACAGCCCGCCCGGGACAGGCAGGAGGGCCGGGATCTCTATGAATGGGTCCAGGCGCTGGTGTGCTCGGTCCTGGCAGTGGTGCTGCTGTTTACATTTGTGATCCGCCTCATCGGGGTGGACGGGCACTCCATGGTCCCCACCCTGCAGGACGGGGACCGGCTGCTGGTGCTCAGCTCTCTTCTGTATGACGACTATGCATACGGAGATATCGTGGTGCTGCGGAAGTCAGAGTTTCTGGAGGAACCCATCGTCAAGCGGGTCATTGCCACAGAGGGTCAGACGGTGGATATTGACTTCGAAAGCGGCAGTGTGTATGTGGACGGCACATTGTTGGACGAGCCCTATGTCAACGAACTGACTTTTCTGCAGGAGGGGACGGAATTCCCCCTGACGGTGCCGGATGGCTGCATCTTCGTCATGGGCGACAACCGGAACCACTCCAGCGACAGCCGAGATGCCCGGCTGGGTACGGTGGATACCCGGTACGTCATCGGAAAGGCGGTATTTCTTGCCTTCCCCGGAACGGATGAGGATTCTGAGAAACGGGACTTCGGGCGCATTGGAGTGATCGCATGAACATTCAGTGGTATCCCGGTCATATGACCAAGACCCGGCGGATGATCGCCGAGCAGATCAAGAACGTAGATGCGGTGTGCGAGATCCTGGATGCCCGGATCCCGGTTTCCAGCCGGAACCCGGATGTGGATGAGCTGACGGCGGGGAAGCCCCGGCTGGTGGTGCTGAACCGGGTGGATCAGGCAGACAAGGCTTCCACAGACCGGTGGGCGGCATATTTCCGGGCAAAGGGCTATGCCGTGCTGGAATCCGACGCCAAAAGCGGGCAGGGAACGGCCCGGTTCGCCGTCGCTGTCCGGGAGCTGCTCTCGGAGAAGATCCGGGCCTATGAGGCCAAGGGGCAGAACCGGGTGATCCGGGTGATGATCCTGGGTATCCCCAATGTGGGCAAATCCACCTTCATCAACCGGATCGCGGGCCGCAAGACGGCAAAGACTGAGGACCGGCCCGGCGTCACCCGCTCCAAGCAGTGGGTACCCATCGACCGGAACCTGGAGCTGCTGGATACCCCCGGTATCCTCTGGCCCAAGTTTGAAGACCAGAGCGTGGGACTGAACCTGGCCTTTACCGGCGCGGTAAAGGATGATATCCTGGACACAGAGACCCTGGGCTGCCATCTGATGGCCTATCTGGGGACACATTATTCCGATGAGTTGGCCGCCGCCTACAAGCTCTCCGGGATCCCGGAGCGGGCGGCGGAGGAAAACGACGTGGCCTGGGGCTACCGGCTGCTGGAGGTAGCGGGGAAGAAGCGTGGCTTTTTGATCTCCGGTGGGGAAGTGGACACGGAGCGGATGGCGAAGATCTTGCTGGACGAGTTCCGCGGCGGCAAGCTTGGACGCTTTACACTGGAGATGCCGGAGGAGCAAAGGAGAAGTGACTGTGGACCTTTGGACCTATGAGCGGGAACAATGGAACAGCGGCGTCTCCACGGTCTGCGGCGTGGATGAGGCCGGAGCCGGCCCTCTGGCGGGACCGGTGTACGCCGCGGCGGTGATCCTGCCCCGGGAGGCGGATATCCCCGGCCTCAACGACTCCAAGAAGCTGATGGAAAAGAAGCGTGAGGCTCTTTTCGACGTCATCACCGCCCGGGCGGCGGCGTACAGCGTGGCGTTCGTCACGGCAGAGGAGATTGACGAAATGGATATCCTCAACGCCCGGATGCTGGCCATGCAGCGGGCCATCGACGGCCTTGCCCAAAAGCCGGACCTCTGCCTCATCGACGGCAACCGGGATCACGGCAGCGCCGTGGCCGTCACCGCGCCACACCTTTGCATCGTGGGCGGAGACGGGAAGAGTGCCTCCATTGCAGCGGCGTCCATTTTGGCCAAGGTCAGCCGGGACCGGTACGTTTCCACGGAGCTGGAAGCGCAGTATCCCCAGTATCAGTTCGCAAAGCACAAGGGTTACGGCACCAAGCTCCACTACGCCATGCTGGATCAGTACGGCCCCTGCCCGGCCCACCGGCGCAGCTTCCTGAAAAAGTGGGAGGCGCGGCGGGGATGAGCGCAGCCAGAGACGCCGGGAACCGCGGAGAAGCCGAGGTGGCCCGATATCTGCGGAAAAAGGGCTATACACTACTGGCCAGCCAATGGCGATGCCGGTTCGGTGAACTGGACCTGGTGGCCCGGGACCGCAGGAACACGCTGTGTTTCGTGGAAGTCAAGCTCCGGAGCGCAGAGGCCATGGCGCTGCCCCGGGAGGCGGTGGACCGCCGCAAGCAGTCGCGGCTCCGGGCCGCGGCGGCCGCCTGGATGGCATATCATGAGATCGATGCCCCCGCCCGGTTTGACGTGGCGGAGGTCTATCAGGAGAAAAACGGCGCTTTGCGGGTGGAATATCTGGAAAGTGCGTTTGAATAAGCAAATCTTTCCTGAAAGTGAGGAAATGAAGCATGAAGTATTACAGCACGCGGGATACTTCCGTCCGGATGGAATCGGCGGAAGCCGTGAAGATGGGGCTCTCCCGGGACGGCGGACTGCTGACGCCGGAGGCGATCCCCCAGATCGATCAGGCGTTTTTGGAGAGCCTGGTGCACGCCCGCTATCAGGAGCGGGCCGCCAAGGTCATGGCGCTGTACCTGACGGACTATACCGAGGAAGAACTGTTGACCTTCGCGGAGAATGCGTATGGCCCCGAGAAATTTGATACCCCTGCTGTGGCGCCGCTGCGGAAGGTGGACGGCAATACCCATTGTCTGGAACTCTGGCACGGCCCCACCTCCGCCTTCAAGGACATGGCGCTGCAGATGCTGCCCCAGCTCCTCTCCGCGGCTCTGCGCAAGACCGGGGAGGACAAGACCGCCTGCATTCTGGTGGCCACCTCCGGCGACACCGGCAAGGCCGCCATGGAGGGCTTTGCCGATGTGCCCCAGACCAAGATCATGGTGTTCTATCCCAAGGACGGCGTCTCCGCTGTGCAGGAGGCCCAGATGGTCACCCAGGAGGGGGCCAACGTGGGCGTGTGCGCTGTGGTGGGCAACTTTGACGACGCCCAGGCCGGCGTGAAGCGGATCTTCTCCGATGAGACCATCCGTGCCACCCTGGCGGGCCGGGGCTATTTCCTCTCCTCCGCCAACTCCATCAATTGGGGCCGGATCCTGCCCCAGGTGGTCTACTACATCTCTGCCTACTGCGACCTGCTCCGGGATGGCGAGATCACCATGGGCCAGAAGGTGAACTTCTGCGTGCCCACCGGCAATTTCGGCGACATCCTGGCGGCATACTATGCAAAGCGCATGGGTCTGCCGGTGGGGAAGCTGATCTGCGCCTCCAACCGCAACGACGTCCTCACAGACTTCCTGCGCACCGGCGTGTATGACCGGAACCGGCCCTTCCACAACACCATGAGCCCCTCCATGGACATCCTGGTCTCCTCCAATCTGGAGCGGCTGCTCTTTGACCTCTCCGGCGAGAATGCCCAGGAGATCCGGGGCTACATGGCCCAGCTGGCCGAGAGTGGACGCTATGAGGTCTCCGACGCCGTCAAGGCAGCGCTCACGGAGCAGTACTGGGGCGGCTGCTGCGGCGAGGAGGGGACAGCCGCTGCCATTGCCCGGTATTACCGGGACTACGGATATCTCATCGACACCCACACCGCCGTGGCGGCGGACGTGCTGGCCCAGTACCGCGCCGCCACCGGCGATGATGCGGTGACGGTGTTCGCCTCCACTGCCTCGCCTTATAAGTTCTGCAACCACGTGCTCAGCGCCATCGGTGAGACCCCGGCGGGAGACGGTGTGGAGCTGCTGGATCAGCTCCATGAAGTCACTGGCGTGGCCATCCCCAGGCGGCTGGCTGCCCTGAAGGGCAAGATGCGGCGCTTTGACCTCACCTGCGAAAAGCCCGGTATGGACGGCGTGGTGCTGGACTTTTTGAAGTGAGCGGAGGCGGAGAGCATGAAGCGTCTGGAGCGCAAGCGGGCGCGGCGGTGCATCCTGCTGGCGGCGGCTTCTGTACTGTCGCTGATGTCCGCGTTCATTTCCGGGGATATCTCCTCACTGTGGTTTGCCGGCAGCTTCGGGGTGTGCGTGGTGTGTGCTATCCTGGCGGGCAGCGAGCGGATGAGCGAGCTGCGCTGCCCGTACTGCGGAAAAGGCATGGCACCCGTGCGGTGGAAGCCGGGGCGGCAGCAAGTGCGCTGCCCCGGCTGCAGCCAGCTCCTCCTCTACGATGACGAGGAGCCGGCAGAAAAATAAGGCGCTGCCTGCCGCAGCGCCGGGAAGGGAGGGGCGCGTATGGCCCTCTATGCCATGGGGGATCTGCACCTGTCCCTGACGGCCAACAAATCCATGGAGGTATTCGGACCGGCGTGGGGGAACTACGTGGGCCGCATCGAAGCCTCGCTGGGACAGCTTACCGCCGAGGACACGCTGATCCTGGCGGGGGACACCTCCTGGGGTATTGACCTTGCCGAGGCGGAGGCGGACTTTCGCTTTCTGGATCAATTTCCCTGTAAAAAGCTGCTGGTGAAGGGAAACCATGATTACTGGTGGTCCACGGTGTCCAAGATGAAGGGCTTTTTCGCGGAAAAGGGGTTCACCACCCTGGATTTCCTCCACAACAACTGTCATTTCTACGGAGACTATGCCCTCTGCGGAACCCGGGGATGGTTCCTGGAGGAGGAGCAGAAGCCACACAACGCCAAGGTGCTCAACCGGGAGGTGGGTCGGCTGGAGACGTCGCTGCAGGCAGCGGGGGAGAGGCCCATTTTGTGTTTCCTTCACTATCCCCCGCTGTATCAGGGCTATCAGTGTCCGGAGATCCTCTCCGTACTGGAGCGATACCATGTGAGCCTTTGCTGTTACGGACACCTCCACGGTCCGGTGATCCGCCGCAGGATCGAGGGGATACGGGGCGGAACGGAGTTTGCGCTGATTTCCGCGGACCATTTGGGATTTGTTCCAAAAAAAATTTGCGATTCTGTGAAAAAAGGCTAGCATTTTCTAGATTTTTCTGCTAGAATATTGATTTGCGGCGGCCACGAGCCGTTGATGAACGGAGGAGTAAACATAATGACTGTGAAGAACTGCGAAAAACTTGAAAAAAGCCAGGTCGCTCTGACCGTGGAAGTCAGCGCGGAGGAATTTGAGGCTGCTGTCGAAAAGGCATATCAGAAGATGCGCAAGAAGATCAACGTCCCGGGCTTCCGTCCCGGCAAAGCCCCCCGCAAGATCATCGAGGGCATGTACGGCGCAGAGGTGTTTTTCGAGGAGGCCATTAATATCGCGTTCCCGGAGGCCTATGAGGCTGCCGTGAAGGAGCAGGAGCTCCAGGTGGTGGGTTATCCCTCCGTGGAGATGGTGGGTGAGTGCACCAAGGAGGGCTTCACCTTCAAGGCCGTGGCCCCCGTGTATCCCGAGGTGACGCTGGGCGCTTACAAGGGGCTGTCCGCTCCCAAGGATGAAGTGAAGGTCTCTGCCGCAGATGTGGATGAGCGGCTCAAGGAGCTCGCTGACCGCAACACCCGCCTGGTGAGCGTGGAGCGGGAGGCCAAGGAGGGCGATACTGCCGTCATCGACTTCGAGGGATTCCTGGACGGCAAGCCCTTTGACGGCGGCAAGGGTGAGAATCACAGCCTGGAGTTGGGTTCCCACAGCTTTGTCCCCGGCTTTGAGGAGCAGGTCATCGGCATGAAGGCCGGCGATGAAAAGGACATCGACATTACGTTCCCTGAGGATTATCATGCCGACCTGGCCGGCAAGGCTGTGGTGTTCAAGGTGAAGGTCCACGAGGTCAAGGAGAAGGATGTTCCTGCCATGGACGACGAATTTGCCAAGGACGTCAGCGAGTTCGATACCCTGAAGGACCTGAAGGCCGATCTGAAGAAGAAGATCACTGAGGAGCGTCAGAAGGCTGCCGACCGTGCCTTCGAGGAGGCTCTGATGGAGCAGGTGGCTGAGGGCATCACCGCCGACATCCCGGATGCCATGGTGGAGGCCCAGTGCCGTCAGTTCCTGGACAACTTCAAAATGCAGGTCGCCCAGCAGGGCATCCCCTATGACCAGTACATGAAGATGACCGGCATGGACGAGGCCAAGCTGCTGGAGGATGCCAAGGAGCCCGCCACCCGTCAGGTGCGGATGGATCTGGCCATGGCCGCCATCATCAAGGCGGAGAACCTGGAGGCCACCGACGAGGACGTGGAGGCCGAGTTCCAGAAGATGGCCGACCAGTACGGAATGGACGTCGAGATGGTGAAGAAGTATCTCCAGCCCGAGCAGGTGAAGGACCAGATCGTCAGCCAGAAGGCCATTGCCGTGGTGGTGGACAGCGCTGAGGCTACCAAGCCCGAGAAGAAGACTGCCAAGAAGACCACCAAGAAGACCGCCAAGAAGGACGAGTCTGCAGAGGCCGGGGAGGAACCCACTGAGAGCGAGGAGAAGGCCGGCGAGTAAGCCCCAACATTTTTTCCGCTATTTTACAGATTCGACACATTCTCTCATGGTACCTGTGGTATCATGAGAGAATGGTTTATAGGCCACAAAAGATTGGAGGTATTCAACGTGAGTTTAGTCCCGTATGTTGTGGAGCAGACCAGTCGGGGAGAGCGGTCCTATGACATTTTCTCCCGCCTGCTCAACGACCGCATCATCTTCCTGGGCGAGGAGGTCAACGCCACCACCGCAAGTCTCGTGGTGGCACAGCTGCTGTATCTGGAGGCCCAGGATCCTGACAAGGACATCCAGCTTTATATCAACAGCCCCGGCGGTTCCGTCACTGACGGCATGGCCATTTACGACACCATGCAGTATGTCAAGTGCGACGTGTCCACCATCTGCGTGGGCATGGCCGCCAGCATGGGTGCATTCCTGCTCTCTGCCGGTGCCAAGGGCAAGCGCATCGCGCTGCCCAACGCAGAGATCATGATCCACCAGCCCTCTGCCGGCACCCAGGGCCAGATCACCGATATGGCCATCCATCTCAAGCGCCTGGAGATCATCAAGAAGCGGATGAACCGCATCCTGGCGGAGAATACCGGCAAATCCATCGAGGAAGTCACCGCTGCCTGTGAGCGGGACAACTTCATGAGCGCCGAGGAGGCCAAGGAATTTGGTCTCATCGACAAGATCATTGTCAGCGGCAAGAAGTAAAATTCCCAGAAACCGAGGTAATAGCATGAACGACGACGGCAAGAAGACACTGCGGTGTTCCTTCTGCGGCAAGCATGAAAATCAGGTCCACCGCATGATCCAGGGTCCCGGTGTGCGGATCTGCGATGAGTGTGTGCGGCTTTGCATGAGCATCCTCAGCGACGGCTTCGAGGACGATGCGGCTCCCCTGGAGGATATGCCGGATCAGCTGCCTACCCCCAAGGAGATCAAGGCAGTGCTGGATCAGTACGTCATCGGCCAGGATGCGGCCAAGGTGGCGCTGTCCGTTTCGGTATACAACCACTATAAGCGGATTTTCTACGGCGGCGGCGAGGATGTGGAGCTCCAGAAGAGCAACATCCTGATGCTGGGTCCCACTGGCTCCGGCAAGACGCTCTTTGCCCAGACTCTGGCCCGGATCCTGAAGGTGCCCTTTGCCATCGCCGACGCCACTACCCTTACCGAGGCCGGCTATGTGGGCGACGACGTGGAAAATATCCTTCTGCGGCTGCTGCAGGCCGCAGACTTCGATGTGGAGCGGGCGGAGCACGGCATCATCTACGTGGATGAGATCGACAAGATCGCCCGCAAGAGCGAAAACACCTCCATCACCCGGGACGTCTCCGGTGAGGGTGTGCAGCAGGCTCTGCTGAAGATCGTGGAGGGCACGGTGGCCAACGTGCCGCCTCAGGGCGGCCGAAAGCACCCGCATCAGGAGTTCATTCAGATGAACACCAAGAACATCCTCTTCATCTGCGGCGGCGCCTTTGAGGGTCTGGACAAGATCATCGAGCGCCGGCTGGACCAGAAGAGCATCGGCTTCGGTGCCAACGTCCAGAGCAAGAAGGAGGATCTCTCCGCCATTTTGCGGGAGGTACAGCCCCACGATATCCTGAAGTTCGGCATCATCCCCGAGCTGGTGGGCCGCCTGCCGGTGATCGCGTCTCTGGACGCGCTGCGCCGGGAGGATCTGGTGCGTATCCTGCAGGAGCCGAAAAACGCTCTGGTCAAGCAGTACAAGAAGCTGCTGGAATATGACGACGTGGACCTGGAGTTCGCGCCGGAGGCGCTGGAGGCCATTGCAGACAAGGCCATCGCCCGGAATATTGGTGCCCGGGGCCTCCGGGCCGTCATGGAGGGCATCCTCACGGAGATCATGTATGATATCCCCTCCGATCCCACAGTCACCAAGGTGGTCATTACCCGAGCGTGCGTGGAAGGGACCGCAGAGCCGGAATTGACCCGGGATCCTCAGCGTGTGACTCATCCCGTGAAACTGAATACCGGCAAGGGCGACAAGCCTGCCTCCGGCTCCGCCCCTAAGTCGGCGTCCTGACCGGATTTTAAGGGGACGCCCGCATGGCGTCCCCTTCGCTTTTGATACCCAAGAAAGGAACGATTCCCCTATGGAACCGACGACACTGAATATCCCCGTTCTGGCCCTGCGCGGCCTGACGGTGTTTCCCCATATGAACCTCACCTTCGATGTGGAGCGTCCCATCTCCATTGCGGCCCTGGAACGGGCCATGGAAGCGGACCAGGAGATCTTCCTGGTGACCCAGCGGGAGATCGGCGTGAATCAGCCGGAGGAAAAAGACCTCTATGAGATCGGCACGGTCTCCCATATCACACAGATCCTGCGGATCTCCGCTACCTCCGTCCGGGTGATGGTGGAGGGACGGCAGAGGGCCCGCCTGCGCCGTCTGTGGCAGACCACGCCCTTCCTTCAGGGCAATGTGGAGGAACAGGAAGAGGCGGCGGTGAGCGAGGCCTTCCGCCGCAGTCCCCGGACAGAAGCGCTGCTGCGCCAGACCTGGAACCTCTTCAGCGAGTATGCAGAGCTGGCCGGCGGAGTTGCGGAAGAGGTGGCCACCACTGTGATGGATTGCCGGGACGTGGGATACCTGGCAGACTTCATTGCCCAGAACATCGCGCTGCGCCATACGGACAAGCAGGAGATCCTGGAGGAAATGGTCCCCTTTGTGCGCCTCCGCAAGCTCAACGGCTTTCTGGCCCGGGAGTGCAACGTTCTGGGCTTTGAGCACGAGATGGAAGGCAAGGTCCGAGATCAATTGGCCCGCAGCCAGCGGGATCAGATCCTGCGCACCCAGATCCGGGTGCTGCAGAATGAGCTGGGAGAAGAGGACGGGGACGATGAGATCGACGGCTACCGCCAGCGCATCCTGGCGCTGAAGCTGGCGCCGGAGACGGAGAAGTCCCTGCTCAAGGAAGTGAACAAGCTCTCCAAGCAGCCATTCGGCAGCGCTGAAGGCGCTGTGATCCGGAATTATCTGGACGTGTGTCTGGAGATGCCCTGGAACACCGTCACCAAGGAGCGCGTCAGTGTGGATGCGGCCAGAAAAGTGCTGGAAAAGGACCACTTCGGCCTGGAAAAGGTGAAGGAGCGGATCCTGGAAACCATCGCCGTGCGGCAGATGAACCCGGAGGGGAAGGGGGAGATCCTCTGTCTGGTGGGGCCCCCGGGCGTGGGCAAGACGTCCATTGCCATCTCTGTGGCCAAAGCGCTTAACCGGAAACTGGCCCGGCTCTCCCTGGGCGGCGTCCGGGATGAAGCGGATATCCGCGGTCACCGCAAGACCTACATAGGCTCCATGCCCGGCCGGATCATCGAGGCCATCAGCCGCTCCGGGGCCATGAACCCGCTGCTGCTGCTGGACGAGATCGACAAGCTGGGCAATGACTATCGTGGCGATCCCGCCTCGGCGCTCCTGGAGGTGCTGGACAGCGAGCAAAACAGCTCCTTCCGGGACCATTTCCTGGAGATCCCGGTGGACCTCTCCAAGGTCATGTTCATCACCACGGCCAATACAACAGACACCATTCCCCGGCCGCTGCTGGACCGGATGGAGGTGATACGCCTCAACAGCTATACCGATGAGGAAAAGCTCCAGATCGCCCGGCGTCACCTGCTGCCCAAGCAGATGGCTCAGCACGGTATCCGCAAGGGGACGCTGCGCCTCAGCGATGAGGTGCTGCGGGCCGTGATCCGGGACTACACCCGGGAGTCTGGCGTCCGTCTCCTGGAACGCCGTCTGGCCGCCATCTGCCGGAAGGCCGACATGCGCCTGCTGAAAGGAGATGTAAAGCGGATCACCGTGACAGAGGAGGAGCTACCAAAGCTGCTGGATTGCCAGCCTTATCCGCCTGCTGTCCATACGGACAGAGAGGAGGTCGGTGTGGTGAACGGCCTTGCCTGGACGGAAGCCGGCGGCGAGATCCTGGAGGTAGAGGTCAATGTCATGGAGGGTTCCGGCAAGCTGGAGCTTACCGGAAACTTAGGCGACGTGATGAAGGAATCCGCGCAGGCGGCGCTCAGCTGCCTGCGCAGCCGGGCCGCGGCACTGGGTATCGAGCCGGATTTCTACAAGACCAGGGACATCCATGTCCATTTCCCCGAGGGCGCTGTGCCAAAAGACGGTCCTTCCGCGGGCATCGCCATGGCCACGGCCATGCTCTCTGCACTGACCGGTCGAAAAATCAAGGCAGGATACGCCATGACAGGTGAAATTACTTTACGCGGACGCGTGCTACCCATCGGCGGTCTGAAGGAAAAGACCATGGCCGCCCGGCGCAACGGCCTGCGTACGGTGATCCTTCCAAAGGACAATGTTCGAGACTTGGAGGAGATCGACCAGACGGTGCGTGCCGCACTGCGGTTTGTGCCGGTGGAGACGGTGGATCAGGTCTTTGCCGAGATCCTGTGTCAGGCGAGTGAGCCTGTGCGGGAGGATATGACAGATCGGGTGGCCGCCTTCGCGCCGGTGGGGCAAACCTCCGGCGGTGATGCAGGACTGCGGCAGTAAGGAGGACGGCATGACCTTGAATTTTCAGAAGGCGGAGTTTGTGCGCTCCGCCGGTACCCGGGAGCACTTCCTCCGGGACGGCCGGCCCCAGTTCGCCTTTGCGGGGCGGTCCAACGTAGGGAAGTCCTCGGTGATCAACCGCCTGCTGGGTCGGAAGAACCTGGCCTACGTAGGCGCTTCTCCTGGAAAGACCACCCAGATCAATTACTTTCTGGTGGACCAGCGGGCCTATCTGGTGGACCTGCCGGGCTACGGCTATGCTAAGGTCTCCCGGGCAGAGAAGGAGCGCTGGGGCCGGTTGATGGAGAGCTACTTTCAGGATGAAGGCGGCCTCATCACCACCGGCGTGCTGATCGTGGACATTCGCCATAAGCCCACGGCGGACGACGTCACCATGCACGCCTGGTTTCGGGAATCCGGCTGTCCGGAGATCGTGGTGGCCAACAAGCTGGATAAGCTGAAAAAGAGCCAGGTGGAGCCGGCGCTGGCTTTGATCCGGGAGACGATGGAGCTGGGAGAGGGGGACATTCTGGTGCCTTTCTCCGCGGAAAAAGGTGTTGGCCGGGATGAGCTGGCGGGACTTTTGAGCCGCGCCTGCGAAGAAGCATGAGAGGAACAGGGAGCGACACATGCCGCTCCCTGTTTTTTTCGGGAAAATCTTTTCGGAACCCCCTATGCAAATGCGGGAAAATACGTTAAAATACACCTGTGTAAATTCCCATCCAAACGGAGGCTTGAACATGGTGAAACCTGTTTATCAGCGCGTGCTGCTGAAGATCAGCGGCGAGGCTCTGGCCGGCGAGAAGCATACCGGTCTGGCCTTTGAAGTCATCGGTCAGGTGTGTGATGTCATCAAGGAGTGTCTGGACATGGGCGTCCAGGTAGGCCTGGTGGTGGGCGGCGGCAACTTCTGGCGCGGCGCCAAGAACAGCGGCGGCAAAATGGAGCGCACCCGTGCCGACCATATGGGCATGCTGGCCACGGTGATGAACTGCCTGGCTGTGGCGGATGTATGCGAGCAGAAGGGCATCCCCGTCCGGGTCCAGACGGCTGTGGAGATGCGGGCCGTGGCGGAGCCGTATATCCGTTCCCGGGCCATTCGGCATTTGGAAAAGGGCCGTGTGGTGATTTTCGGCGCCGGCACCGGCAATCCCTATTTCTCCACGGATACTGCTGCTGTACTGCGTGCCGCGGAGATCAATGCCGATGTGATCCTGCTTGCCAAGAATGTGGACGGCGTGTACAGCGCAGACCCGGTAAAGGATCCCAGCGCCGTAAAGTATGACTCCATCACCTATGATGAGGTCCTGGCACAGCACCTGATGGTGATGGACTCCACGGCTACCTCGCTTTCCATGGACAACAAGATCCCAGTGCTCCTGTTTGCGCTGAAGGACCCGAAGAATATCATCCGGGCTATCTGCGGCGAAAAAGTGGGTACTATCGTCGGCGACTGACCGCGCGGATGCGCGCCTCCCATAACTGAGATGTGAAAGGAAGGACTCTGCAATGTTGAAGGACGAATACAAGGTTTACGAGACGAAAATGGGGAAGAGCATCGATTCCGTGGCTGCGGACTTTGCCTCTGTACGGGCTGGACGGGCCAACGCCGCCGTGCTGGACCGCATCACCGTGGACTATTACGGCAGCCCCACCCCCATCCAGCAGATCGCGGCCATTTCCTCTCCGGACGCCCGTACCCTGCTGATCTCCCCCTGGGACGGTTCTGCCCTGAAATCCATTGAGAAAGCCATCCAGAACTCCGATCTGGGCATCAATCCTCAGAACGACGGCAGGAGTATCCGGCTGAACTTCCCCCAGCTGACGGAGGAGCGCCGCAAGGATCTGGTCAAGCAGATCCGCAAGTACGCGGAAAGCGGCAAGGTGGCCGTCCGCAACATCCGCCGGGATGCCATTGAGCACTTCAAAAAGCTGGAAAAGACCTCTGAGATCACGGAGGATGAGATGAAGCAGGCGGAGAAGGATCTGCAGAAGCTCACCGATGACAGCTGCAAGAAGCTGGACGAGCTGCTGGCGAAAAAAGAGAAGGAACTGATGGCGGTCTGATGGCGAATATTTGGAAAAAGAAGGATACGGCGGGGCAGACGGAGCGTCTGCCTCGCCATATTGCGATTATTATGGACGGCAATGGCCGCTGGGCCACGCAGCGTGGTCTGCCCCGTACTGCCGGCCATAAGGCGGGTGCGGAGACCTTCCGCCGGATCGCCACCCATTGCAAGGATCTGGGTGTGGAATACCTGACGGTCTATGCCTTTTCCACGGAAAACTGGAAACGATCCACCGATGAGGTGGGGGCTATCATGGGCCTTTTGAAGCGGTATCTGCTGGAGGCCGTGGACAGCATGGAGCGGGACCATATCCGCCTCCGTTTCTTTGGGGATATGACACCCATCGCTCCGGAGCTGCGGGCGCTGGCTCATGAGACGGATGAGATCTCCGCCCACCTGCCGGAGAGGGATTTCCAGGCCAACGTCTGTCTCAACTACGGCGGCCGGGACGAGATCCTGCGGGCGGTGCGCCGCTTTGCCGCGGAGTGTGCTGCCGGAGAGCGGAAGCCGGAGGAGCTGGACGAGTCCCTCTTTTCCGGATATCTGGATTCCCGGGGCATCCCGGATCCGGAGCTCATCATCCGCCCCAGCGGAGAACTGCGGCTGTCAAATTTCCTGCTGTGGCAGTGTGCTTATTCGGAGTTCTATTTTACGGATACCCTGTGGCCGGACTTCGACGAGGCGGAGCTGGACCGGGCCATCGAGGCCTACCGCCAAAGAGACCGCCGCTTTGGCGGTGTAAAGAAATGATCCTTAACAGGGAGGAGGGGCGCCCATGAAATCGAGACTGCTGGTTGCCGTGGTGGGACTGCCGCTGCTGTTTTATATCGTGTTGGGCGCGCCGGCCATTTTGATGGTGGTGGCGTTGTGCCTGCTTGCGGGCATCGCGGCCATGGAGCTGATGAAGTGCGTGGCCGGAGCGGACAAGTGGAACCTTCTGAGCAGCTGGACGGTGATCTGCGCGGTGTTCACGGTCAGCTGGTATTACGACCGGCCGGGCTATCTGGAGATTTTGTGGTTCCTCTATGTGGTGGCGGCATTTTTCTACGCCATTTTGAAAGCGGGAGAGGTGCCGTTCCAGCATATCCTCGCCGGTATGTTCGCCGTCATGCTGATCCCCTACTCCTTCGGCGCGTTTATCCGGATGGAGGACGCTGGCGTGCCCCGGGTGTGTCTGCTGCTGCCGTTCGTGTTCAGCTTCCTCAGCGACACCGGCGGCTATTTCGCCGGGCGCTTTTTCGGCAGGCACAAGCTGGCCCCCAAAGTCAGTCCCAAAAAGACCATCGAGGGGTCCATCGGCGGTCTGGTGGGCAACGCCCTGGGCGGTGTGATCTTCGCGGCGGTGATGAACCGCTGGTTCGATGCCGGCATCGTCAACAGCTATGCGGCCATGATCCTGCTGGGCCTTTTCTGCAGTGTAGTGGCGCAGATCGGGGATCTCAGCTTCTCCCTCATCAAGCGGGAGTTCGGCATCAAGGACTACGGACATCTGTTTCTGGAGCACGGCGGCGTGCTGGATCGGTTCGACAGCGTGCTGTTCGTCACGCCGGTCATTGAGATCGTGTTCAAATTTGTGAGATAGGATGAGCTTATGGCGAATAGGATTTCCATACTGGGCTCCACCGGCTCCATTGGGCGGCAGACGCTGGACGTGGCGGAGCAGATGGGGCTGCGGGTGGCGGCGCTGACCGCCAATGCCAGCGCGGCGCGGATGGAGGAGCAGGTCCGCCGGTTCCGTCCCGCTCTGGCGGTGCTGACCGACGAGGAGGCTGCCTCGGATCTGGCGGTGCGGCTGGCGGATACGGATACCCGGGTCGTGGGCGGCGCGGACGGTCTGATGGAGGCAGCCACGCTGCCGGAGGCGGATACCGTGGTCACCGCTGTGGTGGGCATGGTGGGCCTGCGGCCCACGCTGGCTGCCATCGGTGAAAAAAAGCGCATCGCCCTGGCCAACAAGGAGACGCTGGTGTGTGCCGGGGAGCTGGTGATGGACGCGGCGGAGCGCAGCGGCGCGGAGATCGTGCCGGTAGACTCCGAGCACTCCGCCATCTTCCAGTGCCTGCAGGGCTGTCGGGACCGCCGGGAGATCCGGCGTCTGATCCTGACGTGCTCCGGCGGACCGTTTTACGGCATGGGATACGAGGAAGTGGGCAAGATGACCCGGGAGGATGCGCTGAAGCACCCCAACTGGACCATGGGACCCAAGATCACTGTGGACTGCGCCACGCTGATGAACAAGGGACTGGAGGTCATCGAGGCCATGCGCCTCTACCGCCTGCCGTTGGAGCAGGTGGACGTGGTGATCCACCGGCAGAGCATCGTGCACTCTCTTGTGGAGTATCGGGACGGAGCTGTGCTGGCTCAGCTGGGCACGCCGGATATGCGTCTGCCCATCCGCTACGCCATGACGTATCCGGGCCGGGGAGAGAACCCGGCTGAGCCGCTGGATCTGCTGCACTGCCCGCCGCTGACCTTCGCCGCGCCAGATCGGGAGGCGTTCCCGTGCCTGCGTCTGGCGGAGGAGGCTGCGGCTGAGGGCGGCACGGCCTGCGCGGTGCTGAATGCCGCTAACGAAGAGGCTGTGCGTCTGTTTCTGGCGGACCGCATCGGATTCCACGACATTTCCCGTCTGGTGCAGCTGGCCCGGGCGGAGGTGGCTCCCGCGGCTGCCCCGGGTCTGGAAGAGATCCTGGAGGCAGATCAGGCCGCCAGGGAGATCGTTTTGCGCACTGTGAGGAGCTGATTGGAGCTGAACATGCAACCTATTTTTCTTCTGGCGGCAATTTTGATTTTCGGTGTGTTGATCGCTGTGCACGAGCTGGGCCATTTTTTGGCGGCAAAGCTCTGCGGCGTGTTGGTCGACGAGTTTTCCATCGGTATGGGTCCGCTGATCTGGCGTACGCAGCGGGGGGAGACCCAATACTCCCTCCGGGCGCTGCCCATCGGCGGATTTTGCGCCATGGAAGGTGAGGATGAGAATACCGGGAATGAGCGGTCCTTCGTCCGGCAGGGTTTTTGGAAAAAGTTTGTGATTTTAGCGGCAGGCTCCTTTATGAATTTTCTCACTGGGGTGGTGATCCTGCTGGCGCTCTATGCCGGCGCCGCGGTATTCTACACCGACCAAGTGACAGGATTGGCGCCGGAGTTCCAACAGACCGGAGAGGACGGCCTGATGGCCGGAGATGTGTTCTACAAAGTAAACGGTTACCGCACCTACCTGAAAGGAGATGCGCAGCTGTTTCTGAGCTATTCCGGAGAGACCGCAGATATCGAGGTGGTCCGGGACGGACGGCATATCCTGGTGGAGGATGTGCCGCTGCAGACCTGCACCAGTACCGACGGCGTCACTACCTACACGGGCTATGGTGTCTATGTGGGCATCTGTGCTGTAGAGGCGACGCTGGCCACCAAGCTGCAGTACACCTGGTACACCGCCCTGGACTTTGTGCAACTGGTGTGGTTCAGTCTGGTGCAGCTGGTGACCGGAAACGCCGGGATGCAGGACCTCAGCGGTCCGGTGGGCATCGTCTCCACCATCACGGAGGTAGGCAGCCAGGCGGAGACAGCTGCCGATGCCTGGAGCCAGATCTTCTATTTTGCGGCATTGCTGGCAGTGAATCTGGCGGTGATGAACATGCTGCCGATCCCTGCGCTGGACGGCGGACGGATCCTGTTTCTGCTCATCGACGCGGTGTCCCTGCTGATCCTGGGACGCAAGGTGCCGGAGCGGTACCAGATGGCGGTGAATTTTGCCGGATTCATGGTACTGATGGGCTTCATGCTGCTGGTGACGTTCCACGACGTGTTTCGATTGATACAATGAGGAGGCGGATTCCATGTCCAAACAGCTGATGGTGGGATCGGTAGCCGTGGGTGGAGGCGCCCCGGTGTCCATCCAGTCCATGTGCAATACCAAGACCGACGATGTGGAGGCCACGGTGGCCCAGATCCATCACCTGGAGGAGGCCGGCTGCGAGATCATCCGGGTGGCCATCCCGGATCAGGCGGCGGCGGAGGCCGTGGACCGGATCAAGGAGCAGATCTCCATTCCGCTGATCGCTGATATCCACTTCAACTACAAATATGCCCTGGAGGTGGCAGAGCGGGGCATTGATGCCATCCGCATCAACCCCGGCAACATCGGCGGGGAAGAGAAGGTTCGGGCAGTGGCGGATATGTGCCGGAAAAAGCACATCCCTATCCGCATCGGCGTCAACGGCGGTTCCCTGGAAAAGGAGCTGCGGGCCAAGTACGGCGGTGTCACCGCCCAGGCCCTGGTGGAGAGCGCCATGGGCCACGTGCGCCTTCTCAATAAATTCGATTTTGATGACATCTGCATCTCCGTCAAGTGCTCTGACGTGCCGCTGACCATGGAGGCCTACCGGCTTTTGAGCCAGCAGACGGACTATCCGCTGCACCTGGGTGTCACGGAGGCGGGGACGCCCTCCATGGGCATCATCAAATCCGCCATGGGTATCGGCGGACTTTTGTGCCTGGGCATCGGCGACACCATCCGGGTGACGCTGACCGCAGACCCGGTGGAGGAGATCTACGCCGCCAAGAAGATCCTCAAGGCGGCGGGGCTGCGGAAGGATGGGGTGAATCTCATTGCCTGTCCCACCTGCGGCCGGACCCGCATCGACCTTATCCCCATGGCAGAAGAGGTGGAGCGGAGGCTCATGGGCTGCACGAAGAACATTACCGTGGCGGTGATGGGCTGCGCCGTCAACGGCCCTGGCGAGGCCGCCGCCGCGGACATCGGCATTGCCGGAGGTAAGGGTGAGGGCCTGATTTTCCGGAAAGGAGAGATCCTTTACAAGGTGCATCAGGAGCAGCTTGTGGACAAGCTGATGGAGGAGATCGAGAAGCTGTGACCGCTGATGCGGCCGCAGCTTCCGCCATGCATACAAACCAGTGAAACAGAGGGGGACCCATGTCCAGGAACATCCCGTTTTTTGAAATGTTTGCCGAGCTGCAGCTCTCCGGCGCGCTGCGGCTGAAGCTGGCGGGAGCGGAGCTCACCAACGCCTGTATCGACCAGAGCGCCATGACCATCCAGCTCAGTCTGACGGTGCGCTTTCCGCTGGAGGAATCGGACGTCCGGGATCTGGCGTCTGCAATCTGCGCCATCTATGGCTTCGCCGATGCAAAGATCGCGGTCACCTGCACCCAGTCGGTGTGTGCTGCCGACCGTCCCGCCGCCGCGCCTGCGGCGGCACAGGCATCTTCCGCCCCTGCGGCCAAGCCCGCGGCGGGGAAAGTGCTGATGGGCAATCCCATCAAGGGAAAGCCGGTGCCCATGAAGATGCTGGATTTGAAGATGGGCAATGCCATCGTGGAGGGAAAGGTCTTTGCCTTTGAATGCCGGGAGACCCGGCGGCCCGGCATGTGGCGGCTGAGCTTCGATATGACGGACTACACCAACTCCGTGACGGTGCAGAAAAACCTCACCGCCAAGGAAGCCCAGGCTCTGGAAAGCGCTGTGAAGCCCGGCATGTGGCTGCGGGTCCAGGGGAAGATGGAGCCCACCTGGGACGGCAAGGACATCCAGCTCAACCC
>CALWXB010000019.1 GCA_944385405.1 uncultured Oscillospiraceae bacterium | reverse complement strand
CCCGGCGCGGCGTTCCTCAACGTGATGGCCCCCTGTCCCCGGGGCTGGCGGTATCCCAGCGAGAAGCTGATGGAGGTCACCAAGATGGCGGTGGAGACCTGCGTGTGGCCGCTGTATGAGGTGGTCGAGGGCAAGTACATCCTCAGCTACAAGCCCAAGAACAAGCTGCCGGTGGAGGAGTACCTGAAGATGCAGGGCCGCTTCGCCCACATGTTCAAGCCCGGCAACGAGTGGATGATCGAGCAGGTCCAGCAGGAAGTGGACCGTAACTGGGAGGAGCTCCTCAAGCTCTGCGCGCTGTAAGGCCCATTGGACTCTCCGAAAATGAACCAGATCCCCGGTTCCCGACGCGGGAGCCGGGGATCTGGTTCATGCTTGGGATGTCTGCGGCAGGGGGGAGAACGGATGATTGACGTTACAAGAAATCTTTGATACAAAAATTTTGAATATTATTATTCAAAATGTAACTAGTAATGTAACCACGATATGCTATACTTCTCATTGAAAACAGAAAAGCCGTCTCTGCGGCGGACGCTGGAAAGCCGGGGAGACGTTCAGGGAGGAGAATGATCGTGGTGAGGACATATAAGTGGATGGTAGCAGGGATGCTGACCCTGAGCGTGGGAATGAGTGTATTGGGTGTCGCCGCTTTTGCGGCAGATCTGGATGAAGCCACCCGGGTTATGGAGACGCCGACGGAAGCGGCGGAGGTGCTGCATGAGGGAGCCAAGTTCATGGCGTTTCCGCGGGAGCAGCCGTCCCTGGCGGAGGCCCTGCAGATCGAGGACGAGCTGGGGCCCCAGGTGCCTGGTGCGCTGCTCTCCGGCCTGGGTCTGGCCTCTCTTACAGTCCGGAGAAAGGAAGAGAAGATCTGAAGCGGAAAGCGCCCGAAAGCAAGGCGCGGACGACGGCCGCACAGCCCCGGCGGGATGCTCCGCCGGGGCTGTGTTCCGGTTACAGACATGGACAAGAAGGGCTTGCCATGGCGTGGAAAATAAGGGCTGGAAGTCCTTGTATCCATTGATATCAAAGGGATTGCAGAATTATACCTGGAATGTTACGGTTATGTTACAAACGATTGTGCCGTATTGATTTTCGGATTTTGCCGTGTTATATTCATCATGCGGAACGAATCCCGCAGCCCTCCCGGTGTAGATACGGGCCGGCTAGCCACTGTATGTGCGCCGGAAGCAGCTGGGAAGCGTTCTGACAAAGATGGCGGTAATTTCCGCTAAATTTCAAAGGAGGAAGACACCCATGAAGAAGTTCCTTTCTCTGGTTCTGGCTCTGGTTATGACCATGTCTCTGGTCACCATCAGTGCCGGTGCCAAGGACTTCACGGACGGCGACGATATCCAGTATACCGAAGCTGTTGACGTGATCTCCGCCATTGAGGTTGTCGACGGCTACACCGACGGCAGCTTCAATCCCGACGCGACCCTGACCCGCGGCGCTGCAGCCAAGATCATCTGCAACCTGCTGCTGGGCCCCACCACCGCGTCTGCCCTGTCCGCTGACGCCGCTCCCTTCAGCGACGTCCCCACCACCAACACCTTTGCCGGCTACATTGCTTACTGCTCTCAGCAGGGCATCATCTCCGGCTACGCTGACGGCACCTTCCGTCCCGCCGGCACCCTGACCAGCTATGCGTTCATGAAGATGCTGCTGGGCGCTCTGGGCTATGACGCCGAGCGCGAGGGCTATGTGGGCGCCAACTGGTCCGTTCAGGTCGCCAAGACCGCTCTGGGCATTGAGCTGGACAAGGGCCTGGTTGACGACTTCAACGGCCTGAAGGCTGTGACCCGTGAAGAGGCCTGCCTGTATGCCTTCAACACCCTGTCCGCCAACATGGTCCGCTACGGCGAGACCACCAACGTGGTCATCGGCGACGCTCAGGTGAGCGTGACCGGCGAGCGTCGTTGGGATGACGACGAGGGCGCTGGCAAGGACAACATCGTGGCTGGCGACGGCATCGTGCAGTTTGCCGAGCGTTACTTCACCAAGCTGGTGCTGAACGACGGCGACGAGGATGCTTTCGGCCGTCCCTCCAACACCTGGACCTACAAGAACGACAAGATCGGCACCTATGCCAAGACCGCTGACGCCACCTATACCAAGAACACTGCTGAGGCCGACATCTACAGCGACATCGGCATGACCAGCAACGACGCGTTCAAGGTTTACGTTGACGGTATCCCCGCCTACAATTACGACAACGACAAGTACGATGCCCAGGACAGCAAGGGCAACTACACCTCTGAGGTCGTGATCCACAAGGGCGAGGAGGACGACAAGATCGGCGAGGGCAACGGCGCCATCGTTGAGGTCTTCAAGGAGGACCGCATCATCACCATCATCAACACCTATGTTGGTGAGGTCGTGGACTTCGAGGAGGCTACCTCCAAGCGCGATGCTTACATCGAGCTGGGCACCCTGGGCGATGCCACCAAGTATGACAACGACTACATGGGCACCGTGGCTGTTCTCGACAACGAGAAGTTCGATACCGAGGCCTTCGAGGTCGGCGATATCGTGACCTTCACCTACAGCCTGGCTGACGACGCCGTCAAGAGCGTCAAGGCCGCCGAGTCTGTCACCGGCGATGTGGAGAGCTTCACCACCAACAAGAAGTTCTCCATGGACGGCACTTCCTATGAGTACGGCGCCAAGGCCGTCAACTACTACGGTTCTTCCGACATCGGCACTCAGTCCACCGTCTACATGGACGAGAACGGCTACGTGCTGTATGCCAAGGAGGGCGCTGACAACCTGAAGAACTATGCTCTGGTCCTGAACGCTGGTCCCGAGACCGCTCTGACCGGCACTGATCATCAGGCTTGGCTGCTGTACACTGACGGCAGCACCGCTGTTGTGGATACCGACAAAGCGTACTATAGCAGCTACTCCAATGGCCAGGGCACCGGCGGCCTGGTTGGTCAGTGGGTCACCTACAAGACCAACTCCAAGGGCGAGGTCGTTCTGACCAATCCCACCGGCACTGACACGTTTGATTTCTCCAGCTCCACCGCTCTGACCAAGAACGGCGATACCAACATCTCTCTGGGCGGCAACGCTCTGAAGATCAACAGCGCCACTGTGGTCATCGTGAAGCAGGGCGACGACTTCAAGGTCTATGAGGGCGTCAAGGGCATTCCCACCATCACCAACGGCACTGCCAACACTGCGGGCGCTGTGGACGCTTACTCCGCTTACGCCACCGGCACCTTCCAGAAGCTGGTCTACATCGACCTGGCTTCCTCTGGTGTTGAGATCGACAGCGGCAGCGACAAGGTGATCTTCCTGGTGGGCGACACCAGCGCCACCGTGGTGGAGACCGCCTCCGACAAGTACTATGTCTTCGACGCGGTCGTGGACGGCGAGCTGATGGAGGACGGCGTGATGCTGGACTACACCGACAGCAAGACTGCCACCGTGATCGACACTGTGCTGAAGTCTGGCGCCAGCATTGCTCTGGACAGCTACTCTGTGGACAACGGCTTCTACACCGTTGATATCGCTGATAAGACCACCAACCTGACCTCCGGCACTATCGAGAAGGTCTCCGGCAACTGCATCGACTTCGACCGTGCTGCCTACTACACTGCTGACGACTGCGTGTTCTTCCGTGTGGATGCGGACGGCAACCTGCGTGCCTCCAGCATCAACGGCGTCCGCACCGACGATGTCGGCGCTGGCGAGTACTACCTGCAGGTCTTCTACACCGTCAACAACGACGCTGAGCTGACCGGTGTGTACTGGGTCTACAACCGCTAATTGAAGCTTCGCTTCGATTGCGACTGACCTGACGCAAGTCACAAAACCCCCCGCGCCTTATGGCGCGGGGGGTTTTCTGTCCGTTAAGGGCTGTTCTGCAGGACGGCCCTCTTTTCTTTTCTATCCAAATGGGGTAGGATAGAAAAAACGGCGCGTCGCGCCGGAGAGGAGCCGAACGATGAATCATACTGCTGCCGTTTACACCATCAGCGATTCCTGCGCCGCCGGGAAGCGGCAGGATACCAGCGGCCCACGGGTACGGGTCATGCTGGAGGAGGCGGGCTGCCGGGTGATCCATGCCGCCGTGGTGCCGGATGATCAGCCAGCCATCGAGGCCGCGCTCATCGAGGCGGCGGACGTACTGGGGGCGGATCTGGTCGTCACCACCGGCGGCACCGGCCTCTCCCCCCGGGACGTGACCCCAGAGGCCACGGCGGCAGTGGTGGACCGGGAGATCCCCGCCATCCCCCAGGCCATGCTGTGGGCGTCGCTGGCCATCACCCCCCGGGCCATGCTGTCCCGGGCCAAGGCGGGAACCCGGGGGCGAAGCCTGATCCTGAATCTGCCGGGGTCGGAAAAGGCGGCTCGGGAGAATCTTGCCGCCGTGCTGGATACCCTGGACCACGCCCTGGCCATGCTCCGGGGCGGCGGACACGACTGAAAAACGCAGCGGCCCTCATGTGGGTCCGCTGCGTTTTTCAGTGTACCGGTTCATAGCCCAGCGCCGCGGAGATCATCTGTCCGGCGGAGACCACCGCGCCGATGGCCCGGTGGAATTCCGGGGAATGCACGGAGCGGAACATGCCGATGACGCCCACCGTGTAGCGCAGCGCCCCATCCCGCTGGTACACCGGCGCGGAGATGGACCGCAGGCCGATCTTGTATTCGCCGTTCTCTACGGCGTAGCCGTTTTGCCGGATTTCCTCCAGCTGGGCCAAAAGGACCTCCGGATCCGTCAGGGTGTGAGGGGTGTAGGGGATCAGCTGCAGCTTATGCAGCAGTCCCGCCGCCTCGTGCCGGGGCAGGGCGGAGAGGAAGAGCTTGCCCTGTGAGGTGCAGTACAGCGGCAGCCGGGCCCCGATCTCCGAGACCACCCGCAGGTCTCCCCGGCCCTCCGCCTGCTCCAACGTGATGGCGCGGCCTCCCTCGTGGACGCACAGCATGGCCGACGCCCCTACCTCCGACGCCAGATGCTCCAGGTACGGCCGGGTCACCGCCGAAATGTCCCAGGAGCTGCTGACCCGGCAGCCGTACTCGAACAGCCGCAGACCCAGGGCGTATTTCCCGTCGGCGTGCTGGGTGACGACGTCGTAATCCCGCATGGTGGTCAGCAGACCGAACACTGTGCTCCGGGGAAGCCCCGCCCGGGCGCTGATCTGTCCCAGCGCCAGCGGCTCTCCGGCGTCGCAGAGGAGCTGCAGCAGCTCCATGGCCTTGGCCACGGAGCGGATCGTGTTGCCGTCCGGCATGTGAAGTCCCTCCCATTTCCGCCCCTAGGGGGTGGTTTTTTCTTTATCATAGCCGCCCATGCGTCGTAATGTCAAGAATTTCCGACAATACCGAATAATAATTCGAAAATACCGGACATCTGCTTTGCCAAGCGTCGGCGGTTCTGGTAAAATGGGTGATACTCAGGAAAGGATGACGCTATGCGGGATCAGTTTGGAAGGAGCATCACTTATCTGCGGCTGTCTGTCACGGACCGCTGCAATTACCGCTGCCGCTACTGTATGCCCCCGGAGGGCGTGCCCCACAAGGCCCACGGGGACATCTGCTCTCTGGAGGAGCTGCGGGATATGGCAGCGGCTGCGGTGGTATGCGGCGTGCGGAAGATCCGGGTCACCGGCGGAGAACCGCTGGTGCGCCGGGGCGTGGTGGACCTGTGCCGGATGCTGCGGGCGCTGCCCGGAGTGGAGGAGTTGTGCATCACCACCAACGGCGCGCTGCTGGAATCTATGGCGGAGCCGCTGCGGCAGGCCGGGGTGGACCGGCTGAACATCAGCCTGGACACCCTGCGGCCGGACCGGTTCCGCGCCATTACCCGGCTGGGCGAGCTGGCGGACGTGCGCCGGGGCATCCGGGCCGCCGAGGCGGCGGGCTTTTCCCATTTGAAGCTCAACTGCGTGCTGATGGGCGGCGTCAACGACGACGAGACCGCGGATTTCGTGGCGCTTACCCGGGAACGGCCCTGGCAGGTGCGGTTCATCGAGCTGATGCCCATGGGGCCCTGCGCCGGGTGGGACCGGGATCGCTTTGTGCCGGTGATCCGGGTACTGGAGCGGTGCCCGGAGCTGCGGTCGGAGCGGAGCCAGGGCGTGGCGGAATGTTACCGCCTCCCCGGAGCGGCGGGCACCGTGGGGCTCATTACCCCCATGAGCCACGCCTTCTGCGGGACGTGCGACCGCATCCGCATCACGGCGGATGGGCGGCTCAAGCCCTGCCTCCACTCCATGGAGGAGATCCCCCTCCGGGGGCTCAAGGGGACAGACTTGACAGAGGCGGTGCGGCAAGGCATTGCCCGCAAGCCCTTGGGGCACCATCTGGAAAGCGGCAGCGACACGGGCCGGGACATGAACGAGATCGGAGGCTGAGGCATGGAGCTGACGCATTTCAATGACGAGGGCCGGGCCCACATGGTGGATGTGGGTGGAAAGCCTGTGACGCACCGCACCGCCCGGGCCATGGCCCGGGTGAGGATGGCGGCGGAGACCATGGACCGTATCCGGGCGGGCACCATCGGCAAGGGCGATGTGCTGGCGGTGGCGCAGGTGGCGGGGATCATGGCTGCCAAGCGCACCAGCGACCTCATCCCCATGTGCCACCCGCTGCTGCTGAGCCGGGTGGACCTGCATTTCACCCTGGAGCCGGAGGTGCTGACGATTTACAGCGAAGTCTCCTGCCGGGGCGAGACCGGCGTGGAGATGGAGGCGCTGACGGCGGCGTCCGCCGCAGCGCTGACGGTATACGACATGTGCAAGGCGGTGCAGCGGGACATGGAGATCACAGACGTGCGGCTTTTGTACAAGGAAGGAGGAAAAAGCGGTGTCTACCAGCGCGAAGGTGACAGCGGTGAACATCAGCCGGGAGAAGGGGACGCCTAAGCAGGAGGTGCCGGAGATCCAGCTGCGGCTCCGCCACGGCATCGTAGGGGACGCCCACGCCGGGGACTGGCACCGTCAGATCAGCCTCCTGGCTCAGGAGAGCGTGGATCGGATGCGGGGCCTGGGCGTGGATCTGCCCCACGGTATTTTTGCTGAGAACATCAATACGGAGGGCATCTGCCTCACCGCGCTGCCGGTGGGGACGCGGCTGCAGATCGGGGAGACCGTGGTGGAGGTGACCCAGATCGGCAAGGAGTGCCACAACGACTGTGCCATCCGCCGCATCACCGGAACCTGCGTCATGCCCACCGAGGGGATCTTTGCCATCGTGGTCCGGGAGGGGACGGTGCGCAAGGGGGACCCCATCACGATCCTGGAGGCGACGACATGAAGCTGATCGAGACCCGTCAGGCGGTGGGCCACGTGCTCTGCCACGACCTGACCCAGATCATCAAGGACCAGTACAAAGACGCCCGGTTCCGCAAGGGCCACGTGGTGCAGCCGGAGGACATCCCGGTGCTGCTGGAAATGGGCAAGGAGCACCTCTACGTCTGGGAGATGGAGCCGGGCATGGTCCATGAAAACGACGCGGCGGAACGGCTGCTGGCCCTTTGCCGCAATGACCACATGGACCGCAGCGATGTCAAGGAGGGCAAGATCGAGCTCACCGCCGCCTGCGACGGCCTCTTCCGGGTGGACAGCCGGCGGCTGCTGGCGGTGAACGCCAGCGACGAGGTGATGATCGCCACCCGCCGCGGCAACACCGCCGTCCGCCGGGGAGACAAGCTGGCGGGGATGCGGGTGATCCCTCTGGTGATCCGGGAGGAGGTCCTCCGGGCCGCCGAAGAAGCCGCCGGAACGGGACCCCTTCTGGAGCTGCTGCCCTATGTGAAAAAGACGGCGGCCATCGTGGCCACCGGCAGCGAGGTGAAAAAGGGCCTCATTCAGGACACCTTTACCCCGGTGGTGCGGGACAAGCTGGCGTCCTACGGCATCGAGACATTGGCCGTCACCTACTCCGGCGACGGGGTGGAGGCGGTGCGGGATGCCATCGGGGAGATGCGCAACACCGGCGCGGAGCTGATCCTCTGCACCGGCGGTATGAGCGTGGACCCCGACGACAATACCCCCGGCGGCATCCGGGCCGCGGGGGCACGGGTGGTGGCCTACGGTGCGCCGGTGCTGCCCGGGGCCATGTTCCTCATGGGATATTTTGAAGACGGCACGGCGGTGATGGGGCTGCCGGGGTGTGTCATGTATGCCGGGGCCACGGTGTTCGATCTGGTGCTGCCCCGGGTGGCTGCCGGGGTGGAGATCACCCGGGCGGACCTGGCGGCTATGGGAGAGGGGGGACTGTGCCTGGGGTGCAAGCCCTGCCGGTATCCCGTCTGTCCCTTCGGAAAATGAAAATGGAGGCGCCGCTGCCGTGGTGCGGCAGCGGCAGACCTTTGAAAAGCGTATCCCTTTAAAAAATATCACGCCGAAAAGCGATGGGAGAAAGGTGTGCTGGACGATGAAGAAAATGAAAAAGTGGATGTCCCTGGCGTTGTCCCTGGTCCTGGCCATGGGCCTCACGGCCTGCGGCGGCAGCAAGGAAGAGGCTCCGGAGACGGAGCAGAACGGGGAGGAGCAGACGGAACTGATGATCTTTGCCGCCGCCTCCATGACGGAGACGCTGACGGAGATCGCGGAGCTTTATAAAGAGGTTGCCCCGGAGGTGACGCTGACCTTCAACTTCGCCTCCTCCGGGGATCTCTTGACCCAGATCAAGGAGGGCGCGGACTGCGATCTCTTCATCTCCGCCGCTCCTACCCAGATGAACGCCCTGGACGGCGCCCTGGCAGATGACGCGGAGAAGAACCCTGACGGCCTGGACATGCTGCTGGAGGGCAGCCGCATCGACCTGCTGGAGAACAAGGTGACGCTGGCGGTACCGGAGGGGAACCCCGCCGGGATCGAGAGCTTCGATCAGCTCTCCCAGCTGCTGGGCGGTGCGGACAGTGTGCTGCTGGCAATGGGCAACAGCGACGTGCCGGTGGGGCAGTATACCCTGAAGATCTTTGACTACTACGGTCTCTCCGTGGCGGACATGGAGGCCGCGGGCAAGCTGACCTACGGCTCCGATGTGAAGGAGGTCACCACCCAGGTCAGCGAAGGGGCTGTGGACTGCGGCATCATCTATGCAACCGACGCCTTTTCTGCGGGGCTCACCGTGGTGGACAGCGCCACCGGCGAGATGTGCGGCCAGGTGATCTATCCCGCCGCCGTGCTGAAGGCGGGCAGGACGGAGCAGGCCCAGGCGCTGCTGGACTACCTGCAGACCGACGCGGCCATGGCCGTTTTTGAGAGCGTGGGGTTCTCTCCTGCGTTCTGATGAATTTGTGAGAAGGGCCGGGATCTCCCGGCCCTTCCGGTGAGGAGGTGTCCTATGGACTGGTATCCCCTGTGGAACTCCCTGCGCATCGCCGCCATCTCCACCGCTGTGATCTTCTTCGCCGGCATTGCCGCGGCCTACTATGTGGCACGGCTGCCCCGGGTCATCAAGGGCCTTTTGGATGTGGTGCTGACGCTGCCGCTGGTGCTGCCGCCCACCGTGGTGGGCTATCTGCTGCTGCGGGTGCTGGGGCCCAAGCGGATCATCGGCGCATGGGCGCTGGAGGTGTTCGGCGTGAAGCTGGTGATGACCTGGTGGTCCGCCATCTTCGCTACCGCCGTGGTGATCTTCCCCCTGATGTACCGCACGGTGCGGGGGGCGTTCGAGGCTTTCGACGAGACGCTGGCGGACGCCGGGCGGACCCTGGGGCTCTCCAACACGTACATCTTCTGGCGGGTACGGATGCCCTGCTGCCGCCAGGGCATCCTGGCGGGGACCGTGCTCTCCTTCGCCCGGGCGCTGGGAGAATACGGCGCCACCTCCATGATCGCGGGCTACACCCCCGTCCGCACTGCCACCATCTCCACCACCGTCTACCAGCTCTGGCGCACCAACGACGACGCCCTGGCCTTCCGGTGGGTGCTGGTGAACGTGGCCATCTCCGCCGTGATTTTGCTGGCGGTGAACCTGCTGGAGCGGCGGCAGCGGGAGACGGCCCATGTCAGGAGGCGGATGGCATGAAGCTGTGTGTGGACATCGAAAAGCGCCTGGGGGACTTTCACCTGCGGGTGTCCTTCACGGCGGAGGAGGAGACGCTGGCGCTGCTGGGGGCCTCCGGCTGCGGGAAAAGCGTGACGCTTCGGTGCATCGCGGGCATCCTGACCCCGGACCAGGGCCGCATCACCCTGGGAGACCGGGTGCTTTTTGACAGCGAGGCAGGCATCGATCTGCGGCCCCAGCAGCGGCAGGTGGGATATCTCTTCCAGCAGTACGCGCTGTTCCCCAACATGACGGCATCGCAGAACATCCGCTGCGCCGTCCCGGCGAAGGGAGCGGAGCGGGACCGCCTGACGGCGGAGTATCTGCGCTCTTTCCGGCTGGAGGGGCTGGAGCATCACTATCCCGCCCAGCTCTCCGGCGGACAGCAGCAGCGGGTGGCTCTGGCACGGATCCTGGCCAGCCGCCCACAGGCCATTTTGCTGGACGAGCCCTTCTCCGCCCTGGACGGGTACCTCAAGTGGAACCTGGAGACGGAGCTGACGGATCTGCTGGCCGGTTTTCCCGGCCCCATCCTGTGGGTCTCCCACGATCCGGAGGAGTGCTGCCGCAACTGCCGCCGGGTGTGTGTCCTGGAGGCGGGGCGCACCGGCCGGATCACCGGCATGGAGGAGATGCTGCGGCGCCCGGAAACGGCGGAGGCCGCCCGACTGGCGGGCTGCCGGAACTTTGCCCGGGCCGTGGCGGACGGGGAGACCGTGACGGCGCCGTCCTGGGGCGTGACGATTCCCTGGAAGGGACCGGCGGGAACGTGGACGCTGGCGGTGCCCGCTGAGGCCGTCCGATTGGGGGAGGGGCCCCTGCGGGGCACCGTGGAGCGGGTACGCCGGGACACGCGGCGCACCGCGCTGCTGGTGCGCCTGTCGGGAGCTGAGCGGGAGGCGCTGCTGTGGGCAGAGCTGCCGCCTTCAGCGGACGCATCACCGGGCACGGAGGTGGCCCTTTCTCTGGACCCGGAGCGGGTGTGGGTGCTGCCTGGTTGACAGGCGCTGCTGCTCCGGCTTACAATGACGGTAACCGGGCGCCTGCCCGGAAGCGAGGAGGAAGTATCATGCTGATCGTGATCCGCGGCGCGGGGGATCTGGCCACAGGCATCGCCCTGCGGCTTTTCCGCGCCGGTTTTTCCCTGGTGATGACGGACCTGCCGGAACCCACCGCCGTGCGGCGCACCGTCAGCTTTTCCGAGGCCGTCCGGTTGGGCCGGACGGAGGTAGAGGGCATCACCGCCGTCCGTGCATCCGACCCGGAGGAGGCCCTGGCACTGACCCGGCAGGGCCGGGTGGCGGTGTTAGTGGACCCGGCGGGGGGGTGCATCCGGGCGCTGCGGCCCGGCGGAGTGGTGGATGCCATCCTGGCCAAGCGGAACCTGGGTACCGCCATCACCGACGCGCCGGTGGTCATCGGCGTGGGGCCGGGCTTCACGGCGGGCGCGGACTGCCACGCCGCCGTGGAGACGAAGCGGGGCCACACCCTGGGCCGGGCGCTGTACACAGGGTCTCCGCTGCCCAACACCGGCGTGCCGGGGATCATCGGCGGCTACGGGACGGAGCGGGTGCTCCGGGCCCCGGCGGACGGTGTGTTTGAGCCGAAAATGGAGATCGGACAGATGGTGCATGCCGGAGAGGTGGCCGCCACAGTGGACGGCGTTCCCATGCGCTGTACCATTGACGGCTGCCTGCGGGGACTGCTGCAGGAAGGATGCCATGTGACGGCGGGGATGAAGAGCGGGGACATCGACCCCCGGTGTCAGGCGGACCACTGCCTGTGCGCCTCGGACAAGTCCCTGGCGGTGGGCGGCGGCGTGCTGGAGGCGCTGCTGCACTTTGGCTGCCGCCCCGGGGAAGGGGTGTGACGCCATGGGAGATCACGCATTGCTGGAAGCAGTGTGCACCCGGCTGCGGCAGGGGACGCGGGCCGTTCTCTGCACCGTGGCGGCGGCGGAGGGCTCCGCTCCCCGGGGTCCGGGGGCCCGGATGGCGGTCTTTGCGGAGGATGCGGTGGGCACCGTAGGCGGCGGCCGGGTGGAGCTGCTGGTCCGGCGGGAGGCGGAAACGCTGCTGGAACACGGCGGCGGCTGCGTCCGGACTTACGGACTGGAAAACGGCGGCGATGCCGGTGCGGTGTGCGGCGGAGCGGTGACGGTGCTGCTGGTGTGCCTGGAGCCGGAGGCACTGCCCCAGCTGGAGCGGTGGGCTGCGGCCTTGAACAATGGGGCGGAGGCCATGGTCCGCTTGGATGTCCGGGGGCTTTCAGTGGAAGAGGGCGCCGGGGCAGAGGGCATTGCCTTTGCCGGCGGCGTCTACACTGAACCCGTCAGGCCTGGGGAGACGCTGTACCTCTTCGGCGGCGGACATGTGGGAACGGCCCTGGCACCGCTGCTGGCGCAGCTGGACTTTCGGGTGGTGGTGTTTGACCAGCGGCCGGAACTGGCCCGGCCGGAACGGTTCTCCGGCGCGGCCCGGGTGGTGCTGGGGGACTTCGGCCGCGTTGCGGACTTCGTGGATATCACGCCGGCGGACTATGTGGTGGTGATGACCCCGGGCCATGAGGCGGATCTGGCGGTGCTGCGGCAGGTGCTGCCCTGCAAGCCGGCCTATGTGGGATGCATGGGCAGCCGGAGGAAGCTGGACTTTGTCCGGCGGCATCTGGAGGCGGACGGCTGCCCCCAGGCCCAGATCCAGGCCCTGCATCTGCCCATCGGGCTGGAGATCGGGGCCGAGACCCCCCTGGAGATCGCTGTCAGCGTGGCGTCGGAGCTGATCGCGGTCCGGGCCGCCCGCCGGGGCGGGCGCAAGGGCGGCGTCTGTCCGGCTTAAACGCATAAAAACGAGGCTGCGGGATTCCGCAGCCTCGTTTTTTGCAGTTTGGGGAGGATCACCACTCCGCCACGGAGCCGTCCTTGTGGCGCCAGACGGGGTTTTTCCAGCTGTGGGGCGTCTTGGCCTCCTCCAGCACCAGCTCCCGGTTCACCTCCACGCCCAGGCCCGGCAGCCGGGGCATCTGGACCATGCCGTCCACGAAGGTGAAGTCCGCCTGGTTCTTGACGTAGTCCAGCACGCTCTTGCCCACATTGTAGTGGATGCCGATGCTCTGCTCCTGGATGGCGGCGTTGTAGCTGGTGGCGTCCACGTTCAGGCAGGAGGCCAGGGCGATGGGGCCCAGGGGGCAGTGAGGCGCCAGGGCAATGTCATAGGCCTCCGCCATGGCGGCGATCTTCTTGACCTCCGTGAGGCCGCCGGCATGGGACAGGTCCGGCTGGATGATGTCCACACCGCCGGTCTGGAAGAGCCGCTTGAAGTCCCAGCGGGTGAAGAGCCGCTCGCCGGTGGCGATGGGGATGTTGCAGCAGGCGGCGATCTCCGGGAAGTACTCCATGTTCTCGCACAGCACGGGTTCTTCCAGGAACATGGGATCGAATTCCTCCAGCTTCTTGGCCAGCACCTTGGCCATGGGCTTGTGGACCCGGCCGTGGAAGTCGATGGCGATGCCGAAGTGCTTGCCGCAGGCTTCCCGGATGGAGGCCACCCGCTCCAGCACCTGGTCGATCTTGGCATAGGTGTCGATGAACTGCAGCTCCTCCGTGGCGTTCATCTTCACGGCGGTGAAGCCCGCGTCCATCTTCTCCCGGGCGGCCTTGCCCACGTCGGCGGGACGGTCGCCGCCGATCCAGGAGTACACCCGGATGGAGTCGCGGCACGCGCCGCCCATCAGCTCATAGACCGGCACGCCGAAGCGCTTGCCCTTGATGTCCCAGAGGGCCTGGTCGATGCCGGCGATGGCGCTCATCAGTACGCCGCCGCCCCGGTAGAAGCCGGCGCGGTAGATGGTGCTCCACAGATCCTCGATGCGGCCCGGGTCCTGGCCGATGAGGTAGGGCTTCATTTCCTCCACGCAGGCCTTGACGGCGTCGCAGTGGCCCTCCAGCACGGGCTCGCCCCATCCGGTGATGCCCTCGTCTGTTTCCATTTCCAGGAAGCACCATCTGGGACGGACCAGGTAGAGGTTCAGATTCGTGATTTTCATATCCATCAAACTCCTTTATTATTTGACCAAATATCCGCCGTCCACTGGCAGGACGACGCCGGTGATGTAGTCGCTGGCGGGCGATGCCAGGAACACGCATGCGCCCTTCATATCCTCGCCGGTGCCCCAGCGGTGGGCGGGGATCCGGTCGGAGATCTGCTGGAAGCGGGGATTGGCGGGGTCCAGCAGGGCCGCGTTCATATCGGTGGCCATGTAGCCGGGGGCAATGGCGTTGACCTGGATGCCGCTGCCGGCCCAGTCGTTGCTCAGGGCCTTGGTCAGCTGGGCCACGCCGCCTTTGGCTGCGGCATAGGCGGGGATGGTCTGGCCGCCGAAAAACGAGATCATGGACGCGATGTTGATGATCTTTCCCCGTCCCTTGGGCAGCATCACCCGCCCGGCCTCCTGGCAGAGTACGAACACTGCATTCAGGTTGACGTTGATGACATCGTCCCAGTCCGAAAGGGGGAAGTCCTCCGGCATATGGCGGCGCTGGATGCCATGGGCATTGACCAGAATATCCAGGTCATTTCCCAGCAGCTCCATGCAGGTGCGGAAGCAGGCCAGGGTCTCCTCCCGGCTGGCGAGGTCGGCCCGGACGGCGCGGCAGGCAAAGCCCCGGCCGCAGAACTCCTCTGCCGAGCGGTATACGCCTTCCGAGCTGCCCACGATCACCACTTCGCAGCCCTCTTCCAGCAGGGCCTCCGCCATGCTCCTGCCAAGGCCCCGGGTACCGCCTGTGACGATGGCTTTTTTCCCGTGGATATCAAACCGGTTTGTCGACATGATGCTCCGATCCCTCCCGTATTCAACATTCAAAATTGATCTTGTCTCAGCGCTGTTCCGCTGCATAGGCGTCCAGGTAGCGGATGGCGTCCGCCAGGGTGTCGGCGGAGAAGAAGAACGGCACGTTGGTGACGTTCCACCGCTTGCCGTAGACCTCCTCCACCAGGGCGTCGATGGCGGCGTCCCGGTTTTCCGGCGTCAGGCCCAGGTCCGCCGTGCACACCGGCAATCCGATGTCCCGGCAGAAGGGGAACAGCTGCGCCAGACGCTCCGTGTCGTTCTGGATCACCAGCATCACCAGCGTGCAGTAGCCCACGCCGGTGCCGTGGAGCAGCGGCTTGACGGGCAGCACGTGGAACCCGGCCTGGAGGCCGTGGGCAATGGACACGCCAGTGCACTCAAACCCCAGCCCCGAGAGCAGCACCGTGGCCTCCACCACGTCCTCGTAGGCGGGGGTGCGCAGGTGGTTCCGGGCGGCCCGCATGGCGTCCCGGCCCTTTTCCAGCAGGATGTCATAGCTGAGGCGGGCCGCTGCCATGCCCAGCAGCGTGGGGCGGTAGTCCCCCGCTCCGGCGTTGCAGACGTTGTTGTTGGCAAAGGAGGCCTGGGCCTCCACATAGGTGGCCAGAGCGTCGCCGATGCCGGAGACCAGCATCCACGCCGGGGATTGGACGGTGATCTCCGTGTCCACCACCACGTAGTCCGGGTTCTTGCAGTGGACCATCAGCCGGGGCTGCTGATGGGGGTTGTTGATGATGGTGTGGGTAGAGGTGGGCGCGTCGGTGGTGAGGGCGGTGGGCACGCTGAAAAACGCCTTGCCGAAGGTGGCGCCCACGGCCTTGTTGATGTCGCAGGTCTGGCCGCCGCCCATGCCGATGAAGGTGTCCGGGATCTGAGGCAGCGTCCGGCAGAAGTCCACCAGACGCGCCAGTGCCTCATCGGAGGACGCGCCGGAAAACTCCACCGTCCAGGCGGTCATCCCCGCCGCTTCAAACATGCGGGGGATGCGCTGGCTGTACTCGGGATAGAAAAACGTGTCGATGATGGCCAGAGCGGTCTTGCCGTACTGAGCGGCGAACCGGGGCAGGTTCCGGATCTCGCCGGGACCCTGGATGTAGCGGGAGGGGGACTGGAAGGCGCGGGATTCCGATGCTTTTCCGCTGGGCATAGAGACGACCTCCTTGGTAGTTTGAGGCCGCCGGGCAGAACGAATCACCCGGCGGTGCCTCCGGTTGCCGCCAGTATACAACACCCCTTTCAAAATTTCAATATGCGAAAACGTTTTTCAGAAAATAAAACGGCGGAGGTGCCGGACTTTTGTGGAATTGTTGCAAAAAGGCGGGGACGTTATTCTGCGAGGTGCCGTATTGACGGGCAGGGAAAGGGGGGATATAGTAAAAATAAGGGCTGTCCGCCGTGTCCGGCGGCACGTCTGCCCGGCAAAAATATGAAAGAAACGGGGCGAGAGACATGCAGTATCATCATGTGGATTACCAGAAGCTGGAGAATTTCTGCCACGAGGTGTTCAAGGGCTATCACTTCAGCGAGGAGGAGAGCCGGCAGATCACGGACGTCCTCCTGGCGGCTGACCTGTCCGGGATCGAATCCCACGGCATCCAGCGGCTGATCCGCTATCATCAGGAGATCACCGGCGGCCTGGTGAAGCTGGACGCCAAGCCCGAGGTGGTGTTTGAGACGCCGCTGTCCGCTGTCATCGAGGGCAACGACTGCATGGGTCAGACGCTGGGCATCCGGGCCATGAACATGGCCATCGACAAGGCCCGGCAGCATGGCTTCGGCATGATCACCGTGCGCAACTCCAATCACTACGGTATCGCCGGCTACTACGCCAAAATGGCAGTGGAGGCCGATATGATCGGTATGTGCATGACCAACACCGAGGCCATTATGGTCCCCACCTTCGGCCGCCAGGCCATGCTTGGCACCAACCCCATTGCCTTCGCCATGCCCGCCGATCCGGTGCCCTTCTCCTTCGACGCGGCCACCACTGTGGTGCCCCGGGGCAAGCTGGAGGTCTATGTGAAGCGTGGCAACGGCCTGCCTCTGGGCTGGGCTCTGGATGAAAATGGTCACGACAGCACCGAGGCGGACCGGGTGCTCAAAAACATCATCTCCAAGGCCGGCGGCGGCATTTTGCCTCTGGGCGGTTCCGGAGAGCTGACCTCCGGCTACAAGGGCTACGGCTTTGCTATGCTCTGCGAGATCTGTACCGCCATCCTCTCCGGCGGCACGACCTCCAATTATATCTACAAGACCCCCGGTCGGGCCAACATTGCCCAGTGCTTCATTGCCCTGGACTACGGTATGTTCGGCGACAAGCAGGCTATCCGTGCCGCTCTGGACAAGTACCTCCAGGAGGTACGGGACTCCGACAAGGCTGAAGGCCAGGAGCGGATCTACATTCACGGCGAAAAATCCGCCGAGTCCCGGGCGCGGGTTCTGCGCGAGGGCGTGTCCCTGAATGAAAAGACCTATGACGAAATGAAGATGATCGCTGCTTATACCGGCGCGGAGGCCTATCTGCCACCGTATCTGGACTGATCTTTTCGGAGACCGCGGCTCTGTGCGCCGCGGTCTCCGCTTTACCATGAAGAAGTTTTCATTTCACCTTTGCAGATTTCATATCTTGCGCAAATGAAGCTGCGAAAAATGCGGGGAATACACCCGAAATCCAGTAAACCCGTTGCACCGCAATGAAAAGCGGGGATTTGTTCCGCTGCTGCAGACGGAGATGTCAGTGCGCTTTGCTTGCCAAAAAAAGCGTGGCGCTTTTGGCGAAATTTCCGAAAATGAACGTAACATAGCGTAAGCAGTTGCTTTCAGATGTCAAATTATGCTATGATACATCACATAGCAGGGGATATCTGCGGGAAGGTTGAGAAATTTACGTACAGCATACCGCGATTACCCGTTTTTTCTTTCCTGCATTTATGAAATAATTTTCCGCGATACGAAAAAACTTCCCCGGGAGGGCGCACAGCGGGTACCCGCTATTTCGTTTCACTTCGTGAAACGAAACACTCCTGTGTTCCAGCGCTGCGCGCCCGAAGCTGTGAGTGGTTCATTCCCCGCCTCTCGGAGAAGGGGTCGGGTTTGAAGAGCGTTCCGTACATTTATTTTAGGAGGAAAGCGATATGAAGAAAAGAATTTTGTCCCTGGTTCTGGCCGGCGCGATGATGCTGTCCCTGGCGGCCTGCGGCGGTTCCTCTTCCGAAGAGGGCGGCAGCGAGGGCGGCGGCAGCAGCGCGAACGCCATCCCCCTGAAGGTCGCCAACTACTATGCGGACACCCATCCCACCGCGATCGCGCTGGCAGAGGTCTTCAAGCCCATGATCGACGAGGGCACCGAGGGCCGCTACACCGTGGAGCTGTACAACAACAGCGGCCTGGGCTCTGAGACCGAGTTCAACGAGGGCGTGTCTCTGGGCACCATCGAGTGCTGCGTGACCGGCAACCTGATGGCCGACCGTTATCCCGCTCTGTATGCCGCCGACTTCCCCTGGGTGTTTGACAGCGTGGAAGAGGCCTCCGCAGTCTGCAACGATCCCGAGATCCAGCAGATCTTCCAGGATGCCCTGATCCAGTCCCACTACATCCTGCGCGGCTGCAGCATCAACGGCAACCGCTGCGTTTCCAACAACGTGCGTCCCATCAACAGCCTGGCGGACCTGAAGGGCCTGAAGCTGCGCCTGCCCACCGTTTCCCACTATGTGAGAAACTTCGAGCTGCTGGGCGCCGCCCCCGTTACCATGCCCATGACCGAGATCTTCACCGCTCTGCAGCAGGGCACCATCGAGGGCCAGGAGAATCCCCCCTCCACCCTGCTGGCCAACGGCTGGTATGAGGTCCAGGACTATCTGGCCATGACCAACCATCAGATCGCCATGAACTTCGTCCTCTTCAACGAGGATTTCTACAACAGCATGTCTGCTGAGGACCAGGCTGTGGTGGACGAGGCCAGCGCCGCGTTCGTCGAAAGACAGCTGGAGCTGTTCCTGCAGGCCATGGTGGATGACGTCGCGACTCTGGAAGAGCACGGACTGGAGGTCACCTATCCCGATCGTGAAGAGATGAAGGCTGCCGGCGGCGGCGTTATCGACGAGTACCGCGCGGAATATCCCGAGTTCGACGACGTTATGACCAAGATCGAAGCCCTCCAGGAGGAGTACAGAGCCAACAACGTCGGCACTGCCGATACGGCGGCCTGACGAGAGCGAAGCGCTGCGGTTGTTTTGCTTCAGGGAAAAGCTTATGAAAAAAGTAGAAAATGTTTTGTGGCAGGCGGTGGACTGGGTCCTGTATCTGTCCATGATCATCATGGTGATCGTGACCTTCGCCAACGTCATCGGCAGATATGTGTTCAACCACAGTATTGCCGCTGCCGATGAGATTGCCCGAATGGCATTTGTCTGGCTGACCTATATCGGCTCGATTGTTGCGATGAAGGAAGGGACCCATATCCGCGTGGATATTGTGGTTTCTCTGGTTCCGCCGGCAGTCCGGAAGGTATTTGACATCGTCTCCAACCTGCTGATGGACGGCATCATGATCCTGACCATCCGGGTGACGATGAATCTGGTGATGGAGAACCTGACCTACCCGATGCCTCTGACCAAGATCCCCTACGGTGTTGTCCAGGGCATCATCCCCCTGTCCATGGTGTTTATGCTGGTCATCAATATCTTCCATCTGATCCAGATGTTCCGTAAGCAGCCCGCTGAGGAAGGAGGAGAGAAAACGGCATGATTCTGGCAGTCTTTTTGATCTCGATCTTCACATTCCTGTTTCTGGGGATCCCTGTCGCGTTCTCGATCCTGCTGACGGTGCTGACCATGGCGGAAGCCTCCGGCGTCACCTCGTATGAGATTGTGCCTTCCTACCTGTACAGCGGTGTGAACAACTTCGCCCTGCTGGCCATCCCCTTCTTCGTGTTCTGCGGCGACCTGATGACGGCAGGCGACCTGTCCAAGGGCATCGTGGAATTCTGCCGGGTCCTGTTGGGACACGTCAGAGCGGGCATCGGCTATGCCGCCATTCTGGCATGTATGATCTTCGCGGCTCTGACCGGCGCGGCAGTCGTGACGATCTCCGCCATCGGCGGTATCATGCTGCCGATCATGATCAAAGAGGGGTATGACGCATCGGATTCCACTGCCTGCGTGTGTGCCGGTTCCATTACCGGACCCATCATTCCCCCGTCCCTGCCCATGGTCATCTTTGGCGTTCTCAGCGGCGCGTCCGTGACGAGGATGTTCATCGGCGGCGTGATCCCCGGCATCATCACCGGCCTGGTCTGCATGCTGGCCTGGTATTTCATGAACAAGAAGAAGAACTATGCCCTCCAGCCCAAGGCAACTCCCAAGCAGATTTGGGCCGCTTTCAAGAAAGCGTTCCCGGCCCTGATGATGCCCATCATCATGATGGGCGGCATTCTCTCCGGCATCTTCACGCCCACTGAGGCGGGTGTGGTGGCCTGCGTGTACGCTTGGGTCGTCTCCACCTTCATCTACAAGAAGATGAACCTGAAGATCCTCAAGAAGGTGGCCATCAACTCCGCCAAGTCCACCGCCGTCATCATGCTGATCGTCGCGGCCTGCCAGGCTCTGGCCATGGTCATCACGGTGGCCCGGATCCCCCAGGCGATCGCAGCGGCCATCAGCGCCGTTTCCAGCGATCCTCTGGTTGTCATGTGCCTGATCAACGTGTTCGTGCTGATCGTCGGCCTGTTTATGGACGTGACTCCCGCTCTGACCATCCTCACGCCCATCTTCCTGCCCATTGTCACCGGCATCGGCATGGATCCCATCGTCTTCGGTGTGACCATGGTGTACGGCCTGTGCATCGGCCTGATCACGCCTCCGGTGGGCAACGTGCTGTACATCGGCATTGGCATTTCCAAGATCACTCTGTTGGATTTGCTGAAGAAGATCTGGCCAATGGTGCTACTGTATGTCGCAGTTTTGTTCCTGATGACGGTGGTGCCAGGATTGATCACATTCCTGCCGAATCTGTTCATGGGCTGACGCGGCACCGGAATAGACGATTCCTGCCAGCCTCCCCGGCGGCGGAGGTGCGCCTCCGCCGCCGGGTCTGTTTCTCTGGAGAATTCTGGATGAAGAGCTGGAAAGGGCTTGCGATTTTCCCTGGCTTGTGGTTTACTTAAAGTAGAGTCTGCGGACAGGAGACGGCGCGGCGCACAGGGTGTCCGCGGCGTGTCCGCGGCGTGTCCTGCACGCGGAACGTGCCAAACTATTATGAAAAAGGGTGATTGAAATGGGCGTTGTAAAAGACCTTTTGAAGGATGTTGAGATCCCCAAGTTTTACAAAGTGAGCAACCGGATGGACGATACCCACATTGAGGATGTGCCCCAGGCTGTACGGGACGCTCTCAAGCGCGAGGGTACCCTGGACCGCATCAAGCCCGGCAGCACGGTGTGCTTTACCGCCGCCAGCCGTGAGATCGCCAACAGCGTGGTGATCCTGCGGACCTTCGCCGAGGAGCTCAAGCGCATCGGCGCCACGCCCTATATCGTGCCTGCCATGGGCAGCCACGGCGGCGCCACCGCCGAGGGCCAGAAGGCCATCCTGGACCACTACGGCATCACCGAGGAGGCCTGCGGCTGCGAGATCCATGCCACTATGGAGACCGGCAAGGTGGGCGTGTCCGAGGAAGGCCTGGACGTCCGGCTGGACGCCTTCGCCCTCTCCTGCGACTACATCGTGCCCGTGGGCCGCATCAAGCCCCACACCGATTTCCACGGCAAGTATGAAAGCGGCATCATGAAGATGCTGGCCATCGGCCTGGGCAAGCAGTACGGCGCCAGCATCTGCCACAAGCGGGGCTGGGACCTGATGCCCATCAACGTGCCCTCCTTTGGACGCACTGCTCTGAAGAATGCCAACATCCCCTTTGCCATCGGCATCGTGGAGAACGCCTTCCACCAGACCCACACCATCCGGGCCATCCCCAATGAGTGTGTGGAGACGGAGGAGCCGGAGCTGCTGCTGCTGGCCAAGAGCCTCATGGCCTCCATCCCCTTTGAGAAGGTGGACGTGCTGATGCTGGAGCAGATCGGCAAGGAGATCAGCGGCGACGGCATGGACCCCAACGTGGTGGGCCGGGCCTACAACTACAAGGACAAGCCCTTCATCCACCGCATCGGCGTGCTGCACCTGTCTCCCAAGACCGGTTCCAACTTCAACGGCATCGGCAATGCCGACGTCACCACCCGCAAGGTGCTGGAAGCGGGCTCCTTTGAGGAGACTTATCCCAACGCCATCACTTCCATCATCACGGAGTACCTGCGCATCCCCGCTGTCATGGACAACGACAAGCTCTGCCTGCAGATGTGCCTGCGGACCTGCCCGGATCTGGGCGTGCCCCTGAAGGTGTTCTGGACCAAGGATACGCTGCACATGGGCGAATTCTATGTCTCTGAGAGCATGCTGGCCGATGTGGAGGCCAATCCCAATCTGTCCACCGACGGCAAGCTCTATGAGCTGGCCTTCGACCAGGACGACAACTACACCGGATTCCGGGCTGTTGAGGCCTGATCCGGCAGGATCGAAGCAAAAGGCGAGGGCCGCACCCCATGGGGTGCGGCCCTCGCAGCCGTTTTGACGGAAAAGGGGAGAGGCGTCAGGCCCGGTGGCCCAGCATGCGACTGATCTCATCCACCGTCCGCAGAAGGGAGGGCAGCAGGCGCTGCATGGTGGCCTCGTCCATCCGGGAGACCGGTGCGGAGATGCTCACCGCCGCCACAGGATTGCCTGCCCAGTTGCGGATGGCTGCGGCGATGCAGCGCACCCCCACCTCGTGCTCCTCGTCGTCGATGGCGTAGCCCCGGGCCCGGATCCGCTCCATTTCCCGGATCATATCCGGGAAGGTGGTGATGGTGTTGGGGGTGAAGGTCTGGATCTCCTCGTTGTTCCAGATCTCCTCTGCCTCGTCCTGGGGCAGCAGGGAGAGGATGCTCTTGCCCACACCGGTGCAGTACATGGGATTGCGCAATCCCACGTGGGAGGACATGCGCACCAGCTGCTGGAAAGGCTCGGCCTTGTAGAGATAGACGATGCCCATGCCGTCCCGCTCCACCAGGTGGACCGCCTCCTGGCACTCTGCCGCCAGCTCGTCCAGATGGGGCTTGGCTGCGGAGAGCAGGTTCCACACGCTGGAGACCCGGCTGCCGATCTCAAAAGTCCGCAGAGTCAGCCGGTACTTTCCGCTGGAGGAATCCTTCAGGGCATAGCCGTGCTCCGTCAGGACGTTGACCAGACGGTGGGTAGTGCTGACATGAAGATTGGTGGCGGCGGCCAGATCGGAAAGGGACATCCCCAGCGGCGCAGTGGACAGCGTCTCCAGGATCTCCAGCACACGGTCGATGGATTGAACGGAACCAGGTGAGGAACGCATAATACAGCCTCTTTTTCATAATGTGATATTTGTAGTTAGGATATCATGAATCCCGATCAGGTGCAACCATCAATTTGTCCAGAAGGAGCGGTAAAATTTCGGCGGCAGTGGGCCCTTGACAGCAGGAGGGAAACAGGGTATAACCAGATTAGAAAATATCACGATTCGGCAAAAAGTTTCACGATGTAAAAAATGGAGGAACCGCTATGCGCGAAGAAGTCATTGCAAAGATCCAGGAAGAGAAGATCATCGCCATCGTCCGCGGCGTGGGCGCAGAGGCCTGCCGGAAGGTGGCCGACGCACTGTACGAGGGCGGGATCCGGCTGATGGAGATCACCTTCGACCAGAAGGACCCGGCGTCCTTTGACGCCACCGCAGGCGCCATCCGTGCCATCGGGGAGGCCTATGCGGGCCGGATGCTGGTGGGCGCGGGCACTGTCACCTCTGTGGAGCTGGTGGAGCTGGCGGCCTCCGCCGGGGCGAAGTATATCATCTCCCCGGATGTGAACGTGGACGTGATCCGCCGGACCCGGGAGCTGGGAATGGTGTCCCTGCCCGGCGCCATGACCCCCACCGAAGTGATGACGGCCCACAATGCCGGTGCGGACTTCGTGAAGCTGTTCCCGGTGGGGAACCTGGGCATTCCCTATGTCAAGGCCATCCGGGCCCCCATCAGCCACGTGAAGCTGCTGGCGGTGGGCGGCGTCAATGAAGACAACGTGGCGGACTTCCTGCACGCGGGCCTGGTAGGCGCCGGCGTAGGCGGCAACCTTGCCAACAAGAAGTGGATCGAGGCCGGGGAGTATCACAAGATCACGGAGACGGCCCGCAAGCTCGTAGACGCGGCGAAGAACGCGTAAGGAAAGAAAAGGAGAGACAATGATGAAACGGATCGTTACTTTTGGCGAGATCATGATGCGGCTGAATCCGGAGGGCTACCTGCGCTTCGTCCAGGCCGAGAAGTTTGAGGCCACCTATGCCGGCGGCGAGGCCAATGTGGCGGTGTCCCTGGCCAACTACGGCATGGACGCGGCCTTTGTCACCAAGGTCCCCGCCCACGAGATCGGCCAGTGCGCCGTCAATGAGCTGCGCCGCTTCGGCGTGGACACCCGGGGCATCGTCCGGGGCGGCGACCGGCTGGGCTTGTACTTCGTGGAAAAAGGCGCCTCCCAGCGGGCCTCCAAGGTCATCTATGACCGTGCTGGTTCCGCCATTGCCAAGGCCCAGCCTGAGGAATTCAACTGGGAAGAGACCTTTGCCGGGGCGGACTGGTTCCACTTCACCGGCATCACGCCCGCCCTGGGCGGCCAGCTGCCCCAGATCTGCCTGGAGGCCTGCAAGCAGGCCAAGGCCATGGGACTGACCGTCAGCTGCGACCTGAACTACCGCAAGAAGCTCTGGTCCCGGGAAGAGGCAGGCCGGGTGATGGCGGAGCTGATGCCCTATGTGGATGTGTGCATCGCCAATGAGGAGGATGCCAAGGACGTGTTCGGCATCGCCGCGGAGAACACCGACCTCAACGCCGGCAAGGTGGATCATCAGGGCTACATCAGCGTGGCCCGCCAGCTGGCGGACCGCTTCGGCTTCCAGAAGGTGGCCATCACCCTGCGGGGCAGCATCTCCGCCACGGACAACGACTGGGCGGGCATGCTGTACAGCGGTGGCCAGGCCTATTTCTCTCCCACCTACCGGGTGCACATCGTGGACCGCGTGGGCGGCGGCGACAGCTTCGGCGGCGGCCTCATCTACGCCCTGCTCTCCGGCTATGACGATCAGAAGGCCATCAACTTCGCCGTGGCGGCCTCCTGCCTCAAGCACAGCGTGGAGCACGACTTCAACCTCATGTCCGTCTCCGAGGTGGAGTCCCTGGCGGGCGGCAACGCCTCCGGCCGCGTCCAGCGCTGAGAACAGAGTTCCAAAAAGGACCGCTCCCATCGGGAGCGGTCCTTTTTTCATTCCAGCACGATCCAGTTTTCGGCCCGTTCCGTGACGCGGCCGATGCATGCCGCGTCCGGAGCCACGATCCGCAGCTCCCGCAGGCAGTCTGCCGCCTCCTCCATGGGCAGGGCCATCAGCAGCCCGCCGCTGGTCTGGGGGTCGTAGAGCAGGTCCTGCATGGTGCGGGACACCGCTCCGGCCTCCACGCCGTATTCGGCGTAGTCCCGGTTGCGGTAGGCCCCGGCGGGGAGGAAGCCCATGTCCGCCAGCTCCCAGGCCTCCGGGTGGAAGGGCACGTCGGCGGTGCGGATGCGCAGAGTGCAGCCGCTGCCCTGGGCCATCTCGAAGCTGTGGCCCAGCAGGCCGAAGCCGGTGACGTCGGTGCAGCTGTGGACATCGTGACGGACCATCACGTCCCGGGCAGCCCGGTTCAGCGCGGCCATCTGCCGGTAGATCCGCTGCAGCACCGGCTCGGCCACCAGATCCGCCTTGGCGGCGGTGGTGAGGACCCCAATGCCCAGGGGCTTCGTGAGGATCAGCGCGTCCCCGGGCCGGGCGGCACTGTTGGTCAGCATCCGCCGGGGATCCACGAATCCGGTGACCGCCAGGCCGTAGATGGGTTCCGCGCCGTGGATGGTGTGGCCCCCGGCGATGACGGCCCCGGCCTCATAGACCTTGTCGTAGCCGCCCCGCAGCAGCTCCCGGACGGCATCCTCCCCCATCTGCTCCGGAAGGCACAGGATGTTCAGCGCCAGCCGGGGCTCGCCGCCCATGGCGTACACGTCGCTGAGGGCGTTGGCTGCGGCGATCTGGCCGTAGAGGAAGGGATCGTCCACGATGGGGGGGAAAAAGTCCGTGGTCTGCACCAGGGCGGTGGTTTCATCCAGCTGATAGACGCAGGCGTCGTCACTTTTGTCATAGCCCACCAGCAATCGGGGGTCCAAGTGGGTGCGGAACCCCTCCAGCATGGATACCAGCGTCCCGGCGCCTACCTTGGCGCCGCAGCCGGCACAGCTGGCCAGCTTGGTGAGTTTCACTTCCGTCTCCAAAGGCGTTCCTCCTTTCCCGTCTTACAGGCTGCCCGCCCGGTAAATGGGGCGGTAGCCCTGCGTGGTAATTTCCACGATCTGCTCCACGTCCGCCAGCACGTCCTCCGGCAGCTCCGGTTCTCCCTCCCACTGCACGCAGGTGCCGCAGCTGCTGCTCAAGGTCCGGGGCACCGGCATCATCCGGGCGGGACGGCCCAGCGCCCGGCAGGTCCGCTGGCAGCGGACGGCGCCGAAGTGGGAGAAAAAGGTGGCGATGCAGGTCATTTCGTAAAGGTCAGGGTGTACACCCCGTCCGCCTCCGTCACGGACACCTGATAACCCTGGTGCTGGGCGTAGCGGGTGGTGTTCTCCCGGGAGGCGTGGTTGTCCACCAGGATCTGGTAGGACGCCTCGCCGGAGGCCATGGCCCGGCGCAGCAGGATCACGGGCTCCGGGCAGGAAAGTCCTCTTGCGTCAATGATGTTCATGATCGTACCTCCTTATGTGCGGTCCTTGCGGAAGGTCCCCAGGCAGGCGATGACCGCCACGGCGCAAAGGCCGAGGATCACCGCAATCTTGCCGTTTGCGGTGGGGCCGTCGGCGCTGGAGGCCAGGGAAAAGTTATGGGACACGGCGGCGCCGGCCATGAGGCCCAGCACCGTCAGGGCGCTGTCGGCATTGCCCTCGCCGGAGAGCACCAGCTGCCGCAGGGGGCAGCCGCCCAGCAGCACGCAGCCCCAGCCCGCCAGCAGCATGCCCAGGAAGTTCCACAGGCCGTCGGTGTGGGCCACGGGCTGGCCCGCCATCCCCAGATTGAAGTAGCTGGTGCCGGTGACGGCGGAGAGGATCAGGTTGCACACCAGGGTGCTGGCAAACACCGCGATGAAGCCCAGCAGCAGCTTGGACTCCCGGAAGAGCACCATGTCCCGGATGCCGCCCACCATGCAAAGGCGGGTGTGCTGGGCCAGGGCGCCCACGATGAGGCCCGCCGCCAGGCTGATAAGTACCGGCGCGTGGAGGGCGCCGGGGCCGCCGCCGGCCTCCGTGAAGCGCAGCAGGGAGGGGACCGCCACCAGCAGCACCAGCAGTACGGCCATGATGGTGGGGAACAGCGCGCCCTCCAGCCGGGGCAGGGCGTAGCTGCGGCGCAGGGTGTAGCCCCGGTTCAGGAAAAAGACGCCGGCCAGGATGCCGCAGACGAAGCCGCCCAGGCCGAACAGGGCGTTGAGATCGCCGCCGGCGATCCGCAGGATCATCCGGAAGGGGCAGCCCAAAAACATCAGGCACCCGATCATCACGAGCATGCCCAGCACGAAGCGGGTCAGGGGCGAGCTGCCGCCCCGGGCGGAAAACTCCTTCCGGCACACTGCCAGCAGGAAGCTGCCCAGCACCAGCCCCACGATCTCCGGCCGCAGATACTGCACTGCGGCGGCGGAGTGAAAGCCCAGCGCGCCGGAGATGTCCCGGAGGAAGCAGGCGATGCAAAAGCCCATATTCACCGGGTTCCCCCAGAATACCAGCAGCGAGGCCAGCACGCCGATGACGCAGCCGGCCAGGACGATGACGGTTTTTTCTCCCTTGAGTTGCATAACGTACACACTCCTTCCCAAATACACCTTCAGCATATCATGTCTGCGGGGGTGTGTCCAATCGGAATCATTTATCAGCCTGCTGAACTGATTTGAAAATCAAATAAATCGGGTGTATACTGATGGCAGCAACAAACGAGGAGGGACCTCTCGATGATCTATCTGGACAACGCCAGCACCACCTTCCCCAAGCCGCCGGAAGTGGCGGAGGCCATGGCCCGCTATCTGACGGAGGGGGGCTGCAACATCAATCGGGGAGGCTACGCCATGGCCTACCGGACGGAGGAGCTGGTGTACGAGACACGCCAGCAGCTGCGTGATCTCTTCGGCGGCGGGGACTGCCGGGAGGTGATCTTCACCAAAAACGTGACGGAGAGCCTGAACGTGCTGCTCAAGGGCTTCCTCCGCCCGGGGGACCATGCGCTGGTGTCCGCCATGGAGCACAACGCCGTCATGCGGCCCCTGCGGCAGCTGGAGAAAGGAGGGGTGTCCTTTACCCGCATCCCCTGCCGCGCCGACGGCACACTGCAGCTGGAGGCCCTGCCCCGGTGCCTGCGGGAGAACACCCGGGCGGTGGTGATGACCCACGCCAGCAACGTCTGCGGCACGCTGCTGCCGGCGGCGGAGGTGGGGGCCTTCTGCCGGGCCCGCGGGCTGCGGTTCTTCCTGGATACTGCCCAGACCGCCGGGGTGTGGCCCCTGGATATGGAGGCTCTGGGTGTGGATGCCCTGGCCTTTACAGGCCACAAGGGACTGCTGGGGCCCCAGGGCATCGGCGGCTTCGTGCTGCGGCAGGAGCTGGCATCGGAGATTGACCCGCTGCTCTCCGGCGGCACCGGCAGCCTCAGCCACACGGAGGAGGTCCCGGATTTCCTGCCGGACCGGTTCGAGCCGGGGACCATGAACCTGCCTGGGATCCTGGGGCTGGGGGCGGCGCTGTCCTTCCTGGAGCGGACGGGACTGGACCGGATCCGGGCCCACGAGCTGGAGCTGACGGGGCGGTTCCTCTCTGGACTGGAGACGCTGGATCCGGCGGGCGAGAAGTTCCGCATCGCGGGCCGCCGGGACCTGACGGACCGCACCGGCGTGGTGTCCATCCAGACCCTGTTCGCAGACCCCGCCCAGACGGCCTACGCCCTGGATGCGGAGTACGGCATCATGACCCGGGTGGGGCTCCACTGTGCTCCCGCCGCCCACCAGACCCTGGGGACCTACCCCACCGGCACCATCCGCTTCTCCTTCGGCTGGCGGAACACGCCGGAGGAGGTGGACGCGGCGCTCTCCGCTCTGGAGGAGCTGAGCCGGGAGGGACGGATATGGAACTGAAGCAGCTGCAGTCCTTTGTGGCGGTGGTGGACTGCCAGAGCTTTACCCGTGCAGCGGAAAAGCTTTACATCTCTCAGCCCACCATCAGCGCCCATATCCGGGCACTGGAGGAGGAGCTCCACACCCGGCTCATCGTCCGCACCACCAAGAGCGTCCAGGTCACTGTCCGGGGCCGGGAGCTCTACGAGTGCGCCGGCGGGATGCTGGCCCTGCGGGACCGTCTCCTGGAGCGCTGGGCGGAGGGGGACCGGGAGATCATCCGCCTGGGCACCTCCACCATCCCCTCAGCCTATATCCTGCCGGAGCTCCTGCCGGCCTACCGCACAGAGCGGCCCGGCGTGCGGTTCGACATCCACCAAAGCGACAGCCAGGGGGTCATTGAAGGGCTGGTGAGTGGAGCCTTTCAGGTGGGGCTGGTGGGGATGCCCAGCCGGGAGCCGTCGGTGGAGAGCGTGCCCTTCTACCGGGACGCCATGGTGCTCATCACTCCTGACACCCCCTACTTCCGGGCCCTGCGGGACCGGGGCGGCGTCACCCTGGCGGAGATGCTGGCCCAGCCCATGATCCTCCGGGAGCAGGGCAGCGGCAGCAAGAAGTGCGCGGAGGCCTATCTGGAACGCATGGGGGTGGAGGAGTCGGACCTGCAGGTGACGGCCCGGCTCAACGACCAGGAGTCCATCAAGAATCTGGTGGCGGGCGGCATGGGGGTGTCCATCATCTCCGCCAAGGCCGCCCAGGATTTTGCCCGGGCGGGACGGCTGCTGACCTTCACTCTGCCGGGGGGCGGAGCGGAGCGGAGCCTGTATCTGGTCTACCGGCCCGGAGATTACCTGGACGAGCAGGCCAGGCACTTCATCCGCTTCGTGGAGACTTATTACGGCGCCGGGACGGCGTAGGGCATTGGAACGCGGCTTGTTCCGTGATATACTAACAAGGCAGTGCATTCATGCGGAAAGGAAGGCTTTATCATATGGGAACTGTGATCAAGGGACTGGAACCGGAGGCGCTGGGGCGCTTTTTTGAGGAGATCAGCGCCATCCCCAGAAGCTCCGGCAGCGAGCAGGCGGTCAGCGAGTATCTAATGGATTTTGCCCGGCAGCGGGGCCTGGAGGCCTGGCAGGACGAGGCGTGGAACGTGGTGATCCGCAAGCCCGGCTCCCCGGAGGCAGAGGACCGGCCGGCGGTGATGCTGCAGGGCCACCTGGACATGGTCTGCGAGAAGCGGGCAGGCGTCGACCACGATTTCCAGAAGGAGGGGCCGCGGCTCATCGTGGAAAACGGCGTCCTCCGGGCTGACGGCACCACCCTGGGCGGCGACAACGGCGCGGCGGTGGCGCTGATGCTGGCGGTGCTGGACGACGGTACCCTGGTGCATCCGCCTCTGGAGTGTGTGTTCACCACCCAGGAGGAGATCGGGCTGCTGGGCGCCGGGGTGCTGGACAAATCCCGGCTGCAGGCCCGGACCATGATCAATCTGGACTCTGAGGAGGAAGGCATCGCCACCGTCAGCTGCGCCGGAGGGATGTGCGTCACCCTGCGCCGCCCGGTGTGGCGGGACCGGGTCCGGGGCGTGCCGGTGCGCCTGGAGCTCACCGGGCTGCTGGGCGGCCACTCCGGCACCGACATCCACCGGGAGCGGGGCAACGCCTGCAAGCTGATGGCACGGCTGCTGCGTCCTATGACGGACCGGGGACGGCTTTTGACGTTTGCCGGAGGCAGCAAGGACAATGCCATTCCCCGGGAGTGCGCGGCAGAGGTGCTGTTCCTCACCGCGGCGGAGGCGGAGGCAGCGGCGGAGCAGGCCCGGGCGCAGGTCCGGGAGATCGCCGCGGAGCTGCCGCTGGAGCCGGACTTTGATTGTGCCGTCACCGTGGAGGCGGAGCGGGAGGCCAGGGCCCTCTCTCCCTCCGAGAGCCGGACGCTGGTAGGGGCGGTGTGTCTGGCACCCAATGGCGTACGGCGCCGGGATCCCCGGGTGCCGGAGGCCGTGGTGGCGTCTCTGAATCTGGGCATCGTCCGGTTGGAGGCGGCGGAGGCGCGGCTGGTGTTCTCGCCCCGCAGCAGTGTGGATTCCCTGCAGCGGGAGACGGAATCCCTGCTGGCCCTGTTGGCGGAGGCCTTCGGTTTTTCCGTGGAGACCGCGGGCCGCTACCCCGGCTGGGCCTACGCGGAGCACTCCCCGGTGCGTGGTGTGTTCCGGGACTGCTACCGCCAGCTCTTCGGAGAGGAGCTGCGCTTTGAGCACATGCACGCGGGGCTGGAGTGCGGCCTGTTTGCCGCGGCCATGCCCGGGCTGGACGCCATCGCCGTGGGACCCACCATCCTGGGGGTCCACACCCCGGATGAGCGGATGCCCCTGGACTCCTTCCAGCGGACGTACCGGCTGCTGACGGCGGTGCTGGAGCGGCTGGCAAAGGAATGAACGAAAGCAGGCAGGTCCGGCGTTGCCGGACCTGCCTGTCGGTTTATGGAGGATCGGGGGGACCTGCCCGCCGGAAGCCGTTTTTGTCGAAGGTGCGGTGCAGGGCCCGCTCTGTGGGCACGATGGCACCGATCAGGGGAAGGAGCTGCAGGGCGCACACGATCCCGCCCACGGTCCCCACAGCGGCGGTGGGCTTTCCCAGGACACAGAGCAGAGGAATGACGGAAAGGGGCAGCAGGATCAGTCCCCATCGCAGCCACAGACCCCCAAAATACCGGTGGGCGAAGCGCCAGGTGTCCATGTTCTGCATGGACCGGGGCGTCCGGTAGCCGTAAAGGGACTGGATGGTCCGGGGCGGATGCTTTTGAAACCGCCTGCCGAAGCCTATCATCATGGCCGGGATGAGCAGGTCGGTGAAGAGCATAAACAGCCAAAAGCCCATGGCGGACTCCTTTCACTGTCCGCGGGAGCGTCAGAAGATCCCGCGGTTGTACCGGAATTGTCCATAGAGCATGAGGCCGAGCCCCAGGATGACCCCCAGCAGGGCGATCCAGTACCAGGCCTCCATGGGCCGCGCCAGCTGCAGAAGACCGGTGAGCAGGAGCCCTCCGCCTATGGCAGCGCTGCCGGCGCCCATGCACCGGCCGTAGGCAGACCGGTGCTCCGCCGCCACCTTTCTCCGGTTGTACCAATGGATGCTGGAGAGGTCTCCCCGCAGATTCAAGATCCCCATGAGGATCAGCAGCAGTCCCAGTACGATCATCGCAATCCATTCCGTCATACAGATCCCCTCCGCAAATATGGCTGCCACGATTTTATCACGAACACGGGCCGTTGTCCACGGGGGCTGCTGGTGGACGGCAGGCGGGAAGTGTGCTATACTAAGCTAATATCATTGTCGAAGCGGGGCCGCCTGGGGCCCGAAGGGAGGCGCGTGGCGTGGGACAGGACCACGATTTCAGTCAGGGCAGTATGGCCCGGAATATCCTCAGCATGGCGGTGCCCATGACCATCGCCCAGATGGTGAACGTGCTCTACAATGTGACGGACCGGTTTTTCATCGGCCACATCCCAGGCGCGTCCTCCCTGGCGCTCACCGGTGTGGGCATCGTGTTCCCCATCATCAACGTCATCACCGCCTTCACCAACCTCTTCGGCATGGGCGGCGCGCCGCTGTGCGCCATCGCCCGGGGCCGGAAGGAGGACGATCTGGCGGAGCGGATCATGGGGGCTTCCTGCTTCATGCTGATCCTGACGGCGCTGACGCTGACGGCGGCGGGGGTGCTCTTTGCCCGGCCCATCCTCTTCCTCTTCGGTGCCAGCGCGGATACCTTCCCCTATGCCCACGCGTATTTCGTCATCTATATCTGGGGAACGCTTTTCGCCATGCTGAGCCTGGGGATGAACGGCTTCATCAACAGCCAGGGCTTCGGCCGCACGGGGATGGTCACCATTGCCGCCGGCGCGGCGGTGAACGTGATCCTGGATCCCATTTTGATCTACGGCTTTGGTATGGGCGTCCGGGGAGCCGCCGTGGCTACGGTGATCTCCCAGGTGCTCTCCGCCGCGTGGGTGATGCGGTTTCTGACGGGGCCCAGGGCCCTTTTGAAGCTGCGGCGGCGGTGCGTCAAATGGCAGCCGGCGCTGCTGGGGGATATCGTGCGGCTGGGCTTTTCCCAGTTCGTCATGTCCTTCACCAACGGCCTCACCCAGTTCGCCTACAACCGGGCGCTGCTGAACCTGGGGGGCGACGTGTACGTGGGGGCCATGACGGTGATCAACTCCGTGCGGGAGGTGGTGACCATGCCGGTCAACGGCATCACCGGCGGCGCCCAGCCGGTGCTGGGCTACAACTACGGCGCCGGGGCCGGAGAGCGGGTCCGCCGGGGCATCCTGATCACCACCGGCATCTGCACGGCCTATACCTTCCTGGCCTGGGGCGTGGTGTTCCTGTTCCCGGAGCAGCTGATCCTCTTTTTCAACGACGCTCCGGAACTGGTGGAGGTGGGCGCCCGGATGCTCCACATCTATTTCTTCGGCTTTTGCTTCATGGCGCTGCAGTTCTCCGGCCAGTCCACCTTCACCGCCCTGGGAAAGGCGGGGTATGCGGTATTTTTCTCTCTCTTCCGCAAGGTGGTGCTGGTGGTGCCCCTGATCTTCCTGCTGCCCCATTTTCTGGGCGTGGAGGGAGTGTTCTGGTCTGAGCCTATTTCCAACCTCATCGGCGGCAGTGCCTGCTTCCTGGTGATGATGATCACCGTGTGGCGCAGGCTGGGAAACAGAGAGGCAGAGCCCTTAAAATGAGAAAAAACGCCCGCGGCTTACGGCCGCGGGCGTTTCATCATTTTGCGGAGAATCCGTAGGTGGTGCGCTCATGGTAGGTCTCCCCGGCCTTCAGCACGGTGGAGGGGAAGTCGGGGAAGTTGGGGCTGCAGGGATAGTGCTGCGTCTCCAGGCAGAAGCCTGCGTGCCGGGGATACCGGACGCCGCCCTTGCCGGGGGTCACGGCGGTGTCGCCGTCCACATAGTTGGCGGTGTAGAGCTGCACCGCGGGCTGGGTGGTGGAAAGGGTCATGCGGATGCCGGTGCGGGGGCAGCAGGCCCAGCCGGAGGCGGGGCCGTCCTGGGGGAAGATCAGGTTGTGATCGTAGCCCTTGCACTGGATCAGCTGGGGATCCGTCAGGGCCAGTCCTTCGGACAGCGGCCGGGGGGTACGGAAGTCCATAGGGGTACCGTCCACAGGCAGCACCCGGCCGGTAGGCAGGACCTCCTGGTCCCCCTCGGTGAAGCGGTCGCAGGTGAGCTGGAGGTAGTGGTCCTGGACCGTGCCGCTGCCGCCCAGATTGAAGTAGGAATGGTTGGTGAAGTTCACCACGGTATCGCCGTGGGCCAGGGCGGTGTAGTCCAGGTGCAGCTGGTTGTCGTCGGTGAGGATGTAGCGCACCTCCACGTCCAGCGCGCCGGGATAGCCCTCCTCGCCGTCGGGGCTGGTGCGGCGCAGCACCAGGGCGCCGTCCTCCGCCTTGGCGTCAAACACGCTGGTGCAGTAGACGCCGTGGAGGTGGTTGTTCCCGTCGTTTTTCTCCAGCTGATACGTCTGTCCGTTCAGGGTAAAGGCGGCTCCCTTGATGCGGTTGGCGTAGCGGCCCACGAAGGCGCCGTAGAAGCACGAGCCGCTCTCGTAGCCCTCCAGGCCGTCATAGCCCAGCACCACGTCGGTGGGGACGCCGTCGCGGTCCGGCACCACCACGGAGCGGATCACGCAGCCCCAGTCCAGCACCTCCACCCGCATCCCGCTGCTGTTTTCCAGGGTATAGCAGGTGACGGGAATGCCGCTTTGGGTCCGGCCGAAGGGCCGGCTGGTCACGTTCATGCCCGTCCCTCCTTACACCTGGCCGTAGTAGGCGTGGGCGCCGTGCTTGCGCAGGTAGTGCTTGTCCAGCAGCTCCTGCTGCATGGAGCCCCGCTGGGGCTCCAGCACCAGGGCGTGGAAGTCCATGAAGGCCACCTCTTCCATCACCACCGCATTGTGGACGGCGTTGTGGGGGTCGGTGCCCCAGGTGAAGGGTCCGTGGCTGTTGACCAGCACGCCGGGGACGGCGGCGGGGTCGATGCCGCGCTGGGTGAAGGTCTCCACGATGACGTTGCCGGTTTCCCGCTCGTAGTTGTTCCGGTCCTCGGGCTTGCCGATCTCAGCGGGGGTCATGAGGCGGGTGCAGGGGATCTCCCCGTGGAAATAGTCGCCCTGGGTGGTGCCCATGGCGGGGATGCCCCGTCCGGCCTGGGCGAAGCTGGTGGCCCAGCGGGAGTGGGTGTGGACCACGCCGCCTAAGGCGGGCCACGCTTTGTAGAGCACCAGGTGGGTGTCGGTGTCGCTGGAGGGCTTGTAGCGGCCCTCCACCACGTTGCCGTCCAGGTCCACCACCACCATGTCTTCGGGCTTCATGTCGTCATACTCCACGCCGGAGGGCTTGATGACCACCAGGCCCCGGGCCCGGTCGATGCCGGACACGTTGCCCCAGGTGAAGGTCACCAGGCCGTGCTTGGGCAGCAGCAGATTGGCGCGGCATACTTCCTCTTTCAGTTCTTCCAGCATAATGCGTTCTCCTTTATGTCAAGATGAAGCGCCGGACGGGACCCGCGGCCCCGTCCGGCGCAATGGACCGCCCTCAGAATTCCTTCAGTTTCCAGGCGATGTCGTTGAAGAACAGTTCCTTCTTGAAGTCGCTGAGAGTGGTGTCCTTGGTGATGTGGACGCACTCGATCTGCATCATCTCAGCCCAGTCCTCCATCATCTCCGTCGTCAGGGCCGTGGAGAGGACGGTGTGGTGGGCGCCGCCGGCCTGGATCCAGCACTTGACGCCGGTGAGAAGATCGGGGGCGGGCTTCCACATGACCCGGGCCACGGGCAGGTTGGGCATCTCCAGGATGGGCTTGATGACCTCGATGTC
>CALWXB010000018.1 GCA_944385405.1 uncultured Oscillospiraceae bacterium | reverse complement strand
CGGCCGTGCCGCCGGACAGCTTTGTTAGAATACCAGACTGCCCACCATTTGTCAACCCCTTTTTTCACCTTTTTTCGTAGGGGCAAAAAAAGCGGGCCCGCGCCGCAGCGCAGGCCCGCTCTTGCCGGATCAACTTAAATATATAATTGTAGTGCCTCACATGGCTCGGACTTCCTCAAAGGCCTTCTGGATCTCCGGGGCGGGGGCCTTGGTGGCCAGACTTACGATCACAATGGCCGCGGAGGAGGCCAGGAAGGCGGGCAGCAGCTCATAGATGCCCCATACGCCGCCCATGGGGGCGATCAGGAACTTCCACACGAATACCATCACGCCGCCCACCACCATGCCGGCCAGGGCGCCATAGCGGTTGGACCGCTTCCAGAACAGGGCAAAGAGGATGGCAGGGCCGAAGGCGGCGCCGAAGCCCGCCCACGCAAAAGACACCACCCGGAACACAGAGCTGTCGGGATCCCGGGCCAGGAAGGCGGCCACCACAGAGATGATGACCATCACGCTTCTGGCCAGGATCATGCTGGCCCTGCCGCTGATGCGCAGGCGGAAGAACTCCACCGCCAGGTTCTGAGAGACGGAGGAGGAAGCAGCCAGCAGCTGAGAATCCGCAGTGGACATGGTGGCTGCCAGAATGCCCGCCAGGATCACGCCGGCCAGCAGCGCCGCCAGGATGCCGTGCTGGCTGATGAGGCTGGCGATGCGGACGATGATGGTCTCGGCATCAGCCAGCTGCTCCAGGCTGCCGGCCCTGGTCATGCCATTGCCCACCACGCCGATGAAGATCGCCACGCCCATGGAGATCACCACCCAGGAGGAGGCCACCCGGCGGCTGAGGGCCAGCTTGCGCTCATCCTCGATGGCCATGAAGCGCAGCAGGATGTGGGGCATGCCGAAATAGCCCAGACCCCAGGCCAGCAGGGAGCATATGGTCAGCAGGCTGTATGGGTTGGAACCGCCGGTGGCGGGGTCATGGATCTGCGCCAGAGACAGATAACCCGCCAGGGACTCCGCGTTGTCCATCACGGCATCCAGCCCGCCGGCGGCGGTGACGCCGAAGCCCAGCACCACCAGCAGCGCCACCGTCATGATGATGGACTGTATCAGATCCGTAAACGAAGCGGCCAGAAAGCCGCCCATGACGGTGTAGATCACGATGACGGCGGCGGAGATCAGCATGGCGGTGATGTAGTCCACGTCGAAAAGACTGGCAAAGAGCTTTCCGCAGGCGGAAAAGCCGGAGGCCAGATACGGCACGAAAAACACGATGATCACCACCGCGGCAATGGCGGAGAGCAGGTTCCGCTCATCCCCCCAGCGCTTGGAAAAGAACTGGGGCACGGTGATGGCATCCAGGCGGTGGGAGTAACGCCGGATCCGCCGGGCCACGATGAGCCAGTTGAGATAGGTGCCCACCGCCAGACCAATGGCCGTCCACCCCGCCTCGGCAAGGCCCGTCAGATACGCCACGCCGGGCAGGCCCATCAAGAGCCAGCTGCTCATGTCCGATGCCTCCGCGCTCATGGCGGTGACAAAGGGGCCCAATTGCCGCCCGCCCAGGTAAAAGTCGTCTACGGAATTGTTTTTCTTGGCGAACCACACGCCTACTCCCAGCATCGCCAGCAGGTAGACGGCAATGGCCGCCATAATGCAGAATTCTGCGGTCGTCATGATCATCTCTCTCCTTTTTGCGTTCAATGGTACCCATGATACCACACCTTTTTCCGAAGCAAAATAGAGAACTCAGTATAGAATACATTCTATACTGAGTTCTCTATTTTTCCGCAAATTCCCTTTATTTTCAGTGATTTTATACAAGACGATTCTTTGAAATCAATTTAGTGCGCTTTGCAAAATATTACCGGACGGCCCGGTAGCTTTCCAGGAACATGGGGGTGACGCTGTCGGTGTAGGCCACCAGGGAGTACTCTCCGCCGGAGAGGCACCAGTCGTACAGCAGCGCCCGCTCCCACAATGCGTAGGCCTTGACGATCTCATTGACGGTCTTGTCCGTCCGCAGCTGCCCCGCCTCCTGGCCCCGGGCGATGATCCGGCGCAGGAGCTTGAAATAGGTGCGGTTGCGGTCCAGCAGATGCTTTTCCCCCCGGGCCAGCAGCTGGGTGGACAGCAGCCGGGCCAGCAGGTCCATGGAGATCCCGCCGTCGATCATGGCAAAGAGCTCGTGGTTGAGGTAGATGAGCTGCTCCATGGCCCCCAGGCCGGGGTCCATCACCGCCTCCAGGGCCTCATACTTCTCGTCGAACACGTAGGCCAGTGTCCCCACCAAGGCGTCCTTGCCGTCGAAATAGTGGTAGAACGACCCCTTGGACGTCTCCGACTGGGCCACGATGTCCTCCACCGTGGTGGCCTCGTAGCCCTGCTCATAGAAGAGCTTCCAGGCCGCGGAGATGATCCGTCCCCGGGTGTTGCGCTCGTTTTTTCTGGGCATGCTCCCACCTCCCGCTCTCAGCATACCACACCCGCCGGAAAACCGCAATTCCCGGCGGCCCGGGAAGGCCTGCGCACGATCTGCATGTTTTTTGGCACATTCTCCAGTATGCACATGAGTTCCGTGCTGTTATAATATACAAATAGCAAGGCGAAAGGAGGCTTGGATTTTGAAGTTCTGGAAAATGAACGGAGCCGGGAACGACTTCGTGATCCTGAACAACCTGGAAGAGCACCTGCCCCTGGAATGCCTGCCCCAGGTGGCCCGGACGCTCTGCCACCGGCAGCTGTCCATCGGCGCCGACGGGCTGATGGTGGTGGACGCCCCCACGGAGGGCGGCGACTACAAGATGCGCTTTTTCAACTCCGACGGCAGCGTGGGCGAGATGTGCGGAAACGGCGCCCGGTGCATCTGCCGGTACGGGTACGAGACGGGCCTGGCCGGGGAGCATCAGACGGTGGAGACCACCGCCGGCATCGTCACGGGGCAGCGGATCGACGCGCGGCGCTACCGCATCCGGCTCAATGATCCCACCACCGTCCGGCTGGACGAGTGGGTGGAAGTGGACGGGGTACGCTACCCCTGTTCCTATGTGGAGCTGGGCGATCCCGGCATCCCCCACGCGGTAGTGCCCTACCATGACCTGCGCCACGCCGATGAGCAGGAACTGCGCCAGCTGGGCCGGGCCATCCGGTGGTATCCCGGCTTCCCCAAGGGCGCCAACGTGAATTTCTACGAGCTCACCGGCGAGGATCAGCTCTTCGAGCGGACCTTCGAGCGGGGCGTGGAGGACTTCACCTACGCCTGCGGCACCGGCACCGGCAGCGTGGTGACGGTGCTGACCCTCCAGGGCAAGGTGACGGGCCACGGCGTCCGGGCCTCCATGACCGGCGGAGAGCTGGTGGTGGACGCCCACCGGGTCCACTCCCGCATCGATCGCCTGTATCTCACAGGCCCCACCAACATCGTCTGCAAGGGCGAGGTGACAGACGAGGAGCTGCGCCTGTGACCTTCTTTTCCGCAGAATCCCACACCAGTCAAACCAATGCAGAAGGAGAGAGAATATGAGTGAGAAACTGACCAAGAAGTCCGTGGCGCGGAACTATGCGTTCCTGGCGGTGATGCTGGGATCCATGATCCTGGGCTCCATCGTGGGATGGATCTTCCCCCAGGTGAAAGACGGCGATGAGGTGGTCAAAGCCGGCGCCACCGTCCTCAAGCCTCTGGGCACGCTGTTCATCAACATGATGTTCTGCATCGTGGTGCCCATGGTGTTTTCTTCCATCGCCGGCTCCATCGCCACCATGCGCAGCCGCAGGCGGGCCGGCAAGATCATGAGCACCACCATTTTGACCTTCATTGTCACCGGCGCCATCGCCGCGGCCATCATGATCGTGCTGATGAAGCTGATCCCGCCGGTGCTGACCCCCTGGAGCGATCTGGCCGAGGGCGTGGTGGATACCCCCATCTCCATCCCCGACCTCATCGTGAACTTCTTCACCGTGGGCGACTTCTCCCAGCTGCTCAGCCGCAGCGCCATGCTGCCCCTGATCGTGTTCGCCATCCTGTTCGGCTTCGGCGTGAATCTGGGCCCCGGCCCCGACAGTCCCGTGGCCCAGCTGCTCACCAGCCTGTCCGACGCCATGATGAAGGTGGTGCAGATCGTCACCTACTACGCTCCCATCGCCTTCTTCGGCTTCTTCGCCGACCTGGTGGCCACCTACGGTCCCCAGATCACCACGGACTACGCCCGGGCCCTGGCGGTGTACTATCCCCTGTGCTTCATCTACATCTTCACCGCCTTCCCGCTGTTTGCCTGGTTCGGCGGCGGCAAGGGCGCCGTGGGCGAGATGTTCCGCCATATCGCCCGGCCCGCCATCACCTCCCTGGGCACCTGCTCCTCCGTGGCCACCATCCCCACCAACCTGGAGGAAGCGGAGAACACCGGCATCTCCAAGGATGTCAGCGAGATCGTGCTGCCTCTGGGCGCCACCATGCACATGGACGGCTCCTGCTTCTCCTGTGTTTTGAAGATCGCCTTCCTCTTCGGCGTGTTCGGCAAGCCCTTTGACTCCTTGGCGGACTTCGTCCTCATCATCCTGGTGGCGGTGCTGTCCTCCGTGGGCATGAGCGGCGTCCCCGGCGGCGGCTACATCGGTGAGTTCATTATGTGCTCCGTGTTCTTCCCGGACCAGCTGGCAGTGGCCTACCCCATTGCCATCACCATCGGCAACCTGGTGGATCCCCCGGCTACCATGATCAACTCCGCCGGCGACTATGTGGTCTCCTACATCGTCTCCCGGTTCGTGGACGGCAAGGACTGGTATCAGAAGGTCCGCGCCGCCAGAGGCTGAGCACTTTCACTGCAAAAAAGGACCGGACCCCCTAGGGGTCCGGTCCTTTTTTATTCGCTTCCGGCATGCATCCGCTCCCGGACGCTCTGGCCGAATGGCGTGGCCGCCAGGCCTCCCAGGGCCGTCTCCCGGAACTCCACCGGCAGGCGGCAGCCCACGTCCCCCATGCAGTCGATGACCTGGTCCGGCGGCACCCGGCTTTGGATGCCCGCCAGGGCCATGTCCGCACAGCTGACGGCGTTCACCGCCCCTACCACGTTCCGTTTCACGCAGGGCACCTCCACCAGTCCCGCCACCGGATCGCAGATGAGGCCCAGGAGGTTTTTCAGGGCCATGGCCGCGGCGTGGGCGATCTGCTCCGGCGTGCCGCCCCGGAGGGATACCAGCGCCCCCGCCGCCATGGCGGAGGCAGTGCCGATCTCCGCCTGACAGCCCCCGGCGGCGCCGGCGATGCAGGCCCGGCGGCTCACCACCGCCCCGATGCCGGCGGAGACGTACAGCGCCCGGAGGAGAGACTCCTCATCCGCCTCGCCGCTGCGCCACAGCGGCACCAGCACCGCCGGCAGCACCCCGCAGGCCCCCGCCGTGGGGGCCGCCACGATCCGGCGCATGCAGGCGTTGGACTCCCCCACGCACAGCGCCGTGGCGATGACCTCCTGCATGTATCCGCCGCTGAGGGCCTTGCCGGAGGCTGCCCAGTCCCGCATCTTCGCCCCGTCGCCGCCCACCAGGCCGCTGACGGAGCGCCGCTGCGCCTCATACTGCTCCACGGACTCCAGCATGGCCCGCCACATGCCCCCCATCTTCTCCCGGGAGGCCTGGGCGGTCACCTGCCGCTCCTCACAGTCCGTCTCCAGCACCACCTGCCAGAACTCCGTCCCCCGGCTCTCCGCCGCGCGGACGATCTCCTCCAGAGAATCCAGCGCCATGTCAATCCTCCTCCCGCTGGTAGTAGGTGAGGCTCCGGATCCCCGGAAGCTCCCCGATCAGCAGCCGGGCCACCGGCGGCACCGGCTGGTCCGTCTCGATGACCATCAGCGCGTCGCCCCCCCGGCGGGAGCGGCACAGGCTCATGTTGGCGATGTTCACCCGGGCGTTGGACAGCTCCCGGGTGACGTCCGCCACCTTTCCCGCCCGGTCCTGATGCCGGACGATGAGGGTGTGGAAAGCCCCGGTGAAGTTCACGTCCACGCCGTTGAGCCGGTCCACCCGGATACGCCCGCCGCCGGTGGAGGCCGCCTGCAGCTCGATACGCCTGCCGTCAGCCGCCTCCGCCCGGATCAGCGCCGTGTTGGGATGAGCCTCCCGGAGGCGGACGGTGCGGAACGTCACCGACAGCCCCCGCTCCCGGGCCAGCTCCAAACTCCGGGGGATGTCCAGGTCGTCGGGCCGCATCCCCAGCAGCCCCGCCGCCAGGGCCCGGTCCGTGCCGTGGCCCTGCCCGGTCTCGGCGAAGGACCCGTACAGCCCGATGTCCGCCTGCACCGGCGCAGCTCCCAGCAGCACCCGGGCCATGCGCCCGATGCGCACCGCCCCCGCCGTGTGAGAACTGGAGGGCCCTACCATCACAGGTCCCAGAATGTCGAAAATGTCCAGCACCGCTCCGCCTCCTCTCTGCGCTCCTGATGCTTTGACCATACCATATTTTGATCCTTCCGGCAAGCCGTCCGGGCGGTTGACGGCCCCGGGCTTTTTCCGTATACTGTTCCTTGAAGATAGGAAAGGAGCGTGACCCCATGTCCACTCTGCTGGTCCGAAACATCCAGACCCTGGTCACCTGTGACGACGGCGACCGGATCCTCCGCAACGCGGACCTCTATGCCGAAGACGGCTTCATCCGGGCCATGGGCCCAAATCTCCCCCACACCGCCGACACCGTGCTGGACGGGACGCACTTCTGGTGCTATCCCGGTCTGGTGAACACCCACCACCACCTCTATCAGGTGTTCTCCCGGAACCTGCCCCAGGTGCAGAACCTGGAGCTGTTCGACTGGCTCACCGCTCTCTATGAGATCTGGAAGGGCCTGGACCGGGACGTGGTGCGCCTTTCCTCCCTGACGGGCATGGGAGAGCTGCTCAAGCACGGCTGCACCACCTGCTTCGACCACCATTATGTCTTTCCCCAGGGGGCAGGGGACCTCATCGGCGCCCAGCTGGAGGCGGCGGAGGCCCTGGGCATCCGGATGGTGTCCTCCCGGGGCAGCATGGATTTGAGCCGCAAGGACGGCGGCCTGCCGCCGGACAGCGTGGTCCAGACGGTGGATGCGATCATGGAGGATTCCGCCCGGATCATCGAGGCCTACCACGACCCCCGCCCCGGCTCCATGCGCCAGATCGTGCTGGCCCCCTGTTCCCCCTTCTCCGTCAGCGCGGAGCTGCTGCGGCAGAGCGCGGTGGTGGCCCGGCAGTACGGTGTGCGGCTCCACACCCACCTGTGCGAGACGAAGGACGAAGAGCGCTACATGCTGGACCGCCACGGCATCCGGCCCCTGGAATACATGGCCCGCCTGGGCTGGACAGGCCCGGACGTGTGGTACGCCCACGGCATCCACTTCAACACCGAGGAGCTCCGCGAGCTGGCCCGCACCGGCACCGGTGTGGCCCACTGTCCCATCTCCAACATGAAGCTCGCCTCCGGCGTGGCCCGGGTGCCGGAGATGCTGAAGCTGGGCGTGCCGGTGGGCCTGGCGGTGGATGGCTCAGCCTCCAACGACGGCTCGTCGCTGATGGAGGAGCTGCGGGTGTGCTACCTGCTCCACCGGCTCCACAGCAGCGCCGCCGCCCCTTCGGGCTACCAGGTGCTGAAGATGGCCACCCGGGGCAGTGCCCGGCTGCTGGGCCGGACGGACATCGGCGCATTGGAGGTGGGACGCTGCGCGGACTTCTTCCTGGTGGACAGCCGCCGCCTGGAGCTGGTGGGCGGGGAATACGGCCCCGCCGATGTGCTGGCCACCGTGGGCCTCCGGGGCCCGGTGGACTGCACCGTGGTCCACGGCCGGGTGGTGGTCCGGGACGGGCACCTCACCACCATCGACGAATCCCAGACGGCCCAGGCCGCCCGGGACTGCTGCAGGGCCTACCTGGACCGGGCCTGAGACGCATCATGAAAAGAGCGCGGGACGCACATGCGTCCCGCGCTTGTTTGCATTCAGTCCAGCACCTGCACCGCCGCCCCCAGGACGCCGTCGCCGATGTACACGCTCAGCGTGCCGTCGATCTCGCCCTCCCAGAGGTGGTCGTAGTCCGGCAAAGCCGCCGTCAGCTTGTCCCGCAGCACCGACAGCGATTCCGGCGCGCCGCCGTGGGCAATGGCCAGGTTGTAGCGCCGGTGGTCTCCGCAGGCGTCCACGGTGAGGCGTACCAGCCGTTCGATCACCTGATTCCGCCCCCGCACCCGGGCGGCAGAGGTCAGCTGGCCGTCCGGCGCGAAGGTCAAAATCGGCTTGATCTGCAGCAGCGTCCCCGCCGCGGCGGTGACTTTGCCGATGCGGCCGCCCTTTTGCAGGTATTCCAGGGTATCCACGGAGAAAAAGGGCCTGGTCCCGGCCAGAAGCTGGGGTGCGCGGCGCTGCGTCAGCTCCTCCCAGCCCATACCGGCCCGGAGATCCTCCGCCAGCTGCAGCACGGTGAGCCCCTGGCCCAGAGAGCCGCTGCGGGAGTCGAACACCGCCACCGGCAGCCGGCTGCCGCACTCCTCGGCGATGAGGCGCATCAGATTGTACGTGCCGGAAAGCCCGCCGGAGAGGGTCACGGCGACGACGCCGTCATACCCCGCGGCCACGATGCCCCGCAGCGACCGGATATAGTCATCCGCGGCAGGCAGAGAGGTCTGGGGCAGCTCCCCCGCCCGCAGCCGGTCGCAGACCTCCGCGCCCCGGATGGTCTCCCCGTCCAGATACTCTCCGTCGGCACAGAGGATCCGCAGCGGCACCACCCGGATGCGGTATTCCGCCGCCAGGTCCGCAGGCAGGTCTGCACAGGAATCCGTCAGCAGAGCAATTCGTTTTGGAATCATAGCGTTCTCCCGTCCTCATTCATCCGGTTATAAGCAATGAAACTATTATGCCACATCGGATCACCGCGCGCAAGAACTATCCGCCCCTGCGGCCCCTGCGGCGCGTCCATGCCGCGCGCCTTTCCAGGCGCTTCCCGCTCAGCACGCCTGGAGGCACCGCCGGATCAGCCGGGGATAGGCCGGAGACGACGCAGGCAGACTGCCGGAGAACCAGCGCCCTCCCTCCACGGTCTCCCAGGTCCCGCTGAGCGGCAGGTCCCCCGGCTGCGGGCTGCCGGAGATCTCCGTCTCCGGCACGCATCCCTGAAACCGCGCCGCCTGATGGCGGCTGTGGTCCAGCTCGCACTCCACGAAATACGGCTCGCCCTGTCCGAAGAGAAATTCCGTCCCCACCTCCCGGGTCAGGGCGTCTGTGGACTTGAGATAGTACCACACCACATCCAGCAGCTCCCGGCACCGCGTCTCGTCCGGCGCCTGGGCGTCCTGATGCTCAATGGCATTGCGCACCTCCAGCAGGTGCCGCACCAGGAAGGGCCGTGCCACACCGTATCGCTCCAGCAGCTCATAATGTCCCTTTGGCTTGTTCTCCAGCGGGATGGCCCGGAAGCGGTAGCATGCCTCCAGCGTCCTCGTCCGCAGCTCCAGGCACCGCTTCAGGTTCAAAATGGCGTCGCCGCGGCAGAAGGCGTCCGCCCCCCGCTCCTCAATGAGCTGCCGGGCATGCTCCCAGATGGCGTAACACCGCTCCAGCGGCCCGGGGTCCCGGGGCTTCCCCACCTGCCGCCAGACGACCCACTCCAGAAATGCCGGCGAGAGCCAGAACCGCTCCATGTCTCCGCCTCCTTTCCCGCAACGTTTTTCTCCATCCTATCAGAATCCCGCCGTCCCGGCAAGGGGTCCGCTTTCCGGCTTGACAAATATAGATTCCCGATATATAATCCGATATATCGAATATCTATATAGGAGGGATCTGCATGGATCTGGATCGAAGTCTGGTCAGCGGCAGCATGGCGCTGCTGGTGCTCAAGCTCCTGGAGGAGCGGGACCTGTATGGCTATGAGATGATGGAGACGCTGCGCGCCCGCTCCGACGACACCTTCCATCTCAAGGCCGGAACGCTCTATCCCCTGCTCCACGGCCTGGAGGAGAAGGGGCTGGTCACCGCCTACGAGCGGGAGGCCGCCGCAGGCAAGCCCCGGCGCTACTACCATCTGACGGACCAGGGCCGCTGCGCCCTGACGGAGAAGGAGGCATCCTGGCATCGGTATGCCCGGGCGATGCACCGGGTGCTGAAGGGAGGTGCCTGCTGTGCCGGAGCGTAAGACGATCCAAAGCTGGCTGGAGACAGCGGCGGCCCAGATCCGCTGGCGGCGGGCCCGGCCGGTGCTCACCCGGGAGTTGGCGCAGCACCTGGAGGACCAGCGGGACGCCTTCGCCGCGGAGGGCCAGGAAAACGCCGAAGCCCTGGCGGTGGAGGAGATGGGGGACCCGGTGGCCGTGGGCGCGGAGCTGGACCGGGTCCACCGCCCGGACCCCCAGTGGGGGCCGCTGGCAGCGGCGCTGGTGCTGGCGGCGACAGGCGCGGTGCTGCGGGTTTGGCTGACCGCCGGGTGGTCCGATCGCAGTGCGGACCCGGTGCGGTCATCGCTGGCGGTGATCCTGGGCGGCATCGTCCTGCTGACGTGCTACTTTTTGGATTTCTCCGCCCTGGGCCGCCGCCCCGGCGCCCTCTATCTTGGATCGCTGGCGGTGTGCCTGGCCACAGTGGCATGGGGGCCCGAAATCGCCAACGTCGCCTATGCCGCCCGGTACGCTGCGCTGTGGCTGCCGGCGGTGTACGCCTGCTGGGCCTTTGGCCGCCGCCGGAGCGGCTGGAGCGGGCTGGCCCTCACCGCAGCGGGCATCCTTCCCCCGGCAGCGGTGTGCCTGCTGATCCCCGACACCTTCGGTCTGCTGGCACTGCTGCTCACCGCCGCGCTGCTGCTCTTCTCCGCCGCCGGGTGCGACTGGTTCGGTCTGGGGCGGCGGAAAAGCGCCTGGGCCGCACTGGTTTTCACCGCAGCGGCGGCAGCCCCCATGGCCGCCGTATTCCTGCGCAGCCGGCGGCTTCTGGTGGCCCTTCACCCGGAGCTGGATCCGCTGGGCGGGGGCTACAGCGCTCTGGCCATCCGCCGGGCGCTGTCTGCCGCCCGCGCTCTGGGGGAGGGCGCGGAGACCGCTCCGCCCATCCAGGCGGTGCCCAACGCCGGAAGCGACGCCTTCCTCACCACCCTCATCTGCAAGCTGGGGTGGCTGCCCTTTTTGGCGGTGGTGTTGACCTTCGCGCTGCTGATGGCATGGCTGCTGCACCGCCGGGCCCGGCACCAGAGCCAGCTGGGCCGTGCGGTAGTACTGGCAGCGGCGGTGGCGCTGTGCCTCCAGGCCCTTTGCAGCGCTGCCTGGAGCCTGGGCTTCACCCTGCTGGGGGGCACCTTCCCCCTGCTGGTGGGCAACTGGAACACGGTCATGGACCTGGGCCTTCTGGGCCTGGCCCTGTCAGTGTTCCGGGAGGAGCGGATCGCCCGGGACGCCCCCTGCTCCGCCCTGCCCCGCTGGCGCGTCAAGGTCACCATCCAGCGCGTTTCGTGAAAAAGGTCCCTGGGGCCGCGCCCATCAGGCGCGGCCCCGGGGACCTCTGTTCGCGGGGAGGCCTCAGAACTCCTCGCAGTGGATCTCAAAAAAGCTCTGGGCGTAACCGCAGGTGGGACACACTTCCGGAGCCTCGGTGCCCACGGCAATGTGGCCGCAGTTGCGGCACTCCCACACCTTGACAGAGCTCTTGGCGAACACCTGGGCCGTCTCCACGTTCCGCAGCAGCGCCCGGTAGCGCTCCTCGTGGCGTTTTTCAATGGCGGCCACCAGCCGGAATTTGGCGGCCAGCTCCGGGAAGCCCTCCGCCTCGGCGGTCTTGGCAAAACCGTCATACATGTCCGTCCACTCGTAGTGCTCCCCTTGGGCGGCGTGGAGCAGGTTCTCCGCCGTGCCGCCCACGCCGTGGAGCTCGTCAAACCACATTTTGGCGTGGGACCGCTCGTTCTCGGCAGTCTTGCGGAACAATGCCGCGATCTGCTCATATCCCTCCCGCTGGGCCACATCGGCGAAGTAGGTGTACTTGTTCCGGGCCTCAGACTCCCCGGAAAAAGCCGCCTGGAGGTTCTTCTCCGTCTGCGTGCCCGCGTACTTCCCGGCATCCGGAGCAGGCGCGGGGGCCTCCTCGATCTTTTCAAAGGCGGAGGCGGGCTGACGGCACACCGGGCAGGCAAAATCCTCCGGCAGCGTCTCGCCCTCGTAGATATAACCGCAGACCTTGCACTTCCACTTGCTCATGGGCTTCGTTTCTCCTTTCGGTTCTTCCCCGCAATCATTGCAGGGGATGCGTTCCAGCAGCTCCCTGGCCGCCGCCGTCGGGAAATCCGGCCCCGGGGGGCTGGCGATCCACGACTCCAGCAGGCGGCGGGCATTGGCGCTCTGGGGCAGCATATAGCCTGCCTCCCGCAGCAGATCCTCATGCACCAGGCGGACGGACTTCGCCATGGCCGCCATCAATTTGGCCAGCTCCGGCGACGATGTCTCCGATGCCAGGGCGGCAGCCATGCCCTCCTGGGCCGACTTCCCCGCAGCCAGATCATAAGCCCGGGCCACCACGCCCTCCGCCTTTTTCTGCTGGGGCGGGTAGGTGGTGGGGACCATGGAGATGGCCCCGCTGGGGCAGGCGTCGGCGCACACGCCGCAGCCAATGCATTTGCCGGTGTCGATGATGCTGTTTTCCGTGTCCGTGGCCCCGGTGGGGCAGACATACAGGCACAGGCAGTCCTTCGTGCACAAGCGCAGATTTCTCACCGCGATCCGCTCCATTCCTCAGCGCCCCCCTTCCACCTTGTCAAATTTCCATGCCGGGACCTTGCACACCGGACACAGCTCCGGTGCCTCGTCTCCCACGTAGAGGAAGCCGCAGACGCTGCACACCCACACCTGGGTGTCCCGCAGAAAGGCCTCGCCCTCCTCCTGGTACCGGCTCAAAAGGGCCTCCTGCATCCGGGTGACCTTCTCGCCCCACACGCAGATCCGCTGGGTCCCCCGGTCCCTCTCCGCCGCCGCTGCGGCACTCAGGGCCGGATATCCCGCCTCCAGATCCTTCCGGACAATCTCCGCCAGCTTGTCCACACTGCCGTCCGGCACCGCCGGTGCCGCCGCCGTGAAATAGTCCGCCAGCTGCCGGAACAGCGCCGCCTCCCGGTCCTGGTACTGCTTTTCACAGCCCCGGGCCAGATTGGAGCACACCGCCGCCAGCTCCCCGGCGGCAAGTCCCCGGGTCTGCCCCCGGTATGGCGCCGCAGGAGCCGAAGCCTTGGCAGGCTCCTCCGTTTTCTGAGAAAAGGCCCGTTTCCCCGCCCTGCACAGGGGACACACCCACGTCTCCGGCAGCTCCCGGAAGGGCGTGCCCTCCTTCTCCTCGTCGTAGATGTACCCGCAGACGCCGCACACCCACTTGCTCATGTCCGTTCCCCCTTTCTGAAGATATGGTTCCGCTTTCGTCCAGAGATCCCGTTACCGTCCCTCCTTTTCCCGTGCCTTCCGGCACGCCTCGCAGAGATACATCAGCTTGAGATCATAGGCCAGGATGGGAAATCCCGCCTTCCGCTCCAGCTCCTGCGTGAGATCCCCCAGATCCACATCCGCCAGCCTGCCGCAGTCCCTGCACACCAGATGGTCGTGCCGCGCCGTGCGGTCATAGCGGTCCGGCATCCCCTCCACCGAGACTCTGCGGATGCGCCCCTCGTCACACAGCCGGTTCAGATTGTTGTACACAGTGGCCAGCGCCACTCCGGGACAGATGCCGCGCAGCTCGTCAAATACCTGCTCCGCCGTCAGATGGCTGCGGGAGGCTTCCACAATTTCCAAGATCTTTTTTCCATATTTCGTCATGTCCAATGATCCGCTTTCATATTAGAATTATTCTAAATCCAATTATACACAATGCTTTCATAAAGTCAAGTCTCCCCCCGGCAAAACAAATTGGCAAATTTTTTCTTTACAACCCCCCGAGGAATCGGTATAATAAACAAAGCCTGAGCCGAACGCTTTCCGTCCATTGTCAAAAGCGGCATTTTTTCATGCGGAGAGTCTCCGGCCGGGAGGAACGCCTTCTCTCACAGGCGGCATTCCGAAAAATCCAACACAGTAAGGAGGATATATGGATCTTACGACACTCAGTGATCTCCAGATCCCCCACAAGCCGCTGGCCGAGCAGATCGCCGATCGCATCAATCAGATGATCATTGATCAGCAGCTGCAGCCGGACGACAAGCTCCCCACGGAAGTGGAGCTGATGGCGTATCTGGATGTGGGACGCAGCACGATCCGGGAAGCGCTCAAAATCCTGGTGGCCCGGAACATCGTGGAGATCCGGCGCGGAAAGGGCACCTTTGTCACGCGCAATCCCGGCATGAGCAAGGATCCCCTGGGATTTGCCTACATGCAGGACAAGCTGAAGCTGGCACAGGACCTGCTGGAAGTCCGGGCCAGGATCGAACCCTGGACCGCTTATCTGGCGGCGCAGCGGGCCAATGAAGAGGACATGGAGAAGCTGCGGGCGTACTGCGCAAAAGTGGTGGACATGGACGAGCCGTATGAGTCCCACCACGCTGTGGACAAGGCGTTCCACGAGTGCATCGCGCTGTGTACCCACAATCAGGTCATCCGCAACCTGACGCCTATCATCATTTACTCTGTTGAAGTCTTCAGCGACATCAGCCGGCAGACGCCGCTGTGGAGCAAGACGCGCATCTCCCATCAGCAGATGTGCGACTGCATCTGCGCCCGGGATTCCGTGGGCGCCAGCCGGGCAGCCATGGATCATCTGGAGGTGAACCGGGAGTTCTGGGCCAAGTCTCAGATCATCCGGACAGACGCCGCCGCCATCCAGAAGGCTTATGCAATCGACCCCACTGACTTGCAGAACGATTGAGCCGTTAAGACTGCACAAATCTCACAATCGTTCCTTGACAAGCCCCAGTGGGGATTGTATAATGCAATAAAGGTCTGACGTTAGACGTTAGGCCTTGTTTGGAAAAAACAATTTTTATAATGGAGGAATGAAAATGAAGAAGCTTTTTGCATTGCTGTGTGCCGCGTCACTCCTGGTGTCCATCGCAGGCTGTGGGAATTCCTCTGGCGAGACCGTCTCGGAAGATCCTCCGGCAGATGCGCAGGACGGATCCGGGGAGCAGGATTGGGGCGAAGCCGAAAACACGTGGCTCTCCTGCATCTCCTCCAACCTCATGGACGGCGAGCATCCCTTCTATCAGGCGCAGGTGTATTTCGACCAGTGTCTGCGGGAGGAGACCAACAACAAGTACGGGCTGGACATCTATGTGGGCGGTCAGCTGGGCTCGGACTCCGAGATGGTGGAGGGCTGCCTGAACGGCACCTATGAATTCGTCCTCAACAGCAGCGGCCTGTTTGCCAACATCTCCGAGGACTTCAACATCTTCGACCTCCCCTATCTCTTCAGCAGCAACGAGCACGCCTACGCGGTGCTGGACGGCGAGATCGGCCAGAACGCCCTGGACAGCCTGGAGGAGTACGGCATGGTGGGCCTGGGCTACGGCGAGAGCGGCTTCCGGAACATCACCTCCAGCTTCCAGATCAACAGCCCCGAGGACATGAAGGGCATGAAGCTGCGCACCATGGACGTGCCCATGCACATCGAATACTTCAACCTCCTGGGCGCCAACGCCACGCCCATGGCCATGACCGAGGTGTTCACCTCCCTGCAGCAGGGCACCATCGACGGCCACGAGAACCTGAACATGGGCATCCTCTCCAACCGGATCTATGAGGTCAACCCGTATGTGACGGTGTCCGAGCACATCTACACCCCCATCGTCTACGCCATGAACGCCGACTATTTCTACAGCCTCCCCGAGGAGGATCAGGAGGCCATCCGCAGAGCGGCCCAGCGCAGCATCGAGATGCAGCGCCCCGAGGCCCAGCGCCAGAACAACGCGGCTCTGGAGATCATGGAGTCTGAGTACGGCGTCACCGTCACCCAGGTGGACAAGGCTCCCTTCATAGCAGTGGCGGACGAGATGTACGCCCAGCATCCGGAGTACAGCGATCTGGTGGCCCAGATCCGCGCCATGGACCCCAACGCCTGACCCCCTCGCCGTGCGTGTGATTGCAAGGGGACAGGCCCATGAAACAGTTCAAAAAACTCTGCGACCGCTTCGAATCATGCATTGATTTCCTCATCGTGGTCGTGGCCGTGGTCATGATGATCATCGGCATTTTGCAGATCCTCTTCCGCTACGTGTTCTCCAGCTCGCTTTCCTGGTCGGAAGAGAGCATCCGCTATCTCCACGTCTGGCTGGTCACCGTGGGCGGGACCATCTGCTTCTACCGCGGCACCTTTTCCACCATCACCCTGATCTCCAACCGCATCGAGGCCAGATCCAGGCTGCTGGGGAAATTCCTGACGGTCTGCCGCTACGTGTTCCCCATCATCTTCTACGGTCTGATGCTGGTGGAGGGCTGGAAGGTGTGCGCCTCCTACACGGTCAAGCGCGCCGCCGCCACGCAGATCTCCATGGCGCTGGTATATGCCTGCATCCCGCTGAGCGGCTTCCTGGGACTGGCATTCAGCGCCGCCAAGGCGCCTGACTTCATCAAGGAACTGAGGGGAGGGGACAAGAAATGAGCGTTGCCGCCATCGTCCTGGTGGTCTCTCTGATCGTGTTCATGGCCATCGGCATCCCCATCACCTTTTCCCTGGGCATGTCGTCTCTGCTGGCCATCGCGCTCAGCAAGCCGCTGTCCATCACCCTCATCGTCACCAAGATCTTTGCCGGAGCAGACTCCTTCCCCATCCTGGCCGTGATCTACTTCATGATCGCCAGCGAGCTGATGCTCCAGGGCGTCCTGACCAAGCGCCGGGTGGAGCCGTTACGGAAGCTGCTGGGCTGGATCCCCGGAAGCATGGTGGTGATCTCCTTCATCACCTGCGCCTTCTTCGGCGCCATCTCCGGCTCCGCTCTGGCCACCACGGCGGCCATCGGAAACGTCATGTATCCGGAGATGACGAAGGATGACGACTACCCCGTCCCCTTCGCCGCCTCCGTCCAGGCGGTGGGCGGCACACTGGGAACCATGATCCCGCCGTCCCTGCCGCTGATCCTCTTCGGGTGCCTGAGCGGGACCTCCGTGTCCAGCCTGTTCATTGCCACCATCATCCCCGGGCTGCTGATGACCGTCATCTACATGGTGACCGGCCTGATCATCGCCCACCGCAACGGATACGGCCGCAGCGATCAAAAGGGGACGGCAGAAAACCGCAGTTTCCTCACCGTATTCAAGGAAGCCATCTGGGCACTTCTGTCTCCCCTGCTGATCCTGGGCGGGATCTACGGCGGCATCTTCACCGCCACGGAGGCCGCCATCGTGGCGTGCATCTACTCTTTGTTCGTGGGCGTGTTCATCTATCGGGAGCTGGACCTGAAAAGCGCCTACAAGGCCATTCTGGACGCGGCCAAGTCCAGCGCGTCCGTCATGTTCCTGTGCTGCTGCGCGACGCTGTTCGGCTACTGCATGACGGTCCTGGGGCTGCCGCAGCTGGTGACCCAGGCCATGACCAGCGCGATCCACAGCCCCGTGATCTTCCTGCTGGGCGCCAACATCATCTACATCCTGTGCGGCATGTTCGTGGACGCCACCACGGCCATCCTGCTGGTCTGCCCGCTGCTGTACCCCGCCGCCTCCGCCTTCGGGATCGACCTGGTGCAGTTCGGCGTCATCACAGGCATCAACCTCTCCATGGGCATCGTCACGCCCCCCTTCGGCGGATGCATGTTCGTGGCCACCGGTCTGGACCGGCGGATCAAGCTGGAGGACCTGTACAAGGGCGTGCTGCCCTTCTGCCTCACCGGCGTGCTGGGCATCCTGGCGGTCACGTACATCCAGCCCCTGTCCATGTTCCTGGTGAGCATCATGAAGTGACCGCAGCCGCGGCGCTCAGACAAAACCGGCATCCAGGAGATGCCGGTTTTGCCGCCGCAGATATCAAGTGAAAGGTAAGGTGTGTCTCATTGTTTGATGTGGTTTTTCGCGGCGGGCAGGTATTTGACGCCGTCCGCGCATGCTGGAAGCAGGCGGATGTGGCGGTGACCGGCCGCCGCATCGCAGCCGTGGGCCCTCTGGACCGGGAAGCCGGACAGGTAGAGGTGGACTGCACCGGGAAGCTGGTCTGCCCCGGGCTGATGGATTCGCATCTGCACCTGTTCACCCAGGCCTCGGACGAGGGGATCCCGCCGGACCTGTGCCTGCTGCCCAACGGCATCACCTCCGCCGTGGACGGCGGCACCGCCGGCGTGTCCACCTACGAGGCCTTCCATCAGATCAACGTGCAAAACAGCTACACCAGCATCAAGGCGTATCTCAACGTCTCCTCACTGGGGATGCTCCACGCCCGGGTGTTTGAAAACACACGGGTGGAGGACTATGAGCCGGAGCGCATCCTGGAGACGGTCCAAAGCCACCCCGGGGAGATCATCGCCCTGAAGCTGCGCTACAGTCTGGACCTGAACCCCAATATGCCGGTGCAGGCCCTGGAGCGGTGCCTGGAGATCGCGGAGCAGGCTGGCCTTCCCCTGGTGGTGCATGTGACGAATCCCCCGGTGGACATGGGCGTCATCGCATCGGCCCTCCGTCCCGGCGACGTGTTCTGCCACTGCTTCCAGGGCAAGGGCGACACCATCCTGGACGCAGGCGGCCGGGTGAAGCCCGCGGTCTGGGAGGCCAAGCACCGGGGCGTGCTGTTCGACGCCTGCAACGGCACCAACAACTACTGTCACGACGTGGCCCGGGCCGCGCTGGCGGAGGGCTTCCTGCCCGACTTCATCTCCACCGACGGCAGCCACGTGTTCCACTCCTTCTACAAGCCCAAGTGCTTCGCCCTGCCCTACATCCTCTCCAAATACATCGCGCTGGGCATGTCCGTGGAGGACGTCCTGGAGCGGGCCACAGCCCGGGTGGCCAAATTCGCCGGCTGGGACCGGAAAGGCGTCCTGGAGCCGGGGTACGACGCCGACATCGCCGTGCTCTCCGTGGAAAAGCAGGACGTGGCCTTTGAGGATTTCAAGGGGGACGCCATTCCCGGCCAGATGCTCCTGCTGCCCCAGCTGACCATGAAGGCCGGGACCATCGTGTACCGGAACCTGGCCTTCACGTGACCCGTCCATCTGCCGCCTCTCCCCAGCAACATCCACCCATCGTACATACAAGGGCAGGAGCAAATGCTCCTGCCCTTATGTGCACACCGGATAACAGGGGGAGGACCTGCGGGCAGCCCGTCCGGTGTACACCCCAATATCCACGGCAGACCCCATACGCCCCGCAGGGCGTGTTCCGGACCTACAGAATGTTGTATATACAGATCAGCATGATCAGCATCATCACCAGAATGAACAGTCCCTCGATCTTCCCCGTATGGATCTTTTTGTTGAGCAGGCTGCTGAGCACTCCGCCGGAAACACCGCCCAGCACCATTGCGCCCAATATGGCGGGCGACCCCGCCGGGACCCTGGAAGCTGCGGCATAACTGATCAGATTTGTGGTCTGGCTGAGGAGGATGATGAAAAGGGAATTGGCCGCTGCGGTCTTTGTCTGCATACTGAAGAAGTAATGCAGGACCACCAGGTTGAACGGCCCTCCGCCGATCCCCAGGAAGCTGGAAACGCTCCCCAATCCAAGTCCGATGACCGCGCAGGCAGGCACCGCCGTGATCCGGACTGTCCGGATGGAAGATCGCTTGACGGTATAAAACAGCGTAAACGCGGTAAGGATCAGGAGCGCCGCAGACTGGACCCTCCCCGCGCCGGAACTGGGAAAGAGTCTGCAGAATGCGGCGAATGCCTGATTGCCCAGGACTCCGCCCATCGCCGCTCCCACCGCGAGGGGAAAGGTGGTCCGCAGCGCAAGGCCCCCTCTTTTTTCCAGGAGCCTCACAGACACATTGCACAGCGCCATGAAAAAAACCGTGCAGCTGGAGAGGAAACTGGCGGTGACCGGATCGGCCATATGGAAAAAATCCATGGCGGGCTTCATCAAGATCCCCCCGCCGATCCCGCACAGGCCGCCGATCATGGAGGCGCCAAAGGCGAGCAGGAAAAAAAACATACCGGTAGATCACTCCCCATGCCGTCATCTGTGGTAAAGCGTTTTTGCCATCTCCTGCATCCGGGGATAGCTGTACGCAAAAAAGCTCTGGTATGCAGCGCACCAATGGTTATCGGAAGGGCGTCCGTCCAGGATGGGTTCCCGGTCACGCCGGCAGCCTCCCCAGCACAAAAAGGCCCAGCGGCAGGAATGGCAGGCAGACGGCAGCGAATGGGAGGCTCTGCGGAAGGCGGCACCGACCTGAGACTTTTCCAGCTTGAAAAAAGAGTCCTCGTTGATATTCCCCATGCGCCACTGGTCCAGCACATAAAAGTCGCAGGGGTAGACGCTTCCGTCCGCTTCTATCAAATAGTTCTGTGCACACTGCCCCCGCATGGCGCAGTTCTCCGGCGGGATCCCCGCCAAAATACCCAGATAATTATCAAAGTTCCGGACGCTGACAAAGCTCCCGCGGCGGAACTCCTGATAGTACAGGTCAAAGGTCTCCCGGAGGAAGGTCCCGTAGGCGGCCGGCGTCAGGGAGTGCTGGGACCGGCTGCCGTCAAAGGGATCCAGACAGGGGATATACTGGAGATATCCGTACTTTTTCAGGCAGCGGAACACTGGCGCCGCATGATCGGCAATATCGCGGCTGACCACGCAGAGGATGTTGAAGTCCACGTTCCGCTCCTGCAGCTGCCGGATCGTCTCTTCCACCGCAGCGGCAGTCCCGTTTCCCGCGGCATCCACCCGGAGGCGATCATGCAGCTGGGCCGTCCCGTCCAGGGAGATCCCCACCAGGAACTTCTCCCGGGCAAACAGATCCAGCAGGGCGCTGTCCAGCCGGTAGCCGTTGGTCTGTATGACGTTTTGGATCCGGACCCCTCCGGTGTTGTACCGTTTCTGCAGTTCCAGCAGCTTTTCATAAAAGGCCGTTCCCACAAGCGTCGGCTCGCCGCCCTGAAAGGCGAATATGACCTGTCCCTCCGCATACCGCAGGGCTTTTCGGACCACATTTTCCAGCGTCGCAGGCGACATCCGCCCCATACACGCCTGGCTTCGATTATGTGCAACGTCTGCGTAGAAGCAATACCTGCAGCGCATGTTGCACTCCGAAGAAGCCGGCTTGAGCATCACAGTCAAGGCTGGCATACGGCTCTGTCACCCCTTCCTCTCTCCGGAGCATACGCAGACCTCACAGCCCCGGCCCGCCTTCCTTCATGCAAAGGTGCACCGCCGTGGTGGTAAATGCCTTGGGCAGCGCCAGGATGTTGGGCCGATCGCCTACAAACTTCCGCTTTGCATCCTCCAGCGCCTCTTCAAAGGTAGCGCGGGTCTTCAGCCCCATGCTCCGGGCGATGCCCGGCTCCCGGGCCCCCACAATGTAGATGGCGCTGGTATGCTCCTCCGCCAGGTGCCCGCAGCTCATCATGCTGAAGCCGTGGAAAGGATGGAAGGCGCCCGCGAAGCGGTATTTGCGGATATACTCCGGATTGGTGGCAAAGTATTCTCCATAGCGGTTCATATCCGGCAGGATATTCATATAGTCCCGCTGAAACATCTGGTACAGCTCCCTCAGATACGGCCAGCGCTCGTCGTGGAAATAGCCGTCGCAAATGCTGGAGACAAGAAACACACACCGCTGGCTCAGCACCCGCTTATGCCGGATCACCTGGGCGCTGAGGGCCTGCATCATCTGAATGGGATTTGTCCCCATCCCGTCTCCATAGTGGAAGTCGGTAGGCATTCCGAACACCACCACATCGTATTTCTTCTCCGCCCAGGGGACATAGGTCCGCTGATCCGCGCACGCCCAGGCCACCGGCTGCATTTCCTTTGCCCAGCCGCTGTGAACAGCGATCTGCCGGGACTTGGTGTCCAGGACGGCGTCGCAGCAGAAGAATTTCTTGCCCATTTTCTCTTCCATGAACTGGCCCTGCCGGTCAAATTTGCTTCGCATCCGGCTGTGGGTGGAGACCGGTACGAAATCCCCGCGGTGCATGACCTGGGGGACGTGATGGGCGGAAATGCTGCGCCAGTGGGTGATGCCGGTGGCGCAGTGCTTGTACCCGCCGGAATATCCTCCGTAGGGATTGCCCTGGGTGTGTCCGATCAAAATGGCCACATCCGCCTCGTACACAAGGCGGTTCATGATGACGTGGTCCCCCTCCTCTGTAAAGCCCAGATCCACCAGATTTTCGGCATCCTCGCTGTCATGGCTGGTGATCTGGCCGGAGGGATAGAATTCCTCAAAGAGGTCTGCCCCCAGGATCCTGCGCATCTCGGAAACAGTGGCTCTGGGATGCAGGCCGTTGGAGATCAAAAAGAGGATGTCCTTCTTTTCCACGCCAGCGGCGTACAGCTCATCCAGGCAGACCCGCGCCGCCACCTTCCGGTGGCTGGTCTCCTGCAGGCCGCCCTTGACAATATCGGGAATGATCAGCACGACACGGCTCCCGCGGCGGGCCAGGCTGGCCAGCGGCGGCATCCCGATGGGATGCCGGACACTGTCCCGGGTGGCCTCATAGAGGCACTCCCAGGTCTGCGGAAGACAGGGCGGATCGGGGACCGTTTCCCCGGGGATGAACACATCGGTATATTCGGGCAGCTGTGCGCGAAGAAGCCCGGATCCATATTCAAAATCTAACGTCATAGCGTTCCTTTCCAGCGGAGAGCGCGTTCACCACAGATTGCTCAGGGTTCCCTCTCCGTCAAATTGCAGCGCAGCAGGCACCGGAGATACCGTCAGAGGCCGCAGCGCTTTGGAGATCAGGGACTTTGTCACGTAAAACGTCTTCAGATCATGGGTATTTTTGATCAGGATCATTTCAGGTTCTGCCTCATCGGACCGCCGGCAGGTCAAAAGCGCAGCCTGGATCGCGCACCGGTCGTCTGGCATGACAGGCGGGATCTTCGCCGGGCCCACGGTTTTATTCGTCAGCCCGTTGGGGTAGGTGTGCTCCAGATCCATAGCCGCAAACAGCCTCCGGCTGATGAAATCGGCGAACCCGACGCCGTGAAAGTTTCCTGCACTGGCCGCAGTCAGGGACAACACCGCCAGCTTATCCGCTGAAAACGTCCCGGTCAGTCCGGCGGTGGGATAGCGGCCGATGACGTTGGTGTCCATGCCGGAACCGCTGATATCCTTCCCCATCTCGGCCACCACCAGTACGTCCGCCCGGGAAAACGGGATCGAGGGCATATAGTCCCGGGCTCGTCTGAGGATCTCCGGCTCCCGCGCCGGGATCTCCCGGGCCGGAAGGACATGCAGCTCGCAGAGGTGTCCGAAGGCATTTTCTACCAGCGCCACGCCCAGCAGGATCTTTCCGGTGGCGAGGATCGCCCGGGCGGAAGCTGTCACATGCTCGTACATTCCCTCAAATCCGCCGCGATGGCAGACGGCAGCGCTCTTCTGCTTGCCCATTCCCACCGCCATCATTTTCTGCAGGCCGCTCTCCACCGGCGCGTGGAACGCAGTATGGGGCTTGACCCGATTCAAAACGATCACACCGTCGCACTCCATAAGAAACCGGTCCACGTAGACGGGCTGTCCGTTGCACGCACTGCCCAGGCAGACCACCTCGTCGTCACTGACGATCTCCGCCGGAACGGTCTCAGCCGTCACGCCCAGCCCCTCCAGCAGACGGACCCGTCCCCGGGCATCTACCCCGTGACTGCCCATGCAGGGCACAAGAAACACCGCAGCGCCCCTGTCCGCCAGCATTCCGCAAAGGACCCGCAGCACCAGAACAAGGCGGTCGATGCCCCGGCTCCCTACCGTGATCCCGATCCGCATCCCACTGCGGACCCCTGCCAGCAGCGGGGCCAGGGACTGCCGCAGGCACGTCTCCGCTGCAGCATCCGACAGCTGCCGGTCCTCCATGGTCTGCTGCGCCAGATACATCTGCGGCAGCGCCACATGGGACAGCATCCCGGTCAGAGATCCATCGGGATACAGCCCGGCGGCGTTCATGCCCGGAACCCCTCGGCGCGGCGGCTGACCAGCTTGATGGTCTGCAGCAGGGCGTTGGGATTTGCGATCCCCTTCCAGGCGATATCGGAAGCGCATCCGTGATCCACGGTGGCCCAGTTGACGGGCACGCCGATGGCAACGGCGGAGGACTCGTCAAACGCCAGCACCTTCACCGGCAGATGGGCCTGATCGTGGTACATGGCCACATATCCGTCGAAGCGGTCGTTGGTCAGGCAGTGATTGAACAGAGAATCCGCGGGATACGGCCCGCTGACGAGGATCCCCTCCTGTTTTGCCCGCTGGATGGCAGGCGTGATGATATCCAGGTCCTCGTCTCCGAACATGCGGTTTTCCCCGGCGTGGGGATTGAGGCCGGAGACCGCCAGCCTGGGCCGCTCAATGCCGAAGGCCCGGACCGCCTTTTCCGTTTCCACGATGCAGTGATACACCAGATCCTCGCTGAGCATGTCCAGAGCTTTCCGCAGGGAGACGTGGAGCGTCACGTTGGAAACGCACAGCTTGCCGTTGGACAGCATCAGATACGGATGGGGGCTGTTGGTCATTTGGGCAATGAGTCCGGGATATCCGTCAAAGTACTCTCCCGCCAGCTCCGCAGCATATTTGCTGTGGGGACATCCCACCGCGCCGCCGATCTTTCCGTCCAGGAACAGATTCACCGCTTTTCTGGTGCACTCCAGCATGGCCCGGCCGGTATTGGCATTGGGGCATCCATCCTCAAAACTCCCCTCCGGCAAATCTCCCACTTCCATGAGATCCATGGTCCCGTATGTATACGCGCCGTCTGCCGGATCCTCCACCGTGCGGACCGTCACGCGATTGTCAAAGAGGGACAGTGCACGCTCCATGACGCGCTTGTTTCCAATGGCCAAGGGGCGGCAAACCTGGAAGATCTCCGGATTTGCGAAAACCTTTGCAAGAATCTCGGGTCCGATGCCGGAGGCTTCGGACATTGTAATGGCCACAATGGGAAGCTCATGATTGGACATAGTAAGTCTCCTTTTTCAAAAATACCGAAGGATTTTTCCAGGATCACGGAAGGGGCGTGTTGGGAAGAAAGACTTTCAAATACTTGAATGAGACTGCGAAAATGACGCACAGGCTGGCGGAAAAAATAACCGCCTGCAGCAGCACGCGCTTGCTCCATTGCTCGAAGTTCATATACATGATAAACAGGGACGCCAGGGTGCAGGTATAAAAGCCGATATACTCGATCCCCAGCACATGAAACACCGCCACAGCCATGGTGAAGAGGACCGTCTTGAACGTAGCGGTAAACTGCTCGGAATCGTCATCTGCCATCTGCCCGCCGCGGACCTTCACCATCAGGATCAAAACCCGCAGGAACACCACCCCCAGCAGGATGCCTGCGAGCAGGTTTGAATAAAAGCTGACTGACAAAGACTCGTTGTCCAGGATCAACGCGTCCGCCCCGGATTCGGACAGCAGGCACCCGACTCCAAAGGCCGCTGTCGCAAGCAGAAGGAGGAACTCGTTGCGGATTTTTGACTTTCCCATTTTGATCTGCTCCTTTATATTCGATGGTCACTGCCCGATTTGGGAAAAGAGCGGCATACACGCCGGTGTGCCGCTCTTCCCGCCATCAATCATTGCTGCGTCAGCGTCTTGGCCAGCTCTTCCAACGTAGCCAGGTCATTGTCATAGAGCGCCTTAAAGGTCTCCGCGTCGGTAGGCGCCATGGTGTTGCACATCTCCGCGGTGAACTGGGCGAATTCCTCGGTTTCCATGGCCTTATGGATCGCATCCATGAACTTTGTCTTGATCTCCTCGGGGATCCCCTTGGGCGCAAACAGTCCCGTGTGGAGCACCAGCCCCTCCATATCAGAGCCCAGATCCTTCAGCGTGGGAACATCAGGATAATCCGGATTCACGTCCTGGGAGATCATGCACAAAAATTCGATATCTCCCGAAGCCACATACCGGGCCGAGTCGCCCATGTTGGTGGCGCGCAGATCCGTATGACCGCCCAGATGCGCCTCAATGGCCTCGGCGCCGCCTGCATAGGGAACCTCCTGCACCATGCCGGAAATGCCGTTGGCGGCCAGGAACTGCAGCAGTGCAAAATGCCCGGGGCTGGCGTAGCCGGGGAAGCCGCAGGTGAGCTCACCGGGATGGGCCTTGATATACTCCACCAGCTCGAACACATCGGCAAACCGGTCATCATCGCTGCGCTTGACGATGCCGAACGGCTGGTCCATGATGCCGCCCAGCATGTCCATTTCATCGTACTTGGTCTCCAGGTTGCCCATGATGTAATTGGTCACCAGGTTGGAATGGTGCATGAAGAACGTATAGCCGTCAGGGTCTGCCTGCAGCGTGGCGTTGATGGCATCCGCGGTGTTGCCGCCTGCCATGTTTACCGTCACGATGGAAACCGGGAGGATGTCCTCTTTTTCAATGATCTCCGCCAGCTTGCGGGAGATGAGGTCCGTCTGCCCGCCGGGATTGAAGGCAACGATGATCCGGATATCCTGATCAGGATAGGCTTCCACCGGATCCTTGCTGGAGCACCCTGTTGCAAGCACGCTGGCCAGCAGCATACTCATTGCCAGGAAAATGGTGCAAAGACGCTTCGCAGACTTCTTTTTCATGTTGTCCTCCTTTGTCAGATCCATATAATTTATTCTCACGGATATCATCCCCGGGCCTTTTCTTTCCTCATTTTCAGAACGGAGATCGCCAGGGAAGTCGCCGTAAGCACTACGAAAAACAGGGAAATGGGACGCGTCACCAAGGGAAGGATGCTGCCGCCGGAAACCAGCAGACCCAGCCGCAGATGGGTCTCCAGCATTTTTCCCAGCACCAGGCTGATGACAATGGGGGTCGTGGGATAATTGAACTTCTTCAGGAAATATCCGATGATGCCGAAGATGATGGCGACCCAGACATCGTTGATGCTGTACTGCAGGTTATAGCAGCCCACCATTCCGATCACCAGCACCAGCGGCAGCAGGTAGGATTTCTTGATGCGCAGCAGCGTGGGGAAAATGCGGATGCCCGCCATCATCAAAACGAACATCACGATGGAGGACAGGAGCAGTGCCACAAACACGCCGTACACAAGATCCGGATGCTCCGTCATCAGCAGCGGACCGGGCTGCAGGCCCTGCAGCTGCAGGCCGCCCAGCAGGACCGCAGTGGCGGCGTCTCCCGGGATGCCCATGGCCAGCATGGGGATCAAGGCGCCGCCGATGGAGGCGTTGTTGGCCGTCTCGGAGGCAATGATGCCCTCCAGCGCGCCGTTGCCGAACTCCTCGGGGTGCTTGGAGGCTTTTTTCGCCTGGTCATAGGCAATGAAATTGCTCAGCGCACCGCCGATACCGGGCAGGATCCCGATCATGATCCCGATGACGCCCGACCGGAGGAAATTCACCGCGTTGCTCTTCCACTCCTGGAGGGTCAGCAGGATCCCCACCTTCTCCGGCTTGGGGAACAGGAATTTCTGGCTCAGCTGTTCCACCTCGATAAAGACCTGGGAGACCACAAACAAGCCGATCATGGCAGGGACCGAGGAAACGCCGCCCCGCAGCATATCCAGGCCAAAGGTGTTGCGGTACATGCCATATGTGGGATCCGTCCCGATGGTGGCTACCAGCAGGCCGAACAGTGCCATGATAAACCCCTTGCTCAGGGAATCGCCGGACAGGCTGATCACCGCAGTCAGGCCAAACAAGATGATGGCCACATATTCAAAGGACCCGAATTTCAGCGCAAACTTCGCAATCTGCGGGGCCAGGGCCACCAGGCAGATCCAGCCCAGAAAACAGCCCACAAAGTTGGCTGTGATCCCCGCGCCCAGTGCTTTTCTGGCCAGGCCCCGCCGCGCCAGAGGATACCCGTCAAAGGCAGTGGTGATTGAGGAGGGAGTGCCCGGCATTCCGATCAGGATGGCCGAAATCAAACCGCCGGAGATCGCCCCCACATAAATGGCAATCAGCATCGTCATTCCGCTGACCGTTCCCATTCCATAGGTCATCGGAATCAGCACCACAATGGCCAACGTCGCCGTCAGACCCGGGATAGCGCCGAAAACCATGCCCCAGATCACGCCTGCAACGATCAGCAACAAATTCATCGGGGAAAGCAAAGACAGCAGACTTTCCAAAAACATAACAGCATCCTTCCTCCCAGCTTATTTTTCTGTTCTTCCTCGCACGACTGGATCTACGCCGGATTGCACAGATCCGTCTTGCCGCCGTAGGCAGCCTGCAGGGCCTGATACAGCGTATCCGACATGGGAAAAAGCGAACATGAGGCCAGGTTTCTTTCCATCTGTCGTTGATTTTTTGCCCCCAGGATCAAGGCGGTGACGCCCTGTTCCTTGAGCGCGAATTGAATGGACAATGCTGCGATATCCTCCTCCTTTACATATCGGTGCTGCAGATCCTCCACCAGCGCAAGGATCTCCTCCATCCGGGGATTCCATCTGCTCCGGTGATCGTCTGGAGCGAACCGCGTTCCGGCCTTGTATTTTCCCGTCAGGAATCCGCTTTCCAACGCCGTACGCACCACGATGTGGACCCCGCGGCTGTGGGCGTAACGGATCGCTTCCAGATTTCTCTGCCTGAGTACACTGTATACCAGCTGGATAACATCCACCTCTCCGCTGTCAACATACTGCCGGACCAGCCGGACCGTCTCCTCCGTTACGGACGGGCCTTTGATGGATGCACCGATGCCCACGATCTTCCCTTCTGCACGAAGATCCCGGCAAATGCCCAGTGCCTCCTCCATGACCTCCGGGTCCTCCGGCGGCATATGCAGATAAAACAGATCCACATGGTCGCGGCCCAGCCGCTTCAGGGAATCCTCCAGACTGGGGCGGATCCGGGAGAGCGTATCCCGCGTCTCGCCGAATTTGGTTTTGGTGGCAACATATGCCTTCCCGCCCCATTGCGCCAGCGTCTGCCCGATCAGTTCCTCGCTTTCGCCGTAGGTAGGAGCCGTATCAATGAAGTTGCCGCCGGCCTCCAGATAGGTGCGGAGCACCTCCCGCCCCTGTATGACAGACGTCTCTCCCACGCCCTGTCCGCCAATGCCCCAGGCTCCCAGGCCCAGACGGGAAGAGGTCCACCCAAGCCGTTTCCACGCAACGTTTTCCATATCTCCTCCTCTATCTGCTGCACCGTGCCCGAAACGCTTCCTCCAATCCCAGCCGTTCATACTGCTCTGTGGGTGAATCCGACGCGATCATCAGATCGATCATCATGGAGATCATCCGCTGCTCCACCGCCTCATCGTGCAGAGGGTGCTCCTGCCCGGGATCCGTCTGCAAGTCAAACAGCAGCGTGCCGTGATAATAATGGTTCAGCTGCCCGATGCTCTTGGGACGGCCGAAATACTGATACCGCAGGACCTTGTTCCCCTTGGTAAAGGAAAACGGCTCTACCAGCTCCGCTGTCTGCAGCTCCCGCTGATCGAAGGGCTTGAACATGTGGAAGGGCATCAGGGTATAGTTGTAAATGGGATCATTGGATTCTCTGGCAGGAGCCCGCATGTACACGTACCGCCCGTCCGTCACACAGACATGTCCGCTGTGTATCCCAAACAGCGCCCCTTCCCGAACCGGCGTATCCTGCTCCACCGTTTCTCTCAGCACATGTCCCTGCACGTCCCCGGGAATGGGGACCTGGAAATATTCCAGAAGCGTCGGCGCGAAATCGATCATCTGCACCAGGGCTTCCCGCCGCTCCTGCTTTTTCCCACATCTGGGATCCCAGATATAGAGCGGTGTATGGGCCACCTCATTGTAGTATGGGGGGATATTTTTGGCCCACCAACCGTGCTCGCCCAGCAGGAAGCCGTGATCCGTGCAGACGATCAGCATGGTATCCTCCCACATGCCGGCGGAGTCCATGAAATCCAGCACCCGCCCCAGCTGCTCATCACACAGGGACAACAGCGCCGCATACCGCTTGCGTACATGTTCCACCTGCTCCGGCGTCTCGGAAACCTGCAGATATTCCGGCCAGTCGAACTCCGGCCCTTCATACTGCTCGGGATAGAGCCGGTGGTACTTCTCATTGGAGAAGAACGGCTCATGGGGATCGAACGCCTCGATCTGCAGGAACCAATGATCCTCCCGGACATTGTTTTTCAGAAAATCCATTCCGGCATCAAAGGTCCGCACCGCGGGATGGGTCTCCAGGGTATTCATATAGGGCAGATTCCGGAAAAAGCTCTCCGTCATGTAGTTTTTCCTGCCCAGGCGATTCTCAGGAATCAGGGAGGGTCCCGCAAATCCCTTCCAGGTATCCCCCTCCTGTCCCCGGATGAACTCCCAGGAGGAATAGGACGTATGATATGTGGCGCCGCCGTCTTCAAAATAATGATAGTGGTCGGTGACCAGGTGGGTGTATACGCCGTGCTCCTTGAGGATCTTGGGCATGGAATCGTCAAAAGGCTCCAGCGGCCCCCAGCAGCGGTGCAGGAAATTATAGCGGCCGGTGTGCAGCTCCCGGCGGGCAGGCATGCACGGCATACTTCCCACGTAGGCGTTGTCAAATACCACCGTTCGCTCTTCCAGGCGCTTGAAATTCGGAGCATGTGTCCATTCACACCCGTAGGTGGGCAGTAACCGGCGATTCAGCGAGTCAAACATCAGCATGATTGCTTTCATGGTCCTGCAACTCCTTTTCTTTGTTCTTCTGCTGCATTTTGCATCATGCATCATGCATGATTTTAAAAAAAAATAAAATTAATCTTATTTGAAATATAACATACCTATATATAAAATGTAAATACTTTTTTTGATTTTTTAAAAAATATTGTCGTTTTTTACAAATGGCATAACAGGAATGGCAAATCAAGATATTGCCATTCTTTCCAGCTCATATTATAATATCTTCAAGATATTGTTTTTTCTTCATTATTTCTCCTCTTGTCTTTTGATTTTCCACAAATTCTACTCTTCTGGCAGAAAGGAGGTCTTGAGCGTCTCGCTCAATTATTTTTATGGAAACTGAACGGAACCTGTCCAGTATTTTAGCGGAACGTACGGAAACCAGCATCAGCGAACGCGTCTGCAGCGCATTGCGGATTGCCATTATCAATCACGATTTTTTGCCCGGAGAACGCATGGTAGAGGCAAAACTCGCAGAAAATCTGGGCGTCAGCATCACGCCGGTCCGATACGCTTTTACCCAGCTGGCAAAAGAAGGCCTCATCGAAGTCTTTCCCTACCGCGGCACCATGGTGCGGGTCCTGACCCCCAAATTCGTCCGTGACTTTGCATCTGTCCGCGCCGATCTGGAGGTAGCTGCGGCAAACATGGCCTTTCACCATTTTTCGCAAAAGGATCTTGATCTTCTACAGCAATATACGGAACAGCTCACCAATCGCTCCACATATCATTCCATTTATGAAAGCAGCTTCGCGGACACCCAGTTTCACGACGTTTTCTTCCGCCGCAGCGAAAATGAACTGCTGATTGAAATATGGGAAATGCTCCGGGTCCGCATGCAGCTGATTACATCCTACAACAAATCCAGGATCCCGCCGGAGCTTCAGGAAAACCGGCACAAAATCATTCTGGAAGATCTCTATCGCAAGGACAAGGAAAAACTGCTGGCAGATATCCGCAGTCACTGTATGCTGCTTTACTACGACGCAGTCCGCGTATCCTCCTGCAGCAATTCCTCTGCAGAGAAAAGCGGCGGCACGGAGCCCTCTGCCGATCTGTCGTGACGGTCTTTTTCTTCCCGGCCAACCCCTTGCTCTTGTACCTCAAAGAAGGGTGTCAGCGGTCATCGCCGCTGACACCCTTCTTTTCCCACTCACGTCCGTCGGCCCCGCAACGGAGTGCGATATGTCCCCCCTGTTCCAGATCCGCTTCCCGGGCTTTCCTACGCGGAAACCGGTTTCTCTGCAGAAAGGTGGAGAGGCAGCTCTCTAACCCCCCAGCGTCACATCCTGCTTCTGATACCACTGCAGCGCCTGAAAAAAATCCTCCGGCTGAAAGTCGGGCCACAGCCGATCCACCACAAAGAAGTCCGCATAAACGGACTGCACCGGCAAAAAGCCGGACAACCGGCGCATTCCGCCCCAGCGAATGATCAGATCCACCCGGGAAATATCGTGTGAACGAAGCGCGCCGCAGATCTTCCGGCGATCCATGCCGGGACGATCCAATGCGGCAAGATCCCACTCCCATCCGTAATTGACAAGGAAATTGACGCGGATGCCGCCGCCGTTGAGGTCCGTGCGGGTGGTATAGGGCAGCAGTTCCTTTGGAAATACAGGCGCTTTCTCGTCGCCTACCACGAGAAGGGAGACGGGTTCAGCCGCGATGCGTTTTACAGCTTCGGCACATGCCCCGGAGAAAGCTTTCACCTGCTCCGGAGGCCTTCCGCAATTGTCCGTTGTAAACCCATAATACGTGATCTCCCGGATCCCCGCTTCCCTTGCCAGTCTCAGCAGCTCCAGCCCCGGCGCCAGGCCGTGGACATAGCCGTCCTGCTTGTCCAGCCCTGCACGTCTGGCCCACCGGCGGTTCCCGTCCGGGATGATCCCGATGTGCTTTGGAATTCGCATATGAATCACCTTCTTTCCATGTAATATTTGCTTTCCGTCCCAGGAATATGCACCAGACGGATCCGCTTTTTCCCTGAGGCTCCGGATTTTCCCATCATCTCCGTCGGCGGGGCCGGATCCCGGGGCTTTACACAAAAAACGGGAGCGGCCTCCTGGCCGCTCCCGTCGGTGCCCCCACCGATCTCAGATCCCAACTCTCAGCATCAGAAACATCCACTCCCGTTTCACCCGCTTCAAAAGGCTGCCGGAACCGTATACTTATTGGAGTGCCGGGTGTTCCACTGATAGTCCGGCTGGAGAGCAACGGACTTCCAAAAGCAAGCATCCTCCGCATCCCATACATAGTCATACAGGGTGAATCCTACATCCGTGGTGACCATCACATAGATGTGCTGTTCCAGATCTGCGGGTTCCGGACTGAAGACCTCATCCGGGTTGAGATCAGAGACCCAGAACTGTACCTCGCCATACTGGACATATTCATCAAAAAGCACGAAGGTCCGGTCTCCCTGCTGCACCAGAAGCGTCCACTGGTCTCCGGTGTCCCAGCCCATTCGCCCGTCCGATGCGACCTGCGCAGAGGTATAGAGGGCAATGGCGGCCTCTTCACCGTTCGCCGCGAAGGAGTGTTCCAGCCGTTCCAGCAAAAAGAGGTTTTCTGCGTCAAAGGATTCCGCCGGAAGGATCTGCTGGTCTCCAGAAACCCCTGCGCTCCCCGACTGCCCGCAGCCCGCAGCCCGCAGCGATCAGCATGAGGCCGGCAAAGAGGATCGCCAAAAACCCGCGGCGCATCAAAACACCTCCATACCAATGATTTTCACACAAATTATATCAAACCGCAGGCAAAAAGACAAGGGCGGGGAAATTGCCCCCCCGCCCTTGTTTCCTCAAAGCACCGTTTCAATCGGAGCACAATGATAGGACTTGGAAAAATCTCGTCATATCCATGGTTTGCGAGCAGCAGGCAAGGTGCTTTATCCAATCAAATCAAATAATCCGAAATATCAGCAGCTCCTGCGTGTTCGATTACAACATTCACTCCGTCTTTTTTCTCTAGATCACGGAATAATTCGAGCATCATTTTTATTTCGGGTGTCAACTCTTTTGGAATGGCTGAAAGATTCTTCAGAATAAGTGTAGTCGAACAATCATAGCAACAATACAGACAATCCCATAATGCATCCATATTATGACCATAATAGTCCGGGAGCCGAAAGATCTCTTTGAGATATCCGTGTAGTTCCCAATATGATTTGATGCCTGAAAAATCAAGAGTAATTGTATTCATACACAGTTCTCCAATCCAATTTCGCAAAATGACATATAATGGTCGTATGTAACAAACAGCAGACCATCATTAGCGTAAAGAAGACGGCAGTTATTTCGATAACCCCCATCATAATCAAAGTCTGCTTCATATCATATACGTCCCGGGCTTTCGGGCAATTTGTGCTTCCGATTTTCAAACACATCACCGCCGATCATTCGCCCTGGCAATACTTCAGCTAAATTTCCGAGTAGTTTATTCCATCCTGCGTTCTTTGCTTGTGCCTGTGTAAGATAGTGATTGGGCAAGACACCGTGGTGTGCAACATATAAATCTACGCCATCAGTTCCCGCCATTATTGCTGTACCAGCCACAATGGCAGAGAGTGATTCTATATAACATTTACAATTGGGGTGGACTGGAATTTCCAAAATTCTTGGGTCATCAACTGCAAGAATCCTGCATTCATGGATGCGCAATAATAGCACGTCCCTGATGTGATCATTGCCCGCCAAATTTTCCATAGCCTGCTTTCATAAGTGACTCTTGCCGCTTTACGAAAAATATGGCTGCTGAAATAATTACTTGATAATATAACCTGTTTTCTTGACAATGTACACACATTTTCCTCCTATATGTAAAACTAGGATTCTACATATAGGCACCTAAAAGATAAAAGCTGCACGTTTCCGTGCAACTATCCCAGAACAATTTTAAAAATAAAAAATCGGAGTATCCCAAAGGATACTCCGATGGTCCGAGTGTAATTATAGGACTTGGAAAAATCCAGTCATATCAATGGTTTGCAAGCCGTCAGCAAGAGGTTTTTATCCTAAAAATTAAGTAGCTGCCTGAGCACAGTCAGCAAACATCCTTGATTATTTGGAATACTTCAGATTTAGCAAAGACAGCTCAACTTTATCCATTGCTATTACCTGCACTAACCTCCAGATGTTCCAAAACCAAGTGCAACGGAATAAATCCTTGATTTTCATTCTCGCTGTCATCGGCAATAGTAACTATTCCACCCTTTATTATTCCGATAATTTCATTCTGGAAATTTAAAACAACACCTCCACTCGCCCCATGCACAATACGACCACTCACTGTAAAAAATGGCGCTCCTTGAAAATATTTTTTACTCGTGATACTACATGACTGTACGTATGGAGAGTTCCCTTCCTGATGGTTTGGATAGCCAATAATAGTAACCTGATCGCCAATTTTAATTTTAGTGCTATCACCACATTTAAAGGTTAATTCGTCATTTATATCAAACGGAGGTTTATATGCAGCATAATCAATAGTTCTATCTGAAGATATTTCATTAAGTTCTTTCCCGATTATTCCCAACTGAGTGTTATCATACGTATCTACAGTATAGACCTTAAAAAATTCCCCTCCTTCTGTAACGTGATAACTCGTCAACAACCCTACACCTGATAAATAAAATGCGCTGCCTTGAATGCAATTTTCATCACTATCGTATTGCAAAATAAATGTAGCATTTTTGATCGTTCTTTCAAAGCGGTCAAGTTCTGTGAGGTCAAAAAGATTTTCTTGAAACAATAGATTTACTTTTTGTGCATAGGTCAAATATGTTAAACTTCGAGGTCCTTTTACTTGCTTAATGTACCGCACTTTTCCGGTAAGGACTTTTTTGAACCATTCTGTTACGACTTCTTCTGAATCACCATTATCAATAATAGAACATATCTTTGGATTTTTACATAGCCCTTTTTTTACATATATTTTAGCAGCCTCAATAATTCCATATTTCTCGCAACTATGTAGTATTGCTCGCAATTTTTTGATATAGGTGCGCCGCACATTAGGAAACTCATTTACAGTTAGTCCAGTAACCTCTTGCCTATTTATACGAGAACGCAAAGTAATCTTCTGAGAATTAACTATAAATGAGTGTTTGCCAAGTATCTCCGCCAATCTATCACCGATATGGATTTTTCCATTTTCTACATACACTAATGATTTATCAAATTCATGTTTGTATGTTGAAAAGGTAATATCGTCAGCATACCTTGTGTAAATGCAACTTGTACTTTTGGCCAAACGCATTAGCGCGTTATCCAAGGGAACACAAATCATGTTGGTAATAACCGGAGATGAAGGAGCACCCTGCGGTAATCTTCCGTTAAAACACGCGATCTGTGCTATTGTTGTGGCTGCCTTTTCTTCTATTCCATACGGAGCACTCATTAACATGCCACGAACTCGCCCAAAATGAATTTGTGAGAAAAAATCCTTTAAATCAATATTCAACACTAAGGCCTTTTTTGTGTGCTGCATTGCATTTTTAGTATTATTCTTCGTTTGAATAAAACCATATGCACAGACCTTTGGTTCATACACTTCAGTAAGAACTTTAGATAGTTTGCGCTGTATCTCTTTTAGTTCTTTATCTGGAGCAGAAATCTCACGAGTTCCACCATTTTTCTTTGTAACTATGAAAGTGTGATACATATTTTCTGGGCGTCTTTTATAAAGAAAGTATCGCAAACTTCTTTCAGAAATACCTAAAAGTGTTGCGACATCTTCTCGTGTTTTTAATTTAAAAAATAATTCTTTATTTGTTTCTCTTTCCATAACTCACCTCAAAAGTGAAAGGCGCAGGGAAATTCTACCTTCTGACTGCATGCATACGATGTATAAGGACAACGACGGAGATGCACACAATGGATAAGGAATATCTCTCTGGCGTTGAATTATTACGTTGCAGTATCGCTAACGAAAAACAATTTCCCTGCACCTTTCAACCTGATTATACCAGAAGTCAAAGAAAAAGGACAGAAATAAAATTGAGAAAGTGCGTTACCAAACAGGACTATTGGTAACGTCTTTATATATTGACATACAGGGAGGAAGTGATATTCCATTGCAAGCCAGATTGACGGCTTGCTTTTTCTATTTCACGACAAAGGAGGTTTTTCATTGTCTGACGACAAAAAGAACATTCCCGATGCTGGGAAGGTAAACGAGCCCGTCAAGGCGGAGAACACGGAGCCCATGAAGGAAGGACCGGCTGCGCCGGAACAGCCTTCCCCATCTAAACCGGAGGAACCTGCGGTAGAGGGTGCGCCCAAGGCAGCGGCACCCCCCGCGGCAGAAAAGGCTCCCGCTCCTGGAGCGGAGCAACCCGCTCCACCTAAACAGGACAATCCCAAAGGTAAAGACAATCGCACTCCGTCCAAAGAGGACAAGCCCCAGCCGGGCAAAACGGATCAACAGGTCACGATCCCCGGCATGGGAGATCCCACCCCCGCCGGGAAGGTGGTGGACTTCGCCGCCGCCCGTGATGGGACAGCAAAGAGCAAGCCACCGGAAAAGGCTCCAGCTCCGGACAAAGGCAAGCAGCCGGAGGCACCCACGCCCCGCCGGGGCCGCCCGCCCAAGGATGACAAATCCGCTCCCGGCAAGGCTTCCCCTCGGGACAAGAAGTCCCAAGGCAAGGGGGCCGGGCTCTCGGCCCCGGCCAAGAAGAAGGATTCCCGCACTCCGGGCAGCGGCAAGGCCGCTCCTACTGTGGAGCCTAAACCCACAATGCCGGAGCAGCCCACCGAGCCCAGGGACGCCACCCGTCCGGTCAAGGAGGAGATCGTCTATCTTGACCTGTCCGAACTCCACGCCTTTAAGGATCACCCCTTCGAGGTGCGGGATGACGCGGAGATGCAGGCCCTGGTGGAGAGCGTCAAGACCGGCGGTGTAAACCAGCC
>CALWXB010000017.1 GCA_944385405.1 uncultured Oscillospiraceae bacterium | reverse complement strand
ATGGTCATGAACGGCATGGGTGCCTCCTTTATGGCCCTCTTCGCCCGTGTGGGCGGCGGCATCTACACCAAGGCCGCTGATGTGGGCGCGGACCTGGTGGGCAAGGTGGAGGCCGGCATCCCTGAGGATGATCCCCGGAACCCCGCCACCATCGCCGACAACGTGGGCGACAATGTGGGCGACGTGGCCGGTATGGGCGCCGATCTGTATGAGTCCTATGTAGGCTCCATTCTGGCGACCTTCGCGCTGGGCGCGGTAGGCGGCTACGGCTGGGGCGGGCTGCTGCTGCCCGTTGCCCTGGCGGTCACCGGCATCGTCTGTTCCATTATTGGTTCCTTCCTGGTCAAGACCAAGGAGGACGCCTCCCAGGAATCTCTGCTCAAGAGTCTGCGCACCGGCACCTATACCGCTGCCGTGCTGGCCGCTGTGCTGGCTGCGCCGCTGACCTACTTCATCCTGGACGGCCACATGGGCGTGTATGTGGCCATCCTCTGCGGCCTCATCGGCGGCTGCGCCATCGGCTATTTCACCGAGTACTATACCTCTGACACCTACAAGCCCACCCAGGAGCTGGCTGCTGCCTCTGAAACCGGCTCCGCCACCATCATCATCGGCGGCATCTCCTTAGGGTTAAAGTCCACCCTCACCTCCATCCTCATCGTGGCGGCTGCCGTGCTGGTGAGCTACTTCGCCGCCGGCGGCGAGACCGTCATCGTGGATGGCTCCGGCGCCTTCACCGACGCCTTCAACAAGGGCCTCTACGGCATCGGCATCGCCGGCGTGGGCATGCTCTCCACTCTGGGCATCACCCTGGCCACCGACGCCTATGGCCCTGTGGCCGACAACGCCGGCGGCATCGCCGAGATGAGCGGCCTGCCTGAGACCGTCCGGGAGCGCACCGATGCCCTGGACTCCCTGGGCAACACCACCGCCGCCACCGGCAAGGGCTTCGCCATCGGCTCCGCCTCCCTCACCGCCCTGGCCCTGCTGGTGAGCTACGTGAACATCGTGCAGGAGAATACCACCGAGACGCTGAACTTCACCCTCACCAGCCCCACGGTGCTGGTGGGCCTGTTCATCGGCGCCATGCTGACCTTCGTGTTTTCTGCCTTTACCATGAGCGCCGTGCAGAAGGCTGCCCAGTCCATCGTGGTGGAGGTCCGCCGTCAGTTCCGGGAGATCCCCGGCATCATGGACCACAAGGCCGATCCCGACTACGCCTCCTGCGTGGCTCTGTGCACCAAGGGCGCTCTCCACGAGATGGTGACCCCGGCGCTGCTGGCCATCATCGTGCCGCTGGCCACCGGCCTGGTGCTGGGCCCCACCGGCGTGGTGGGACTGCTGGGCGGCGTGTCCGTCACCGGTTTTGCCATGGCTGTGTTCATGTCCAACGCCGGCGGCGCATGGGATAACGCCAAGAAGTACATCGAGGGCGGTCATCACGGCGGCAAGGGCTCCGAGTGCCACAAGGCCGCCGTGGTGGGAGATACCGTGGGCGATCCCTTCAAGGATACCTCCGGTCCGTCCCTGAACATCCTCATCAAGCTCTGCTCCACCGTGTCCATCGTGTTCTCCGGGCTGATTTTGGCCTGCAACCTGATGAATCTGCTGTAAGCTCCTTCCGGCCACCCTCCGCCTGCGGCGGAGGGTGGCCTTTTTCTGCGCCCGGACGGCCGTTTTTGGAAAAATCCCCAAAATCCGAAGCGGATTTTGTGCCCGGAGGCGCATCCCGTTGCTTGACAGGGTAATCGTTTACCGATATAATATGACACGGAAATCCCCCGGAAGGCCCCGGTTCCGCCGCCCTTGCGGGAAAATCATAACAGGAAAGGAATGCACGAACATGATCTACTCTACCGAAGTGCAGAACATGTGCCCCGTGGCCAAGGGCGCATACCATGGTCCGGCGCCCATCCCCGAGGAGGGCAAGTGGGTCCAGGCCAAGGAAATCAAGGACATCTCCGGTCTGACCCACGGCGTGGGCTGGTGCGCGCCCCAGCAGGGCGCCTGCAAGCTGACCCTCAACGTCAAGGACGGCATCATCGAGGAGGCGCTGGTGGAGACTCTGGGCTGCTCCGGCATGACCCACTCCGCCGCCATGGCCTCTGAGATCCTCATCGGCAAGACGCTGCTGGAGGCGCTGAACACCGACCTGGTGTGCGATGCCATCAACACCGCCATGCGGGAGTTGTTTTTGCAGATCGTCTACGGCCGCACCCAGACCGCCTTCTCTGAGGGGGGCCTCCCCATCGGCGCCTCTCTGGAGGACCTGGGCAAGGGCCTGCGCAGCCAGGTGGGCACCATGTTCGCCTCCAAGGCCAAGGGTCCCCGCTACCTGGAGATGGCCGAGGGCTATGTCACCCGCGTGGCCCTGAACAAGGACAACGAGATCATCGGCTATGAGTTCATCAATCTGGGCAAGATGATGGATGCCATCAAGAAGGGCGTGGATGCCGGCGAGGCCATGGAGAAGGCCAAGGGCCACTATGGTCAGTTCGATAACGCCGCCAAGTATATCGATCCCCGCCACGAATAAGAAAAGGAGGAATTGACCAATGGCTCTGTTTGAAAGCTACGAGAGAAGAATCGACAAGATCAATTCCGTCCTGTCTCAGTACGGAATTTCCAGCGTGGAGGAGTGCCGGGATATCTGCAAGGCCGCCGGCTTCGACCCCTACGAGATCGTCAAGGGCATCCAGCCCATCTGCTTTGAAAACGCCTGCTGGGCCTACTGTGTGGGCGCCGCTATTGCCCTGAAGAAGGGCGTTTCCACCGCCGCCGAGGCTGCCGAGTGCATCGGTGTGGGCCTCCAGGCCTTCTGCATCCCCGGCTCCGTGGCTGAGGACCGGAAGGTGGGCCTGGGCCACGGCAATCTGGGCGCCATGCTGCTGCGGGATGAGACCAAGTGCTTTGCCTTCCTGGCCGGCCATGAGTCCTTCGCCGCCGCCGAGGGTGCCATCGGCATCGTCCGCAACGCCAACAAGGCCCGGAAGGAGCCCCTGCGGGTCATCCTCAACGGCTTGGGCAAGGACGCCGCTCAGATCATCTCCCGCATCAACGGCTTCACCTACGTCCAGACCCAGTTCGATTACTACACCGGCGAGCTGAAGATCGTCCGGGAGATCCCCTATTCCGACGGCGAGCGGGCCAATGTCCGCTGCTACGGCGCTGACGACGTCCGCGAGGGCGTGGCCATCATGCACAAGGAGGGCGTGGACGTGTCCATCACCGGCAACTCCACCAACCCCACCCGGTTCCAGCACCCTGTGGCCGGCACCTATAAGAAAGAGTGCATCGAGCAGGGCAAGAAGTATTTCTCCGTGGCCTCCGGCGGCGGCACCGGCCGCACCCTGCACCCTGACAACATGGCCGCCGGCCCTGCCAGCTACGGCATGACCGACACCATGGGCCGGATGCACTCCGACGCCCAGTTCGCCGGTTCCAGCTCTGTCCCCGCTCACGTGGAGATGATGGGCTTCCTTGGCATGGGCAACAACCCCATGGTGGGCGCCACTGTGGCAGTGGCCGTGGCTGTGGCGGAGAGCCGCAAGTAAGGAACTGTTCCGGCAGCGCAGGCATGCGCCCGCCATGTACGCGGCGCAGCCGCGTACAAGCGGCCCCGGCAACGGGGCCCTTGGTCCGGGCGGGCTGTGCCTGCCCGGTCAGATGAGATCGGAAGGGTTCCCAAAGAAGCATAGCTTCTTTGGGACGGGCGCCACTGTGGCAGTGGCCGTGGCTGTGGCGGAGAGCCGCAAGTAAGGAACTGTTCCGGCAGCGCAGGCATGCGCCCGCCATGTTCGCGGCGCAGCCGCGTACAAGCGGCCCCGGCAGCGGGGCTGCCGATCCCCCCCTGTTTTCGCGGTGCGGCGTCTCTGCGGCGGGCTGCGGCGATGGCCGCGGCTGAATGCCGGAGGCGCCGCCTTCGAAATCATATGATTTCCGGAGCGGATACGCGTGCCGGCGGAAGCCCGCCGGCGTACCGCTTCCGCCGGAAGTGCGTCCAGGCGGCACATGGAGGACTCCGTGTGCCGCCTGAGCATTTCATCCCCGCCGCCCGGCGGGAGAGAGGAGGAACGCTATGCAGCGCAACACGCTGACGCTGATCCACGATGCCCTCCGCCGGTACGTCCGGCCTGGAGCCATATGCATCGATGCCACGGCGGGAAAGGGACGGGACACTGCCCTGCTGTGCCGCCTGACGGGAGACGCGGGCCGGGTGCTGGCCTTTGATATCCAGGAGGCGGCGGTGGCACAGACCCGGGATCTGCTGGCCAAGGAAGGGCTGACGGCGGAGGTGTATTTGGACAGCCATGCGCACATGGCCCGCTACCTTCCACCGGAGTCGGTGGACTGTGTGGTGTTTAATTTCGGCCGCCTGCCTGGCGGAGATCCCCGTATTTTTACAAGGGCGGACAGCTCTCTCCAGGCCATCGACGCGGGACTCACGCTGCTGCGTCCCGGCGGGCTCATGGCCATCGCCCTCTACTATGGCGGGGCCAACGGCTACGAAGAGCGGGACGCGGTGCTGGCGCATGCGGAGGCGCTGGATCCGCAGCGGTTCACGGTCCTGACCTGCCGCTGGGCCAACCGGACGGGAGAGCCGCCCCTGCCGGTGTTCATTTGGAAGGATTGAAAAACGCCCGCCGCTCCGGATCATCCGGAGCGGCGGGCGTTTGATTCAGGCTTTCACGCTGCTGCCCAGCATGTCGGACACCTCGGCGATGGAGACGAAGGCATTCGGGTCTGCCTCCTGGATAATGGCCTTCATCTTGGCGATCTGGAAGCGGTTCACCACAAAATACACCATGGTCTGCTCCCGGCCGGAGTAGTAGCCGCGGGCGGAGAGCTGCGTGATGCCCCGGCCGAAGGCCTCGGACAGCGCCCGGCTTACCTCGTCGGCCCGGGCGGTGATGATGGTGGCGGATTTGGCCTTGTCCAGGCCCTCCACGATGAAGTCCACGGTCTTGATGGCCGCGCAGTAGGTAAGTATGGAGTACAGCGGCATCACCCAGCTCTGGAAGATGCAGCCGATGACCACATACAGCAGGACATTATACACCATGACGAAGGAACCCACCGTCATGCCCAGGCCCTTGGCAAAGATCACCGCCATGACCTCCACCCCGTCGATGGCGCCTCCGAAGCGGATGGTCATGCCGCTGCCCACACCGGAGATCAGGCCGCCGAACACCGCGCACAGCAGCAGATCGTCCCCGGCAAAGGGGGAAGCGCCGGCAGCAGCGGGGAAAAAGGCGTTGATGACCAGGGAGGCTACGGAGTAGATCAGCACCGCCCACAGGGAGTAGATGGTGAAGGTCAGCCCCTGCTTTTTCATGCCGAAGAGGAACAGGGGGGTGTTCAGCAGCAGCAGAAACATGGAAAGGGTATACGGCTCCGGCGTCAGCTGCCAGAAAAGCATGGCAGTGCCGGAGATGCCGCTGTCATAGAGATGGACCGGGGCCAGGAACAGTGTGACGCCCACGGCGTTGATGATGCCTGCGGCAAACAGCAGACAGAAGGTCCGCAGCCGCAGAGCGGAGAGAGACTGGCGCAGGGAGACGAGCTTCATGTCAAAATCCTCACTTTTCCTTAAAGATAAACGTTTTACATTATCATATCAGGTCTTAAGGCAAAAAAATAGTTTCTTTTTGTGAAGATTTTGAAAAGATCGCTTCGGATTTCGGCGCGTTTCGTACGGAAATGAGAGAAATGGCACCACCGGTCCCGGAGGCGGTCAGGCAACGGACCGCGCCGCCAAAAGAAAAAGGGACGCCCGCAAAAGCGGGCGTCCCGGGAGATGTACTGGAGTGATCAGTCTTCGCACAGACCGGCAGTGATGATGGCCATGGAGTAGACCTCCTGGGCGTTGCAGCCGCGGGAGAGGTCGTTGATGGGGGCGTTCAGACCCTGCAGGATGGGGCCGTAGGCATCAAAGGCGCCCATGCGCTGGCAGATCTTGTAGCCGATGTTGCCGGCGTTGATGTCAGGGAAGATAAAGGTGTTGGCATGGCCGGCCACCTGGGAGTCGGGGCATTTGGTGTGGGCCACGGTGGGAGAGACGGCGGCATCGAACTGCAGCTCGCCTTCCATGGCCAGGTCGGGAGCAGCGGCGTGGGCCTTCTGGAAGGCGTTGCGCATCTTGTCCACGTCCTCGCCCTTGCCGGAGCCCATGGTGGAGTAGCTCAGGAAAGCCACCTTGGGATCGATGCCGAATACCTTGGCGGTGGCAGCGGTCTCCAGGGCGATCTCCACCAGCTCGTCCTCGGTGGGCTTGATGTTGATGGCGCAGTCGCCCATGGCCAGGACCTCGCGGTCGCCGGTGGCGGAGGGACGCACCAGAATGAAGCAGGAGGAAACGATCTTGCTGCCGGGCTTGGTTTTGATGATCTGCAGCGCGGGACGGACGGTGTCGGCGGTGGAGTAGGTAGCGCCGCCCAGCAGAGCGTCGGCGTAGCCCATCTTCACCAGCATGGTGCCGAAATAGTTGCCCTGCATCAGAGCGGCACGGCACTGCTCCTCGCTCATCTTGCCCTTGCGCAGTTCCACCATGGTGGCGACCATCTTGTCCATGTCGGCAAAGGTGGCGGGATCAATGATCTCGGCGCCGCGGATGTTGAAGCCGATTTCCTCCGCCACACGCTGAACTTCCTCGGGGTTGCCCACCAGCACGGGGGTCAGGAAGGTACCAGACAGCAGACGGGCGGATGCTTCCAGAATACGGGGATCCGTGCCCTCGGTGAACACGATCTTGCGGGGATGGGCCTTCAGCTTCTTGATCAAAAACTCAAACATGTCTCTTTTTCCTCCAAATACATCAGATTGGGAAGGATTTATACCAATTTCATTATACACCTCCGCCCCGACGGGTCAATCTAAAAAACAGAGGAAGCATACAAAATTTTCTGACCTCTTTTCCCCTTCTCCTGTGGAATGTGCAAAACAGACAAAGCGCGCCCTACATGATGTGGCGCCAAACCGGCCCGAAATCCAGAAACAGCGAACTTTTCGGCGGAAATGAGGGGTTGACGGACGGAAGAAAAAGGGGTATCATGAAAAACGGTAACAAATTGTAACTATTTGTGAACGGTTCTGATAGGAGTTTTATGAGTCAGGATTTGAAAAATCGAAACGAAGCCTCCCAGCGGCGCGGCAGGCGGCTGGCCCAGGAGCAGGTCCGGCGGCCCCGGGAGGAATCCCGTACCGACGCGGCTGCATGGCAGGAGAGCCGGGATCGGGCGCGGGTCTCTTCCCCCCGGGCGGACCGGCCGCCGGAGCAGGGCGGCACCCGTCCCCGTGCGGCAGCTGACAGCCGGCAGCCCCGGGAGCGCCGCAAGCCCCGGACCTGGATGGAGCGCCTGGGTGCGCTGTATCTGGCCGCCGAGCACGAGACGACTCGGATCCGCTGCCGCTGGCGGCGGCTGATGCGGGAGCGGCGGGCCCACAACTTCCCGGAGTCCGAGCGCACGCCCATTTTGATTTTGCTGTTCGTGCTGGCCATGGTGCCGCTGCTGCTGGCCACGCTGCGGGAGCACACCTGGGGCCGCAAGCGCCGGGCCATGCACAAGACCACCCCCCTGCGGGCGTGGTTCCAGCGCCACCGTATCCACCCCGCCGCCTTTCTGAGCGGTGCCTGCGGCCTGGCTGCCGTGGCGGTGCTGTGCTCCATCTATACCTTCGGCACCACCGTCACCTATGACGGAGAGGTGGTGGCTGCCGTCAGTTCGGAGCAGACGGCAGAGAGTGTCCGGGAGAACCTGGAGGCCATCACTGCCCGCACGCTGGGCGAGAGCTACACCATTGAAGATTCCCTCATTCAGTATTCCTCCGGCCTGATGAAGCGCCAGGACCTGGTGGATGAGGAGACCTTCCAGCAGGATCTTTCCAAGCAGATCGGCCTGGTGACCTCTGCCTACTGCCTGTATGTGGACGGAGAGCGCATCGGCGCCACCCCTTATGAGGGTGCGCTGGAGGAGCTTTTGAAGCAGCTCAAGGCCGCTTCCACCACCGAAGGCACCATTTCCTGCGAGTTTGCCGAGGATGTGGAGATCCGGGAGGAATACGTTCCCACAGAAGAGGTCATGAACCTGGGGTACCTGGCGGAGACCTTGTACAGCACCAAGACCGCCGAGGTCACCTATGAGGTGAAGAAGGGCGATACCTGGTCCGAGATTGCCAACAGCCACGATCTCACCTCCGCGGAGCTGCTGGCGCTGAACCCCGGCTACAACATCGACAAGCTCCAGATCGGCGAAGTGCTGACCCTGGCCGCCTCTGTGCCCTATCTGACATTGACGGTGGTGGAGCAGGAGCGGTACGTGGAGGATATCCCCTTCGACATCGAATATACCGATACCGCCAACCTCTACAAGGGCGACTACAAGGTCACCTCCGCCGGAGAATACGGCGCCGCTGACGTGGTGGCCAACGTCACCTATGTCAACGGTGAGGAGGTGGAGCGCACGGTCCTTTCCTCCGTGACGCTGCGGCAGCCTGTGACGGAGCAGCGCCTCCAGGGCACCAAGGAACGGCCTACCTGGTATCCCACCGGCAGCTTCCGCTGGCCCACCACCGGCCGCATCACCTCCACCTTTGGCGGACGCGCCTCTCCCGGCGGCATCGGGTCTACCAACCACAAGGGCATTGACATTGCCAACAGCTACGGCACGGCCATTTACGCCGCCGACGGCGGCACCGTCACCTACGCCGGGTGGATGGGTGGTTACGGCTATCTGGTACAGATCAATCACGGCAACGGCTATGTGACCTACTACGGTCACAACAGCAAGCTCCTGGTCTCTGTGGGCCAGCACGTCTACAAGGGCCAGCAGATCGCCAAGATGGGCTCCACCGGAAACTCCACCGGAAACCACTGCCATTTTGAGGTGCGGTACAACGGCGTGGCAAAGAATCCGCTGAACTATCTGCCCTGATCCCCCTGAAATCCCAGGACGCCGGGAGGTCCCACGACCTCCCGGCGCTTTCTGCTTGAATGCGAGCCATTATTGTATAAGGAGAGATGTTTTATGAAACAGCTGCTGGAGGGTAAAATCGCCATGGTCACCGGAGGCGGCGCCGGCATGGGCGCGTGCGACTGCAGGACCTTCGCCCGGGAGGGCGCGGCTGGCATCGTTATCGTGGACCTTAACGAGTCCGATGCGCGGGCCGTGGCGGAAGAGATCATGGCGGAATACCCTGCCTGCCGGTGCGTGCCCGTGCGGTGCAATGTGTCGGTGGAGGCGGATGTGGATCGGTGCTTCCGGGTGTTGGAGCAGGAGTTCGGCACTTTGGATATCCTGGTGAACAACGCCGGTGTTACCAACAAGATCCCCTTTGACGAGATGACCCTGGAGCACTGGAATTTTACCTACGGCGTGAACATCACCGGTGCGTTCCTCTTTGCCCAGCGGGCGCTGCGGATCATGAAGGCCAAGGGATACGGTCGGATCATCAACATGGCCTCCATTGCCGGCCACGTGGGAGGCCTTACCTCCGGCGTGGACTACGCCACCACCAAGGGCGCTATGCTGACGCTGACCAAGTCCGTGGCCAAGCAGGGCGCTGCCTTCGGCGTCACCTGCAACAGCGTGGCACCGGGCAACATCAAGACCGCTATGGAAAAGGTCTTCGGCAGCGATTGGGATCCCATGGCTGTGCCGATGCACCGGCTGGGAGAGCCGGAGGACATCGCCGACGTGGTACTGTTCCTCGCCTCGGATATGTCCCGGTACATGACGGGCTGCTGTCTCAATGTCAACGGCGGCCTCTTCATGCAGTGAGCAAAGGAGCCCGGCGCGCTTTCTGCGCGCCGGGCTCCTTGTTTATTCTGCCAGATACTCCCGGCGGAAGCTGATGTCCTTTTCCAGGATCACACGCCCATCCGGGGTCTTGGCGCCGGGAATGAAGCCGCTGGCGTCAAAGAAGCGCCGGGAGGCGCTGCTCTCCGGCACTGCCACCCGCAGCACCGTGCCGCCCTGAGGGCGGGTGTGCTGCACCGCCTGGCCCATCAGCTGCACACCGTAGCCCTGGCTGCGGTAGGGACGGCGGATACAGGCCAGAGAGATCCAGCCTGTCTCCGGACCCATCTGCACCACGCCCACCGGCTCCTGGCCCAGATATCCTACCAGGGTGGTGCGGGATGCGGCGTCGGAGAGCAGCCGCTCCGGAGCGAAGGCGCCCCGGGACGGGTCCCAGTCCTCTGCCACACAGGCGGTGAAAAAGTCTGTCTGATGGTCCAGCGGCGCGAACCACAGCCCCGGCTCCAGCGCCGTGGCCCGCTTCCGGGCCCGGTCTGCCGCCAGGAATTCCGGCGTGCGCAGGTGGCTGTTGTCGTCCCGGAACACCACACGGATCTCTCCGCCCTCCGCTTCCAGCAGGGAGACCGCCGTGTTGTCTCCGTGGGGCGTCTGCCCCACCTCCTCCAGAGTCAGTCCCTGGAGGGTGGCCAGCAGCAGCCGGATGGCATAGCCGTGGGAGAACACCGCCACCGTGGCTCCCGGGTTTTCCGCCGCGATCTCTCGGACCGCGGCAAGCACCCGGTCCCGCACGGCGGCGGGGGTCTCCGCTCCGGGGATGTGCCAGCGAGTGAGATGATGGCTGAAATTCTCCATCTGCTCCGGATCCCGGCGGTAGATGTCTCCCCAGGTGCGCTGCTCCCAGTCCCCGACACAGATCTCCCGCAGGTCCCGCCGCCGGTGCAGCGTCAGGCCTCGGGGGCGGTAAATGGCGGATGCGGTGGCGCAGGTACGGTAGAGATCGCTGGCATACACTGCGTCGATCTGTACGCCGGCAAAGCGCTGCTCCAGAGCGGCCACCTGCCGCCAGCCCCGGTCCGTGAGGATGCTGTCGTACTGTCCCTGGGCAATGCGGTAAAGATTGCCTTCCGCCTCGGCGTGGCGGATGAGATAGATCCTGGTCATACGGCCTCCCAAAACACGTTGAAATTTCATCGCCATTCAGTATAGACCATCCTACACATTTTGGCAAATCCGCTTTTTTCGGTTTTTTTCTTCCCGACGGGCCATACTAACGCCGTGCCGGAAAAGGAGTGATCAATATGAACAGCTGTCCCGGATTCTGGATCGGGATGGGCGCGGGCCTCATGGCCGGCGCTGCCATGGGCATGCTGGTGCCCTGCGGCCGTGATCCCATGAAAACGCAGGTGGGGAAGAGTATCCACAAGCTGGGTGTCGCCGTGGATCATGCCGTGGACAACATCGTGTCCGAAATGCGCTGAGGCGCGGGGCGGAGGACCGGGGGTCCTCCGCCCGGTTTGCATAAAAAACGAAATTGGGGCTTGACTTTTCCAAAATCCTTGCTATAATAATAACGCTGCCGCTCCAACGGCATCATATATACGATCTACTTGACCGCATGGAGAAGTCGCCTAGTTGGTCGAGGGCGCATGATTGGAAATCATGTAGGCCCCTAAAGGGTCTCGAGGGTTCGAATCCCTCCTTCTCCGCCACGTCGGAGCAAGCGTATGCTTGCTCCGACTTTTTTATTCCTTTTTCTTGTTTCGCGGGCTCTGCAGCACAGACATGCCGCCGCTTGCGGCCGTTTCCTGCTTGATGCATTGTCCGCGACCCCTCTGCCGCCTCCCCGGCGGCTCCGTATTGAAAGGAAGGGACCTTCTATGAAAACCGGTCTGGTGCTGGAGGGCGGCGCCCTGCGGACCATCTTCTCCTCCGGCGTGTGTGACGCTCTGCTGGACGCGGGGCTTCCGCTGCCCGACCATACCGTGGGCGTCTCCGCAGGCATCGCCTACGGCGTCAGCTATCTCTCCCGGCAGAGCCGCCGGAACCTGCAGCTGGTGACCACCTTTGCCAACGACCGCCGCTACATGGGACTGGGCAACTGGCTCAATCCCACCAACCGCTGCTACTTCGGCCTCTCCTTCTCCTATGAGACCATTCCCGATGAGCTGCTGCCCTTTGATTACGACACGTTTGAGGCCTATCCCGGCACTGCGGAGGCCGTGGTGACGAATCTGAATACCGGCCGGGCGGACTATCTGTCGGTACCACGGCGGGGAAGCCCCAACACGGTACTGGAGGCCACCTGTGCCATCCCGCTGATGTTCCCTGTGTTCCACATCGACGGTCAGCCCTATCTGGACGGCGGCTGCGCCGACCCCATCCCCTGGCGCCGGGCGCTGGAGCAGGGGTGCGACCGGGTGGTGGTGGTCCTCACCCGGCCCCGGGACTACCGCAAACGAGACGACCATTCCCTGCGGGTGCTGGACCGGGCCTTCCGGGCTTATCCCAATTTTCTGGAGACCCTCCACCGCCGGACGGAGCACTACAACCGCAGCCGGGAGGAGCTTTTCGCCCGGGAGGCGGCGGGTGAGATCCTGGTGATCGCCCCGGAGGATACCCTGGGCTGCAGCCGGACGGAGCGGGACATCTCCGTGCTGCGCCGGCTGTGGCAGGCCGGCTATTTTGCCGGGCGAAGCCGCCTGGAGGAGATCCGGGCCTGGTGGAACGTGTGAATTGCCGGTGCGCTTCATCCAAAGTGGTACGTTGAACCGGTTTGTCCGGCAGCCTCACAGGGCTGCCGGACAAAATTTTTACAAAACTTTTACTTGCCCTCCAAATATATCCAAAGGTTTTGACCATTTCCTACAAAAATGTGTGGTTCCTCTTTCCTCGCCGCGGGATTGCATATATAATAGAGTTGCTGCATATGCATGTTTGGCCATCGGCTGCCCGCGGCGGCTGGTGGTCCTTTCTCTGCGGCCCACGAAGCCCGGATCACCGGGAACGGAAAAGGAGCATCGGTATGGACATTTTTTCTGTCTTCACCCTTTGCGGCGGCCTGGCATTCTTCCTCTACGGCATGACTACCATGTCCAAGAGCCTGGAAAAGATGGCCGGCGGCAAGCTGGAACGTCTCCTCAAGCGCATGACCTCCAATCCCTTTAAGAGCCTGTTGCTGGGCGCCGGCATCACCATCGCAATCCAGTCCTCCTCTGCCATGACGGTGATGCTGGTGGGTCTGGTGAACTCCGGCGTGATGGAGCTGGGGCAGACCATCGGCGTCATCATGGGCTCCAACATCGGCACCACCCTCACCGCCTGGATCCTCTCCCTCACCGGCATCGAAAGCGAGAGCGTGTTTATCAACCTGCTCAAGCCGGAGAACTTCTCCCCCCTGGTGGCCCTGGCAGGCATCATCCTCATCATGGGCTCCAAGAAGCAGAAGCGCCGGGACATCGGCCGCATCATGGTGGGCTTCTCCATCCTGATGTACGGCATGGAGCTGATGAAGGACTCTGTCAGCCCCCTGGCCGACATGCCGGAGTTTGCAAGCCTCCTCACCGCCTTCAACAACCCCCTGCTGGGCGTGCTGGTGGGCGCAGTGTTCACCGGCATCATCCAGTCCTCCGCCGCCTCAGTGGGTATCCTGCAGGCCCTGGCCCTCACTGGCTCCATCACCTACGGCATGGCCATCCCCATCATCATGGGTCAGAATATCGGCACCTGCGTCACCGCCCTGCTCAGCTCCATCGGCGTCAACCGCAATGCCAAGCGGGTGGCGGTGATCCATATCTCCTTCAACATCATCGGCACCGTGGTGTGCCTGATCCTCTTCTACGGCGGTCACATCGTCTTCCATTTCTCCTTCATGGACGCTTCCGTGGGTGCCGTGGGCATCGCCTTCTGCCACACGGTGTTCAACGTGCTCACCACCGTGCTGCTGCTGCCCTTCTCCCGCCAGCTGGAAAAGCTGGCGCGGAGACTGGTGCGGTCCGAGAACAAGACCGAGCAGTTTGCCTTCCTGGACCCCCTGCTGATGCGGACCCCCGGCGTGGCTATCAGCGAGTGCGTATCCATGACCAACCGCATGAGCCAGCTGGCCCACGAGACGCTGCTGCTGGCCATTGATCAGCTCTCCGGGTACAGCGATACCCGGGAGACCCGTATTTTTGAAAATGAGGACAAGCTTGACACCTATGAGGACCGGCTAGGGGCGTATCTGGTGGAGATCTCCCAGCACGGCGTCTCCGTCTCCGACATCCAGACTGTCTCCCGCCTGCTCCATGCCATCGGCGATTTTGAGCGCATCGGCGACCACGCCCTGAACCTGCAGGAGTCTGCTCAGGAGCTGCGGGACAAGGACCTGCACTTCTCCGAGTCCGCCAAGGCGGAGCTGCAGGTGCTGCTGGAGGCCCTGGAGGACACCATGGATCTGGCCTTCCGCAGCTTCGTGGAGAACGATGCCCAGACCGCCCGGGCCGTGGAGCCTATGGAGGAGACCATAGATCAGCTCATCGAGGAGATCCGGATGCGTCACATCCGCCGTCTCCAGACCGGGGAGTGCACCATCCAGCTGGGCTTCGTCCTCAACGATCTGCTCACCAACTTCGAGCGGGTCTCCGACCACTGCTCCAACATCGCCGTGTGCATCATTGAGGAGAAGGAGGGTACCATGGACCGCCATTCCTATCTCCACGATGTCAAGGGCGCCGGGAGCTTCACCGCCGATGTGAAGCGGGATCTGAAGAAGTATCATCTGCCGGAGGCCTGAGCGCCTGCGTGCAGAGACTATTTAGTGAGAAGGAGCTCCGCCAAAACCGCCTTCCGCCGTTATGCGGAAGGCGGTTTTTTTACATTCTTTGACGGCTGCCGGCCTTGACAGCCCGACAGCCCATACCCTATAATAAATGACACCTTGTCATTTTATGACAGCATGTCATTTGCGGGGAGGGATATCATGTGTAAGGAGACGTTTCTGCGGCTGCCGGAGGAAAAGCGACGCCGCTTTCTGGAAGCGGCCTGGGGAGAGTTCACCCGGGTGAAATTCGCGGACGTGTCCATCAATCAGATCGTCCGCCAGGCCGGTGTGCCCCGGGGGAGCTTCTATCAATATTTTGCGGACAAGGAAGACCTGTTCGTCTACCTGCTGCGGACAGCGCAGGCCCGGTTTCTGGAGAAGTTCTATCTGGCAGTGGAAGCGGCCCACGGGGATCTCTTTCAGGCCCAGATGGATTGCTACGACCGCCTGCAGGACCGGCAGACCCAGGAGCCGCTGGTGGAGTGCGGCATGCAGCTGCTGCGGATCAATGCCACGGACGCAGAGCTCCAGAACGTGCCGCTGTGGCAGCCGGAGGCGGTGGTCATGGGAGACATGCAGAGACGGATGGATCTGCGGCGCTTTGTCCGGCGCGATGCGGACTTTGTCCAGCAGGTGGTGGCGCTGACGCTGTTGGCGCTGGGCGCCGCGCTGACGGCAAGCCTGGGCCATCCCGAGTGCGCGGCGGAGCATCGCCGGCGGCTGGCGCAGCAGATGGAGATCATCCGGCGGGGCGCGGAGCGCCCGGAGACGGCATGCAAAGGAGGAGCAGTATGAAGATACGGATGACGGCGCTGGTGCTGGCGCTGGTATTGGCCCTGAGCACGGTCCCGGTTCTGGCTCAGGAGCCGGCGGACCAAGTAGCGGCGTCCGCACAGGATCAGACGGACACGGCGGAAGGGGAAGCGGCGCAGGAGCCCTCTCCTGCCGGGCCGGATCAGGACGGGGCAGAGCCGGAGCCGGACCCGGAGGGGACGGTGCGCTTTGCCAGTCTGGAGCAGCGGATCCGGGCGTCCAATCTCCAGATCCGGGCGCTGGATGAGAACATCGCGGCGCTGGAGGAGCTGGACTACGAGGACATGGAGGAGGATCTGCGGGAAGACCTGAATGATTTGGCATCAAAAATATGGGATTCCAGCGGCAGCACCATAGGCGGGGTGATCGGTACCATGTACCAGCAGCAGTATGACGCTATGCGTGAGCAGTTCGAGGCCATCCGGGACGGAGAGCTCCAGGAGGACAACGCGGGCCTTGCCTGGCAGCTGCGCAACCTCCAGGACCAGATCGTCATGGGGGGCGAGACCCTGTACACCGCCCTGGCGTCCATGGAGATCCAGGCCCGGAGCCTGGAGCGGCAGCTGGATGCCATGGACCGCACCGTGGCGGAGATGGAGCTGCGCTATGAGCTGGGGCAGATCTCGGCCCTGCAGCTCCAGCAGACCAAGGCGGGGCGCACCAGCCTCGCCAGCGGGCTGGAGACGCTGCGCATGAACCTGACCACCTACAAGCTGCAGCTGGAGCTGCTGCTGGGAGAGCCGCTCACCGGGACCATTGTGCTGGACGGCGTGCCGGAGGTGACGGCATCCCAGCTGGAGGCCATGGACCTGGAGCAGGATCTGGACCGGGCGCGGGAGAACAGCTATGAGCTCTATGCGGCGGAGCAGGATCTGGAGGATGCCCGGGAGACCTATCGGGATACCGGTGCCCAGTATGGATACCGGCCGGGGGATTCCCGCTATACCGCCGCCCTGCATACCTGGCAGGCGGCGCAGTATACATATGAGGCGGCGAAGCAGGACTACGAGCTGCGCTTCCGCACGCTGTACGCCCAGGTGCAGGACTATGCCCAGGTCTTGGAGGCCGCCCGGGTGGCACTGGAGAGCCAGCGCGCCGCCTGTGAGGCCCAGGAGCTGAAGTACCGGCAGGGCACCATTTCCCAAAACACGCTGCTGACGGCCCGGGACGACCTGGCCGCGGCGGAGGAGACGGTGGAGCAGGCAGAGGACAATCTCTTCACCGCATACAACAGCTATTGCTGGGCCGTGGAGCACGGCATCCTGAACTGAGAGGGGGACCAACGATGCATCATAAACGGATCGGGGCCCTGCTGGCCGCGGCGGCGCTGGCGCTGACGGCCTGCGGCGCCCAAACGGAGACGCCGGAGGAAACGGCTGCCGGCGGCGTGGCCGTGGAGGTGGAGGCAGTCGTCCGGGACACCATGGCCGCCGAGAGCCGGGTGTCCGGCTCCGTGGCCTCGGATGACGAGGCCACCGTCATGGTGGCGGCGTCCGCCAAATGCACGGCTGTCTATGCCGAGGCGGGGGACGCGGTGTCCCAGGGGGACATCCTCTGCACGCTGGATCTGGGCAGCACCCTGGCGTCCCGGGACGCCGCCCGCATCAGCTACAATGCGGCGGTGCAGAGCTATCAGGATCAAAAGGTCGTGCTGGATGAGCAGGTGGATCTCTGCGCCAAGACCGTGTCGGACCTGGAGGCCCTCCTGGCCATCGGGGCGGCCTCCCAGCTGGAGCTGGATCAGGCCCGGCTGCAGCTGCAGACCGCCCAGGCCACCCGCAACGCCACCCTGTCCCAGCTGGAGGCGGGCGTGGAGACGGCCAAATCCGGACTTGAGCAGCTGGAGACGGCGCTGGAGGATGTGGACGGCGCCGGCAATGTGGTGGCGCCCATGTCCGGGACGCTGGTGACCATGAATGCTGTGGAAAATGCCTTTGTTTCCAACACCATGCCTGTGGCGGTGATCCAGGGGGCGGATGCCATGAAGGTCACCGTCTCCGTGGCGGAGACCCTGGTGGCCAAGATCGCCGCCGGAGATGAGGCGGAGGTGTATGTCAGCGCCGTGGACCAGCGGTTCACCGCCGCGGTGCGGTCCGTGGAGCAGGCGGCGGGCCAGCAGACCCGGCTCTATACCGTGACGCTGGAGGTACCCGCGGAGGCGGCGGGGCTGCGGTCCGGCATGTCCGCGGAGGTGACCTTCCGCACCGACGTGGTGCCGGACACCGTGGTGGTGCCCTCCCAGGCGGTGCTCACCAGCGGCGGTGTCAGCTATGTTTACACCGTGGAGGATGACACTGCCCGGTACGTGGAAGTCACCACCGGACTGGTGGGCGACGGCGTCACGGAGATCACCTCCGGCCTCTCCGGCGGAGAAATGCTGGTGACAGTGGGACAGTCCTATCTCGCTGACGGCGACGCGGTGCGGATCGTGGGCGGGGAGGCCTGAGCGCCATGAGTACGGCAAAATTCTGCATCCGCCACAAGGTCTCCACCCTGCTGGCGGTGATCATGATCATCGTATTCGGCGCCGTGTTCACCACCCGGCTGCAGATGGCCCTGCTGCCGGACATGGAGGTGCCCATGGCGGTGGTGATCTGCACATACAGCGGCGCCACCCCCAGCGACATGGAGGAGCTGGTGACCCGGCCCCTGGAGACGGCGGTGCTGTCCGTGGCGGGCGTGGACGGCGTGTCCTCCACCTCCTCCGACAGTGTCAGCCAGATCCAGGTCACCTATGTGGACGGCACGGATCTGGACATCGCCGCCACCAAGCTGCGGGAGCAGTTCGACATGCTCGCCCTGCCGGATGGGGCCAGCAAGCCCATCATCATGAACTTGAACATCAGCGATCTGATGCCCACGGCCCTGGTGGCCCTGGTGGGAGACGATCTCTCCGATCTCCAGGCCCTGGCGGAGGACACGGTGGTCCCCGCGCTGGAGCGCATCGACGGCGTGGCCTCCGTGGAGCTTTACGGCGGCGCGGAGCAGCAGATCGCTGTGCGGGTGGATGCCGCCCGGGCGTCTGCCCTGGGGCTCTCCAACAGCTACATTGCCCAGCTGCTGTCAGCGGAGAACCTGCTCTACCCCGGCGGCGAGCTGCAAAACGGCACCAAAAGCCTCACCGTCACCACCGACGCCAAGTTCCAGACGGTGGATGAGGTGGCCTCCATGCTGGTGACGCTGCCCACTGGCGGCACCGTCCGGCTGGACGAGGTGGCCGACGTGTCCCTGGAGACGGAGGAATCCGACACCGTGGCCCGGATGGACGGCAGCGCCTGCGTGCTGCTCCAGGCCTTCAAGCAGTCCGGCGCCAACGAGCGCGCCGCCGCCCTGGCGGTCCAGGACCGGATGGCGGAGCTGGCGGCGGAGAACCGTGCTGTGCAGTACAGCATCCCCTACGTGGCCTCGGAGTATATCGACCTGTCCGTGGACGCCGCGCTGCAGAACATCCTTCTGGGCGTGGGGCTGGCTGCCATCGTGGTGTTCCTGTTCCTGCGCCGCTGGGCGGCCACCATGGCCATCGCCATCTCCATGCCGGTGTGCATCCTGACGGTGTTCGTGCTGATGAACGTGTTCGACCTGACGCTGAACATGATGAGTCTGGGCGGCATCGCCATGGGTGTGGGCATGATCGTGGACAACTCCATCGTGGTGCTGGAGAACATCTACCGCTTCGCCGCCGACGGACACGACCGGATGAGCGCCTGCGTGGAGGGTACCCGGGAGGTCACGGCCTCCGTCATGGCCTCCACCCTCACCACGGTGGCGGTGTTCCTGCCCCTGGGCCTCTCCGGGGGCATCGCGGGCATGATGTTCAAGGACTTCTGCCTGACCATCGCGTTTTTGATCCTGTCGTCCCTGGCCATCGCCCTGACGCTGGTGCCGCTTCTGTGCTACATGATGCTGGACGAGGAGAAGGTCCGCCGGGAGCGTGCCCGCCGGGCGGCCCGTCAGGCGTCTGGCGGAGCTGCCGCGTGGTGGGCCAAGCAGGTGCGCCGCCTGAACGATTGGTACATGCGGACCCTGGGGTACTTCATCACCCATCTGAAAACCGGTATGCTGGTGTCGGTGGGCCTGGTGGCGGTGTTCGCCCTCAGCTGCCTTTCCACCAATATGGTGCTGATCCCTGAGATGGACCAGGGACAGGTGTCCGTCACCATCAGCATGCCGGTGGGCTCCAGCGTGGAGGAGATCACCGCTGTGGCCGACCAGGTCACCGCCATTGCCCAGGAGCAGGTGCCGGAGCTGGAGAGCCTCTACTATCTGGCCCAGGGCGGGTCCGGCGGCGTTTCCATGATGAGCGGCAGCGGCTCGGTGACCGTGGGATTGATGCTGGTGGACCGCGGCCAACGGGACCGCACCTCCTCACAGGTGGCGGACGATCTCCGGGAGCAGTTGCGGGACGTGGCGGGCTGTGAGATCACCGTCACGGCCTCGGACATGACCGCCATGATGAGCGGCAGCGACATCAGCGTCAATATCACCGGCGACGACTATGCCACCCTGGCCCTCATCGCCCAGGATCTGACCCGGGAGATCGCGGCCCTGGAGGATGCCGTGGACGTGACCTCCTCCCTGGCCGAGCAGGTCCCGCAGGTGGAGGTCACCATGAACCGCCAGACCGCCGCGCAGTACGGCCTCACCGCCGCCTCCGTGGGCGCTGCTGTCCGCTCCGAGCTCACCGGCACTACCGCCACCGCCGTTACCATCGACAACAAGGAGCTGGATGTGGTGGTCAAGGGCGACGGTGCGGCCTCCGCCAGCCTGGATGCACTGCGGTCCATGCCGGTGGCCACCGCCATGGGCGGCTATGTGCCGCTGTCCGCTGTGGCGCAGGTGGAGATCGTCCAGGCGCCCCAGAGCATCCAGCGGGTGGACCAGAACCGCCAGGTCAGCATCACCGGCGACACCATCAGCGGCAATACCACCGAGATGACCGCCCGGATCAACGCCATCCTGGACGCATATCCCATGCCCCAGGGCTATACCGCCGAGACGGCGGGCGCCTATGAGGACATGATGGACAGCTTCGGAGATCTGCTGCTGGCGCTGCTGGTGGCATTGGGCCTGGTATACTTCGTGCTGGCTGCTCAGTTCGAGTCTTTCCTGCTGCCGGTGATGATCATGATGATCCTGCCGGTGGCCTTTACCGGGGCGCTGTTCGCCCTGCCCCTGACGGGCCGGGATCTGTCCATGATCTCTCTGGTGGCCCTCATCATGCTGGCGGGCACCGTGGTCAACAGTGCCATCATTCTGGTGGACTACATCCGTATCCGCCGTGAGCGGGGAGAGAGCCGGGAGGAGGCCATCCTGAAGGCCTGCCCCCTGCGCATCCGTCCGGTGCTGATGACCACCCTCACTACCATCCTGGCCATGGTGCCCATGGCCCTGGCTACCGGTGACACCAACGAGATGATGAGCGACATGGGCGTCACCATGATGAGCGGCATGATCATCTCCACGGTGGTGACCCTGCTGCTGACGCCGGTGTATTACTCCGTGCTGGATCAGTGCCGCCTGCGCCTGCGGCGGAAAAAGTCCGCCGGAGACCAGGCGCTGCAGGGCTGAATGCGAAAAAACCGGACCTTCCCATGGGAAGGTCCGGTTTTTTGATTGGACTCCATCAGGTCTGCTGGTCCCGCAGCTGCTCCTGCTCGGTAATGGAGAGCTGATTGCCCGCCAGATGGATGCGCATGGCCTCCCGTGCTCCCTCGGGATCGTGGCGGTCGATGGCGTCCACGATCTGCCGGTGGGTGCGGATGGTCTCGTCGTAGATGCGCTTGTCGTTGAGACTGCCGAACAGCTGCACGGAGTAGGTGATCACCGGCAGCAGCTTGGGCACCACCCGGTTCTGGGTGCACCGGGCGATGCGCACGTGAAGGGCCTCGTCCCGGTGCAGATGATTCTCGCCTGCCTGGATGAGATCTTCGATCTCTTTGCACAGCGCCCGCAGCTCCGCCACGTCCTGAGGCGTGGCGTGCTGGGCGGCCAGAGAGGCCACCCAGGGTTCCACATTCAGCCGGATATCCAGCAGTTCGTGGGCTAGGCGCAGCTGGTCCGGCATATAGGCAAAGCCCAAAGGATCGTGAATGACGCCGGTCTGCTGGGCCACGAAGGTGCCCCGTCCCCGGCGGATCTCCAGCACGTTCCGGGCCACCAGCAGCTTCACCGCCTCCCGCACCGTGCCGCGGCCCACGTTCAGCTGCTGGGCCAGCTCGAACTCGTTGGGCAGCTTCTCGCCGTGGCGCAGCTGGCGCTCGATGATCAGCTGGCTGATCTGCTCCGCCGCCTGCTCCGCCAGGGGCACCTCCCGGTCCTTTACCGTTTCAAACATCGTCTCCGCCATGTTTGCTCTCCTTAACAATGCGCCCGCTTTTGTCCCGGGCGGGTCGGACATCCCACGTGTGTCGTTGTATCTATTTGCTTTCATTTATACCCGATTTGCGCAGGTGTTGTCAACGGATTGACAACCTCTTAACAAGGAAAACGATTGGCTTTCGGCGAGTTTGGGAGACTACACAGATTTCTTACGCAACATTTGTTAAATAGTGCGTATGGTAATTTCCGTAAACAGAGATTATAATCAAGACATAAGACGTGTGACGACTGGAGGCGGTTCCCGGAAGCCGCCGGCGGCACGGATCTGAGACTATTTTAATGAAAAGGGGAAATTTGTCATGAAAGCCATCAAGTTTGCCGAACCCTGGAACGTTGCCTGCGTCGATCAGCCCATGCCCGAGCCCAAGGAGGGCGAGGCCCTGATCAAGATCCACTGCGCCGCCGTCTGCGGCAGCGACATCGGTGCCTTCCGCGGCACCAACGGCCTGGTCAGCTATCCTCGCGTCATCGGCCACGAGCTCAGCGGCGAGATCGTCAGCATCCCCTCTGATCCCGCCCAGAACCCCAAGGGCTTCAAGGTGGGCGACCGCGTGGCGGTGGATCCCTACATCTACTGCGGCCACTGCTATGCCTGCTCCATCGGCCGCACCAACTGCTGCACCAGCCTGAAGGTGCTGGGCGTCCATGTGGACGGCGGCATGTGCGAGTATTTCTGCCACCCCGCCAATCTGCTGGTGGCCCTGCCCGAAGGTATGAGCTATGAGATGGGCGCTCTGGCCGAGCCCCTGACCATCGCCCTGCACGGCATCCATCGCGGCGGATTGAAGGCCGGCGAGTATGTGGCCATCCTGGGTGCCGGCCCCATCGGCCTGTATGCCGGCATGGCTGCCGAGGCCTACGGCGCTCACGCCATCATCATCGACATCGTGCAGGAGCGTCTGGACTTCGCCAAGCAGATGGGCATTGAGTATACCATCAACAGCAAGGAAGTCAACGCTGTGGAGAAGGTCATGGAGATCACCGGCGAGGGCGCGCAGCTGGTCATGGAGTGCTCCGGCGCCAACGTGCTGATCCGTCAGAGCCTGGACATGGTCTGCCATGCCGGCCGCATCACCTTCACCGGCTGGCCCAAGCAGGAGACCAGCCTGCCCACCGACATGGTCACCCGCAAGGAGATCGACATCCGCGGCGCCCGCACCAGTGCCGGCGAGTTCGAGGAGGCTCTGGAGCTGCTGCACACCGGCAAGGTCAAGCTGATGGACACCGTCACCAAGATCATCCCCATGGAGGAAGCTCCCGCTACCATCATCGACAACGAGAAGAACCCCGGCGACTACATCAAGGTCATCGTCAAGGTCGCCGACTGATCTTCCCCATCACCACCGTTTTGCGGCCTGTCCTGGAAAGGGCAGGCCGCGCCGTGGGTCCGGCGCCCCTCTGTGCCGGAAAACTGTGACATGAATGGAGCGTATCACATGAACGAGCTTTATTATACCGACCGTGCCGGCATTTCCCTGGAAAAGGTCGCCTCTATGTGCGACGAGCTGCTGGCTCAGTATCCCGGGGTAAAGAAGGTCCTGATCGTGCCCCCGGACTATACCCGCTGCTACAGCTACGCCGGCGAGATCACCAAGATCCTCTATCCCAAGCTCCGGGCCATGGGCGCGGAGGTGAAGGTGATGCCCGCCCTGGGCACCCATATGCCGCTGAGCGCCGAGGAAAAGGAGAAGTTCTTCGGCGACGTGGTGCCCGACGAGGATATTCTGATCCACCGCTGGCAGTATGACACCACGGTCCTGGGCAAGGTGCCCGAGGATGTGGTGGCGGAGATCAGCCGTGGCCTGTACGTCACCGACATCGAGGTGGAGGTCAACCACCTGCTGGTGGACGGCGGCTTCGACCTGATCCTCTCCGTGGGCCAGGTGGTCCCCCACGAGGTGGTGGGCATGGCCAACTACTCCAAGAACCTGTTCGTGGGCCTGGGCGGTCGCGCCATGATCAACAAGAGCCACATGCTCTCCGCCATCTGCGGCATGGAGCAGGCTCTGGGCGTGCGGGACTGCCCCGCCCGCGTGCTGTACGACTATGCCCAGCAGCACTTCATTGACGGCAAACTGCCCGTGGTGTTCCTCCAGACCGTCACCACCCGGGAAAACGACGTCACTTCCCTCAATGGCCTCTACATCGGCGAGAGCCGCGTGCCCTTCGAGAAGGCCTGCGAGCTGGCCCAGGAGCTGAACATCGTCCATGTGGAGCGCCGGGCCAAGAAGGTGGTCACCTATCTGGATCCCGAAGAGCTCAAGACCACCTGGGTGGGCAACAAGGGTATCTATCGCACCCGCATGATCGTAGCCGACGGCGGCGACCTCATCATCCTGGCCCCCGGCGTCCGCGCCTTCGGCGAGAACGAGGAGATGGACGCCATGACCCGCAAGTTCGGCTACAAGGGCCGGGACTACGTGCTGGATCTGTTCAACAAGGGCGCCTTCGGCACGGACAAGATCATGTCTGCCGCCCACCTGATCCAGGGCAGCACCGACGGCCGCTTCACCGTCACCTACTGCACCAAGCCGGAGCTGATGAGCAAGGAAGAGATCGAGTCTGTGGGCTATCAGTGGGCCAACTACGACGAGATCAGCAAGCGCTACGATCCCCACACCCTGAAGGAGGGCTGGAACACCCTGCCCGACGGCGAGGAAATCTACTTTGTCGGCACTCCGGCCCTGGGCCTGTGGAAGTGCGACGACTGAGCCAGACAGGACACAAGGAGGACATGCTGCCATGAAAATGACATTCCGCTGGTACGGCGAGGGCCGTGACCCCATCTCCCTGAAGAAGATCAAGCAGATCCCCGGCATGAGCGGCCTTATGGGCGTGCTGGACGAGAAGGCTGCCGGCGAGGTGTGGACTTATGAAGAGTGCAAGGCCTATGTGGACCACATCCACGAGGCCGGTCTGGAGTGCGAGGTCATCGAGTCCGTCAACGTCCACGAGGACATCAAGATGGGCCTGCCCACCCGGGACCAGTACATCGCCAACTATTGCGAGACCATCCGCAACCTGGCCAAGGTGGGCGTGAAGGTCATCATCTACAACTTCATGCCGGTGTTCGACTGGCTGCGCACCGACCTGGCCCGGGAGATCCCCGAGGACGGCTCCAACTCCCTGTACTTCGACGAGAAGGAGCTGGGGGAGATGACCCCGGTGGACCTGGTGAAAAAGACCCTGGACGACTGCCACGGCATCTCCCTGCCCGGCTGGGAGCCGGAGCGCCTGGCGGATCTGGAGCGGGTGCTGGCCATCTACAAGGACATCGATCAGGCCAAGCTCCGGGAGAACTTCAAGTACTTCCTGGACGGCATCATCCCCACCTGCGAGGAAGTGGGCGTGAAGATGGCCTGCCATCCCGACGATCCCGCCTGGCCCGTGTTCGGCCTGCCCCGCATCACTCACAGCCAGGCTGACTATGACATCATGGTCAAGCTCCATGACTCCCCGGCCAACACGCTGTGCCTGTGCACCGGTTCTCTGGGTTCCAACCCGGACAACGATATCCCCGCCATCATTCGCCACTTCGGCGAGATGGACCGTATCGGTGCCATGCACGTGCGCAACGTGAAGTACCTGGGCTACCGGAAGTTCCGGGAATCCGCACACCTCTCCAGCAGCGGTGATCTGGACATGTACGCCATTATGAAGGCCATCTACGATACCTGCCCCGACACCTACATTCGGCCCGACCATGGCCGCATGATCTGGGACGAGGAGGGCCGGCCCGGCTACGGCCTGTACGACCGTGCTCTGGGCGCCACCTACCTCAACGGTCTGTGGGAGGCTATCTGCCGCGAAAACGGCCACCCCGAAATGGCCAACTGAATCCCGCGGTCCGGCGGCCCTCCGGGGCCGCCGGGCGATGCTTGATGGAGGATTGAACATATGAAACTCAACCGCGCTTCCCTGGCCGACAAGGCCGGCTGGGCCGCCGCCCATGTGACGCTGCCGCAGTACGATGTGGCCGCCGTGGCGGAAAACACCAAGAAGGCTCCAACCTGGATGCACTTCGGCACCGGCAACATCTTCCGCGCCTACATCGCCGCCCTGGCCCAGCGGATGCTCAACGAGGGCCTCACCGACAAGGGCCTGCTGATGGCCAACACCAACGACCCCGCCATCCTGGACATTGCCTACGCCCCCTTTGACAACCTCTGCATCGCCGTGACGCTGAACCCTGACGCCACCACTGACCGGGAGATCATCGGCAGCATCGCCGAGGGCGTCAAGGCCGACAGCTCCAACGCCGAGGCCATGGCCCGGTTCAAGGAGATCTTCACCGATCCGGGCCTGCAGATGCTCTCCTTCACCATCACGGAGAAGGGCTACAAGCTCTACAATCCCGACGGCACCCTTCTGCCCGCCGTGGCGGAGGACATGAAGGAAGGCCCCGGCAACACGAAAAACGCCATGGCCACCCTCACCAAGTTCCTGTACTGGCGCTATCAGGCCGGCGGGTATCCCCTGGCCGTGTGCAGCTTCGACAACTGCAGCCACAACGGCCAGACCTTCCACGCCAGCGTGGCGGAGATCGCCGAGGCCTGGCAGAAGAACGGCCTGGTGGAGCGGGGCTTCGTGGACTGGCTCAACGACGAGTCCAAGGTCAGCTTCCCCTGGAGCATGATCGACAAGATCGTGCCCCGTCCCTCCAAGGTGGTGGAGGAGAGCCTCACCGCCGACGGCATCGAGGGCATGGAGGCCATCGTCACCAAGAAGGGCGGCTACACTGCGGCCTTCGTCAACGCCGAGCGGCCCCAGTATCTGGTCATCGAGGACAAGTTCCCCAACGGCCGTCCCCCGCTGGACAAGGTGGGCGTCATCTTCTGCGACCGGGAGACCGTGAACAAGGTGGAGCGCATGAAGGTCACCACCTGCCTCAACCCCCTGCACACCGCCATGAGCGTCAACGGCTGCCTCCTGGGCTACACCAAGATCGCCGACGAGATGAAGGACCCCGACATCGTGGCCCTGGTCAAGCGCCTGGGCTATGTGGAGGGCCTGCCCGTGGTGACGGACCCCGGTATCGTCAGCCCCAAGGCGTTCTTGGACGAGGTGGTGGAGCAGCGCCTGCCCAACGTCTTTATGCCTGACGATCCCCGCCGCATCGCCACCGACACCTCCCAGAAGGTGGGCGTCCGGTTCGGCGAGACCATCAAAAGCTATGTGGCCTCCGGCCGGGACTTTGACACCCTGGTGAGCATCCCCCTGGCCCTGGCCGGCTGGATGCGCTATCTGCTGGCTGTGAACGACGCCGGCGAGGAGATGGAGGTCAGCGACGACCCCCTGAAGGAGACCCTCCAGGCCCAGCTGAAGGGCATCGTGTGGAACGATCCTGCCAGCTACTCCGGCCAGCTGCGGCCCATCCTGTCCAACGCCAGCATCTTCGGCGTGGACCTCACCACCACGCCCCTGGCCGACAAGATCGAGAAGATCTTCGTGGAGGAACTGGCTGGCCCCGGTTCTGTCCGGGCCACGCTGCAGAAGTACCTGGCCAACGCGTAAACCCAATAAAAAGATCCCGCGGCATATGCCGCGGGATCTTTTGCTTGGCTTACAGCAGACCCAGGGAGCGGGAGATATAGATGAAGCAGAACACCGACACCATGGACAGCACGCTGGTCCACACCACCAGCTGGCTGGCCAGCTGGTCGTCACAGCCCATCTCCTGGGCCATGACGGCGCTGGATACTGCCACCGGTGTGGAGGATACCGCCAGCAGCGTGGGCATCTCCAGCGTGGTGAGGCCCAGGGGGGCCCGGAAAGCCACCGCCATGGAGATCACCGCCGCCGGGCAGATTACCAGCCGCAGCAGCACGCCCAGGGTCAGCTGGGGCAGCAGCTCCCGGACGGCGGAGAAATTCAGCCGGGCGCCCAGAACGAAGAGCATCACCGGGGAGGCCACGCCGGAGAGATTGGTCAGGGCGGAATAGAGGGAGGGGAGCTGGTTCTGGATGGTAAAGACCGGCACGCCGTCCACCTGGGGCAGCAGCTGCCGGATCAGCACCACTGCCAGACCGCTCATGGCCCCCAGGATCAGCGGATTGGTCAGCACCCGCCGGGCCAGGGTCCGGAAGGCGGGGCGCTTGTGTCCGTCCCCGCCGAACACCGTCAGCACGATGACTGCCAGCACATTGAAAAGCGGGATGCATACGCCGGTGACCATGGCGGCAAAGCCCATGGCGGCATCGCCGCCAAGGGTTCTGGCCAGGGGCAGGCCCAGAATGGCCTGATTGGACCGGAAGGAGACCTGGACAATGACGCCCTTCTGGCCCCGGGAGGTCACTAGATGGGAGGCGATCAGTCCTACGGCCAGGCAGAAAAACACGCTGAAGAAGAGGTAGCCCACCATCCGCCAGTTGACGGAGGAGAGATCGTCGATGGAGTAGACGCCGCAGAAGAGCTGCACGGGCAGAAATAGCCGGAAGCACAGGCTGTTGACCTGCTTGTAAAAATCGTCGTTCCACCAGCCGGTCCGCCGGACCCCCAGTCCCAGCAGGATGATGAGCAGGATGGGCAAAATGGCGTGGAGCGTGTAGAAAAACGTATCCTTCACAAAAGATCCTCTCCCGGAAAACAGACTCGCACCCGGCCGAAACCGGGAACACTTTTATTGTAGTACGGGGAAAAAGGGCGTGCAAGCGGGGATTGTGCCGAAAAGGCGGTGTCCGAACCGGTGAAAATTGTCCATTGAAATACCAGGCGGCTTGGCATACAATGGAAGCAAGAATACGGCGGGATCTCCGCCGGAAGGAGGGCACTGTATGGAACATCACAATCCGCTGCTCCATGGCGACAGCGACAGCAAGTTCATCACCATCGGCGAGATCATGCTCCGCCTGACACCGCCCAACTATGAAAAGATCCGCATGACCACCAGCTTCGAGGCCAGCTACGGCGGCAGCGAGGCCAATATTGCCCTGGCGCTGGCCAATCTGGGGGTGGACAGCAGCTTTTTCAGTGTGGTGCCCAACAACAGCCTGGGCAAAAGCGCCATCCGCATGCTGCGCAGCAATGACGTTCACTGCACCCCCATGATCCTCAGCACCCCGGAGCAGACCCCCACCCACCGCCTGGGCAGCTACTATCTGGAAACGGGCTACGGCATCCGGGCCAGCAAGGTCATTTACGACCGCAAGCACAGCGCCATCACGGAGTACGATTTCAGCACCGTGGACGTGGGGGCGCTGCTGGAAGGCTATACCTGGCTCCACCTCAGCGGCATCACGCCCGCTCTGGGGGAGAACTGCCGCCAGCTGGTGATGGACTGCCTGCGGGTGGCCCGGGAGAAGGGCCTCACCGTCAGCTTTGACGGCAATTTCCGCAGCACCCTGTGGACCTGGGAGGAGGCCCGGGACTTCTGCACCAAATGCCTGCCGTATGTGGACGTGCTGATGGGCATCGAGCCGTATCATTTGTGGAAGGATGAGAGCGACCACAGCAAGGGCGATATCAAGGACGATATTCCCTTCCGGCCCAGCTACGAGCAGCAGGACGATGTGTTCCAGGCCTTCATCCAGCGCTATCCCAACCTCAAGTGCATCGCCCGACACGTGCGCTACGCTCACTCCGGCAGTGAGAACAGTCTCAAGGCCTTCATGTGGTACGAGGGCCACACCTTTGAGAGCAAGCTCTTCACCTTCAACATCCTGGACCGGGTGGGCGGAGGCGACGCCTTTGCCAGCGGCCTGATTTACGCCATGATCCACGACTACAAGCCCATGGACATGATCAACTTCGCCGTGGCCAGCAGCGTCATCAAGCACACCATCCGGGGCGACGCCAACATCACCGACGACGCCGCCAGCATCCACAATCTGATGAATATGAACTACGATATCAAGCGGTAACGCACATCAACCGGCGGGGCGCGGCGGCGCTCCGCCGGTTTTGTGCTGCCGGAATGAAAATTTCCCCTTGACAAATCCGGCGGGCTGCGGTATTGTATCATCAACGGTTAGTCAAAACTAACCAACGGAAGCCGTTGCGACGTGCGGTATATTTTGAAGGCGGGAGTTAGTTAAAGCTAACCAGGGGGGCGGACATGACGGATGCATTTGAAAAGGCGCTGGCGGAGCAGTGTGCCCCCACGCTGGCAGGGGTGAAAGCGGCCAGCCTGTTCCGCATCGGCGGAGAGGTCGGGGACCTGCGGCGGGCGGCGCTGCACTGGGACCGCCTCCTGACCTCGTTTGGGATCCGGCTCCGGGTGCTCAAAATGTGTCCCGCTGCACAGGCGTGCATGATCTACGTCTACCGCCGGGACTGGCTGGACTGCATCCTGGCGCAGCCGGAGGTCCGGGGATTCCTGCTCCAGATGGGTTACTGCCCGGCCGACACGGAGTCTCTCCTGGACCAGCTTGCCCGGCGTTTTTGCCTGGAGGAGGCGTATCCCCACGAGATCGGTATCTTTCTTGGGTATCCGCTGGAGGATGTGGAGGGCTTCATCCGCCACCGGGGCCGCAATTTCACCTGCTGCGGCCAGTGGAAATGCTACGGCGACCCTGCCGTGGCGCAGGCCTGCTTTGCACGGTTGCGAGCCTGTACCTCCGCATACAAGCGCCTTTACGAATCGGGTATCCCGATCACGAAGCTGATCGTGGCTGCATAATCTCATCAAACAAGAAAGGATTTTGACCATGAACAAGGTTGCTATTGTCTACTGGAGCGGGACCGGAAATACGGAAAAGATGGCCCAGTGCATCGCGGAGGGCGTCAGGGACGCCGGCGGCGAGGCGGTGCTGCTGGGTCCCGGCGAATTTGACGCCGGGAAGTGGAGCGAGTATCAGGCGGTGGCCTTCGGCTGCCCTGCCATGGGGGCTGAACAGCTGGAGGAGGGCGAGTTCGAGCCCATGTTCGCCCAGCTGGAGCCTACCCTGGGCGGCAAGCGGATCGCCCTTTTTGGCTCCTATGGATGGGGCGACGGCCAGTGGATGCGGGAGTGGTGTCAGCGCTGTTCCGACGCTGACCTCTATGATGCGGAGGGCCTGATGCTCAACGAAATGCCGGACGCCGACGGCCAGGAAACCTGTCGGGAACTGGGCCGCGGCCTTGCCAAGTGGTGAGGCTGCCGCCGTTTTCCATATTGGATCTTACCTTCTTCCCTCAGCCCCCGCGCGGATGCCATACCGCGCGGGGGCAACTCCTGTTCAGGGAGGTCAAGGTCCGGAAAAAAATTCTAATTCTGCCTTGACAGGCCGGTAGGCTTGTGGTAAACTCTACCCGAATTCAAGGTTAGATAGAACTAACTGCGGCGCCGACATGCGGTGCGCCGTGCATGGGAGGCGAGAGAGGATGATGCCGCTGTCGATGGCAAAGCCGGGAGAACCCGTGATCATCCGGAAGATCACCGGCCGGGATGAGATCCGCCAGCATCTGGCGGAACTGGGCTTTATAGTGGGCGGAGAAGTGATGGTGGTCAGCGAGCTGGGCGGGAACCTGATTTTGCAGGTCAAGGACAGCCGCGTCGCGCTGGATCGGACCATGGCCAACCGGATCATGATTTAAGGAGGAAGAATGATTTATGAGGACACTCAAGGATGCAAAAGTGGGCGAGACGGTTACGGTGCTCCGGCTCCGCGGCGAGGGTGCGGTGAAGCGCCGGATTATGGATATGGGCATCACCAAGGGCGTGGAGATCGCCGTGCGGAAGGTAGCGCCTCTGGGAGATCCCATGGAGCTGAATCTGCGGGGCTATGAGCTCAGTGTCCGCAAGGCGGATGCGGAAATGATCGAAATAGCTTGACCAGGAAGGCGGCAGGCGGCCGCCTGTTATTCAGATCAAAAGTTAGCTAAAACTAACTTCGGAAAGGAGAACGACATAACCATCAAAATCGCGCTGGCGGGCAATCCGAACTGCGGCAAGACCACGCTGTTCAATCAGCTCACCGGTTCCAATCAGTATGTGGGCAACTGGCCCGGTGTCACCGTGGAGAAAAAGGAGGGGCGGCTCCGGGGCCGCAAGGACGTGGTGATCCAGGACCTGCCCGGGATCTACTCCCTCTCTCCCTATACGCTGGAGGAGGTGGTGGCCCGAGACTACCTGGTGGGCGAAAAGCCCGACGCCATTTTGAACATCGTAGACGGCACCAACATCGAACGCAATCTCTATCTCACCACGCAGCTCATCGAACTGGGACTGCCGGTGGTGGTAGCAGTGAACATGATGGATCTGGTGCGCCGCAATGGCGACGAGATCGACCTGGAGAAGCTGGGGCAAGCCCTGGGCTGCCAGGTGGTGAGCATGAGCGCCCTAAAGGGCGAGGGCGGCATGGCCGCGGCGGAGAAGGCGGTGGAGGCCGCCGTGGCCGGACGGGCCGGAGAACTGCCCCATGTGTTCACCGGCAGCGTGGAGCATGCTGTGGCGCATATCGAAGAATCCGTTTCCGGAATGGTGGACGCGGGGTACCTGCGCTGGTATGCCATCAAGCTGTTTGAGCGGGATGAAAAGGTGATGGAGTCCCTGCGGATTTCCCCGGAGCTGGCGGATCATCTGGAGGCCCACATCGCGGACTGCGAGGCGGAGCTGGATGACGACGCCGAGAGCATCGTCACCAACCAGCGCTATGCCTATATCCACGGTGTGGTGAGCCGGGCGGTGAAGAAAAAGGCCGCTGCCCACAGTCTCACCGCCTCCGACAGGATCGACCGCATCGTCACCAACCGGGTGCTGGCCCTGCCAATCTTTGCCGGCATTATGTTTTTGATCTACGCCATTGCCATGGGCGGCTGGAGCGTCTCCATCGGCACCCGGGGCACGGACTGGGCCAATGATGTGCTCTTCGGGGAGTGGGTCCCCGGCCTCTTCCACAGTATCCTCACCGGTGTGGGCGTAGCCGAGGGCACCTGGCTCTACGGATTGATCCAGGACGGCATTGTGGCCGGCGTAGGCGCGGTGCTGGGCTTCGTGCCCCAGATCCTGGTGCTGTGCTTCCTGCTGGCCATCCTGGAGGATGTGGGCTACATGGCCCGGGTGGCCTTCATCATGGACCGGATCTTCCGGCGCTTCGGCCTCTCCGGCAAGAGCTTCATCCCCATGCTGGTGGCCACCGGCTGCGGTGTTCCGGGCATCATGGCGTCCCGGACCATCGAGCAGGACCGGGACCGGCGCATGACCATCATGACCACCGGCTTCATCCCCTGCGGCGCCAAGATGCCCATTATCGGCCTGTTTGCCGGCGCGGTATTCGGGAATTCGCCGCTGGTGGCAGTGTCTGCGTTTATGATCGGCATTGCCGCTGTGGTGATCTCCGGTATCATGCTCAAAAAGTTCCGGATCTTCGCCGGAGAGCCGGCGCCCTTCGTCATGGAGCTGCCCGCCTACCATGCGCCTGCCCCCGGCAACGTGCTGCGGGCCACCTGGGAGCGGGGCTGGAGCTTTATCCGCCGGGCGGGAACGGTGATCCTGCTCTCCTCCATCATTCTCTGGTTCCTCATGGGCTATGGATTCGAGGGCGGCAGCTTCGGCGCGGTGGAGGACATGAACAACTCCCTGCTGGCCGCTGTGGGCAGTGCCGTGGCCTGGATCTTCTATCCCCTGGGCTGGGTGGGAGAAAACGCCTGGAAGCTCACCTGCGCCACCATCACCGGCCTGATCGCCAAGGAGGAGGTCGTCAACTTCTTCGGCATTGCCTTCAACTATGCCGGTGAGGCGGATCTGATGGAGGATGCTTCCGGCCTCTATCCTGCCATCGCCGCCGCCTTTACCGGTCTGAACGCCTATTCCTTTATGATCTTCAACCTGCTGTGCGCCCCCTGCTTTGCGGCTATGGGTGCCATTAAACGGGAGATGAACAATGCCAAGTGGACTGTGGGAGCCATCGGCTATATGTGCGGTTTTGCCTATGTGGTATCCATGATCGTCTATCAGATCGGCGGTCTCTTCACCGGAGAAACCACCTTCGGCGTGTTCACCGCAGTGGCCCTGGTGCTGCTGGCGGGCATCATTTATCTGCTGGTGCGCAAGGGCTATCAGGGCGAGGCGGTCCGGAACCTGCGGTCCGTTTCCGCTGCCGGGATCTGAGAGGAGGCACATATGCCTGCAATTTTCGGACAGATCTTGGTAGGTGCGGTGCTGCTGGCCGTGGTGGCACTGGCCGTCCGGTCGCTGTGGAAAACGCACAAGTCCGGCGGACACTGCACGGGAAACTGCGGCAGCTGCAAGCATTGCCGCAAATAAATTGCGGGGCAGGGAGGGACAGCGCGTCCCTCCCTGCCCCGCCGACGGAGGATGGATATGGAACTGACAGCGGCGCATCTTCGGTATCTGCTGGCCATCTATGCGCTCACCCGGGCGCGGTCCCAGGTGGTGGCGGTGGATGTCTCAAAAACATTGGGGGTCTCAAAGCCGTCTGTTACCCGCATGCTGGGGGTGCTGCGGGAGCGGGGCCTGCTGCTCCAGGAGCGGTACGGAAAGATCTCGCTGACGGAGGAAGGCCGCCGCCTGGCCGCGGCCTACGACGGCTGTGTCCGGTGCCTGGGCGCCCGGCTGGAGGAGACTGGATTGGACCTGACGGAGGAGGAACGGACAGGGCTGGCCTGTCTGCTGGCGGCATCCCTGCCCGCCCGGACCCGGGAGGCGCTGCTGACGCATGCAGAGTCAAATCCGGACACATGACAGAAAAAACCGGGGCGCACGGATTTCCGTGCGCCCCGGTTTTTCACTTGCGGATAGGGTCAAAATACGTGGATCACGCCGAAGGTCACCATGGTCATGATGGCCGCCGCGATGCATACGCCCAAAAAGATGGAGGGCAGCGCCCGCCGCAGCCGCATGTCCAGCACCGCCGCCACCAGCGCGCCGGTCCACGCACCGGTGCCCGGCAGAGGAATGGCCACCAGGATGCACAGGCCGATGGCACTGTATTTCCGTACCACGCGGCCCTTCAGGTGGGCCTTTCGCTCCAGACGGGTGATCCGCAGGTCCCACCAGGAGCTGCGCTTGCGCAGCCAGGTGAAGATGTGCCGGATGTAAATGATGATGAAGGGCACCGGGACCATGTTGCCGAGAACTGCCGCCATCAGGGCGGCGGGGTAGTCCAGCCCCAGGGCGATGCCGTAGGGAAGGCCGCCCCGCAGCTCAATCACCGGCACCATGGAGAGGAAAAACGTGGAGATGAGTTTTCCCAGAAAAGTAGAGGTCAGCCAGGAGAACATAAAAAGATCCGCCTTGTTTACAAAAGAATGAGTCGTCCTCCGGAGACCCGGAGGACGACTCATTATACCATGTCAAATATGCGGTGTAAACAGAAAAATCCCGGGATTTCCGGGATTTTTACTGGTTATAAACAGGATCTTACAGAAAGCGGCAGTATCTATGGCTGCACAGGAGAACTGGGATCCGCGCCGCTCATGCACCCCCAGACTACCAGTACGGTGTCGTCAGCAGGAGAGTCGGTGCCCTGGGTGTCCATGGTGAGCAGATAAGGAATATGGTCCGGAAAGATTCCGGGAACGGTGTAGATGTACAGTGTGGGGTCCTCTCCGTCGATCTGTGCAAAGCGAGTCTGTCCGTCCTGCGTGTCCACCACCTCCGCGGGCAGATAGTACAGTTCCTCCTGGAGCGGGGCGCTCTCCGCCCGGACGGGCGGCATGGCCCAGAGCAGGGCCGCCGCCGCAGGCAGCGCCAGGGCAGCAAACATGCGTTCTTTCATAGCCGTTCCTCCTGCGTGGCCGGGGGAAGCACCCCGGCAAAGTACGTCCATGATACCACAGGTCCAGAGGAGAAAACGGTTCTTTACAGGCGGACGGCTTGGATGGGATGAGATGACAGGAGTTGCCCCCGCACGGGACCCGTGCGGGGGCTTTGAGGGGGAAAAAGGAGATCCGAGTCAGAAAACCAGAGGGGAGGCAGTGCCGGCGAAAAGGCTGGTACTGTATCCATGGTTAGCTATAACTAACCATGGATACAGTATAACATACTGTCTTGCGTTTGTCACGCATTTTTTGAAGATTTTTGATAAAATTTTCAGCGGCTTTGAAATTGCTCAGCAGGTCCGCACGGCAAAGTCCGCGTCCCGGCCCAGTTCCAGCTGGACAGGAGTCGTGCGGCTGGCCAGCACGTCCAAATCCGCGACCTGGATGCGCTGATTTTCGTGCGTGGTCCAGTAAAAGCGCCGGGTTTCGGCGCACATGACGCTGGTATAGACCGTGTAGTCCCACGCGTGTCCCTCTTCTTCCAGCCGCGCGATGCCCAGTGGGAAGGCGGCGCTCTGGAACAGACGGAACATCCGTGCCACACCGTCTGTCTCTCCCATGCCGCGCAGGGCATAGCGCCGCAGAAAGGCCAGCCGCACGAACCGGGCGGGAGAGGTCCAGCCCCCGGGCAGACTCTGACTGCCGCTGGCGGAAAAGCAGGAAGCCGGGCAGTCCTCCAGATCCGGAGGCAGGTGCTCCAGATCCCGTGCCCCCGCGTAGTTGAGAAGGTTCAGCCGGTGCCAGGGATAGCCGGGGCTGTTGGTCATGACGCCCACGGTACGGCGATAGATGTGAAGGCCCTCCTGGTCCGGCTCCACGATGACGGTCTCTCCGCTGCGGTCGCTGAAGGTCCAGTGGAGGGGCGGCACCGACCCCAGCAGGGGCAGTGATATCGGCGTGATCTCCTCCAGAGTCCGGACCGCCTCCTCCACGCTGGCGCATGTGGCCAGCAGGTGATATACCAGCAGCGGCGGCTGCAGGGCCAGTGTGCCCTGCCGGGCTTCGGTGGGATAGTGGGCAAAGGTCCGGTAGTAAAGCTGACCGCCCATGAGGCCCTGATCGTTGATCCCTTCATACAGCGCCGGGGCGGGCAGGGCGGACAGCAGCAGGCCGGTGCCCATTGCAGCGTAAGCGGCGGTTTGGGCAGGTGCAGCCGGGCTGTCGCACAGGCGGTATATGGTGCTCCGGGGGAGGCAGATGATGCGGGTGTCCGGGGGAAGACAGTGAAAATCGAAGGTCCTGCCCCAAAGATGCAGGCCCTCCTCGGTGCGCCAGCTCATGGCGCTGCAGCCAGCGGAGACGATGGGGTCCATGGCGGTCCTCCTGACAGATGATCTGCCGGAAGCGGGATGCCCCCGGCGGTTTTATTGTATGGAGGAGGCGGCGGATTCATGTGCGGGCAGAGAGGCTGCGGATGTGTCTCCGCCCTGTATCTGCGCCTGCAGTTCGCTGACAAAGCGGCACACATGAAACCCGTCGCACACAGCATGGTGGACCTGGATGGAGATGGGCAGTATCGTTCGGCCGTTTTCCGGAAAGGTTCTTCCCATTGTAAAAATGGGGAGCAGGTAGCTGTATCCATTTTCAGATTTAGGTTAAAGCCGTCAAAGACTGTCCAGGGCAGCATGGACACGGGAAAGGTGTTGGGAGGGATGTCGGGTTTTCCGACCATACCGTGCCGGGCACCGTATTTCCGAAGATCGGCTTCGTATGCGGCGCAGAACTGGCCCAGATCCGGCGTATATGCCGTCCACAGATTGGAAAATGTCTCTGTGTCTTTGTGAAACACCGTATAGCAGGGGTGCATGTTGCTGTAAATGCCAAGGTCTCCGGCCTCGTTGATGGCGGTCCTGAATTCAGCGTGCCGGTTTACGATCGTAGTGAGATGGTAAAGCATCGCGGGGTACAGCTTTATCGAACGCTCTTTTATGGGGGTGACGTCCAGCTTCACGGTGATGCTGTACGTACAGGGTACATCTGAAAAATAGTGCTGGAAATACTCGCTCCGCGTCCAGTGGGCCTTGTCGATCTTTTGGAATTTCATGTACGCACCTCTCAAGTTCCGGCCTTCCGGTCCGGATTTGATCAACAGTATAGCACATGGCGGCGCAAAAAATCCACCGGCCGGATCCATGCAAAACCCGCCCCGCGGACTCGATCCGCGGGGCGGGTTCCATTCGTCTTATTCCCATTCGATGGTGGCGGGGGGTTTGCTGGTGATGTCGTAGACGATGCGGTTGATATGGGGGACCTCGTTGACGATGCGGACGCTGACGCGGTCCAGCACGTCGTAGGGGATGCGGGTCCAGTCGGCGGTCATGAAATCGCTGGTGGTCACGGAGCGCAGGGCCAGGGTGTAGTCATAGGTCCGGCCGTCGCCCATGACGCCCACGGAGCGCATGTTGGTCAGCACCGCGAAGTACTGGCTCATGGTGCCCTCCAG
>CALWXB010000016.1 GCA_944385405.1 uncultured Oscillospiraceae bacterium | reverse complement strand
CTGGTCTGCGCCTGGAGGCGGCGGGAAGGGCTGCCCGCCCGCGATGTGGCGGGCGGCCGGAGAAAAGAAGCGGAGCCGGAGAAATTGGCGGAAGGAGCGCAGAGTATGAAACAGGAGACCACGAAGTACGTAAAGGTCATGCTGGAGCAGGACGTGGCGTGCAGGAAGGACGATCTGGACCGGAACCTGCTCCAGGGCGGAGACGGGAAGCGGGAGCTGGAGCGGTACCGGGCGGCGCTGCTGGCGCTGGACGATTTCCAGAGCGGAAGCGGCGGAAAGGGGGGCGGCGTATGAGCAGCCAGCGGCAGTGGCACCGGATCCGGCAGCTGCAGGCCCGGGTGGATGCCCTGGAGCGGGAAAACCGATGGCTGCGGCAGGAGAACGCGGGGCTGTGCCGGAGGCAGAGAGGGCTGATCCGGCGGGTGCTGGACCATCTGGCCGGGAGGTCTGGTGCGAAGGAGCGGAGCGCGCACGATGGAATGTATCCTGCTGGATGAAAAGGACTGCCGCAGGCTGCGTCGGGCCATCGCGGCGGGGCGGGAGATCCGGATCGTCAAGACCCTGGGAGGGCGGACGGAGGAGGCCCGGACCTTGCCGGCGGGGCCTGCCTGGGACGTGGACATGCTGGTGCAGGTCCGGACCCTGGAGCGCAATGTGGAGATGATGCAGAACTTTGCCACCGCGGAGGCGTTCTGGGCATGGACGAGGGGGTGACGGGAATGGATGTGCGGGACGCGGGCACCTACATACCGCAGTTTCTGAAGATCCGGACCAAGACCGGGGCGCTGGCGCCGCTGCGGCCCAAGCCCGCCCAGCAGATGCTGCTGGATCTCATCCGGCAGGAGCGGGCGGCGGGCAGGCCGCCCCGCATCCTGATCCTCAAGGCCCGGCAGCTGGGCCTTTCCACCATCACGGAGGGCGTGATGTTCCACGACAGCGTCACCCGCAAGCTGGTGCAGACGCTGATCGTGGCCCACCGGGACGACTCCACCACCAAGCTGTTCCGCATGAACAAGCTCTTTTACGACTGCCTGCCCCGGCGTCTTCAGCCCATGTGCAAGCACTCCAACGCCAAGGAGCTGGTCTTCGAGAATCCCACCCGGAACCCGGGAGAAAAGCGGCGGCGGCCGGGGCTCATGTCCTCCATCCGCTGCGTCACCGCCAACGACGGCATGGGCCGCAGCGAGACGCTGAACAATGTCCACCTCTCGGAGTTCGCCTTCTGGAAGGGGAACAAGAACGAGATCCTGGACGGCGTGATGCAGGCCGTGCCGGCGGACGTCCGCACCCTGGTGGTCATCGAGTCCACCGCCAACGGCTACAACGAGTTCAAGGACCTCTGGGACGGGGCGGAGGCCGGGACCAACGGCTGGGTGCCGCTGTTCATCGCCTGGTTCCACGAAGAGGAGTACCGGATGGAGGTACCGGAGGGCACCGTCTGGGATGCGGAAGAACAGGGCCTCATGGAGGCCTATCATCTCTCGCCGGAGCAGATGGCCTGGCGGCGGTGGTGCATCGCCGTTAACTGCCACGGCGACAAGCGCAAGTTCCAGCAGGAATATCCCTCCACGCCGGAGGAGGCGTTCCTCTTCTCCGGCACGCCGTTTTTCGACAACGAGCAGATCCTGCTGCGTCTGGCATCGGCCCGGGAGCCGACGGAGGTGGGCCTTTTCACCTATCCGGAGCCGGAAGCGGGCGAGGCCCCGGCGGACTGGACCTGGAACCCGGACCGCCGCACCGGCTTCATCCGCATCTACGCCCCGCCGGAGCCGGAAGTCCCCTACGTCATCGGGGGCGACACTGCCGGAGAGGGCAGCGACAAGTTCACCGCCTGGGTGGTGGACAACCGAACCGGCGCCCAGGCGGCGGAGCTGGAGTTCACCTTCTCCGAGCTGCTGTATGCCCGGCAGCTCTACTGCCTGGGGAGGTTCTATAACGGGGCCCTCATCGCCGTGGAGACCAACTTCTCCACCTACCCACAGCGCAAGCTGGAGGAGTGGGGCTACCCCTGTTTCTACGCCCGGGAGCGATTCGACACCTACACCCGCAAGAGCGTCAAATCCTTCGGCTTCCAGACCACGCCCCGGACCCGGCCGGTGATCCTGGCGGGGATTCACGCGGTGATGGAGGAGACGCCGGAGCTGGTGGCCAGCCGGGAGACGCTGCGGCAGATGCTCCACTTCGTCTACAACGAGCAGCGCCGGCCGGAGGCGGAGGAAGGAGAGCACGACGATCTGGTGATGGCGGCGGCCATCTGCCACTTTGCCAGGTCCCAGCAGCGCGTGACCATGGAGCGGCAGGGGAGCGCCGACACCACCCGCTGGACGGAGGACATGTGGGAGGACTACCGGGCGGCGGACGAGGCAGGAAAGCGGCGGCTGATGGAGCTGTGGTCGCATGGAGGATAAAAAGAAAAAGGCCCGGAGGGCCTTTAGAAAACAAGGAGGTAACGTTATGAAACAGTACATCGGGACCAAGATGATCAAGGCGGAGCCTGCGCTGCGGTACAGCGACGGGACGGAGACCATGGTGGTGGAGCTGGGCCGGGAGAAAACGGCGGCGGAGGCGGCTTTCATCGACCGTGCGGAGATGTGCGACATGGGATACCGTGTCCGCTACCCGGATGGATACGAGAGTTGGAGCCCGAAAGATGTATTTGAAGAGGCATACCGCCCCACTACTGGAATGAACTTTGGGCTTGCCATTGAGGCAGCCAAGATGGGAAAGAAGATCCAGCGCAAAGGCTGGAACGGAAAGAGCCAGTATGTCGAGCTTGCCACTTGTATCAGCTACAAAAACGCCGCTGGCGCGGTGGTAAACGTCAGCCATGGCGCCATTGGAAATGCCGCGCTGGCGTTTGTCGGGACTTCTGGGGTACAGATGGGATGGCTGGCTTCCCAGGCGGATATGCTGGCGGATGACTGGGAAATCGTTGAGTGAGTGCAAAATACGCGGCCGCCGGGCCGCGCCGGGGGCCATGAGGTGGCCTCCGGCGGAGCCCGGCAAGGAGATGCCAATCAGCAGAGACTGGTCAGTCGGTAGTTTCTTCTTTTTACGGACAAGAAACCAAGTGAACAGTTCCAATAGACTCTGCCTGAAATTCAAGGTACTTTATTTTATCTACAAAGCATTTGAAGATCTTGAAGGAAAGATTTTGCTCATACCGATTTCCGTAGATATCCTGGGATTCTACTGTAAATTGTATGCGGTCTTCTGCCTCCGGAGCAAAAAAATATTTATTGCTGGGGAGAAAAATGTAGTGTGCTGTGTCGCCGCTCTTCAGATTGAATAAATCTACGCAGCAATCCTTATAGAAAAGCTTTACCTGAAGCGCTGCACCAGATCCGCAGTTACATAGATCTATGTAATTGCATTTTGGGGATTGATCCAGTTCAAAATCGTCATCGCCCAGATCATCAGCTTTTCGAAAAATGCCATTTTGATCAATCAAGAAAAAATTTGAAGAGTTTTCCCAAGCATATTTCACTGAGACATAACGAATACGGCAGTCGAATACCGGCATCACAGCCAAGCGGCGGCTTTCCTTGTTCTCTTCGTGCTGCCTGCGAGCCTCTTCACGATTATCATACAGAGCCGCGAGCGCGGGCAGGCAGCCGATGGCGCCGCCCAGATAGCTGCCCCAGAAGCCCAGCCATGTGGGGGCGTTCAGGTCCGGGAGCGTGGGGATGGACAAGTACATGAGTCCGTTGACAATTCCGGGAATCACCAGCATTACTGCGACATAGGACCCAAGCCAGTGCTTTTTAATAAATTCGGTCAGCTTTTGGTTCAATTTTTTCACATAGCACCTCCGGGGCGTTTTTATCCAATATATCCCATGAACCGACATCTGTAAAGGGCCGGCGGGGCGGCACTCCTATTATGATACGCGCACGCGCGTATCGGCGGGGCTCTTTAACGCCTATGTTTGCGGGGAAAGAGGGGGAAAGGCGGCGGACGGCAGGGAAAACGGGTGGAGCCAAGAAGGGACAAGGGGTCTCGCGCGGAGAGGCGCGCGGGTACCTCTGCTTTTTACACGCGGGAGGGAGCGGCGGCATGAGCAGAAAGACACGGGGACAGGAGGGGCTGTACATGGTGACGAAGATCATTTCCGGAGCGGTGGTGGAGCGGCGCAAGTCCCGCATCACCCGGCAGCCTGCCCGGCGGGGCGGCCGGATCCGGGGCAGCAGCGGGGAACGGAAGATCGTGGGGAACCGGGAATACGCCAAGCTGGCCCTGGCCCGGGTCTTGAACTGCAACTTCGCGCCGGGGGATCTGTGGCTCACCGCCAAGTTCGATCCGGCGGGGCTGGAGCACATCGGCGGCACCTACGAGGGGGCCAAGGCCGCCGGACGCAAATTCATCGACCGGCTGGTGTACCGCCTGCGCAAGCGTGGCCTTGTGACCCGGTGGGTGCTGGCCCCCTCCGAGATCGACGGCGAGACCGGGGAGCTGGTGCGGCCTCATGTGCACATCATCCTCACCGGCGACGCCTTCTCCTTGCGGGACAAGCGCCTGTATCTGGGGGACGAGCCGGTGGATGACATCTGGGGCCTGGGGTGTGTGGACGTGCAGTTCCTGCGCCACCAGCAGGACTACAAGCCCCTGGCGGACTATATCGTCAACCAGAGCCGGGGCGTGCCGGACGAGAAAAAGTGGACCAGCTCCCGGAACATGAAAAAGCCCATCGTCCGCCAGGAGGTAGTCTCCAGCGGCGCCCAGCTGCGCATCCCCGCCGGGGCATTGGAGCTGCCCGGCACCCGGTACGACCCGGAGAAGGGACAGAACGTCGTGCGGTACATACCCGCCCAGAAGCGGCCGGAGCGGAAGATCGGCGGCCACAAGGAGGGCCTTCTCGCCGGAGAGGACGGTGACGGTGGTGGGTTTTAAAAAATTACGAGGGGTAGCCCTGCCGGAAGAGCAGCAGGGCCTGATCCGCTATACCTGCCTGAACTGGGCGGACCAGCCGAAAGCCGTCCAGGACAAGATCCAGCGCCTCTGCGGTCAGTGCGGAGGCGCTTACCGTGCTGCCCTGTGGGAGGTGATGTGCACCCGGCGGAGCATCGCCGCCATCGCCCAGGCCCACTTCGTCAGCGAGAGCGCCTTGTACCGGGCGAGAAAAATGTTCTATGAGAGCTGGGATCGCCGCTGACCAGGAGGAAAAAAACCGTGTATCCATTGCGCCGGAAGAGATCCCGGCGCTTTTTTCATGCGGAAAAGTTGGCGATAACGGGAGGTCCGGCTGTGGTAGGCTATGAGAAACGGGGAGAACAAACAGGTGTTCGAGAGAGGGGGAAACGGCATGGAAGAGGCGAAAAGCGCCGCCGAGGAGCTGGGGAAGCGCCTCCGGCCCCGGGAGCGGCAGTTCGTCCGGGAGTATCTCCAGGATCTCAACGGCACGGCGGCGGCCATCCGGACGGGGTACAGCGAAAAGAGCGCCGCCAGCCAGGCCAGCCGCCTCCTGCGCAAGCGGTCGGTCCGGGAGTACCGGGACGCCCTGCTCCAGGAGCAGTTCGACGCCATCGGCGTGACGCGCCACTCCCTGGCGGCGGAGGTTTGGGAAGTCTACCGCCGCTGCACGGAGAAAAAGCCGGTGCTGGAGTGGGACTCTGCAGTCCGGGAGTGGGTGCCCTCCGGCGTGTGGCAGTTTGACAGCAAGGGCGCCCTGCGGGCGCTGGAGATGCTCTCCCGGATGCTGCCGGGACTGGGGGAGGACCAGGCTGGGGAGAGCTATGAGGATCTTCTGGGAGGAGCGTGAGGGACATGGAGAAACGGGAGCACATCCCGAAAGAGCAGAGCCGGCGGCTGGCCCACTGGCAGGCTGTGGTCCGGTATGACGAAAACGACTGGCAGGGCGTCCGGGACCGCCTGCGCGTGCAGGAGCAGCTCCTGCGGGGTACTGCCTCCATCACCGCGCCGGACGGCACCCACGCAAGCCGGCAGGCCTCCTACCGCCGGAACCTGGTGCAGGAGATGATCGAGACGGAGGTGGACGCCAACATCCCCCAACCCAAGGTGACGGCCCTCCATCAGGAGGACGAGGACCTGGCCCGGATCATCGAGGACATGCTGCGCAACGAGCTGGACCGCCTGCCCATGGAGGTCCTCAACGATCTGCAGGAGCGGGTGACCTACACCCACGGGGCGGACTTCCTCTGGATCGACTGGGACCAGAGCGTCAGCACCCACACCACCCTGGGGGACGCCACGGTGCGGGAGATCCACCCCCGGCAGCTGATCCCCCAGGCGGGAGTCTACGACATCGACGAGATGGAGCATTTCTGCCTGAAGATCCCCCGGACCTGGCAGTACATCCTGCGCCGGTACGGCGTGGATGTCCGGGACGAGGGAGAGGAGGACGAAAGCGCCCGTTCGGAGGTGGACGGCGCGGCGCCGGAGGGCATCGTCACGGAGTATCTGGTGTTCTACCGCAACCACCGGGGCGGTATCGGCCGCCTGGCCTGGGTGCGGGACACGCTGCTGGAGGATCTGGAGGACTGCCAGGCCCGGCGGCGGAAGATCTGCCGGAGGTGCGGCGCAGAGGGGGACGGCGTGAAGTGCATCCACTGCGGCGGCACGGACTTCCGGGACGAGGTCCAGACGTACGAGGAGCTGTACGAGGACCTGACCCTTTACGACGGGACGGTGCTCTCGGCCATGGAGGAGGAGCGGGACGAACAGGGCTTCCCTGTGCCCGACGAGACGGCGGAGCCGGAGATCCTGGATGTGCTGGGCGCGGAGATGCTCGGCGGGGGATCGCCTCCGGTGGTGCTGGCCCGGCCGGCCCGGACGCGGCAGCGGCGCATCCCCTGCTACACGCCGGGGCTGTATCCCATCATCATGCGCCGGAACGTGTCCATGGCCGGGCAGCTGCTGGGGGCCTCCGACGCCGACGCCATCGCCGGGCAGCAGAACGAGATGAGCAAGATCTCCGCCAAGCTCTCCGCCAAGGTCATGAGCGGCGGCAGCTTTACCACCAAGCCCGCGGACCTCAAGTATGAGTTCTCCGATGAGGACGGCCGGACGCTGACGGTGAAGAGCCCCCAGCAGCTGGACATGATCCGCACCTACAACACCCAGGTGGACATCTCCGCGGACCTCCGGTACCGGGCGGAGATCTACGAGGAGGGGCGCAACATCCTGGGCATCACGGACTCCTTCCAGGGCCGCCGGGACGCCACCGCCACCTCCGGCAAGGCCAAGCAGTTCTCCGCCGCCCAGGCGGCGGGGCGGCTGGAGAGCAAGCGCATCATGAAAAACGACCTCTACCAGCGTCTGTTCGAACGCTTGTTCAAGTGGAAGCTGGCCTATGCCGACGAACCCAGGCCCATCGTCACCTACAACGCCCAGGGGCAGCGGCAGTACCGGACCTTCAACCGCTGGGACTTCCTCCGTGTGGACGCGGACGGCCAGCCCTACTGGAACGACGCGTTCCTTTTCTCCTGCGACACCTCCGCGCCCCTGGCCTCCAACCGGGAGGCCATGTGGCAGGAGATGCGCGCCCAGCGGGCGGAGGGGGCCTTCGGGGACCCTGCGTCCCTGGACAGCCTGATCCTCTACTGGTCCATGATGGAGCAGCTCCACTACCCCATGGCGGGGACCGTCAAGGCAGAGCTGCAGCGGCAAAAGCAGGCGGCGCAGACGGCCCAAACCGTGCCGGGGATGAACCGGGACACGGGCGGCGGGAAGGAGGCGTCCGTGTCGGCCGGAGGGACCGGCGGAACGGACCTTTCCGCGCTGGCGGCGGCGCTGCCCGCTTTGGAAGGGGGCGGGGCGGTATGAGGTGCCCGGTCTGTGAGACGGAGGCCGCGGTGATGGCCGCGGCGGAGGAGATCCAAGGCGGCACGGCGGTCCGGGTGCTGGAGTTCCGCTGCCGCAACCGGCGGTGCCCGGACTGCGGGCGCACCGTGGGCCGCCAGACCGTCCGCCATACCATGCAGACCACGCCGGAAACGGCGGTCATGAAACACACGGGAAAGGAGGAGACAGCATGAAGGGAACCGAGAGACGCCGGGGCTACATCGGCAGCATCACCAACAGCGGCACCCAGGACGTGCAGGCGCCGGCGGGCGGCAAGAACAGCCGGAAGGGCAATGTCCGCATCACCGGCACCGACCTGCGGGGCGGCGCCAAGAACGGCAAGTAAGCAGCGAAAGGAGACCCTATGGACGAATACGAGGAGGTGTTCGGGACGGCGGAGGCGGAAGCGCCTCCGGCCGCAGGCGAACAAGCGCGGGAGGTCGCCGCCCCCGCACCCGAAGCAGGCGAAAAGGAGCAGGAGCCCGCCGCCCCTGCCGCCGAAAGCACACAGCAGGAGACCCCGGCACAGGAGACGGACGGCGCGGACGCCGCCCGGGAGCGCCATCTCCAGGCGCAGCTGCGCCGGCAGCGGGAGGAAGCGGCCCGCCGGGAGGCCCAGCAGGCCGGGCGGGACAAGATCTACGCGGACATCTTCGCTGGACAGGAAAACCCCTTTACAGGTAAACCCATCACCACGGAGGCGGAATATCTGGCCTGGAAAGCGGAGCGGGACCGGCGCAGTGCCCAGCAGCAGCGCATGAAGGCCCAGGAGGAGCTCTCCCGGGCGGGACTGCCTGCGGATGCCCTGCGGCAGCTGGTGAGCCAGGAGGTGGAGCAGCACCCGGCGGTGCTGCAGGCCCGGCAGGCCGCCATGGCGGCGGCTATGGAGCGGGCCAGAGCCGTGCGGGAACAGGCCGCCGGGGCCATCCAAAAGAGCATCCAGGCCATCGGCCGAGAGTTCCCGGAGGTCAAGAGCCTGGACGACATCGCCCGGCTACCCACGGCGGGCCGGTTCAATGAGCTGGTGCAGAAGGGGCTGAACCTGGAGGACGCCTTCTACCTGGCCAACCGCCAGGAGCTGGACCAGCGGCGCCGGGCGGCCAGCCGGCAGGCGGCCATCAACGCCGCCCAGGGAAAGCGCCATCTCAGCGCGGGACTCACCCAGGAGGCCGGGGAGGCCGTGGAGGTTCCGGCGGACATGGCCGAGAGCTACCGGGAGATGATGCCCGGCGCCACGGATGCCGAGATCCGGACGGCGTATGCCGGGTATCTCAAGAGCATCGGGAAGTGAACAGGAAAAACCATTGACAGGAAAGAAAGGAGAGATGCATCGTGGCATTTTTGCTGCAGAGCATGGATGTGGGCCAGACGCCGCCCATCGAATACCGTCAAGCCACCGCCGATGAGGACGTGGTGCTGGGGGAGGCGCTGGTGACGGCGTCTACGGGCCTTCTCACCAAGTGCGGCGCCACGGCGAAGCCGGAGTTCATGGCGGTGGGCCCCCAGGATGAACAGGACATCGTGCCTGTGGTGCGGGTGCAGGACTATCAGGTATGGCGGACGCAGCTCAGCGCCGCTGGTACCAGCCTCAAGCCCGGAAACAAGGTGACGCTGGAGACGGACGGCCTGCGGGTGACCGCCACCACCACCTCCGGCGTGGCCGCCATCGTGGAGCTGGAGGGCACCGCCGCGGGCGACGGCGTCCGCGTGCGATTCGCGTAAAGGAGGAAAGAAACTATGGCATATTGTACCGTGTCCATCGGCTCCGGCGTGGTGGACAGCCTGTATGGCAAGAGCCAGTTCCCCATCAAGAGCTACCTGGAAAAGCGGGGCGAGGCCTTTGAGGAGCGCTCCATCCTGAAAAAGCTCTTCCGGATGGAGACCAGCAAGCACTGGGCCGAGCAGTACACCGGCGAGACGGCCATGGACGACTTCGAGCCGGTGGGCGAGGGCGGCAGCTACCCGGAGACCGGCTTTGAGGAGGGGTTCCCCAAGGCCATCGTCAACGAGACCTGGAAGAGCCAGTTCGCCATCACCCAGGAGCTGGTGGAGGACGGCCGCATCAGCACCATGAAGAACCGGGCCAACAAGCTCATCACGTCCTACGACCGCACCCGGGAGAAGTTCGGCCGGTATCTCTACGCCGGCGGCCTCTACGGCACCACCGTGAAGATCGGTGCCAAGACCTTCGACTGCGCCAGCGCCGACAAGAAGCCCCTCTTCGCCAAGGACCACCCGGGCAAGGTGGACAAGAAAGCCCAGTCCAACCTCTTTGCCGGGGACCTCACCGCCGACAACCTGGGCATCATGGAAGAGAAGATGCAGAACCTCAAGGGCGACAACGGCGAGCTTTTGAACATCGCGCCCAACACCATCTGGATCCCCAACGACGCCGGCCTCAAGAAGGCGGCCTTTGCCGCCGCCGGGTCCGACAAGGACCCCGACAGCGAGAAAAACGCCTTCAACTACCAGGTGGGCCGGTGGAACATCCTGGTGGACCCGTATCTCACCTGGGTGCTGCAGCTCATGGGCAAGACGGACAAGCCGTGGTTCCTGCTGGATTCCGGCTTCCTGGAGGAGAACGACGGCGCCATCTTCCAGGACCGGGTGAAGCTCCACGTCCGCTCCGTGCTGGATGACAACAACGACAACAACCTCTGGAAGGGCCGGGCCCGGTTCTCCGGCGGCTTTGCCGACTGGCGCTTCGTGTCGGCCGGCGGCATGACCGGCGGCACCGCACTGAGCGGGACCTGATGAAACCATGCAAAGCGCCCGGGCGATCTCCCGGGCGCTTTTGAAAAAGGAGGCAGGCGTATGACCTGGGGCGAGGTGAAGCTGGCGGCGCTGCAGCGGATCTTTTCCAACGACGGCGCGTCGCTGAACCGGGACGACAGCAACGAGGAATATCTCAACGCCATGCCGGCGGCGGCCAACGAGGCTCTCACCATCCTCACCGGGGCGGGCATCCCGCTTTTGAAGCGTCTCACGGTGGAGATCTCCGGAGACGTCGCGGAGCCGGAGCTGGAGGGTCAGACGCTGCGCGTCCCCCTGACGGCGGGCGGCGTGGCCCGGATCCGGATGCGGGAGGCCGCGGCGGACTACAGGGCCCTGGAGACCGGGGAGCTGTACCGGGAGACGGAGCGGGAGGGCTTTGGACCGGCGGAGGCGTGGAGCGTGGAGGGCACTGATACGCTGGTGCTGCCGGCGGACGAGGCGGCGGTGTACACCGTGTACTACCAGGCCTACGTACCGCTGCTGACCGCCTCCACGCCGGACAGCCAGGACCTGGGGGTGCCCCGGGAGGTATCCGAGCTGGTGCCGCTGTACATCGGTTCCCAGCTCTACCGGGAGGACGATATTCAGATCAGCACCCAGATGCTCAACGAGTTCGAGGTGGGCCTGTCCCGGCTCCAGCAGGCAGCATCCCAGCGGCCTGCCGGAGGCGGAGGGCGGACCAAGAACACGACCAAGTGGTGGTAAAAGGAGGGGCTGGATTTGGCACAGTACAGCATCCCGGCGGCGGAGTCCCGGCACTCCGTCACTACGGAATATTTCCGGGGCGTGGATCTGCTCAACAGCCCCTCCAATGTGGATGCCAGCCGCTCTCCGGCGGCGCCAAACATGATCCGGGACCAGGTGGGCAAGGTCCGCAAGCGCATGGGCTACACCACCCGGACCCAGGCACCAAACGGCGGGCGCATCAACGGTGTATTCTTCCTGGGAAGTCACCGGTTGGTCCACGCCGGGACCAGCCTCTACAAGTGCAGCGGCACGGAGTGGACGCTGCTGGCCGGAGATATGGCGGACAGCCTCTCCGCCTCCTTCGTCTTCGACGGGAAGCTCTATCTGCTGGACGGAGCGGTATTCCGGGTCTATGACGGCACGGAGGTGCATCCGGTGTCTCAGGACGCCTATGTGCCCACCATCATCATCTCCCGGAACCCGGACGGCGGGGGCACCAGCTACGAGGCCCTGAACCTCCTGGGGACCGCCTGGAAGGAGTCCTTCCTGGGGACGGCGGAGGCCACGGAGTACCAGCTCACCACGGTGGAGCTGGGGCAGGAGGCGGTGAAGGCGGAGATCCTGGGAGAGGACGGCGCCTGGGTGGAGAAAACGGAAGGCACGGACTTCACCGTGGACCGGACGGCGGGCCTGGTGACCTTCCAGACCGCCCCGGGAGAATCCCCGGTGAAGGGGCAGGACAACGTCCGCATCACCGCCCACAAGGCCCGGGAGGGGTACGCGGACAAGATCAACAAGTGCCGCATCGCCGCCGTGTACGGCGTGGGCGGCGCGGAGGACCGGGTGTTCCTCTCCGGAAATCCGGGTGAGCCGGGGCAGGACTGGTACTCCGGCTTCGAGGACCCCACCTTCTGGCCGGACACGGCCTACACGAAGGTCAGCCGGGACGGCGGCGCCGTGGTGGGCTACGCCATCCTGGGCAACACCCTGGCCACGTTCCTCCGGGGACGGGGCGCGGGACGGAACGCCGTCATCCGCACCGGCAGCCTGGACGAGGACGGCGAGGCTCTCTTCCGGGTGACCAACACGCTGCTGGGGGAGGCGCCTGTGGCGCCGCGGAGCTTCGCGTATCTGGGCAAGGAGCCGCTGTTCCTCACGGAGCGGGGCGTCTACGCCATCACCGCCGAGGAACTCACCAGCGAGAAGTACACCCAGGAGCGTAGCTACTTCATCTCCACGGCTCTGGCATCCGCTGCCGGGAAGGAGGAGGCCTCCGCCTCCATTTACCGGGATTTCTATGTGCTCTCCATCGGCGGAGATCTCTATCTTCTGGACGGACAGCAAAAAACATATGAAAAGAACAACCCGTACAGCTCCTACCAGTATGAGGCCTACCACTGGCCGGGCATCGGCGCCCGGCTCACCTGGGTGGAAGGCGGCGTGCTGTGGTTCGGGACCTCGGACGGGAAGCTGAAGGAGTTTGCCTCCAGCGTGGACGATCCGGAGAGCTACAACGACGACGGCGCGGCCATCGACGCCTACTGGGAGACCAGCGACTTCGACGGAAAGACCTTCTTCAAGAACAAGACCTTCACCTCCGTCTCCGTCCGCCTTGCGGCGGCGGTGCTGACGGGCGTGAAGATCTACGCCCAGCGGCGGGGCATCTGGTCCCTGGTGTTCGACGCCAAGGAGCGGGCCCGGTATTTCGACTGGAGCTACATCGACTTTGCCAAGTTCGTCTTTTCCGCAGACCGGACGCCCCGCACCCTCAGCGGGAAGGTGAAGATCAAGAAGGTGGATAAGACCCGGTTCCGCCTCCAGAACAGCGAGAAGAACGAGCCCTTCGGCCTCTATGCCTTCGGCGTGGAGTGGAAGGAGCCGGGGAGCAACTACAAGAGGTGAGGACATGAGCGATTTGCAGAAGATCACAGACGAGCAGATGGACGCCGTAGGCGTGGTGTCCGCGCCGGACGTGCTCACCGGGACGCCCAGCGAGAACAAGAACGTGTTCGACAAGATGGTCCGCCAGCTCATCGCCCCGGCGTACAACCAGGCGGTGGATGCCATCGGCGCCATCAACCAGGCGGAGTCCGGCATCCAGGCGGCGGAGGCGGCCCGGGTTGCTGCGGAGAATGGGCGGGTGACCGCCGAAAGTGGCCGGGCAGCTGCCGAGCAGGCCCGGGCGGGGGCGGAGATCCAGCGCAGCGGCGCGGAAGATCTCCGGCTCTCTGCCGAGACGCAGCGTGCCCAGGCGGAACAGGAACGCTCCCAGGCCGAGACGGCCAGGGCCTCCGCCGAATCAGGCCGGGCGGAGGCGGAGAACGGCCGGACGGCGGCAGAGTCCGCCAGAGTCCGGGCGGAAGCCCTGCGGGCCGCGACGGAAGCACAGCGGGTCTCCTCGGAAGAGGGCCGGGCCCAGGCGGAGGCGGCCCGCACCGCTGCGGAAACGGGACGGGACGATGCCGAGGAGGCGCGGCTCTCCGCCGAGGCGCAGCGCGTACAGGCCGAGCAGGCCCGGGCTGCGGCGGAAGCCCTGCGGGTCGTTGCCGAACAGCAGCGGGAGGACCTGGAGACCGGGTATGTGGCCCAGGCAGAAGATCGCGCAGTCCTGGCTGAAAGCTGGGCCGTGGGCGGCACCGGGACCCGGGAGGGAGAGGATACCGACAACGCCAGGTTCTGGGCGCAGCAGGCCGCCGGCGCGGCAGGAGGCGGTGTAGCCACCTTCAACGGCAGGAGCGGATTTGTGTTCCCGCAGGCCGGGGATTACAGCGCCGTCATGGTAGGCGCGGATCCTGCAGGCAGCGCAGCGGCGGTAGTCAAGGCGGATCTCCTGGTGGAGATCCCCTGCACGGGATGGGCGGAGAGCAGCTCTGGAGAATTTCCGTACGTCATCACCGTCCCGCATGCGGACGTGCACAGTGACCACGCCGCCTCTATTGCGGTGGATGCGGCAAGTGCGGCGGCGGCTTTTGCCTGCGGACTGTGCCCCACCATGGAAACACTGGACGGGGCGCTGCGGTTCCGGGCCAGGCGGGCGCCGGATTCTCCCATCACCTGTACGCTGACGCTGTTTGGCCTGGCGGACGGAGAAGATCCGGAGGACCCCGCCGGAGGCGGCACCATGGACTATCAGCAGCTGATGAACAAGCCCCGCATCAACGGCGTGGAGCTCAGCGGCGACGTGTCCAGCCAGGACCTGGGCATCCGGGACGGCGAGCCCGGTCCCCAGGGTGAACAGGGTCCCGTGGGCCCCCAGGGAGAGCCTGGACCGCAAGGTGAGAAAGGTGATCCTGGTCCACAGGGCCCTGCCGGGGCAGACGGTGCCCCTGGCCCCCAAGGGGAGAAGGGCGACCCTGGCGAGCAGGGACCCCAGGGGGAGCAGGGACCTCAGGGGGAGGCCGGTCCGGCAGGCGCCGACGGCCATACCCCGGTGAAGGGCACGGACTACTGGACGGAGGCGGACCGGCAGCAGCTGGTACAGGAAACAATGGACGCGCTGGAGGCCCAGGGCGGCCTCAACGGCAAGACGGTGCTGATCGTGGGGGACTCTGTCAACTACGGCGCCGGATGGGAGGGCTCCGGCGGCTTCCAGGCCCTCATCCAGGAGACGTATCCCGGCTGTACCGTGGTGAACCGCAGCGTGGGCGGTACAACGCTAGCGAACGATCAAATCTACAATCAGATTTATCAATACTATAGTGGAGGCGGTAAAGCAGACCTTGTTTTGGTTGACGGTGGCGGTAATGACCTGTTGACAGATGCTAATTTCGGGTCATTTGGAGACGGCATGGACCCCGCAACCACCCCGGTTGATTCAACTACCACATATGGGGCACTGGAAAAAATCTTCTGGTCTTTGCAATGGGTTGCATACCCGCAAGCAAAAATTGTATTTTTTAGCCTGTATAAAATTTTCGCAACAGAAGCGGAAGGAAATAAGTCGTACGCAGGACAGACTGCGTTCTGGGAAAACATCAAAAAGATCTGCAACAAGTGGTGCGTCCCGTATGCAGACTTTTTCAACGGGGGAACTGTGGGTCCTATGCAGTTGAATAGTTGTTTTGCAGATGCCGTGCACGTCAACGAAGCGGGATACCGACGGCTGTGGCCGAAGCTGAACAGTGTCATCCGGAGTGTTTTGTGAGGAGGGAGCAGCATGGGATACGGTATCGTGAATACAGGGTTTCCGGTCCAAGCGGAAGCATTTGATCCCGCCGGAAGCGCGGCGGCGGTGCAGGCGAACCTGGCGGCCCATATGGCCGACAAGAATAACCCCCATGGCGTCAGCCCCGGGCAGATCGGTGCGGCAGCTGCATCGCACACCCACGACGCCTCGCAGGTTGTCTCTGGTATCCTGTCGGCGGCCAGGGGCGGCACTGGCGTGGGGAGCATCGCGGAGCTAGCGGCACTGCTGAAATCCAATGGAATCGCCGGGCTTCAGACCGGAAGCTATCAGGGTACGGGAACGTACGGTTCCAGTAACCCCACTGTGTTCCAGTTCGACGCACCAAAATCTCTCTTTTTTATTGGTATGCTTAACAATGACTTTGGTGTGAGTGGCGGAAGCTATTGTCCGCTTGATGCAATCCAGAAGACAGATGAGTGGGTAAGTGGATACAGATTATCATCTGTGCAAGGGGTAGGATCTCTTTCCAGTTATGGGTTCAAGCTATCTGCGGATCGAAAGACTTTTTCCATATATGCTTCAAATAATGCAACCGACCAATGTAATAATGAGGTCTACAAATATGTTTGGGCCGCCATTTGAGGAGGGATGTTCGTGAAGATTATACCGATCGCAGTATTATCCGCATATCCGGCACCGCAAACATGGGCGTCTCCTGATTTGCCGGACGGCTACGCATGGCTGCCGGACGAGCTGGATCTGACGGAGTTCTTCCAGTACAAGGGCTTCGTCACCCTGACCATTGAAAATGACACTGTCACCGCCATCGCGCCCGACCAGGAGGCCTACGACGCCTGGATGGCAGAACACCCGGAGCCGGATCCATTGCCTGCGGCAAAAGATGCGCGGCAGGAGGATAACAAGGCTGCCTTAGCTGCCTGGCTGGCGGAGCACCCGCTGACATGGATTGACGGAAACGTCTACGGCGTCACGGAGGCCGACCAGAACGAAATGGCCCTGAACCTCCAGCAATATCAGGTGCAGAAAGCGGCGGGGCGGGATGCTGTTCTGGAGTGGCACACCCAGAAAAAGCAGTGCCACACCTTTACCGAGGAGCAGTACACCGCGCTGCTGCTGGCCATTATCGACTACGTGTACCCGTACCGGCGGTATCAGGAATCCGTGAAGGAGGCCATCTACAACGCTGAAACTGTGGAGGCGGTCCAGGCTGTGGTCATCGACTACGGCTCCGTGGAGGCGCCCGCATGAGCCGGGCGGGACGGTGGGTCCTCAGCATGCTCTTGTGGTTCTGGGGCGGCACGGTGTACTTTCTGCTGGAGGTGGCCTATAAGACCATCACGCGGGAGCCGTGGAGGATCTCCTGGACCATGCTGGTGGTGGCCATTCTGCTCACCGTGGCGGTGGAGCGGTGCGGAGAGCAGCTTCCGTGGCGGGTGCCGCTGTGGCTCCAGGCCCTCTGCTGCGCAGTGCTGGTGACGGTTGTGGAACTGGCGGCGGGGCTGATCCTCAATGTGTGGCTGGGCCTGGGGGTGTGGGACTATTCCCACCTGCCTGGGAACTTCATGGGCCAGATCTGCCCGCAGTTTTTCGGCGTGTGGTTTGTGCTGTGCCTGGTATTCATCCCGGCTTTTGATTGGCTGAGGTACCTGGTGGAGGGCGGAGAGCGGCCGCGATACAAAGGATTTTGACGGCGTGAGCCGGGAAAGGAAAAGACAATGGATGATATGACCTTGCTGGGGATCAAAGCCGGTGTGGCGGCAGCTGTGGCGGCGCTGACGGCGGTGTGGGGGTGGTTCGGCTGGCTGGTGGTGGCCTGGGTGGCCCTGATGCTCACCGACTGGCTGGTGGGCAGCGCGGCGGCTGCCAAGAACGGCCGGTGGTCCAGCGCAAAGATGCGGGAGGGAGCGTGGCACAAGGGCGGCATGATTCTGGTGGTGTGTATCGCCCTGGTGGCGGACTGGCTCATCGCCACGGTGCTGGCCCACATCCCAGGCATCGCGCTGCCCTTTGACTACTCGGTGCTGCTGGGGCCGCTGGTGATCGTGTGGTACGTCATCGGAGAGCTGGGGAGCCTCCTGGAGCACGCGGTGAACCTGGGTGCCCCGGTGCCCGGGTGGCTGGCGAAGCTCCTGGAGATCAGCCAGGCGGCCATCGACACCGCCGGAGACAAACTGGTGGGTGAGGACCACGAAACGGAGGCCGCATCCGTCTTGGAGGACGGCGAACATACAAACACGGAGGACTGAAAGGAGTACATCATGGGTATGGATCTGAAGAAGTATGCGTATGACATGCGGGTGCTGAGCCAGGAGGACGTCCGGCGGGGCAATCCCTCCGGCATCGAGATGGGCTGGGAGCTGTTCCGGCAGGGCTGCGTCACCGGCGCGGAGCCGCTGGAGGGCTTCGTCTCCGGCGTGGACTGGGAGGCCGCCCAGAAGGAGTGGGACGCCGGCATGGCCACCCAGGGCCAGCGGGAGGCGGCGCTGGCGGAGCTGCGCGCCCAGGAGGACGCCTTCGAGGAGGAGCTGCGCCAGGCGTTCCTCTCCGGCGACCGGGCGCAGTTCGACGCCATCCTGTCCTGGCCCCGGCACAGCCAGGAGTAAGACGCAGCAAGGGCGCGGCCATGAGCCGCGCCCTTGTCGAAGGGGGGAAGTGTATGGAGATCAGGGGCGTCACGGTCCGTCCCCATCCTGGGGCGGGCGGCTGGACCAGATGGCCCAGACCAGGGAGCCTACGGCTGTGATGACGCCCAGCAGGCCCATCCAGGGATAATCTGTGGACAGAGAAAGAGACAGTGGCAGACCGATCAGCGCCGTGAAGAACGTTAACCAGACAATGCCGCGGAAGCCATAGCACCAACAGTGAAACTGATACCGGAAGCTGCGCCGGACCTGAAGAGCGCGGAAAGCCCGCAGCAGGGCCTCCTGCTCGGCGTTCATTTCTGCGCGCATCTCATCCAGCAGCTGCAGCTGCTCGTCTGCCAGGGCCAGGAACGCTTCCGGGGACAGCTCCGGGTCCTTCATCTGCGCGGAGATCTCGTCGTAGCGGGCGTCCCGCTGGGCGCGCAGCTCTTCGTCGGAGGGGACGGCCTGATACGCCGCCAGTGTGTCACGGAGCTTCCGCGCCAGGTCCAGACGCCGGGGATCGCCTGGAGACAGGTCTTGGAGCTCCTCCTGGATCTGGTCCGCTTCCCGCAGAAGGGCCTCCTTCCGCTGGGCCTGGGTCTGCATATCTACACCCCCCCAATTTTGTATCTATCCATGTTTTATCATCGGACGGGAGGACCTGTCAAGAAAAGGAGGGACCCACATGGTACACCTGGAACGGACGGCGCTGTCCGCCATCCGGAGGGCGGCGGTGTATGTCAACACCGGGAAAAAACCGCTCTCGGAGATCGTGGAGGAGCAGCAGCCGGACATCGCCCTGACGGCGGCCTTTTACGACCCCGGCGCCTGGCGGCCGGTCTGCCCGGTGAAGGCAGACGGCGAGATACTGTTTGCGGACCGGGAATACAATTACTGGGCGGTGGCCTGGGACTCCGGCGCGGATGCCGCGGAAGTCCTGGTGCCCCCCGGCGGGGCCTGCGGCCGGGCCAACTACGTGGCCAACTGTTTGCTGGTGCGCCAGGGAACGCCCCAGCCCAAGCTCTATTACAACGCCGACGTGGCCGGCCGCAGGGGCCGGGTGGCGGTGGGCCTGACGGATACGGAGTGGATCACGTATGGGGCAAGCGACGGCTCCGGCGATGCCTGCACCCCGGAGGCGTGCCGGGACTACATGGCCCGGCAGGGGTGCCGGTTCGCCGTCATGATGGACGGCGGGCGGAAGGTGAACCTGTACGTGCGGGCCGCCGGTGTGATGATGGAGGGGAAGGACCCCAGCCAGACATTGATTTTGCTGTGGCTGCGGGATGACGGAAACAAGGAGGAGAAGCCTGTGAGCGATCAGACGCATGTGGTGCTGGACGCCGGACACGATGCCGGGAATCTGGCCAACAAGAGCCCGGACGGCACTTACTTTGAGCACGAGTTTGCCCTGGACATGGCCAAGCGGATCCGAGACCACCTGGAGCGCTGCGGCGTGGCGGTGACGGAAACTAGGCCAGACGGCTCGGCGGTGTCCCTGGCCCAGCGGTGCTCCGTCGCCAACGGCATCGTTGGGCTGGACCTCTTTGTTTCCCTCCACTCCAACGCCGCCGGCGGCAGCGGCTGGTCCAGCGCCCGGGGCTGGAGCGCGTACATCTACGGCGCGGGCGGCGCGCGGGAGCAGGCGGCGCAGGCCATCCTGACACGAGTCCGGGAGACGGGGACGGCAGTGCGGTCCGCGCCCATCGTATATGACCCGGCGCTGTATGTCCTGAAGCACACGGCGGCCCCGGCGGTACTCATCGAGCACGCCTTCCACACCAATGCGGAGGACGCGGCAAACCTGAAGGACGGCAGCTGGCGGGCCTCTGTGGCCGAAGCAGAGGCCCGGGGCATCACGGACCACCTTGGGGTTGCTTGGGTACCGGAGACATCCCAGGAGACGCCCGGACCGGACAGTGCGCCCACCGAGGCGGAGCAGGCGGTGGCCTGGATCACGGAGCAGGGGATCATGCAGGGCAACGAGGCGGGGGACCTGATGCTGGATGCGCCCCTGACCCGGCGGCAGTACGCCGTGATGGAGTATCGCAAGCACCTTCTGGGCTTGCAGTAAAGGAGGAACGCACATGGCAACGTTCAGCGATATGGTCAAGCAGCATGGCTCCGTGTCCGCCGCGCTGAAAGCGCAGGGGTACAGCAAGGGAAGCAGCGGCAGCTGGAGCAAGGGAAATACGGCCTCTTCCGGCTCTTCCGGCGGCAGCTCCGGCGGGTCGTCCGGTACTTCCGGCGGGAGCAAGGGGAGCGGTTCGGGGTACTTCAACCCCGACCTGGACTACTCCCTGGAGATCAAAAACGCCCAGGCGGCAGGGGCCAGCCAGGACTACATCAGTAAGCTCCAGCAGGAGCGGCAGAACAAGATCGACGCCCAGTACGGCGGGAAAGATCCCTACAAGGGGAGCAGCGACATCATGGGCGCCTCTCCCCCCTCCGGCACCGGCGCGGGCGGCCTTTACGGCACGGTGAGCCAGGACATCAACTACCAGGATCTTATCAACCAGGCGGTGGCCAAGGGCGATTACACCTCCGCGGCCATCTATGAGCAGATGCGCAACCAGAAGATCTCCTCTCCGGACTACAAGGGCGCCCAGACCACCACGGACTACTACTCCCAGTACCTGCCGGAAAATCAGCAGATGATGGAGCTGCCGGAGATCGAGATCCCCAGCTTCCAGGAGTTCCTGGACCAGACCGGCTATGACCAGTACAGCGAGGCCACCCAGCAGCGCATCCAGGCGGCGGTGCAGCAGGCGGTGAACAGCTACAACAGCCAGATCGAGCAGACCAACAAGGACAGCGACGAGCTGGCCCGGCAGGCGTATATCGCCAAGATGCTGGGGCAGAAGAACCTGGACCAGCAGCTCAGCGCGGCGGGGTACGCCGGGGGCATGGCGGACAGTCAGCGCATCCAGACGGAGACCAATTACGAAAACAACCTCCAGAGCATCGAAAACCAGCGCCAGCTGGTCATCGCGGAGCTGCAGCAGGCCATCCGGGACGCCCAGCTCTCCGGAGATCTCCAGGCGGCCCAGGAGCTGCAGGCCTACCTCCAGTCCATGCAGTCCAGCTGGCTGAGCTACGTCCAGAACCAGCAGGCCCTCCAGAGCAGCAACTACTGGAATCAGCAGCAACTGCAGTCCAATCAGCAGCAGATGCGCACCCAGCAGTCCGCCACCGCCTACGACCGGGCCATGGATCTGCTGGGCATGGGCATCATGCCCGGTACCGACGTGCTGGCCCAGGCGGGCATCAGCACCCAGGAGGCCCAGGCCATCCGCAGCACCGTGCTGGGGCAGGGCGCCGCCGCCACGGCGGCCGCCTCCGGCGGCACCACTGCGGCCCGGTCCTCCGGAGGGTCCGGACGGTCCGGCTATGACAACGGGAGCCTCACCGCGGCCCAGGTGCGGCAGATGCAGGATTATTACGGCGTGACGGCGGACGGCATGTGGGGAAGCGAGTCCCGCACAGCGGCCCAAGGATTGAGCGCGGACGAGGCCTGGGCGGCCATGAACAGTGGGATCACACAGCCCGAATTGCCGGATTACAACACAATCTTGAAGAATTCTTCTACCGGAGCTTATGGCCCACAGTATGGACTTACCCTGAGCACAGTGCAGGTCATGAAGGAGAGAAACGCGACACAAGAGCAGCTGGAAATCTATCTGTTGGAGCAGCTGAACAGCGGTAAGATCAACACGGCAGGCGCCGCTACCATCATGCAGGCGCTCGGCATTTAAGGAGGGAATACCAATGGCAAGCGTCGGTGACGTGTTGCGGAGCCGAGTATATGGAACGGCAGACCCAACCGAGGAGCAAATCCAAGCTGTACGAAAGGCTGCATATGAGACGCAAACTCAAGCGGCTGGAAGTGTCGGAAATACCGAAAGTTCTGCCACAGGACGCACAACTGCAGGAGAAGAGCTGCGGCGAAAGGTGTATGGAAGTACCTCCGTGCCTTTCTCTGTACGGCAGAGCTCTGTATTCAAGACAGCCTCCACAGCCGTGATGCCCAGGGTAGGGACCGCGGCCGCGCAGCCGGCCCGGACCTCACAGCCGGTACGGTCCGCCGCCTCCGGGACCGCCAAAATGCCGACGCTGTCCGGACGGGTGGCGGACACCGTCTCCGGGGCGGTGAAGAGCACCGGCGCGGCCTTTTCCAACGCCGGAGGCGTGCTGCTGGATACGGCCAGACATCTGGACACCCTTAACAGCCAGGAGTACCGGAAATCGGTCCAGGAGGCGGAAAACGCGGCCCACTACCGAGAGATGCTCTCCCGGGGGACGCTGGACGACGGCACCGTCCTGGACGCGGCTGGGAAGCAGCGGCTGGAGATGCTGGCCCAGCGGGCGGAGCAGCGGGCCGGGATCTATCGGGAGGGCGCGGAGGCCACCCATGCGCCCATCTCCCGGGTGATCTCCGACGTGTATGGGACGGCGGATGAACTGGCGGATTCCGCCGCGCAGGATCTGGCGGACGCCAAGGAGGGCGCAGGCGCGGTGGGGTCCTTCCTGGTGGACGCAGGCGCGGCCGGCGTGCAGCTGGCGGGAGACATCGGCCTGGTAGCATTGACCGGCGGAAGCGCAATGCCGGTAGTGGCGGCTCGCACATTCGGCAGCAGCACGCAGAAGGCCAGACAGGAAGGCGCAGACCTGGGGCAGCAGCTGGCGTACGGCACAGCCAGTGCGGCGCTTTCCGTGGCCACGGAGAAGATCTCCAACGTGGCATCGCCCTTCCGCAAGGCCTTCGGCGCCGGCGCGGCGGACAAGCTGGCGGGCACGCTGGTGAGCCGGTTCGGGGAGAGCACCGCCGTGCAGACCATGCAAAAGCTCTCCCAGACGGCGATGGGGAAGATCGCGGCCTCCGCCATCGGTGAGGGAAGCGAGGAGTTCGTGGAGGACGTGTTCCAGCCGGTGCTGCAGCGGGCCACCTACGACCCCGACGCCCGCTTCGACCTCAGCGACGCGCTGCGCGACGCGGCCATCGGCGCGGTGCTGGGCGGCGTCGGCGGCGCGGTGGACGTGGGGATGGGACGCGTACAGGGAAAGGAAAATGCCGCCCCCGAAACGGAAGCGGCGGAGTCTGTCAAACAGGGGACGCCGGACCCGGCGGACGTGGACCTGGTGGCCAGGGTCCTCAATGGAGGAACGGAGACGGGATCGGTGCAGGCCGGACGGGTGACCGTCATCCAGAAACCATACCAGGGAAAGACACCGGTGCAGACGCAAAAAAGTACCGCCGCCGTCACAGTGGACAGCGGCAGCGTACAGGCGGCGCAAAATCTGATCAACGGATCCTATGGGCCGGAAGGCGCTGCTCTAGAGAAGAGCTTTAAAGCCACGCTGAAGAACGCCTATAAAGCGGTATTCAAACCATCGAAGAATGTGCCGGTATCCGGCGTCACCTTTGATGGCAGGCCCTACACCGTGGATATTCCGGGTAGTGTACCCGGAAAAGTCATCAGCGACCCCAACCTGACAGCGGAGAAGCTGGCGCTGCTGGACATCCTTCCGCAGGTGGTGCAAAACGGCGAGTATGTGGGCAGCGGCCAATATGTACAGCACGGGAGCAAGCAAAAGAACACCGTTCGGTATGATTATTTTGAAACGCTGGCCAAGATCAACGGCAGGTCATATATGGTGTCCTTTGACGTAGAAGTATTCCCCGACGTCAACAACTACCGTACCCACAAATTAAATGAAATAGAGCTGTTTCCTGCCACAGATGCTGACACGGGTCGAGATCCCGCTGCAGGTGGGCAAGAAACAGCTCCGGTTGAGGGTACGCGTCCCCTCAATTCTGATTTTACTATACCACAAGGCGCGGAATCTGTCAAACAGGGGGCACCGGACCCGGCGGACGTGGACCTGGTGGCCAGGATCCTCAGCGGCGGGGAGGAGACGGGGACACTGCGGAGCAAAGAAAACACCACCCCAGTACCCGGAACGGCAGTAAATGAAAACGGCTTGACAGCCCTGACAGATCAGGAAAAGATCAATCTCAGCAGCGGAAAGAGAAACAAAATCATCTCTACCTTTTCCGATGCGGTTTCCTTTGTCAAAAACGCCCTGGCCGTCAAACAAAGTGCAGACAGGGCTTACCTTGGAAAAGTTCCTGATACAGTGGCTCGAAGAGTTTGGGAAGATACCGGAGTTGATATAACGGGATACCGGGCGATTTTGCCCAGTGACAATGTGCGCCATATTATCAAAAACCACGGGGATGCCGCTTCGGAGTCCGCAAGAGGTCAATCTGCTGTCACGGCGGAGGATATTGCGCGGATCCCGGAGGTGCTGGCGGAGCCGGATCATGTGCGGCTTTCACCGGACCGGGATTCCAGAGGCAGAGACGTCCTGATCTTCGAAAAGCAAATCGGCAATCAGTATGTGACGATGCAGGCGGTATCTGATGGGACACATTCCATCCAAACGGATACTCTGTACAAACAGAAAAGGAAAGACCCGCATGTTACGGAGTACTACGATGCCAGTGATCTCACCGGCCCCGCACATAACGCCCGAAGCGTGCCGCCGCAAGGTCTTTCCTATTCTGATTTTACGATACCACAAGACGCGGAACCTGTCAATTCGGGGACGCCGGACCCGGCGGACGTGGATCTGGTGACCAGGGTGCTGGGCGGGGAGGATCCTTCCGGAGATGCCAGAAGAGATTCGATAGGCGCTGCAAAGGCCGGATTCGACCCATATACCAACAAGCTGAACGAATACGGAGCAATTCCAACTGGTGAAAAGCCCGCCAGAGAAATCGACGTTCCAAGTCGTACGGAATCGGGAAATAAGGTCTCGTACTCTGCAAGGACAATCCTGGAGGCGGCGGCAACACCGGACAGCGCAGTAGGAGAAATTGGGCAGGCTGTTGTGGATGGGAAGTTTTCCTTTATCCCCGTTGCAAACAAAACGGTGCGAGACCGAGCGGAAAAGACGATTCAGCGCCTTGGATTTACCGGGGCAGTGGCAAAATTCAAGGAGGATGTGAACAGTGGGAAAGCATCTGAGGAGATCACGGCTCTGGGAACAGTCCTCTACAATGCAGCGGCTAATGCGGGCAATACAAAAATGGCGCTGGATTTGGCGTATGATCTGTCTGTATCGGCTCGGAACGGTGCCAGAGCGACGCAGGCTATGCGGATTTTGAAAACACTGACTCCATCCGGAAAACTGTACATGCTCCAAAAGGAGGTAAACCGGATCAACGAAACCTATACCGGAAAAATCCGGAGGATGCAGAGCGGAAGCAGCACGAATACCACACAGAGCGGACCGGAGTTCACCGGAAGCGAGCGTGGATATGGAAATGCTGGAACCGGTGATATGCGGAAAACGGCCGGTAAAGGTTCTAAAACAAGGAAGAAACCGAAAGCGACAGACAATGTACCTGTAGATCAGTGGATGCAGAAAGTGGGGGAGGAACTGGCAGATAGCCTTGCCGCAAGAACCAAGGAACCAAAACAGCGGACAAGGACTGTGACGCAGACGATCCTTTCGGATTTGCGAAAATTTGCAGCTGAGACGGCTCCGAAGGGGGCTGTTGCCGGCGGGCGTTCAGAAATGGAACGGATCCGGGATCTGTTTCAGAATCAGGATGCCTATCAGGAAGCCTGGGAGGCGGCGAAAGCCACCTTGTCAAAGGAATTTGAAAATAATCCAAAGGCCCTTCAGGCATTTGATGATTGGTTCAAAAGTTCGTTGGATTATGGGGAGAGACTGACAAAGGAGCTGACGGGGCAGGATCAAATCACGATAGACACGGAGTTGTCGGACGCCTATCTGCATGCGGAGAACGCGGCGGAGCAGGCAGCGGCGCTGGATGCCATCTATCAGGACATTGCCAATCAAATGCCGGCGGATTGGAAGGAGAGATGGCGGGCCTGGCGCTACATGTCCATGCTGACGAATCCCCGCACCCATATTCGAAACATAGTGGGAAACATTGGGTTCCAGCCGCTCCGAATGGTGAAAAACGAAATTGCGGCAGCAATCGAGGCTGGACTTGAAAAAGCAGGTCATAGCGTGGAGAGGACAAAATCGTTTGCAGCATCGCCCGAGCTTTATCGAAGCGCCTGGAAGGACTTTGAAAATGTTGCGGATGTATTGAGTGGAAATCAATATAGCGAGAAACCGGAAACCGAGATACAGCGCCGCCGGACCATTTTTAGGCTTCAGCCACTGGAGAGACTGAGAAAAGGTAATTCCGCCGTCTTGGAGCTTGAAGACACTCTGTTCAAGCGCATCACTTATGCAGATTCTCTGGCCGGATATTTGCGAGCCAACGGAGTGTCAGCTGCACAGCTAGAAACAGGAAAAGTGGATCCGGAAATTCTGGTACGGGCCAGAGAGTATGCAAGCCAAGAGGCACTGAAAGCTACTTATCAGGACACAAACGCCATCTCCAACCGATTTGTAAAAATTGCTGATTCTCTCGGGTTCATCGGAGAAGCTGTTCTTCCATTCCGCCGCACACCGGCCAACATCTTAGCAAGAGGTTTGGAGTACAGCCCAGCTGGACTTGCAAAGGCACTTACTTATGACTGCTGGCAAGTCAAGAATGGAAAAAAGACGGCAGCGGAAGCAATAGACAGCATTGCTGCCGGACTTACCGGATCTGCCCTGATGGGACTTGGCGCGTACTTATTCAGCGAAGGATTGATTCGCGGCGGTTCCGGAGACAGCAAGGAGGATGCATACAATGAACTGCTGGGACACCAGCCTTACTCTCTGGAACTGCCGGACGGCGCATCTGTCACGTTGGATTGGTTGGCTCCGGAGTCTTTGCCATTCTTCATGGGTGTGGAATTAGCTTCCGCCATGGGAGAAGAGGGAATGGATGCAGAAGCGATAATGACCGCACTGGTCTCAACGGCCAGCCCGCTTTTGGAACTGTCCATGCTCCAGGGTGTGAACGACCTGATCGAAAGTGTCTCCTTTTCTGACGGGCCGAAACTGCTCGCCATGATTCCTTCTGTAATCGTCTCTTATTTTACTCAGGCGCTACCGACACTCGGCGGGCAGATTGAACGATCCTTTGAGAGCAAGAGAATGAGTACCTATACGGACAAAAACAGCGGAATCCCAACGGATATCCAATATGCGTTGGGAAGAGCATCCTCCAGGATCCCGATTTTGGACTACCAGCAGGTTCCGTATATTGACGCCTGGGGAAGAGAAGAACAAACAGGAGACCTGCCGTATAGGATTCTCAACAACTTTTTCAACCCAGCCTACCTTTCCGAGGTAAATGAGACACCGGTGGATCAGGAAATCCAGGAAATCTACTCAAGAACCGGAAGCAGAGACGTTCTGCCGGACAGGGCGCCTCGATATTTTACTGTGGACGGGGAACGAATTGATCTTACTGCGGATCAATATATCCGGTATGCGACAAAAAGAGGAAACGATTCATATCAGATTATCACTGATATTATGGAAAATGCAGCATTTGAAACTTTAACAGATGAGGGAAAAGTTCATGCAATAGATGAAATATATTCTTATGCGGACGCCATGGCGCGTGCCAGCGTAAGCGACTACACACCTCCGAAATGGATGCTTGAGGTAGAAGCGGAGAGAATCGATCCGGCCACAGCAATTTTGTTCCGTGCAATGGAATGGGAAGGAAAAGAAGCGGAGACAAGTCGATACCAAAAGTATCATGAAATGGTGCGTGCCGGATTGTCGGAACGGGAACAGATGGAAGCCTTGCGGGTAGTGATGACCGAATCGGAATATGAGGGTCTTGCGGACGCCTATCAGAGCGGTGTGACGCCGGAACAGTTCGTCTCCTTCCTGGAGGGCATTTCTGGCCTCAGCACAGACAAGGGCCCCATGGGAAAGACCATCAGCGGCTCCCTGAAGCGGAAGGTGATGCAGTTCATCGACTCCATGGACCTGAACAACGCCCAGAAAACGGCGCTGTACTACGCTGCGGGATACAAGGAAAGCACGCTGGACGACGCGCCATGGTACGGTCGGTCGGAGTATGATCCCTGGAACATCATCCCCAGGCTGGATGGATAGAAGGTAAGCGGGAATCAAGCTGATTCCCGCTTGCCTTTTTATAGTTTATTGATATTTGGTCCGCCGTATTGGGAGATGATCAGTGCTGCCAGCTTGGGATTGGTATTTTTGATCCGTACCGGATACTGCAGTTTTTTCTCGTATACAAACATTACGTGTTCCCTCCTTTGTCCCAGGGCCACGGATCCTGCAGCCAGGCATAGCCGTCTTCAGGTGTCAGGTCGGTCTGCAGCAAGGGACCGTAGGTCTTTTTGTATTTTTCCCGGCCCTCTTCCGAGAGTTTGATATAGGACCAATACAGCTGCAGTGCCTCCTGATCCTGCGGGTGGGTGGTGAGATACAATCCCAGCTCATCCACGGCAAAGTCCAGGGCCATCAGCTCTACAAGCGCTGTGTTGGCCATCTTCGTTTTGGCCTGGATGGCCGCTTTGAAAGGCAGATCCAGACCGGGGAACAGCGTACCGGTCTGGAGAGCTTCCATCCGGCTCAGCCGCACGGGGTTCGATTCCTGCATAGCAATAAAGGGAAACGCCAGCGACGCGCAGCAGCCGGGCAGGGAGCCCTGATCGGAGCCGCAGGGGGTGGCGGATGGTTTCTGGTTCTCCATAGGCAATGGATACCTCCTTTTGAAGAGCGCGCGGAATGGCTCCGCGCCTGTTACAGACTATGCGGCAGCAGCGGTGGAGGAGCCTGCCCTTGATTTCGGAATGGTGAACCGCTATAATTTGTCATGAGGGACGATCCCCCCGCCATAAGATTCCGGCAGGGGGGATGGTCCATGATCATCGTGATAAGCAAGCGCTGGCTTCTCCTGGCGGCTGCAGCCTGCTGCATTGCCTTTCTGGGAAGTACTGCGTTTTTGGAGAGTCAGATCGCGAAACCTGTCTTTTCTGCATCGGAAGCAGCAGCGCTTACCGTGGTACTGGACCCGGGACACGGCGGGGAGGATGGCGGCGCCGTATCGCCCGACGGAGTGGAGGAGAGCGGACTCAATTTGGAGATCGCGCTGCGCCTGCAGGAACTGCTGCGCTTTTCCGGCGTCAAAACGCAGATGACCCGGATAGCGGATGTGTCCATCCACCAGGAAGAGGCCAGGACCATTCAAGAGAAAAAGGCATCGGATCTTCGCCAACGAGTGGAGATTGTCAATGGAATTCCCGGAGCGATGCTGCTGAGCATCCATCAAAACAGCCTGCCGTCCTCTGTAGTGACTTACGGTGCGCAGGCGTTTTGGAATCAGCAGGCTGGTGCCGAGAGATTGGCGGTATCCATTCAGGATGCACTGAACCAAGCCATCAATACTCATCGGGCAAAAGAAGCAAAACCCATTGCTTCCACCATTTACCTGATGCGGCAGATTACGGCCCCTGGAGTATTGGTAGAATGCGGATTCCTGTCCAATCCGGAGGAAACGCTGCGCCTGCAGCAAGCCGGTCATCAGTGCAGGCTGGCCGTGGCCATCACTGCCGGATTCTTCAAAGGTCTATCGGAAGGAAACGAATCATGAAGCAAAAGACGATGTTTTACTGTACATCCTGCGGAAATGAGACGCCCAAATGGGCGGGGAAGTGCCCTGCCTGCGGAGCGTGGAATACCATTGTGGAGCAGCCGGAACCCGTTAAACCGCTGCGGAGTCAGGCTTCCGGAAAAGGCGGAGGCGCATTCCCGCGCCGCGCCTGTCCGGTGACAGAGCTTAAGACCGATGAGGAGATCCGCTTTCCAACAGGAATGGGGGAGCTGGATCGGGTGCTGGGCGGCGGCGCAGTGAAGGGGTCGCTGGTGCTGGTGGGTGGTGCTCCCGGTATCGGAAAGTCCACGCTGATGCTGCAGATCTGCAGCAAACTATGCGAATTTTCCAAGGTCTTATATGTATCCGGCGAGGAATCCGAGCATCAGCTGAAGCTCCGCGCCAAGCGCCTGCGTGTGGAAAGCAGCAGCCTGTATGTGATCTCTGAGACTAGTTTGGGAGATGTGCTGGAGTCCGTGGCGGCAGAAGCGCCGGATGTTTTGATCGTAGACTCCATCCAAACGCTTTACAATACCGGATTGGAATCTCCGGCCGGCAGCATCAGCCAGGTGAAGGAGTGTACCATGGCATTGATGCAGCTGGCCAAAGGGCAGGGGATCACGATTTTTGTCATTGGTCACGTCAACAAGGAGGGTTCCATTGCCGGCCCCAAGGTACTGGAACACATGGTGGATTGTGTGCTCTACTTTGAAGGGGATCAGCACACATCCTACCGCATCCTGCGGGCGGCCAAAAACCGTTTTGGTGCCACCAACGAGATCGGGGTTTTTGAAATGCGGGATTCAGGCCTTGCAGAGGTGGAGAATCCTTCGGAGATGCTGCTCTCCGGGCGTCCGGATGATGCACCCGGGACCTGTGTTACCTGTGTCATGGAGGGTGCACGGCCCGTTTTGGCGGAGATCCAGGCTTTGGTGGTAGGCAGCGCCGGAGGAAGTCCCCGCCGCACCAGCAACGGATTTGACTACAACCGGGCAGCCATGCTGATGGCGGTGCTGGAGAAGCGGGGAGGGCTCAAGGTCTCTGCCTGTGACGCCTATCTGAACATCATCGGCGGACTGTGGCTGGACGAGCCCGCTGCAGATCTGGCCGCAGTGGTGGCGCTGGCTTCCAGTTATTTGGACAGGCCCGTTCCAAGGGACCTGGTGGCCATCGGAGAGGTTGGACTGACGGGGGAGCTGCGTACCGTCAATCACCTGGATCAGCGCATCTCCGAGGTACACAGGCTGGGTTTCCGGAGATGCGTCATTCCGGCGCACCGTGCGGCGGAGTCTTATCCGGGGCTGGAGCTGATCCCGGCACACAATATCGGTGAGGCGATCCGAGCGGCTCTGCGGCGGGAATGAAATGCACACAGGCACCGCCCAGAGACGGTATCCCGGCTGCACTGGCGCTTTCCAGCATGCAGCATCCATCCGACTGATAGACACACGCACTGGTACAGGGAATGAAATTCATGCATCATCACTCGCTTCCTGTCATTTTATCGTGTGTGATATCCATAGCTTGCCCGACAGCGGGTATTTTATCATCTGGGGAAGGAGGCTTTGCGGGGATACACGAAATTGAACAAAATAAAAATTTTGTTCAATTTAGGGGAGGGTAAAACACCGCTCCCGTCCGATTCCCCGAGATTTCTCATGAACGATTACCGCACTGAGGCGCCGCAGATCCTGCGGGATTTTTTGGCGTATCATGAAAACATCAAGGCGCATTCCAAGCGCACCGTGGACGAATACTTTTTGGATCTGCGGAATTTTTTCCGCTATCTGAAACAAGCCCGGGATCCTGCACTGGCTGGCAAGCCGCTGGATGAGATCGGGATCCTGGATGTGGATCTGGACTTCGTTTCCACGGTCACGCTGACGGATATCTATGGCTATATGACGTATCTCAGCCGGGACCGCGCGCGATTCCATAACAGCAGAAACACAGATTATGGGCTCAGCGCTGCTTCCAGAGCCAGGAAGATCGCCACGATCCGTTCCTTTTACCAGTATCTCACCAATAAAATGCACTTACTTCGTGAAAATCCTGTCAAAGATCTGGACTCTCCCAAGCTGCGAAAATCACTGCCGAAATACCTGACCTTGGACGAAAGCGTACAGCTGCTGGATTCTGTCAGTGGTAAGAATCAGGAACGGGATTACTGTATTTTGACGCTGTTCCTCAACTGCGGACTGCGGATCTCCGAATTGGTAGGATTGAATCTTCGGGACATTCAGGATGATGCGCTGCGGGTTTTGGGAAAAGGCAATAAAGTACGCATCATCTATTTGAATGACGCCTGCCAGTCAGCGCTGCGGCAGTATTTGGCAGTCCGCAGGCCCATTACGGGCCGGGATGCCGATGCCCTGTTTTTGTCTGCACAAAATGAGCGGATGAGTCGTTCCACCGTTCATGCCATGGTGAAAAAACGACTGGCCGAGGCCGGGATCGACGCTTCGGAGTACTCGTCACACAAGCTCCGTCATACGGCTGCCACGTTGATGCTGCAAAACGGCGTGGATGTACGTGCCGTTCAGGAGGTTCTGGGACACGATCACCTGAATACCACAGAGATCTATACGCATATCGATAATGAATCTCTGCGCATTGCTGCAAAGGCAAATCCCCTGTCACATGTGAAAAAGAAAGGGAAACTTTAAAAACCCAGCCTCCGAAAGCATCGGAGGCTGGGTTTTCCGCGCGTGTTGTTCAATGATGCCCGTGGAGCCCGTATCCCTGTCCATGGAGGTTCCCCCCTCCTGCCGCCTCCCCTTCTCCGCTCAGGGATTCGATCTGTTCCCGGATCTCCCGCATGGTCATCCCCTGGACCTCTTCGGCTGTGACACTGGGATCCAGGGCCTGCAGTGTCAGGAAAGCACTGTATTTTCCATAAGAGAGGCCCAGTTCATGGGCGTCGGAGACTGCCTGAATGTCGGTGTGGTAGCAGTGGGCGTTTTCCTGATTTCTTGTGCAATTCCGGATCTGGGTGATCATCCGGGCGCACTGGGCATTGTCAGGCCCTACCACGGCTATGCTAAGCTCCTCATTTTCGGCCAGCAGCTCTGCCACGGATTCGCATTCCAGAATGCGCTGCAGAGCAACCTGATAGTTCGTAAATCGGACCTGGACCGATTCCAAAAGTCGTTCCCCATCTTCGTTGTATCCGCTGGCATCAATGACCCGGTCAAACCGGTTGACCTGCAGTTCCACAGAGGGATTTATGTCAATGCTGATCTCCGCTGTGGGCATAAAATACAGCCACTGTCCGCCTGCCAAAAAGGCCAGCAGACACGCAGCGGCCAGGCCGCGGAAAAGCATCCTGGACCGGCTGCTGCGTTGCATCTGTTGTACCACAGCAGCCCGGGTCCGGTCCTTCAGCGATTGTTCCGCACGGACGGTATCGAACGCCGCTTTTATCTGCTCATGCATCCGCGTCACCTCCCAGCCTTTCCCGCAGCATCTGCCTGGAACGTGACAGAAGCGTGTAGACTGTATTGACATTTTTCCCAAGGATCTGACCGATTTGCGGAGCGGTGTACTCTTCATAGTAGTGAAGATATACCACGTCTCGATAGGCCTGCGGCAGGGCCAATACTGCTTCCAGCACCTCCCGGTAGTCCGGCGGTATCGGCGCAGGCTGTTCTCCAAGCGACTCCAGGGATACCGTGCGGCTGCGGAATACACGCTTCAGAAGGTCCCGGCAGGCATTGAGGGTCACCCGGATGAGCCAGGCCTTCTCATGTTCGTCGTCTTCAAAGGAAACGGAGCTAAGGGCATATTTCAAAAACACCGTTTGAAATATGTCCTCGGTATCAGCCTGATTTTTCAGATGGATCATACAGAGCCGCCGAACAGTATCGGCATACCGATCGATGGCTCTGATCAGCGCTTCCTCGCTCCGCATACCGCTCCCTTCTGTCAGCGGCGATGGCCTCCGCCATGATGGCCCGTGCCGATGGTACGAACACAAACGGCAGTGTTGTCACAGATTCCATCGCCGTCAGAATCCACACTACCCCTGCGGCAGGCGGATCTGCATCCTGCGGCAGCCCCGCAGATGTCGCACACCCCATCGTTGTTGGTGTCCGTATAGCGGCAATCCACGCTGCTGCGGCAGATGCCGCGCCCTGCTGCCAACGCCCCGGTGCCGGCAGTCAGCAGCATGACTGCCGCCAGGAGACCGATGAGTCCTTTTTTCATGTGTCCATTCCTCCATTTCTGATGCCGGGCGGATTCGCCCTTTGATGATAACACGATCCGGCACGCAGAATCCATTCATACAGATACAATTTTTTTAAGATGGAAGCTCCGGCGCTTTCAAAAGAAAGCGCCGGAGCTTGGAAAATCAGCGGAGCAGATCGGACCAGCTCCAATCGCTGTACATGGGCAGTGTTCCCAAACGCCAGAGAGAGACACCTGTGATACCTAAGAGCTTGGCGGACTGGAGATTCTGCATCGGATCCTCCCGCCACAGGAAATACCGGGTGCCGTCCCCGCCTGCTGCGATGACATAGGTCTCCGTGACCACGGAACCCGCCGCGCCGGATACGGCCTGGGAGAGATAGGAATGGGCAGCATCGTTGGAGAGATATACCGGCTGCGCGGAGAGCAGGCAGCCGTTTTCATCCACTTTCCAGGCGACATTTTTGCTGCTGATCCCCAGCAGTACCTTTCCCGGATCCCGTACGCCAGTGGAACCATTGGTGATGGCCAGCAGAGCCCAGAACACCTGTCCGGCAGGGGCATTCCGGGTGGATTCCGCAAAGCCGGAGCTTTCGGCAATATTGCTGCCCAGATAGATACTTGCATCCCGGGCCTCAAAATCGTAAGCCATCAGGATCACCTGATCCGCAAGATCACCGATGGCACGGTAATCGTATCCGTCATAGTAGGCACCGCCGGTGAGCGCTGGTGCCACGCAGACATACAGAGACTTGTTCAGCTTGTCCAACTGCGTGGAAAGCTCCTGCAGGAAGGCAGTAAAGTCCGCCTTTTGGGCGCTGCGCAGGCCCTCGAAGTCGATGGTGACGCCGCTGTAGGGATTGCGGCCGATGCTTTTGTATTCGACGGTCAGCTCATTTACGATCTGAGCCACCGCCTGCGTTCTGCCCTCTGCGGAAGCCAGCAGCTCCCGCACACCGCCTGCAGCATCCATAAATACACTCAGATGCAGCTTGACACCGTTGGACTGCATGTAATCCGTGACTTCACTATAGCCGGTGGGCACGTAGTATTCGTTGCTGTTTGCGCTGGTGGTGGAGAGCAGCGCTGTGGTTCCATCCCAGGTCATCCGGCTCCAGCCCGCACTGACGGCATTCATACGGGAGGCGCAGCTGAGCTGACTGTACGAGGACAGGGCATAGAAGCCGTGAACGAAGCCGCTGGCCGTCTCCATCTTCTCATAGATCCGTACCAGCATGGCCGCCGCCTGGGCGCGGGTGGCTGTGGCATTGGGGGAAAACGTGGTGGCTGACGTGCCGTTGGTCATGCCGATGGCATAGGCAATGGCCACATATCCCTTTCCGCTGGTGACATCGGAAAATGGCAGGCTCATCTCTTTTTCTGCAATGGATGCTGCGCCCTTGAGCCCCAGTGCCCGGACCAGGATCTCCGCCATCTCCCCGCGGGTCACGGCCGCGTTTGGCCGGAAGGGAATGTCATCGTCCACCACTTGGTATTTTACAGCATCGCTGATGGCGGTCCAGTATGTGGTGGAAATATTCTGAGGCACCTGCATGGCGGGTGTGATCTGGGCCTCCGCCGTCTGGGCGTTTTCAAACCAGCCCATCATCCGGCCGACCACTGTCAGAAACTGGGCGCGGGTCATGGAGTCTCCGTATCCGAAGGTGCTTGGAGAGTAACCGTTCATGAGGCCGTAATCCACGGCCTTCCATACCTCCTCCGACAGTGTGCCGGAAGCCGGAATGTCGCTGTATGCACTGGCTGTCGGAAGGGCCAGCGTCAGGATCAGCGTCAGGGCAGTCAGGGCAGAAAGCAATCTTTTCATGGAAATCTCTCCCTTTTCGCGTGATGATTCCATGATAGCAATCCGCCTCAAAAAAATTGTGAATAAAACGTTAAATCTCAGCTATGGCCGCATGGTGCCGATGATGTGCAGAAACCGGATCTCCTGGTATGTATAAGTGGCAAGGGGCCGATTGTCTGCGTCATAACTGTGGGCCGCTACCAATACGTTATCCGGCGTTACCGGCCATCCTACGGAGACTACCACGGGAGTATGCTGAAAGACACCATCCCGAAAGGAGAGCTGCACGATATCCCCCGGCCGGAGATCCTCCATCTGGCAGGGCTGCCCAACCGGACCGATGGATGGTCCGCTCCGGGTGAGAAAATTCCAGAGATACGGTACGCCGGTCCAGGCCGGAGCCTTCTGATCCGCGTCAATATAATACCAGCCATAGGTGGGTGTGAAATTCATGACGCCGCAGCCTGCGTAGATGCATTGGGACGCAAAATTGGTACAATCTCCGCCTAGGTTTTCGTAATCGTAAAACCGTGGATTCCGTCCGTAAGCCCATTTGTGGGCGTATCGAACAGCAGCGGAACGGTTGTAATCTCGGAAAAAGCGCATTGGACTCCCCCTCCCTCTTTCCCATCCTATGCACGCAGAGAGAAAAGGATACGAAAAAAGCGGAGGCGCATTGCGCCTCCGCTTTCAGGACCGGGAGAAAATCAGAAAGCCTTGTGGTCGCAGCCAAGCACGTCCACGATCTTATGGGAGACCAGATCCTTGATGGCCTGGCGGGCGGGCTTGAGGTACTCGCGGGGATCGAACTTGTCAGGATGCTCATTGAAGAACTGCCGGATGGTACCAGTCATGGCCAGGCGCAGATCGGAGTCGATGTTGATCTTGCACACGGCGCTCTTGGCGGCCTGGCGCAGCTGCTCTTCAGGGATGCCCACAGCGTCGGGCATCTTGCCGCCGTTCTCGTTGATCATCTTTACGAAGTTCTGGGGCACGGAAGAAGAGCCGTGGAGTACGATGGGGAAGCCGGGCAGACGCTTGACAACCTCATCCAGAATGTCAAAACGCAGCGGGGGCGGAACCAGCTCACCCTTTTCATTGCGGGTGCACTGCGCGGCAGTGAACTTGTAAGCGCCGTGGCTGGTGCCGATGGCGATGGCCAGGGAGTCACAGCCGGTCTTGGTGACGAACTCCTCCACCTCTTCAGGCTTGGTGTAGTGGGACTGCTCAGCGGAAACTTTCACTTCGTCCTCAATGCCGGCCAGAGCGCCCAGCTCGGCTTCCACCACTACGCCGTGGTCGTGGGCATACTCGACCACCTTCTTGGTGATCTCGATGTTCTCAGCAAAGGGCTTGGAGGAGGCGTCGATCATGACGGAGGTAAAGCCGCCGTCGATGCAGCTCTTGCAGGTCTCAAAGCTGTCGCCATGATCCAGATGCAGGCAGATGGGCAGGCCTGTTTCGATGACAGCGGCTTCCACCAGCTTGATGAGATAAGTATGGTTGGCGTAGGCGCGGGCTCCCTTGGATACCTGCAGGATCAAGGGGGCTTCCAGATCCTTGGCTGCCTCCGTGATGCCTTGAACGATCTCCATGTTGTTGACGTTGAAAGCACCAATGGCATAGCCGCCGTTATAGGCCTTCTTGAACATCTCAGTCGTGGTAACCAGTGGCATAACGATCATCTCCTGAATAATATTTGTCCCGCCGCTTCAAAACGTCCACCATCACTGCAATTAACGGGATTTGTTTGTCGTAAATGAACGATTGAAGAAGGCGAAAACGATTTCCTTCTATATAATATCACAACGATTTTAAAATGCAAGTATTTACAATTTATTTTTTGAATGTTATGATAAGAAAAAGGCAGCGGTATGCCCGTTTGCCCTCTTTGGAAGAAAATGCTTGAGGAGGAATTCCCATGAGTGAACTGAAAGGCGCATGCATCATCGGCCAATCCGGCGGTCCCACTTCCGTCATCAACGCCAGCGCATACGGCGTCATTGACACGGCATTGAAGAATCCCAACATTACCCGCGTGTTCGGTGCAGAGCACGGCATCAAGGGCGTTTTGAACGATCGTTTGTTCGACATGGGTGAGGAGGATCCCGCTGAGCTGGAGCTGCTCAAGTACACTCCCTCCTCTGCGCTTGGTTCCTGCCGTTATAAGATGAAGGATCCGGATGTGGACGACACCGACTATAAGCGCATCCTGGAGATCTTTAAGAAATATGATGTCCGTTATTTCTTCTATAACGGCGGCAATGACTCCATGGATACCTGCAACAAGATCTCCAAGTACATGCAGAAGGTGGGCTATGAGTGCCGTGTGATGGGTGTGCCCAAGACCATCGACAACGACCTCTTTGGTACAGACCACTGCCCCGGCTATGCCTCTGCGGCCAAGTACATCGCCACTTCCTGCATGGAAGTCTATCAGGATGCCCGGGTCTACGACACCGGCCTGGTGTGCGTCATCGAAATCATGGGCCGTCATGCCGGCTGGCTGGCAGCAGCTGCCTCCCTGGCCACCGCTTACGGTGCCGGTCCCGATCTGGTGTACCTGCCCGAGGTGGACTTCGACATGGACAAGTTCCTGGCGGATGTGGACCGCATTTATAAGGAGAAGGGCAACTGCATGGTGGCCGTCTCTGAAGGCATCCACTATGCCGATGGTTCTTTCGTCTCCGAAGCCAAGACCTCCGCTACCGACGGCTTTGGCCATGCCCAGCTGGGCGGCCTTGCTGCCATGCTGGCCGACGCGGTCAAGCAGAAGACCGGCGCCAAGGTCCGCGGCATCGAGCTGAGCCTGCTGCAGCGCTGCGGCGCACATCTGGCCTCTGAGACCGACATCGAGGAGAGCTACATGGCCGGCAAGGCCGCCGTGGAGAACGCAGTCAACGGCATCACGGATAAAATGGTGGGCTTTGAGCGTACCTATGAAGACGGCAAGTACGTCTGCAAGACCAAGCTGCTGAATCTGACTGACGTGGCCAACACGGAGAAGAAGGTCCCGCTGGAGTGGATCAACGCCACGCATGACGGCGTGGAGAAGCCCTTTATCGACTATGCGCTGCCTCTGATTCAGGGAGAACCCAAGCTGCCCAAGCAGGATTCCCTGCCTCGCTTTGCCAAGCTGAAGAAAGTCTTGGCCAAGTAAATCCGGACGATAAAAAAAGATCCCCGCTTCAGGCGGGGATCTTTTTTATATTTTACATGCCTCGTACAGCCAAAGAATCCGCCAGCGCCGCCAGGAACTCGGTACCGCCGGGCCAGACGCCACGGTCCAGCGCCGCCTTGGCTTGTTCCGTGTAGGCCAACACCTGCTTCTCACAGGCTTCCGCGCCCAACAGCGTCACATAGGTGGTTTTTTCATTGGCCGCGTCGGAACCCACAGGTTTGCCCAGCACTTCGGTGGTAGATGTGGCATCCAGGATGTCATCCCGGATCTGAAACGCCAGTCCCAGCGCGGTGGCATAATCCCGCGCGGCTTCCATGCAGGCACTATCCACCAGCCGCTCCCCTGCCGCTGCGGCTATACCCATCATGCAGGCAGCCCGCAGCAGTGCGCCGGTCTTTTTGTCGTTGATCTCCGTCAGTTCCTCCAGAGTATGGGGCTGTCCGTCGCCTACCGTGTCCAGATACTGGCCGCCGCACATGCCGCTCTCCCCTGCCGCCGCAGCCAGCAGCGCCGCAGCCCGCATGGGCGCAGTGGCATCTGCAGGCCAAGGGCCGGGGGCAGTGAGTACTGTTTCAAAGGCCGCCGCCTGAAGAGCATCACCTGCCAGGGTCGCGATGCACTCGCCAAATACCTTGTGGCTGGTGGGCTTTCCGCGGCGCAGGTCGTCATTGTCCATGCAGGGCAGATCGTCGTGGATCAGGGAGTAGGTGTGGAGCATCTCCACGCCGCAGCCAACGTCCACGGCCGCCTCCTCC
>CALWXB010000015.1 GCA_944385405.1 uncultured Oscillospiraceae bacterium | reverse complement strand
CCTGCTTTCCCGCCGCCCTGGCCCGGGGGGCGTACCGCTCCACCTGGGCGGGGGAGTTGAACACGAAGTGATCGGCATACGTCAGCAGCTCCTGAAAGTCCTCCTCCCGGTAGGCGGGGGAGAACACGTGGACCTCGCCGGGAAAGTGTTCCCTGGCAAGACGCGCCTCATAGAGGCCGCTGGCGGTGGTGCCGGCGAGATACCGGGAGAGCAGGGGATAGGCATGAAACATGGAAAAGGCCTTCTGGGCCAGCAGGATCTTTGCCCCGGACCGGTCCGCCATGTCCCGCAGGACCTCCAGATTGCGCACCACCCGGGCTTCATCCACCACGAAGGCGGGGGTGCGCAGAGTCTCGAACCGGTCCATCAGTCCACCAGGGCGGGGTTCTCCTGGATCTGCCAGGGCAGGCCCCACTGGTTCAGGGCGTCCATGTAGGGATCGGGATCGAACTCCTCCACGGTGTAGACGCCGGGCTTGGACCACTTGCCGGTCAGCAGCATCATGGCGCCGATCATAGCGGGGACGCCGGTGGTGTAGCTGATGGCCTGGGAGCCCACTTCCTTGTAGCACGCCTGATGGTCGCAGACATTGTAGATATAGGCGGTCTTTTCCTTGCCATCCTTGACGCCGGTGAAGATGCAGCCGATGTTGGTCTTGCCCACGGTGCGGGGGCCCAGGGAGGCGGGATCGGGCAGCAGGGCCTTGAGGAACTGGATGGGCACGATCTGGTGGCCCTCAAACTCCACGGGGGTGGTGGAGAGCATGCCCACGTTCTCCAGACACTTCATGTGGGTGAGGTAGCTCTGGCCGAAGGTCATGAAGAAGCGGATGCGCTTGACGCCGGGGATGTTCTTGGCCAGGGACTCGATCTCTTCGTGGTGGAGGAGGTACATGTCCTTTCTGCCCACCTGGTCGAAGTCATACTCCCGCTTGATGGACATGGGGGGGATCTCCACCCAGTGTCCGTCCTCCCAGTAGGAGCCGGGGGCGGACACCTCCCGGAGGTTGATCTCGGGGTTGAAGTTGGTGGCGAAGGGATAGCCGTGGTCGCCGCCGTTGCAGTCCAGGATGTCGATGGTGTGGATCTCGTCGAAGAGGTGCTTCTGGGCGTAGGCGCAGTAGGCCTGGGTGACGCCGGGATCGAAGCCGGAACCCAGGAGGGCGGTGAGGCCCGCCTTTTCGAACTTCTCCTTGTAGGCCCACTGCCAGGAGTAGTCGAAGTAGGCGGAGAAGCCCTCCTCCTTGCAGCGCTTTTCATACACGGCCCGCCAAGCGGGGGCCTCGATGTCCTCCGGTTCGTAGTTGGCGGTGTCCATGTAGTTGACGCCGCAGGCCAGGCACGCGTCCATGATGGTGAGGTCCTGGTAGGGAAGGGCGATGTTCATGACGAGGTCCGGCTGGACCTTCCGGATCAGGGCGATGACCTGCTGAACGTCGTCGGCATCCACCTGCTCGATGGTGATCCTGGTACGGGTCTTGCCCTCCAGCTCCTTTTTGACTGCCTCGCACCGGCTGAGGGTGCGGCTGGCGATGCAGATCTCCTCAAAGACGTCGCTGTTCTGGCAGCACTTGTGGATGGCCACGCCGGCCACGCCGCCGCAACCGATGATGAGAGCCTTTGCCATATCTGATTCCTCCTGAATGGTTTTAGTTGTGATCGGGAAACGCCAGCAGCATCTCCCGGACGATCTTGGCCGCCACGGCGTTGGAAACGCCGCTGGGATCATAGGGCGGGGACAGCTCGTTGACGTCGCAGCCCACCACGTTGCACCGGCCGCACACCAGCGTCACGGCCTTCCGCAGCGCCTCGAAGGACACGCCGCCGGGCTCCGGGGTGCCGGTGCCGGGAAAGACCGAGGGGTCCAGCACGTCCAGATCCACTGTGAAGTAAACAGGCCTGTCACCCAGCATGGCGACAGCATCCTCCAGGCCTTCCAGGTCAAAGGGATGGGTGGAGACATGATCGTTGCCCCACAGCCACTCGGACCGGTCCCCGGAACGGATGCCGAACTGGAAGATGCGGCCGTCTCCGGTGAGGTCCCAACAGCGGCGGATGACGCAGGCGTGGGACAGCTCCACGCCCAGGTACTCCTGCCGGAGGTCCGTGTGGGCGTCGAAGTGGAGGATGCACACCTCCGGGAACTTCTCATAAACGGCCCGGAAGGCCCCCAGGGTCACCAGATGCTCCCCGCCCAGCAGGAAGGGCCGCTTCCCGGCGGCCAGGATCTCCGCGGTCCGGGCCTGGATGGCCTCCAGGGCCAGGGCGGAGCTGCCCATGGGCAGCTCGATGTCGCCGCTGTCCAGGACCGAACGGTCGCTGAGGTCCCGATCCTGGTAGGGGCTGTACAGCTCCAGGCCGTAGGATTCCCGCCGCAGGGCGGAGGGGCCGAAGCGTGTGCCGGGACGGTTGGAGGTGGTGGAGTCGAAGGGGGCGCCGAAGAGCACGGTCTCGGCTTGGTCGAAGGCGGCGTCGCACCCCATGAAAACGTCAATCTGCGGACTCAACATGTTTCAAAAGCTCCTCTACGTAGGCGGGGATGTAGAACGCCCCCTTGTGCAGGGTGGTGGTGTAATAGTGGCAGGCGAGGTCCCGGGCGTTCCAGCGCTCCTCGTCCAGATCCCGGAGAGGGTGGTATTTCTTGCTGGCAAAGCCGAAGAGCCAGTGGCCGGAGGGATAGGTGGGGATGTGGGCCTGATAGACCTTGCTGATGGGGAAGGACTCCACGATCCGCTTGTGGGCCCGCTGGCAGGCCAGGGCGTCCTCTTCGTAGAAGGGGCTCTCGTGCTGGTTGACCATGATGCCGTCGGCGCGCAGAGCCTTGTAGCAGTTGCCGTAGAACTCCCGGGTGAAGAGGCCCTCGCCGGGGCCGAAGGGGTCCGTGGAGTCCACGATGATGAGATCGTACCGGTCCTGAGGGGAGCGGACAAACTTCAGCCCGTCCTGGTAGTGGATGGTGAGCCGGGGGTCGTCCAGGCAGCGGGCGGTGCCGGGGAGGTACTGTTTGCACACTTCCACCACCAGGGGGTCGATCTCCACCATGTCGATGTGTTGGATCTCCGGATAGCGAACCAGCTCCCGGATGACACCGCCGTCGCCGGCGCCGATGACCAGCACGTCCCGCACATGGGGGTGTACCGCCATGGCTGGGTGGACGATCATCTCATGGTAGATGAACTCGTCCTTTTCCGTAAGCATCATGTACCCGTCCAGGGTGAGGAAGCGGCCGAACTCCGGGGACTCGAACACGTCGATGCGCTGGAATTCGCTTTTGCCGCTGTAGAGCTGCCGGTCCACCCGGATGGAGAGCTTCACATTGGGGGTCTGGCGCTCGCTGAACCAAAATTCCATTCCTGACTCCTTCCTTCAAGCCAGTACGTTGAGGAAGGCGATGTCCGCGTCCTCGGGGCCGGTCATGGAGCAGCCCTTTTCCTTGGCGTACCGGATGTATGCGATGATCTCCCGGGTGATGCGCTCTCCCGGGGCCAGAATGGGGATGCCGGGGGGATAGCACATGACGAACTCGCTGCACACGTATCCCACGGTCTCCTCCAGGGGCAGCCGCCGCTTGGGGGCATAGAAGGCCTCCTGGGGGGAGACGGCCACCTCCGGGTCGATGTACTCCTGCTTCATCAGTTCCGCGCCGGGCTTGCCGAACCGGCGGCGCACCTCGCTGAGGGCGCCCACCAGCCGCTCCACCTCCCGGGGGCGGTCCCCGATGGAGAGGTAGGCCAGGATGTTGCCCAGGTCGCCGAACTCGATCTGGATGTCGTACTCGTCCCGCAGCAGGTCGTAGACCTCGATGCCGGCAAGGCCCACATCCAGGGTGTTCACCGAGAGCTTGGTGACGTCGAAGTCGTAGATGCTGCCGCCATTGATGAGCTCCCGGCCGAAGGCGTAGTAGCCGCCCACGGCGTTGATCTCGCTGCGGGCGTACTCCGCCATCTCCATCACCCGGCCGAATTCCGTCCGGCCCCGCAGGGCCAGGTTCCGCCGGGCGATGTCCAGGCTGGAGAGCAGCAGGTAAGAACCGCTGGTGGTCTGGGTGAGGTTGATGATCTGCCGGACGTAGCCCGGGGACACGCCCGGGCCGGTGAGCAGGAGGCTGCTCTGGGTGAGGCTGCCGCCGGACTTGTGCATGGAGACGGCGGCCAGATCCGCTCCCGCCGCCATGGCGGAAACAGGCAGGCCGTCGTGGAAGTAGAAGTGGGTGCCGTGAGCCTCGTCCACCAGGCACAGCATCCCGCTGCGATGGACCAGGTCGACGATGCCGCGCAGGTCAGAGCAGATGCCGTAGTAGGTGGGATTGTTCACAAGCACGGCTTTGGCGTCCGGGTTCTGCCGGATGGCCCGCTCCACCTCGGAAAGCCGCATCCCCAGGGGGATGCCCAGCCGCTCGTCACACTCGGGGTTCACGTACACCGGCACCGCGCCGCACAGCACCAGCGCGCCCATGACGCTGCGGTGGACGTTGCGGGGGAGGATGATCTTCTCCCCGTGTTTGACCACGGAGAGCACCATGCTCTGCACGGCGGAGGTGGTGCCCCCCACCATCAAAAAGGCGTGGGCGGCGCCGAAGGCGTCCGCCGCCAGTTCCTCCGCCTCCCGGATGACGGAGATGGGGTGGCAGAGGTTGTCCAGGGGTTTCATGGAGTTCACGTCCATCCCCACGCACTGCTCGCCCAGCAGCCGCACCAGCTCCGGGTTGCCCCGGCCCCGCTTGTGGCCGGGGACGTCAAAGGGCACCACCCGCATTTTCCGGAAGTGCTCCAGCGCCTCATAAATGGGCGCTCTGGTCTGATCCATGGCGATCTCCTTTTAGTAGATGTTGCGCCCGCTGAAGATCTCGATCATCTCCCGGCGCAGATTGTTCATGATAGCCAGCCGGGTCTGGGGCGGCAGCTCGTAGACGTCGGTCTTGAAGAGGTAGTTCTGCAGATCGATCTCCTTGACCATCATCTTGGTGTGGAACAGGTTGGATCCATAGACATTCACATCCACCGCATCGTAGCGGCGCAGTGTTTCGGGGTTGATGTAGTCCTGGATGGAGGCTACATGGTGATCCATGAACAGCTTCCGGCCGGACATGTCCCGGGTGAAGCCCCGGACCCGATAGTCCATGGTGATGATGTCGGAGTCGAAGGACCCGATGAGATAGTCCAGGGTGGAAAGGGGCGTGATCTCGCCGCAGGTGGCCACGTCGATGTCCACCCGGAAGGTGGCCAGGCTGGTCTCCGGATGGTACTCCGGATAAGTGTGCACCGTCACATGGCTTTTATCCAGGTGGGCCAGCTGGGTCTCCCCGGCGGGGATCATGGACCCCTCGGCGATGAGGATGGTGACAGAGGCACCCTGCGGCTCGTAGTCCTGCTTGGCGATGTTGAGGACCTTGGCGCCGATCATGTCCGTCAGGGTGGTGAGGATGTTGGTCAGCCGCTCGGAGTTGTACTGTTCGTCGATGTAGGCGATGTAGTCCCTCTGCTCCCGGGCGGACTTGGCGTAGCATACGTCGTAGATGTTGAAGCTCAGCGCCTTGGTCAGGTTGTTGAATCCGTAAAGTCTCAGCTTGTCTGCCATATCCGTCGTCCTCCTGTGGCCCGGTGTCCCGGGCCGATTTTCTGCCTGCAGGCGCGGAAAAAAGCAGGCAATGCGCATCCATGCACATTGCCTGCAAAACCGTCTTTCGCACGATGGACCGCAGCGCAGTGGAAAATACTTCCCGGTGCGCGCGGCGCCTCCCCGCAGAGAGGCCCCCTCCGCCTCATTGAGGGGAGTTGCTCCATGCAGCTTCATACAGAGTCTATATAGCAAATACTTACTTTTACTACTCTTATTGACCGTTTTACAAGTTGATGCATGCTTCCATGCGATGGTTTGGTAACCAACTTATAAAATTGAGCTTTTAACTCAATCAATAATGGCAACATCCCAGTTGCCTTCGGCAGTTGACCCGGCTGTCCGTATGGCCTTGACCCCCAAGGGGGTGGTCAGAAGAAATATTTGCATGGATACTCTGTACAAAACTCATATCACATGACAAGGGTAGTATATCGGTTCAAAAATGGACTGTCAATACCTTTTTCACCATCTTCCTCTTTTTTTGCTGCTGTGGGGAACTTTTTCCCAGACGCCTCCGTCTAATCCCAGCAAACAGCCGGAAAGAACGGCTTATCGAGGAGGAACGACATGAAAAACAAGCTCTTGGCCCTTTTGATGGCCATGGCGCTGATGCTGGCGCTGGCGTCCTGCGGTGCCGGGGAGACTTCCGGGGAAGATGCCCAGGAGTCTCAGGATACTCAGGAAGAGACGGTGCAGCCGGAGGACGGCCAGCAGGAGGAGGCACCTGAGGAGATGCCGGAGGAGCCTGCCGGGGAGGAGCCCGAGACCCCTGCGGAGGAAGTTCCCGCGGCGGAGCCGGATGACGGGGACGCCGCTGCTGGGATGACCCTCAGCAGCACGGACTTCACTCTCTTTTCCGCCGGCAGCACCTACCAGCTTCAGGTCACCGGTGCACCGGGAGCGTGCACCTTCGCCAGCAGCGATCCTAAGGTGGCCACGGTGGCGGCTGACGGTACCATCACGGCGGTGGCTCCGGGTACGGCCATCATCGTTGTGACCAGCGGCAGCGAGAAGCGGACCTGCGCGGTCCGGTGCAACTGGAAAACGGAGAAGCCGGAGGAGAAGCCCGCAGAGGATAGCGGTTCCGCCGCCTCTGTGGATCTCAATGCCTTCTACCAGGACATGATCTCTCAGTATGAGTTCCAGTCCCTGCAGCAGTTTTCCGCCGACCTGGTGGATGCCTATTATGCCGGGCTCAACGACGTGTCCACGAAACAGTGCCTGGTGATGGGGACCATGATGAGCATGAACAACGGCGAGTTCTGCCTGGTGGAGGTCACGGACAGCAAGGATGTGGACACCGTGAAGGAGATCTTCCAGAGCCGGGTGGACTACATGGCCGAGACCGGCGCCTGGTATCCCGGCCCCACAGAGCTGTGGACCAACAGCAGCCGGGTGGTATCCGATGGAAATTACGTGATGATGGTGGTGCACGAGAGCTGTGACGCCATCGTGGAGGCGTTCCAGGCTCTGGTTTGACAGATCTTTCAGGCGCCGCGAAGCAGATGCTTCGCGGCGCTTTTCTTCAGAATAAGGGTCAGGGAAAAATCCAGAGAAGATTGTTAAAAAAATTGACAAGTAGGGGTTTTTGGTCTACACTACCAGTATACGCTGCGATGGAACTTGATAACAGGAGTGACACATCTTGAAAAAAGAGAACATTTCCGACGCTGTCGTCCGGCGTCTGCCTCGATATTACCGCCAGCTGACGGAGCTTTGCGCCCGAGGGGTGGTGCGGATCTCCTCCCACTCCCTGGGGCAGGAGATGAACATCACCGCCTCTCAGATCCGTCAGGATTTCAGCTGCTTCGGCGAGTTCGGCCAGCAGGGCTACGGATATAATGTGGAGGAGCTGCGCGCTGAGATCGGCCACATTCTGGGAGTGGACAACAACCACCACCTGGTGATGATCGGCGTAGGCAATCTGGGACATGCGCTGCTGCAGAATTTCCGCTTTTCCCAGAGCGGTTTTTCCGTGGATGCTGCCTTTGACATCGCTCCCAATGTGGTGGGCACTACGGTCAACGGCGTGCCCATATACTCCATGAACGATCTGGATAGCTACCTGCGGGAGCACAGTGTGGATGTAGTGGTGCTGACGATCCCCCAGTCCGTGGCCCAGGAGACGGCGGACCGGATCATCCGCCTGGGCGTTCGGGGCTTCTGGAATTTTACCAATGTAGAACTGACCAGCAGCGAGCCGGATGTGAAGTTTGAAAACATCCACTTTGCAGACAGCCTCCTGACCCTCAGCTACCGCATCGCCAACCGCTGATGCCGGCCCGAAAGGGAAGTGACGAAAGGAACCCGTGATCTATGAAGAAAAAAATTGCCCTGGCCCTGGCTGTCTGCCTGATACTGACAGCGGCTGTTTTCGCCGCTGGAGATGCGGGAGACCCCCTTGCGACGCTTTCCTATCTGGCCGGCACCTTCTCCGACACGCTGGACCGCAGGATCGAGCAGCGGCTGGACGCGTCGGACGCGGCCATTCTGGAGCAGACGGATACCGGTACGGCCTCTGCCGCAGCGGCATCCTGGGTGCAGACCCGGCTCAAGTCCGGAGATACGCTGCTGGGACAGACCGGCACCAGCGTGATGGTGCTGGCCGGCGGCGCGCAGGCGGTGTACAGCGGCGGCGCGGTGGTGGACGTCACCACCGGCACGGTGCTCTCCAGCGGCGGCGCACTGGCTGCGGGGCACCGGTATCTCGCGGCGGAGGACACCTCCGTGTCCTTTACCGTCAGTTCCAAGACCGCTGTGGTACAGTATCAGGGGCCGTATGCCTTCCAGTACTCCGGAGAGGTGGACTACAATGCCATGGCATCCGCCCTCAAGACGCTGCATCTTTTCCAGGGGAGCTTTACCGGTTATGGTCAGGGCTTTGATCTGGAGGTAGCGCCTACCAGACTCCAGGCCCTGATCATGTTTATCCGGGTGCTGGGAGAGGAGGACGCGGCCCTTGCCTGGACTGGGACCACGCCTTTTACCGATATCCAATCCGGCTCCCAGGCGGAAAAGTACGTGGGCTATGCGTACAGCCGTGGCTACACCAACGGTTACAGTGCCACGGAGTTCAAGCCCGCCGGGGCGGTGAATGCCTATCAGTACACGGAGTTTGTCCTCCGTGCCATGGGGTATAGCTCCGCTGCCAACACGGACCTCTCGGACACCCTGGACCGGGCTCAGGCCTGCGGTCTGCTCACTGCCGCGGAGGCGGCCATGCTCCAGCGGGATCCCTTCCTGCGGGCGGAGCTGGTGTACATTTCCTATTACGCGCTGGAGGCCGTGACGCCTCAGGGCGTGACGCTGGCGGACATGCTGATGGAAAAGGGCGTTTTTACAGGCGCAGAGCTCAGTGAGGCACGGGGAAAGGTGACCAGCTGGCGTCTTGTGTGAATCCTCCTGCACATCCGGGACCCAGGCGCATACGATGAAGTGAGGCCGCTTCGGCGGGCTACATTTCATAGGAGGTCCCGATATGTGCAATAATGGTTTTGGTGGCGGCAACTGCTGCTGGATCATCATCCTGCTGATCATTGTCTGGTGCTGCTGCGGCAACAGCAACGGCAACGGCTGCAACTGCAACTGCGGCTGCAACAACGGCTGCGGCTGCAATGGCGGCTGCAACAACACCCCCTGCTGCTGAAGAAAAGGCGTCCCGGGCGAAAGCCCGGGACGCTTTTTCCTTTGCTCAGCGCAGCAGCGGCAGGATCCAGGTGGCGGCGCAGTCGGCGGCAAACAGGACTGCCAGCGACCAAAAGCAGACCCGGCGCCGCGGAGGCGGCAGTGCGCCTACCATGCGTTCGAAAAGGGGCTGGAGAATGTAGAGGAACAGCAGTCCGCCCAGTCCGAAACGGACAGAAGGGGAGAGAGCGATGCGGCCCTGGAAGTTCCAGGCATAATCCCGGTAGGTCTGCCAGGGCCAGCTGCCGGTAAGGGCCTCCAGCAAATAGCTGGTGGCCAGTTCCAGCGCAGTGGCGGAGAGCATGCACCCCAGGAAGATCCCCGCCAGCCGTCCCAGCCTGCCCAGCGGCGGAAGGGGGCGGTCCATCAGACGGCGGAAGCACAAAAGAAACAGCAGCGCGCCCACGCCGTATACCGGACAATAGGGACCGAAGAGGACGCCCCGGTCGGAGTAGCCCCATCGGTAGACCACCACCTCCAGAAAGACTTCATAGGCCCAGCCAATGCAGGAATAGAGGAGAAAATAGAGAAAATATCGCTGGATGCGGTCTGATAAGGCGTAGGATCGCATGATCAAGTCCTCCTGCGTCGTTTTCTTCAGCCTACCACACATCTGTCAGCAGCGGAAGTGGGGAATGCACCAGTGATGACAAATCCCGCGGCATGTGGTATAATGCCAAAGATATTTTGAGCAAACAAGGAGACGCCCATGGAGCAGTATTTTGATATCATCCTCACCGACGACCAGCTGCGGGGCATCAGCTCTATTGGTCTGGCCCATATGGGGGATGCCGTTTTCGAAGTCCTGGTGCGGGGCTGGCTGTGTGCCCACGGCAAGGCCACGGGGAAGGGGCTCCACCAGGCGACCATTCGCCTGGTGTGCGCCGAGAGCCAGGCCCAGCGGGCAGAGCGGATCCTGCCGGAGCTGACGGAGGAGGAGCAGGCGGTGTTCCGGCGGGGGCGCAACGCCCAGGTCCATTCCGTTCCGGGACATGCCAGCCGTGCCCAATATGCCGAGGCCACGGCGCTGGAGGCGCTGCTGGGTTGGCTGTATCTCAAGGGACGGAGAGACCGGATCAACCAATTGTTTTGTCGGATGATGGAGGAGTGAGCCATGCCCTTTGATGCGATTTGTCTGCAGGCGGTGCTGGGGCAGCTGCGCCGGGAGATTTTGGGGGTGCGGATCGACAAAGTCCAGCAGCCCGCTCGGGATCAGATCGTGCTGCTGCTGCGGGGGAACCGGCGGCTGCTGCTCAATGCCGGAGCCAATGCTCCCCGCATCCAGCTGACTTCCCGGCCACGGGAGAATCCTGCTGAGCCGCCGATGTTCTGTATGCTGCTGCGCAAACATCTGGTGGGTGCCCGGGTGGCGGAGATCACCCAGCCTCCCCTGGAGCGGCTGGCACGGCTGGAGTTGGACGTGACGGACGATTTCGGTCGTCCGGGCCGGCGGACCCTGGTGCTGGAGGCCATGGGCCGCCGCTCCAATCTGATCCTGCTGGACGGCGAGGGGCGGATCATCGAGAGCCTGCGCCGGGTGGACGCGGATATGTCCGCCGCCCGCCAGGTGCTGCCGGGGCTTTTCTACCAGCCTCCCGCTTCCACCGGCCGCCTCCCGGTGACGGAGGAGACGGAGGAGGGCTTTGCCCGGAAGCTGGCGGACGCTCCGCCGGAGCGGCCGCTGGACGGCTTTCTGCTGGACGAATACTTCGGCCTCTCGCCTCTGATGGCCCGGGAGCTGGCCTTTCGCACCGCCGGGGATACTGCCGCCCGGCTCTGTCAGCTTTCTCCCGAGGAGCGGGATCGCTTCTCCCAGATGTTTTTTGCATTCCAAAGGGATGTACTGGAAGATCACTTTACACCGGTCTGCCTGATGAAAGGCGGACGGCCTGAGGAGTTTTCCTGCTTGGAGATCCGCCAATACGCAGGGGTCCTGGATTCCGTGCCCTATTCGGATATCTCCGATCTGATGGACGACTTCTACGATGCCCGGGAGCGGCAGGAGCGGGTGCGCCAGCGGGGCGCGGACCTGATCCGCACGGCCACCACCGCCCGGGACCGGCTGCGGCGGAAGCTGGCGCTGCAGGAGAAGGACTATGCCCAGACCCAGGACCGGGACCGGCTGCGGATCTGCGGCGACCTCATCACCGCCAATCTCTACCGCATGGATCGGGGGATGCGGACGCTGCAGTGTGAGAACTACTATGATCCGGACTGCGCCCAGGTCACCATCGATCTGGATCCGCTGCTGACGCCCCAGCAGAACGCCGCCAAGTACTACAAGCGATACACCAAGGCCAAGACGGCGGAGAAGTACCTTCGGGAGCAGATGGACATCGCCCGCCGGGATCTGGAGTATCTGGAAAGCGTCCTGGAGGAGATCGGCCGGGCGGAGTCGGAGCAGGATTTCACGGACATCCGGGGCGAGCTGAAGGATGCGGGCTTCCTGCGCAAGCAGGGGAAGAAGGAGCTCCAGCGCCCTGCCAAGCCCAGGACCTTCCGCACGGAAGGGGGCTTCCGGGTGCTGGTAGGCCGGAACAACCGGCAGAACGACAGGCTCACTACCCGGGACGCAGACCACCGTGACCTGTGGTTCCACACCCAGAAGATCCACGGTGCCCACGTGATCCTGTGCACCAATGGCGCGGAGCCGGGGGAGACGGATATCCTTCAGGCCGCCATGCTGGCTGCCTGGTACTCTCAGGCCAGGGACAGCGCCAACGTACCGGTGGATTATACGCCTGTGAAATATGTGAAGAAACCGGCGGGGGCCCGGCCTGGTATGGTGATTTACAACACCTGCCGCACCGTTCATGTCACGCCGGAAGAAGGGCTGGTCCATAGCTTGGAGCAGGCCTGATTCAGAAAAGCCGCCGCCCTTTTGGGCGGCGGTTTTCGCGGGGAAATTCTGGAAAAACTTGTGCGCATTACATAAAACGACATATTAATTTTGTGCAAATTCACCATTGAAAATAGGCGCGGAAGGTTTAAAATGGAGGCTCATGAACGGGGGCCGGGAGGCCGTCGGGAAAGGAGCAGTCATGAGTTATCACTATTTGCTGGACCTGGCGCTGATCATTCTGAGCACCAAGCTGCTGGGTCTTGTGACGCAGCGGTTTCAAATGCCCCAGGTGGTGGGCGCGCTGCTGGCGGGTCTGATTCTGGGCCCTGCCGGATTGGATGTGCTGACGGAGACGGACTTCCTCTCTCAGCTCAGTGAGTTGGGAGTGATCGTGCTGATGTTTTCCGCCGGTATGGGAACGGACATTCAGGAGCTCAAGCACAGCGGCAAGGCCGGGTTCTGGGTGGCTCTGCTGGGTGTGCTGATGCCATTGGTCATGGGCACCGCCCTGGCCTGGGGCGCCGGGCGGCTTGGAATGATCAGTGGCGGCAGCTTTTTGGAAGATGTGTTTGTGGGTACCGTGCTGACGGCTACCTCCGTCAGCATTACGGTGGAGACCCTCAAGGAGATGGGGAAGCTGGACACCCAGGTGGGCAACACAATCCTGGCGGCAGCCCTCATTGACGATGTGTTGGGCCTTATCGCCCTGACCCTGGTGAGCAGCGTGGCCGGCGGCGGCGAGAGCATCCTGCTGGTGCTGGTAAAGATCGTGCTGTTTTTCCTGTTTGCCGTTGTGGTTGGCTTTGGCGCCAAGTGGTTGCTGTGCCGGATGATCGACTGGCAGCATGGGCGCAACGTCCGGCGCTATCCGGTGCTGGCGTTCGTGCTGTGCCTGGTGATGGCCTACTGCGCCGAGGAGTTTTTCGGTGTGGCGGACATCACCGGCGCCTATGCAGCGGGACTGGTAGTTTCCTGTACGCCCAAGGCCACCTACATCCAGTCCAAATATGAGCCGCTGGGCTTCTTGCTGCTGACGCCGGTGTTCTTTGCCAGCATCGGCATCAATGTCCAGATCACCGGCATGAGCGGTGGGATTTTGCTCTTCTCCGCTCTGCTGGTGGTGATCTCCGTGATTTCCAAGCTGCTGGGCTGCGGGCTGGGCGCCCGGCTGTGCGGCTTTTCCGGCCGGGAGAGCGTGCGGGTAGGCTGCGGTATGGTCTGCCGCGGTGAGGTGGCGCTGATCGTGGCCAACCGCGGTCTGGCTATGGGGATCATCAGCCCTGAGCTGATGACGCCGGTGATCATCACGGTGGTCTGCGGTACGATCCTCACCCCTGTTTTGCTGAAGGTGGCGTTCCAGGGACACGAAAGTCCCATGGAAGCCAGTACCCTGGCAGATCGCTACGAAAAGGTGGATCAGCTGGACCGGGTCTCGGATCAGTTGCTGGTAAAGGACCGGGAACTGATGGACCGCAAGGACAGCGATTGAAAAAAACGCCGCGGCGCATGTGCCGCGGCGTTTTTCATCAGGCGGTATGAGGAGAGTGGCCGGTCTCGTCTCCGGTACGGAAGAGCAGAGTCACGCACCACAGTCCCGCCAGTCCCACCAGAGTGTAGACCACCCGGGAGAAAACGGACAGCTGACCGCCGAACAGGAATGCCACCGTGTCAAAGCCGAACAGGCCCACGCCGCCCCAGTTCAGGGCGCCGATGATGACCAGCAGCAGCGCGATCTTGTCGATCATGATGGAAAAACCTCCGATCCAGGGATTTGGAGATAGCTTTTCCGCCGGCGCCGGATTTTATGCGGCGGTGCGGGACGTGAAATGCGATTGCAATGGAGCGGCGGCCTATTGTATAATGAAAGCACATCAAAATTTGACAAGGAGCGTGGCTTATGAATATTGTATGCCTGGACATGGAGGGCGTGCTGGTGCCCGAGATCTGGATCGCATTTTCCGAGGCCAGCGGCATCCCGGAGCTGCGGCGCACCACCCGGGACGAGCCGGACTACGACAAGCTGATGCGCTGGCGGCTGGGCATCTTGAAAGAGCATGGCCTGGGGCTTCCCGAGATCCAGCGGACCATCGCCCGTATTGATCCTCTGCCCGGCGCCAAGGAATTCCTGGATGAGCTGCGCACGCTGACCCAGGTCATCATTCTCAGCGATACCTTTGAAGAATTTGCAAAGCCTCTGATGGAGAAGCTGGGCTGGCCCACCATCTTCTGCAATTCCCTGGAGGTAGCGGACAGCGGTGAGATCACCGGTTACAAAATGCGCTGCCGGCAGTCCAAGCTCACCACGGTGAAGGCGCTGCAGTCTATCGGATACGACACCATCGCCGCAGGCGACAGCTACAACGATCTTGGCATGATCCAGGCGGGCAAGGCGGGCTTTTTGTTCAAGAGCACGGAGAAGATCAAGGCCGACCACCCGGAGCTGCCCGCCTATGAGGAGTTCGGCGATCTGCTGCAGGCCATCCGGGCGGCGCTGTGAGGCTGGAGAGGAGACGGCAGATGGCTGACAAGACGTTTCTCCCGGCGGATATCCTGCTGCCCGCCGGGGCGGATATGACGAAATGGGCAGTGGTGGCCTGCGACCAGTTCACCTCCCAGCCGGAGTACTGGCAGGCGGTGTCAGACACCGTGGGGGATGCCCCCTCCGCGCTGCGCCTGATTTTGCCGGAGGCGGAGCTGGGCGGCCCCCAGGAGGACGCGGCCATCCGCCGCATCGATGATTGCATGGAGGATTATCTGGCCCATGGAGTGTTCCATATGCTGCCGCACAGCATGGTCTACGTGCGGCGGACCCAGTCCGACGGGCAGGTGCGCCGGGGCATCGTGGGCATGGTGGATCTGGAGCAGTACGACTTCACCCCCGGCAGTGGCGCGCCCATCCGGGCCACGGAGGGCACGGTGCTCTCCAGGATCCCGCCCCGGGTGAAGGTGCGGCGGGACGCCGCTCTGGAGCTGCCCCACGTGATGCTCCTCATCGACGATCCGGACTGCACCGTCATCGAGCCTTTGGACACCGGCGAGATGAAGCCGCTTTATGACTTCGATCTCCAGCAGGGCGGGGGACACCTGACCGGCTGGCAGCTCTCTTCGCTGCAGATGGACGCCGTGGAGGCGGGCCTTGCCCGTTTGGCGTCTCCGGAGGAGATGGGACGCAAGTACGGCATGCCGGACGCGGCGCCGCTGGTGTTCGCCGTGGGGGACGGCAACCACTCCCTGGCCACCGCCAAGCAGTGCTATGAGGATCTGAAAAAGACCACCCCGCCGGAGCAGTGGCCCGGGCTGCCCGCCCGGTATGCCCTGGTGGAGGTGGTGAACAACCACGACGAGGCACTCACCTTCGAACCCATCCACCGGGTGCTCTTTGATGTGGATCCGGCCTCCTTCATGGCGTTCTTCCGGACTGCATATCCCCATCTGCGGGAAGGCCGGGGACCGGGCCATACCGTGGAGATCCTCTGGGAGGGCTTCCGCGGCGTTTTTACGGTGCCGGATCCCAAGGTACAGCTGCCGGTGGGGACGCTGCAGGGCGTCATCGACGATTACCTCCGGGAGCATCCCGGCCGGGTGGACTATATCCACGGTGAGGAGGTCACCCGGCAGCTGGGCAGCCAGCCCGGCTGCATGGGCTTTTTGCTGCCCGCCATGGGGAAGGAACAGCTGTTCAAAACGGTCATGGCTGACGGTGTGCTGCCCCGCAAGACGTTTTCCATGGGCCACGCCCAGGACAAGCGCTATTATGTGGAGGCGCGGAAGATCCGATGATCCGAAAGCCCCGGCGGGAAATGTCCCTGCCGGGGCTTCCTTTTTTGGGGCGCATGTGCTATTATATAAATGAAGGAAGAGGAGGCGGGACCCGACCCCTGGAAAGGAGGTGTGGGGGATGACCGGACTGCTGCAAAGCGCACTGCTGATAGGCGGAAGTGTGATCGCGGTGTGGATGCTGCTCTTGCCGCTGGCGCTGTTGCTGGCGGTGAGCCTCCTGTATCTCTTTTTGGAGGGACCGTGGCGCCGGGGAAGCAAGGGACATTTCTGACGGGAAGCCGGAACGGCTCCCCGCTTTTTTTTTGCCTGCGGGTGTGATAAAATCTTTCTGAGATCAACGGGAAAGTGGGGAAGGACCATGAAAAGGGCAGCTCCGTGCAAGGTGAATCTGGCGTTGGATATCCTGGGCCGCCGGGAAGACGGCTATCACGACATGCGGATGGTGATGCAGACGGTGTCCCTGTGCGATATGGTGTCGTTGGAGGAGGCGGAGAGCGGATTCCTGCTGGAGTCGGATTTTGTTCCGGCAGGGAAGGTCACGCTGGAGCAGCAGGCGGCGGAGGCGTTTTTCGCGGAGATCGGGAGGCCTATGCCGGGACTGCGGGTCAGGCTGGACAAGCGCACCCCGGCTTATGCGGGCCTGGGCGGCGGCAGCGCGGACGTGGCGGCGCTGCTGCGGATCCTGCGGGAGCGGTACGCTCCGGACTTGCCGGAAAAGATCCTGGAGCGCATCGGCTTCTCCGTGGGCAGCGATATGCCCTTCTGTGTCCGGGGCGGTACGGCTTTGGCCGAGGGACGGGGCGAGGTGCTGACAGATCTGCCGCCCTTGCCTGACTGCTTCCTGGTGCTGTGCAAGCCGGACTTCGGCATCCCCACCGGGAGCCTCTTTGCCCGGGTGGACGGCGGGGAGCTGCGCTGCCGTCCGGACATCGACGGGATGCAGAAGGCCTTGACGGAGGGGGACCTGGATGGCGTGGCTGCCCGGTTGGGGAACGTATTCGAGCAGGTGCTGCCGCCGGAATACGGAGAGGTGTTCGCCATCCGGAAGCGCCTTCGGGAGCTGGGAGCACTGAATGCCGCCATGAGCGGCTCGGGACCCACCGTATTCGGCCTTTTCCGGGAAGAAGAGACCGCTGGCGTGGCGGCGGAGGCGCTGGGACGGCAGTATGCCCAGACCTATCTTGCCCGGCCGCTCACCCGGACAGATGTGTGGAGAAATTGAAAAAATTTCCATCCCATGTATAAAACATCGCGTTTTGGTCCAGGATGTCCGTAGACATCCAGAGAAAGGAACGCGATGCGCATGAAAACGGCAGAAACGGCTCCCCGAAAACGGGTGCTTTTGCGTGTGACGATACTCCTGGGTCTGGCGGCGCTGCTGCTCACCGGCGGCATGGCGCTGCGGGCGCGGGACCAGCTGGCGGATAAGGTGGTGCGGCTCCACGTGCTGGCCAATTCCGATTCAGAGGAGGACCAGGCCTTGAAGCTCCGGGTACGGGACAAGGTGTTGGAGCGGGCGGAAGGCCTGCTGGCCCGGTCTGCCGACCGGGCGGAAGCGGAAGCGCTGCTCCGGGGGGATCTGCTGGAGCTGGAACGGGTGGCGGCGGAGGAGATCGCTGCTGCCGGATATGACTATCCCGTCCGGGTGGAGCTGAAGGAGACTGTTTTTCCCACCCGGGAGTATGAGGGGTTCACTCTGCCGGCCGGAACGTATCTGGCACTGCGGGTGATCATCGGAGAAGGCGGGGGACAGAATTGGTGGTGCGTGGTGTTCCCGCCCTTGTGCACTGCCGCTGCGGCGGACGTGCCCGCTGCGGCCATGGCCGGAGGACTTTCGGAAGAGGAGGTCTCCCTCATTACGGAGGAGGACCGGGGCTACGTGCTGAAATTCAAGGCTGTGGAGCTGTGGGAGGCTCTGCGGGAACGGTTTGAACCGTAAAAAATGCCGTACAGCGCAGGCTGTACGGCATTTTTTGAATTCATCCGGCAGTCAGTGTGACGCAGACCAACTCCATGGGGTTGTTGAAACGGGGGATGAAGGATTTTCCCATGCCGCGGCTGGCCACCATGGTCAATCCATTTTGTTCATAGAGGCCGCCGGCATATTTCGGGAAAAGTGTCCCGTCGTTGGAGATCAGGGGGCCCAGAAGGGGCAGACGGATGATCCCGCCATGGCTGTGTCCGGTGAACAGCAGGGAATAGCCGGATTGTGCTGCTGCGATGGCCTCAAAGTCCATGGAAAAGTGATAGAGCAGGATCCCGTAGCAATCTTCCGGAGGATCCGGAATGGAGAGCGGAAGGCCCTCTTCCAGATCTTCTGCATGCAGGGCGCCGATACCATAGAGATAAATCCGTTCCCCGTTGTGGAGGAGAAGCTGTCCCGTGTCCTCCAGTTCCGCCACATGATACCGCTCATAGAGCGCTTTCAGCTCTACATAGAGGGAATAGTTTGTATATTCGTGGTTTCCGGCCACAGCGTAGACAGGGGCGAGCTGGGTGATCCCCTCCAGGAGCATCTGCACTTGTTCCAGGTCAGTGTCGTGCTTGTCCATGATGTCACCGGTGAGCAGGATCAGGTCCGGCTGTGCCTCCCGGATCATTTGAATCAAGGTATTCTGCTGCTGGCCGAACTGCGTGCTGTGCAGGTCGGAGATCTGGATGATCCGGTAGCCATCCAGCCCGGCTGGAAGATCGGAACTGGAAACCTCATACCGGACGAGCGTCAGGGGATTGTAGAAGCCAAAGCAGATCAAAAGTAGTAAAAACAGGAGAAGCGCGCGGAGCAGCCATTTTTTCAAGTGGATGTGATGCATGCAAAACCTCGCTGAAATAAACCTCATATTCCGCCAGATACACCGGTTAATGTGCCTACTTTAGCACAAATCCCATCAAATGTCGAGGCGAAATTTTCCGGCCAAAATAACAATGGTATGTGAGTATGACAAAATATTACTAAAAATAGAATTCTTCCCAACAAATAGGAAATTTCAGTGGCTTTTTTGGCAAGCTCTACATTGACAAGCCACAGTATTGTATGGCATAATCCTTAATGGAACCTTAGGCGGTTACAAGTTTTTTACATTTTTGAAAGAAAAAAGTTTTTTGAAAAAATAGGGAATTGACGCGGGGCTTTTTCCAGAAACGCAGCATGCGGATCTGCATGGAGAAAGGCCCGCTGGAGAAGGAACGGCGTGAGGACGTTCGGCAGTTTCGGGCACAGGCGGAGGGAGCGGGTGCCCGGGGAAGTTTGATGCATGGAGGGGTCGAGATGCACAGGTCGAATAAAGGCGCTGATACGAATGCGATTCAGATCTTTTTTGACGCCAGTTTGTGCGCGTGCATGTTTCTGGTGTCTTTGCTGCTGACCACGGATCTCAGAAGCATCGTCCACTGGGCGAAAATGAATCTCTTTGCGCTCTTCCTGTTTGAGGTCTTGTATATCCTGGCTAATATGGCGATGCAGGTCTACAACAAGACCACCTTTTATTATCCGGACCGGATCTTCAAGTACAACACATGGGCATTTCTCTTGGCTGGCTTCGTGCTGCTGTTTCTGCAGAACATGGCCGGGGAGGCGGCCATCTCCAACAGGTTCGTGCTGACCTTCCTGCTCAGCAGCTATGTCGCCCTGATCCTGGGGACCCAGGTTTTTCACAAAGTCGGGCAGAGGCTCACCGGCAAATACACCACCCGGCTCCTGATGATCGGGACTGAAAAGACCTACGAAAAGTATCTCTATTACATCAACAAGACCAATATGCAGATCAAAGTGGTAGGCTTCTTGACGGAAGAGGAGATGCTGGCCGGGACTGACGCGGAGCGTACGGAGCGGTTTGAGCAATACCTTCGGGCACATGCCGTTGACGAGGTATGCTTCATGGAGGAAGAGCGGGAGAAATTTGCGGACGCCATCAATCTGTGCATCGGCATGGGTATCACGGTGGAGCTGGTCATCGACCACGCATGGGCGGAGAAGAGCAACTGTTATGTCTCCGCAGTGGGTACATATCCTGTGGTGGTGTATCATACCATTTCCCTCAACGAGGGCGAGCAGATCGTCAAGCGGGCACTGGACATCGTGGGTTCCATTGTGGGGACCATTGTATTCTCTCCCATCATGTTGGCGGCAGCCATTGCGGTGAAGCTGGATTCTCCGGGCCCGGTGCTCTTTACTCAGACGCGGGTGGGCATGAACGGCCGTCACTTTAAAATCTATAAATTCCGGACCATGTACACCGATGCTGAGGCGCGCAAGCAGGCGCTGATGAAGCAGAATGAGATGAGCGATGCCCGGATGTTCAAGGTGAAGGATGATCCCCGGATCACCCGGGTGGGGCGTTTCCTCCGCAAAACCAGTATCGACGAGCTGCCGCAGCTGTTCAATGTCTTGATCAATGACATGAGTCTGGTGGGGACTCGTCCGCCTACGCCGGATGAAGTGGCGCAGTATGATACCAGCCATTGGCGGCGGATCAGCATCAAGCCGGGGATTACCGGTATGTGGCAGGTCAGCGGAAGAAGTGAGATCACGAATTTTGATGATGTGGTCCAGCTGGATGTCAGCTATATCGACGGCTGGAACCTATTCCGGGATGTGAAGATCATTTTCCAGACGGTATATTGCGTACTGAGGAAGCGGGGCGCCTGTTGAGTCGTTGTTCCGCCCCGGCGGCGCGGACGGCGAAAGACCCATCATGTGAATAGACTTTCGGAAGAAAGTGATTTGCAGACATGGTTTGCAGCCTTGATGGGAATGGCGTTTTACGCTGTTTCCCATCAGGGCTGCGGGCCACGTCTCTTTGCGTTTTTTAGAAGGTTCTTGCCGGAGCTGTGCGGGTGCCGCCTGAGATGGCTGTGCGCCTTCTTCCGCCGTGGTTGGGCGGAGAAAAAGCTGTGCATGAAGAGGTGCAGTCTCCTGCAGTATGTGGAGATTGCCGGAGAGGAGCGGTTGCAAGATGAAGATTGCCATGATCGGAGCCAAGCGTGTTCCCTCGCGGGAAGGCGGGATCGAAGTCGTGGTGGAGGAGCTGGCGGTGCGCATGGTGCAGGCCGGCCACCAGGTGGATGTCTATAACCGGCGCGGAGGGCATGTGTCCGGAAAGGATCTTCCTACATATCATGGCAGGAGCTATCAGGGGATCCGGCTGATCTCCGTCCCCACCCTGGAGGTGAAGGGCTTCAACGCGCTGATCTACTCCTGGCTGGCCACGGCCCGAGCCCTGTTCGGACACTATGATGTGATCCATTTCCATGCCTCCGGTCCCTGTGCGGCACTGCCGCTGGCGAAGCTCTTCGGCATCCGGACAGTGGCCACGCTGCACGGTATCGACAGTATGCGGAGCAAATGGGGCGGCATGGCGTCGGCATACCTTCGTTTCGGAGAGAAAATGGCGGCCAAATGCGCCGACGAGCTGATCGTTCTTTCGGAGGGAAACCGGGACTATATCCGGACGACCTATGGGCGGGATTGCCGGCTGATCCCCAACGGGATCTCGGAGCCGGTCCCTGCCGCGCGGGAGACGGTGGAGGCCATGGGCCTGGTCCCCGGGCGGTATCTGCTGTATTTGGGACGGATCGTACCGGAAAAGGGACTGCATTACCTGATCGAGGCTTACCGGAAGATCCAGACGGATGTTCCGCTGGTGATCGCCGGCGGAGCCTCTCACACGGAGGATTATCTGGAGAAGATCCGCGCCATGGCGCAGGAGGATCCCCGCATCCATATGACGGGATTCGTGGAGGGAGAACGGCTGCGCGCCCTTTTCCAGTACGCCCAGATCTTCATCCTGCCCAGTGACCTGGAGGGGATGCCCATGGCGCTGCTGGAGGCCATGAGCTACGGCAACTGCTGTCTGGTCAGCGATATCCCGGAGAACCGGAGCGTAGTGGGAGACTGCGGTGTCTGCTTCTGCCACGGAGACGTGGAGGACCTGCGCAAAGAGCTGGGATCCCTGCTGGCAGACGAGGCCCGCCGGGAGGATCTTCGCTCCCGGGCGGCAGAGCACGTGCTCTCTGCCTATAACTGGGATGCCATTACCCAGCAGACGCTGCAGCTGTATCAAAAAACCTGAAACTGAGGGGGAGCCCGGATGAAGATCCTGATGGTGAATAAATTCCTGTATCCACGGGGAGGCGCGGAGACCTATTTCCTGAAAATCGGCCGGTGGCTCAGCGAAAACGGCCATACGGTGGAGTATTTCGGTATGTACGACCGCCGGAACACGGTAGGCAATCGGCTGGATCTGACCACCACCAATATGGATTTCCACGGGAAAAGCCTGGATCGGGTCCTGTACCCCGCGCGTATCGTCTATTCCGGGGAGGCCAGGCGGAAGCTGGTGCGTCTGATCCGGGCATTTCAGCCGGACATCGTGCATCTCAACAATATCAACTTCCAGCTGACGCCCTCGGTGATCGATGCGGCGGCGGAGTGCGGCGTGCCGGTGGTGCAGACGGTGCACGATTATCAGATGGTCTGCCCCAATCACCTCCTGTACCGGGTACAGGAGAACCGGATCTGCACAGAGTGCGTGGAGGGAAGCCCCTGGAACTGTGCCCGCCACAGCTGTATCCATGGTTCCCGGGCAAAGAGCGTCATCGGCAGCCTGGAGGGAAGCCTCTACCGGCACCGGCAGAACTATGAGCAGGTGCGCTGCTATATCTGCCCCAGCCGCTTTTTGCAGGAGATGCTGCACCGCCGGTCGGTGTTCCGCGGCAAGACCGTGGCCATCCACAATTTCATCGATCTGGACCTCTCGGCCCAGCCTGCCCGGGACCGGGGAGATTACGTGCTGTACTTCGGCCGTCTTTCCGAGGAAAAGGGCATCCACATGCTGCTGGAGGTGTGCCGGAGCCTGCCGGAGATCCCCTTTGTCATCGCAGGCTCAGGCCCCATGGAGGCGCTGTGCCTGGAGGTGCCCAATGTCCGGTTCGTGGGCTTTCAGACAGGTGAGGCGCTGAACGACTATATCCGCCGGGCGAAATTCTGCGTGTATCCGTCGGTGTGGTATGAAAACTGCCCCCTGTCCGTGCTGGAGGCCCAGTCTCTGGGGACGCCGGTCATCGGCACGCGGCTGGGCGGGACGCAGGAGCTGATCCTGGACGGCCGGACAGGCGTGCTGCTGAAGGAGGCCACCGCAGAGGCGCTGCGCCGGGAGGTACAGACGCTCTATGGGGATGAGGACCGGCTCCGGACGATGTACCAGGGCTGCGTGGAGGAGCGGAAAAACATGATCACCCTGGAAAAGTACTGCCAGCAGCTGCTGGAGATCTATGAAAACGTCATGGAAGGAAAGACGGAATGGGCAGGATCGGCATTTTAACGCACCACTATGTGAAAAATTACGGGGCCTTTCTCCAGGCGTATGCCCTGACGCGGGTGGTGGGGGAGCTGAGCGGAGAGCCGGTGTGTCTGGTAAACTATATCAACTCCTACCATCTGCTGCGGAACATCATCCATGTGGTCCGGTTCCGGCGTGGAAAGGACGACTGGAGCAATTACTGCCAGCGGCTCCGGCAGTGTGCCACGCTGGCACGATTCGAAAAGACCCTTCCCCGGACGCAGCGCGTCCGCTCCGGCGCGCAGATCGACGGGCTGGGGCTGGACCGGCTGATCATCGGCAGCGACGAGGTGTGGGATTTTGAGGACTACGGCTACGCGCCCGTCAAGTTCGGCTGCGGCGTGGAGCGGACGCCCCTTGCCGTCTATGCGCCCAGCGTGGGGAGAAGTACCCATTGGGAGACCCTTCCGCCGCAGATCCAGGCGTCGCTGAAGAGGATGGAGCACCTCTCCTCCCGGGATGCGGGAACAGACGCCTTCGTCCGGGCCATGACCGGCAGGACGCCGCTTCGGGTGCTGGATCCGGCGCTTTTGTACGATTACGAGGCGGAGGTGCGGCAGGCCGAAAATCCCTATCGGAACCGGCCCTATCTGCTGGTCTACGACTGCAAGCTGACGGAGGCACAGATCCGGGAGGTGCGGGCCTATGCCGGAGAGCGGGGCTGGCTGATCCTGGGAGCCGGAGAGCAGGCGCCCTGGTATGACGGCTCCACCACAAATCTCACGCCGTGGGAGTGGGTGAGCATGTTCCGGTACGCCCAGGCGGTGATCACCGGCACTTTCCACGGCGCGGTGTTCTCCGTGAAATTCCGGAAAAATTTTGTGGCGTATCCCACAGAGCAAAACCGCATCAACAAGATCTCATCCCTGTTGGCAGACATCGGCCTGACAGAACGGATCATTTCTGATCCGTCCGGATTGCTTCCCACCCTGGAATCCGATATGGGCCCGGGGAAGCAGTGGGAACGGGTGGAAGAGCTGAAGCAGCAGTCTCTGGACTATTTGCGCCAACTGTGCGGAAGGGGGGTACGGACATGATAAAGGTGAGTGTGATCGTTCCGGTATACAACATGGAGGCGTATCTGGACCGGTGTATGGAGTCACTGCTGAACCAGACCTTGACAGATATCGAGATCATTTTGGTGGATGACGGTTCACAGGACAGGAGTCCTGGCATGTGTGACGCCTATGCCTCCCGTCCCGGAGTCTCTGTGGTCCATAAGAAGAATGGAGGGCTGGGCCTTGCACGGAACAGCGGCCTGGATGTGGCGCAGGGGGAGTTTGTCACCTTTGTGGATTCAGACGACTATGTGGAGCGGACCATGTACGAGACGCTGTGGTCGGCGGCACAGAAGCATCGGGCGGACGCTGTTTACGGAGGGTATTATAAGGAGACTCCGTATGGGCAGACACGTCCGGTCACGATCTGCCGGGAGGAAGCTGTTTTTTCGGATCGGCAGCATATGGATGCCTTCTTGCTGGATATGGTTGGAACGGAGCCGGAGATGTACCAGGATTTTCGCTGCGGCCCCTCCGTGTGGAAGGTGCTGTACAAGCGGGACGTGATCGAAAGGCACGGGCTGCGTTTTGCCTCAGAACGGGAATTCATTTCAGAAGACCTTCTGTTCAACATGGATTTTCTGACGCTTGCCCAGCGTGTGGCGGTACTGCCGGACTGTCTTTATCACTACTGCTATAATTCTGCGTCTCTTTCAAAAAGTTACCGCAAAGAGCGTTTTGACAGAGATAAGATATTGTATTATGAGGTCTGCCGCAGACTTGCGCAGAATTTTCCTGCTGAAGCATATCAGCCCCGGGCGGACCGGATGCTGTTTGGCCGGGCCCGTGTGGCGCTGGGAGAAGAGGTCCGGGCTGCGGCTCCCCAATACGGAGCAGCGGAGGCGCGCGCGCATATGCGGAAGATCTGTCAGGATGCCACGATGCAGGAGCTGTACACGCGTTATCCGGCGGAACGGCTTCCCCGCAAGTACCGTGTGATCTTCCAATTGATGAAGCGAAATGCGGTCTTGCCGCTGTATGGATTGCTCTGGCTGAAAGAGAGGTCGAAGAGAGCGTGAGCCAAATTCAGGAAGAGGCATGGAAGGGGGGCCCCCTGTCCATCACAGCATTTACCCCCGCGTATAATCGGGCCCATACATTGGGCCGGGTATGGGAGAGCCTGCGGAGCCAGACGTACCGGAATTTCGAATGGGTCATTGTGGACGACGGTTCCGTGGATGATACCCGCCAAGTGGTGGAGGCGTATATCAAGCAGGCGGATTTTCCCATTCGGTATTTTTATCAGGAGAACAACGGCAAGCACATGGCCTTCAACCGTGCGGTCTCCGAGGCCAGAGGCGAACTGTTCGTGGTGGCGGATTCTGACGATACCTTTGTGCCGGAGGCATTTGCCACGTTGGTACGTTGCTGGGAGGAGATCCCGGAGGATCAGCGGGATGCTTACCGCGGTATTACCTGCCGCTGCTATGATCCGGAAACGGGGCGGCCTATTGGTGAGGGAGCGATCCCGGAGCCCTGGGTAGACTGCACAGAGATCGAGGCGGTGTTTCTGCGGCGGTTCCGTTTTGAGATGTGGGGCATGACCCGGACGGAGGTCCTGCGGGAGTTTCCGTTTCCCAATATTCCGGGCGGACAGAAAAGCGGGCTGAAGTTTTTCCCGGAGATCATCATCTATGACCGCATCGCAGCGAAATATCGTTCCCGTTATATCAACCAATGCCTGCGCGGATATTATCGGGATCAGGCCAATGCGGCCACGGTCAAGAAAGGGAGCCGCTATAAGGAGAATTACTATCTTTGGGCCCACTATATCAATGATCTTTTCGCGTACTTCCGCTACGATCCCAAACGATTTTTAAAAGCGTTTGTGGGCCTGGTACGGGACGGAAAGCTGTCCGGGCGTACCATGGGTACCATCCTGCAGGATGTCCATGGCGCGGGGAGAAAGCTGCTTGTGCTTTTGTTTTCTCCTGTAGGGCTTGTGTTGTGGATGAGAGGAAGGAGATGCTGATGGTAAATGGAAAAAACGGCGGAACTGTGTGGAAAGTTGCGGCGGTTTTTCTGATGATGATTGCTTTGGCCGCTGCAGGGCTGATTCCGCATCTTGGTACGGAAGATATTCCGGAAGAGGAGGTCCCCCAGGGGGGATACGGAGAGGAATTCATTTATGCCAGCGGCGACGCCTTCTATGATGATATGGGTTCAGCATGGCAGATCCGCAGCATCGGATTCGGCAATGCCTGCTGGAGCAACCATAACGGACCGGTATACGGCTACTGCGATGAGAGCAGCTACCAGGAGCTTGCGGAGCTGGGATTCAATACCGTGCGGTTTTATTTGAATTATGGGATGTTTGAGCGGGACGAGACGCCCTATGTGTACAATGAAGCGGCGTTTGCGTGGCTGGACCAGAATGTGGAATGGGCATCCAATCATGGTATCCGGATCCTGTTCAATATGCATTATCCGCAGGGCGGGTATCAGTCTGCCGGCGGAGGTCTGGATCTGTGGCGGAACCGGAACGATGAGCAGGGGCGTCTGGCAGCCTTGTGGGGCGCTATTGCGGAGCGCTATGCCGATAATCCGGCGGTTTTGGGGTATGGTCTGGTAAACGAACCGTACCTGCTCTGGCAGGGCAGCGCACAGAAGACGCTGGCGCAGTGGGAAGATCTTGCGCAGTCCATCACAGACGCCATTCGGGCAGTGGACCGCAACCACATTTTGTTTTTGGAAGCTGTCCTGGGTGCGATCGAGCCCTATTCCCGTCAGTCCGTGTATTTGCTCAATGACAATTACAATCTCATTTCCGTGCGGGATCCTGCGGATAATGTGGCGTATGAGATCCATTTTTATCAGCCGACTGCATTTACGCATATGCAGGGTGAGAATACGGAGGACTGGAATTATCCGGATGCCGGGCGTGCAGTATTGGCTGGGAACAGCCTTGCCTGGGTGGGAAGTACCTATCCCAGCTATATTGATAAGAGCCAGACCATGGAAGATGGCTCCGGATGGAAGTACGTGGAAACGATTTGGGTGGGGCCGTCTCAGTTTGGCAGCAATCTTATGAATCTGACCATGGGCTGTTTGAATCTCAGCGAAGGAGACAGCGCTTGTCTGGATGACCTGCAGGTAACAGCCTATGATGAAGAGACAGGGCGGAGCACGGTCATATACAGTGAAGATTTTTCAAGAGACAGTGGATGGACCTCCTTCAATAATTCCGGCGGTCAGAGCCAGTATGCCTATGTGCGGCAGGACGGGCACAACGGCAGCGGATGTCTGATGATCACGGGACGCTCCTATTACAATGTGCTTCAGGAGGGACAGCCGGACTATATCGCCGTACAGGAGGATTGCCAATACAAGGTATCTGCCTGGGTGAAGGTAGAAGGAAACGCCGAAGCGGTGCAGGTATTCCCCCAGATGGTTTTCTATCAAAGTGCGTCGTCCGGTGCGTTTACCAGAGACTATATGGAGCGCCTTTTTGAAAGCTATGCGGATGCGGCGCGGCGGCAGGGAGGTCCGTTGTTCATCGGAGAGTTCGGCATTTTGCCGGATGCATTTGCCTACGGGGGAAAAGAATGGTTGGAGGACGTGTTCTCTGTCATGGAGGATTGGGAGATCAGCTACAGTTTCCACCTATACCATGGCGGTGATTTTGCGCTCTATCCAAATTCTTCCTATGAACTGCCGGAGGGACCCAACGAGGTCTTTTATGAGATTTTCCAGCGGTATGTGGGATAACAGGAGTGTTGAGAATGAAACAAGTATATAACGGTGTGGATATAGTAAAGTTCCTGGGCGCACTGTGTGTGGTGACCTACCATGCCCTGGCCTCAGCTTTTGGACTGGAGTGGAGATGGTTCCTTCTGGAGCACTCCATATTCCGTTTGGCCGTGCCATTTTTCTTTGTGGCCTCCGGCTTTTTCCTGGGGAAGAAAGTCCGAAAGAATCCGGAGAAGCGCCGGGCGTATTTCGGAGCTTACCTGAAGCGACTGGCCTTTCTTTATGCGGTGTGGGGCTCGCCGGCCATTGCATTGGATTTGGCCTATGGCATCAATGACGGGATGAGTATTCTGCAGGCCTTGGGGAAGGTGCTGCACACCACCATCCTGCTGCACAACGGCGTGATGTGGTATATGGGTGCCCTGATCTTTGCTGCCGCAGTGCTGTATTTCATGGATACGGAGAAAAAACTGCGGATCTCCATCTGGCTGGGCGGCGCCGCTTTTGTAGTGGGGATGTTCCTGGACAGCTACTCCGGAATTTTTCTTGGCACACCCATGGAAACCGTGGTAAACTGGTACAATCAGGTGTTTTTGTCCGTGAACAACGGCGTCTTCGTGGGATATTTCTTCACAGCTGTGGGATACGGGTATGGAGCCTGCCCAGGAAAAGAACGCAGCCTGCGGTATGATCTGGGGATCGTTGTGTTCGGTTATGCAGTCTTCTGTGTAGAGCTGCTGATCCTCAGCCATATTCCTCTGAGCCTTACGGGCACCTACTGCAGCACGCTGCATATGCTGATCTTGTCCCCCGTGCTGTTCCGGCTGGCGGTACGGCCGTGGAAGTGGCTCCCCAAGGAGACCGGCTTTTTCCGCTTTTCGTCGACATTCATGTATTTTACCCACGCCATCTTGCTTTCTGGGCTGATCTTCCTGTTTGATCTGGCACCGATTGCCCAGTATGCGTTGATGCTGGTTCTTGAGCTGGTGGCCGCGGCCGTGGTATACCGGTGGAACAACCCGTGGATCAATAAACTATTTTGACAGGAGGCGAGCGTGCAGATGGCAGAGCAGATCAACCTATATGAAAATAAGAACGAGATCTTCACAGACGCTCTGGAACGGGTGGTCATGGAGCTATACATGCGCAAGGAGCGGGACGGTCTGAAGACGCTGGCCTTTTGCGGAAGCGAGCCGGGGGTAGGGACCACCTCCATTGCCATTGATGTGGCGATCTTTATGGCGAAATCCGGCTGGAAGACCTTGCTGGTGGACGCAGATCTTCATAAGAAGATCAGCTATAAAGCGCTGAGCAGCAAAAGCAGCCTGGGTTTGGCGGATTTCCTGGAGCGGGAGGTCCCTGTGGAGCAGCTGGTGCTGGAGACCAACGAACCTATGCTTGCCTTTATGCCTTCCGGTGTGGCAAAGGGACGTCCGTTGGCACTGTTTTGCTCGGAGCGGATGAATCAGCTCATTACGGTGCTGAATCAGCGGTATGATTACATCATCTTTGATTCTCCGGCGCTGAGTCTTTCCACGGATACCTGTATCCTGGCAGCCAAGACGGACGGTGTGGTGCTGATCACGGCCTATGGCAGCTCCAATGTCAAGGTGCTCCGGAGCAATGTGGACACGTTGAAGCGGTATCAGATCCCGCTGCTGGGCGTGATTATGAACAAATCCGACAAGGAGCTGTACCGTTCCTATAAGAAGGATTATGATTATTTCAATAAAATGCGGTATTTGAAAAATGCCAAGCAGCCTGCAGTTTCCAAACAGGGGGGGAAGGAGCAGAAATGAAAAGAGCTTGGACAAAGGCCAGGAGCCTGCTGGCTGTTTTGAGCATGGTCCTGATGGTACAGCTGCTGTTTCCCGTCAACGCCGGGGCGGTGGATGCCGGCGCCAGAGTGGTGCTGGATTCCTATGAGGTTCTCGAGGGGCAAATGCTTCCCGGGGAATATATCACCCTCCGCTTGCATTTCCAGAACGTCAGCCCGGACACCACTGCCACCGGGGTGCTGATTACATACAGCGCCGCAAACAGCAATATCATGCCGGTGTATGGCAGTTCCAATCAGATCTACATCCATACGCTTGCACCGGGGGCGTCTGTCACAAAGGATATAGACTGTCAGATACTGGATTATCAGGCCTCTACCACCGCCATCATGAATTTTTCCCTGATTTACCGGGACAGCGTGGTATATGACGGCAGCAACAGTTTTTTGATTGCCCTCCCGCTGGAGAGTGAGACGGATGTGGAGATCACAAACGTTATGCTGCCGGAGCAGGCCCGTTTCCAGGCACAGTCCACAGGGCATCTGAATGTGGAGAACACCGGCAATGAGACCATCCAAGCGGTGGTCCTGCACTGCGACGGGAACATTCAGGAGACACAAAAGGTGTTGGAACTGGGAGATCTGATGGCAGGCGAGTCCATCGGCATTGATTTGAGCCTGACATTTATGGAGTCGGGCAATCAGACGCTTTCCCTGTGGGTGGAGTATCAGAACGCAAACGGGATCGAATTTCAATCAGAGGCGGTAGAGTACGCAGTCACTGTGTCGGAGGAGGCAGCGGCCCAGCCGGTGCAGGAAGGACAAGCCTTCTCCGGTGGGATCCTGCCCCTGGCAGGAGCGGTGCTGGTGTGCGTCGTGCTGGTATTTGCAGCCTACCGGATGCTGAAAAAAAACGACCGATTTGTTGAGTAACAGATGAGAGAAGGTGAACAGATGGGGACGGAGATGCGGTCTATTTCTGAGGATATCCTGCTGTGTGTGCAGGAGGTCCGGCGCCGGCGCGGCATAATTTTACTCATAACTGTGATTGGCTTGATTTTGGGCATATTGCTTTCCCTCATGGTCCGGAACAATGCTTACAGTGCAAAGGCCTGCCTGTATAACGGCCAGTATGGGTCCTACTATGATTCTGTGGCGATCTCCAACTTTATGAAGGACACGCAGACGTTGGCCAAGAGCTACAAGATCTCGGAAGAGGCTGTAAGAATACTGGGAGATCCGAGCTGTACTGTTGAAATGATGCAGCAGGCCATCCAGGTGGAGATCGACAGCAATTCCAACGTCGTGTGGCTGGTCGGCATGAGCAACCATCCGGAAAGATCGGTCAGAATGGTCAACGCCTTTACAGAGGCCTTGGTGACCGAGATGAAGGCCATTGCCGGCATTGAAAATGTTCAGGTCTTGGAGTATGCTCAGGATGCTACGGTCGTGTATAAGGCGACGAGCGTTCGGCTGACGATCGCCCTGGTAGCGGCTTTGGTATTTGGAGTAGCCAGCAGTGTGTTTTTCATGCTGCGGATGCTGTTTTCCTCCGCCATCCTTTCCATTGACAGATGCACGCTGAACGGTGAGATCAATCTCCTGGGCGTGATCCCGGAGATCAAGAAAAAGGAGGGCAAGGAGTAGTATAAGGAGATGAATCGCCCATGAGCCTGTTTCTGCTTTTGGCAATCGCTGTCCTGATCATCGTGGGATGTGTCGGGGCACTGGTATTGGCAATCGTCCACAATAAGCCGGTGTTTCTGATTTATTTTCAGATCCTATACTGCTGTACGATGCGGTTTTTGATGACGGAAATGCATTTTCCGTCGGTCCTGCGTTTCCTGCCGGATCTGGTGACGATGGTGCTGCTGGTGCAGTGTGTCATTTACTTTCAGCGCGCTAGGGTGGTCACCCTTGTCAAAGCGCCGCTATTTACGGTGGGCCTGTTTTTCACGCTGGCCATGGTGGCGTTCGTCGTCAATGCACAGCCCATTGCCGCGCTGATCTGGGGAACCCGGGTGGTGATGCGCTTTTTTGTGTTCTGGGTCTCCTGCGTGTTTTTCCTGCAGGAAGAGGATGTACACAGAATGGTGCGGATCTTCTTTTTCCTGACCGTTGGAAACGTGCTGGCAGTGAGTTTCCAGTATCTGATCCAGGGATATACCTTTGACTTTGTAAGCGGCCTGTTCGGAACCGAAATCGGTGCGAACTCGGAAATGAATGTGTTTTTGGTGCAGATGTTCATCTGTGGGATGGCAATGTATGCGTTTTCCAGGTGCTCCTGGAAGTTTCTGCTGGCTATCGTAGGGATGGGGCTCTATATCGCCGCCATCAGTGAGCTGAAGGTGGTATTTGTGGAACTTCCCCTGGTGTTCTGTGTGCTGCTGCTGTGCGCGGGATGGAGGCCGAAGTGCGGTCGCATGCTGGTGGTGGGCGCGACTGCCATCTATCTGGCCGGAATGCTCTTTTTCATTTTCTATCCGGAGTGGGAAGGTTTTTTGTCCCTGTCGTCCATTCAAAATTACATCGGAGATATGGGATATGCAGGCGAGGGTACGCTGAACCGGACTACGGCAGTGCCGTATGTGTTTGAAAATATGCTGACCTCACCGGTCCAGTGGCTGTTTGGATATGGGCTTGGAAATGCAGATGCAGCGTCTTTCTATGCCAGTGAGATCTACCAAACCTATTCCGCGACCCGTTATCAGTATTTCGGCTTTGCCCATTTTTTGGCGGAAAATGGCGTGTTGGGAGTGGTGACATACCTGAGCTTCTATGTCATCATCCTTGCAAAGTCCTTGGCCTTCAAGCGCAGAGATCCTGAGCGTGCCGTGTGGTATGTCATAGGAGCCATGAGCAGCGTCCTGGCATTTTTTTATATGTTCTATTCACAGGCACTTCGGGTCGAAATCACCTATATCTACATGTTCTGGCTGGCCGTGCCGTTTATTGTGTGGAAGGATGCAGGGCGGGGGATCCCGGAGCCTTGCAAGGGCAGAGAGCGGGTGGATCTGGCGGTATAGTTCTCTGTCTGTGCTGATGAAACGATCCCTCCGGAGTGCCTGCCGGCCTTCCGGAGGGTACACAAAAGGAGGTTCCCCATGCATACGATCAAAAACTGGCTGAAGCGGCTGATCCTGCAGGAAAAAAGCTCTTCAGAGGCCTATATCCGTCACATGCGCAAGTTGGGTGTCCAGATCGGAGACTACACTTGGATCATAGATCCTTCCAGAACCTTTGTGGACACCACGCGGCCATGGCTGGTCACCATTGGGAAAAATGTAAAGCTGGCCCGCGGCGTTTCTATCTGGACCCATGGATATGACTGGTGTGTACTGAAAGAAAAATACGGTGATATACTGGGCTCCTGCGGGCCGGTGACCATCGGGGACAATGTCTTCGTGGGAGTGAATACCACAATTTTGAAGAATGTGACCATTGGCAATAATGTGATCATCAGCGTCAACAGCCTGGTGACGCACGACATCCCGGATAACTGTGTGGCGGGAGGCAGTCCCTGCGAGGTCATCATGCCGATTGAGAAATATTATGAAAAGCGGCAGAAGGCTCAGGTGCGGGAGGCAAAGGGGCTGGCCAGAGCTTACTATGCACGGACGGGCCAATTGCCGCCCAAAGAGGTCTTTTATGAGTTTTTCTGGCTTTTTGAACCGCACACGCAGGAAAGCTTGTCAAAGAAAGACCGAGAGACGATGGAGAAGGAAGGGAGCTTTGAAAAGTCACTGGAGCGCTTTTTGGAAACAGAGCCGGTGTACCCCAGCTATGAGGCGTTTCTGGAGGACTGCGGCCTGAACGGGGAAGAGAAGGCCCTATGAGTGCACAGGAAAAATCCAGGACCTTTAACGCCGCCCGGAACGCGGGGTGGGCCATGGCGCTGCATCTGCTGACGATCCTGTGCCAGTTTGCCGCCCGGACGATCTTTGTCAAGCTCATGGGCATCGACTATCTGGGTATCAGCGATCTGTTCAGCAATATCCTGATGTTCCTGTCCTTTACGGACCTGGGCATCGGCAGCGCCATCGTATTCAGCATGTACAAGCCCCTGGCCTGCAACGATACTGATACCCTGGCGGCGCTGATGGACTTCTATAAGAAGGCTTACCGTGTCATCGCGGTGGTGATCGCGGTGCTGGGACTGGCGCTGATCCCGTTCCTGGGGATCATCATCAAGGATCCGCCTCACATCCGAGAGGATCTCACGGTCATCTATCTGCTGTACCTGCTCCACGCCGTGCTGACGTACTGCTATTGCTATAAAAAGTCCATCATCACGGCAGATCAGAAGGACTATATCGTCACCATCTACTACAAGATCTTTTATTTCGCGCAGATCCTGCTGCAGATCCTGTTCCTGGTCCTGACCCATCAGTTCATCCTCTATCTGCTCATGCAGGTCCTCTGCTCCTTCCTGAACAATGTGTTCGTCTCCCGGAAGGCGGACCGGATGTATCCATTCATTCGGGAAAAGCCCAAAAAGAAGCTGGGCCGGGAGGAGATCGCCGTCATCGTAAACAACGTGCGCTCCCTGGTGATCTATCGGATCAGCGATATCGTGATGAATTCCATCGACAATATCCTGATCTCAGCCCTGATCAACGTGCGCAGCGTAGCGCTTTGTTCCAACTATCTGCTCATCGAAAATTCGGCCAACCAACTCATCAAGCAGATGATCAGCGGCTTTACCGCCAGCATCGGGAATCTCAACGCGGTATCGGACCGGAAAAAGCAGATGGAGATATTCGATGCCATGATGCTGATCACCGCATGGCTGTACGGGTTCCTGACCATCGGTCTGATCCTGCTGACCACCCCTCTGGTGGAGCTCTGGCTGGGGGACATGTATGCCATTGGTTCCGTGGTGGTGTTTTCCATGGCCATCCGCAACTATGTGGCCGGGATCCAGTTTGTGCCCTACACCTACCGTACCACGATGAATCTGCTGTGGGAGAAGCGGTTCATGCCGCTGGCAGGGGCTGCGGCGAACCTGGTGCTGTCGGTGATTTTTGCCAAGTGGATCGGGATCGCCGGTATTTTTCTTGCCACCATGGTGGCAAGACTGCTGACCACCACCTGGGCGGACATCTATATCGTATTCCGGAAGGGCTTCCAGCAGTCTCCGGTACGGATCTATTTCCGGACCGCCCTGTATGCGGCAGTGATGCTGGTGAATCTGAAGGTCACGGAAGCGGCGCTTGCCCTGGTGAGTGTGGACGGGATCCCGGGTTTTGCGATCCGGGTGATCGTGTGCAGCGTGGTGTGCAATCTCTTTTTCCTGCTCTGCTATTTCCGTACCCGGGCATTCCACTATGTGTGGGTCAATTTCAGACATCTGGCAGCCCGTCTGCTGCGGAGAGGATAAAAAAACGGACAGCATTTGCTGTCCGTTTTTTTATATCTGAGATCCGTCGGTTTCGGCGATCTCCTGCGCCAGTTCCTCCTTGGCCTGCTGGAGGATCTTCCGCTGGGCCTTGGTGGTCAGCTGGCTCTCGTCGAACCGGGCGAAGAGGTCCGGGCGGCGGCGCATGGTGCGCTTATAGCTCTCCTTCTTCCGCCAGGCGTCCACCTTGCCGTGGTCGCCGGAGAGCAGGATCTCCGGCACGGCCCGGTCATGCCAGACGGCGGGGCGAGAGTACTGGGGATACTCCAGAAGGCCGTTCCAGTGGGATTCCTCCTCAAAGCACTCTGCGTCCGGCAGCACGCCGGGCACCATGCGGCACACGGCATCTGCCACCGCCATGGCCGGCAGCTCGCCGCCGGTGAGGACGAAATCCCCCATGGAGATCTCCTCGTCCACGCACTCGTCCAGGAACCGCTGGTCCACGCCCTCGTAGTGGCCGCAGACCAAAATCAGGTGATCGTAGCGCTCCTTCAGCTCCCGTGCCACGGACTGATCGAAGGTCCGGCCGCAGGGAGACATGAAAATGGTGCGGCCCGGGCCGTGGGTCTCCACCACATGCGCCCAGCATCGGTACAGAGGGTCCGCCTGCATGACGGCCCCCCGGCCGCCGCCGTAGGGGTAGTCGTCCACCTGCATCTGCTTGTTGGTGGTGTATTCCCGGATCTGGTGGGCGCGGATGGCGATGTGGCCCCGCTCCTGGGCCCGGCCCAGGATGCTGATGCCGGTGTAGGCGGTCACCGCATCGGGGAAGAGGGTGAGGATGTCAATGTTCATCGCTGGCCATTCCCTCCCAGACGTGGACCTCCATGCGGTTGGCATCCTGGTCGATGGATTGGATAAATGCTCCCGGCACGGCGGGGATCAGATACTCTTTCTGCCCCCGGACCGTGTAGACCTTGTGGGCAGGGTAGGGTTCCACCTGCACCAGTTCGCCCAGCAGCGCGCCGGTGTCCGCGTCAAAGACCTCCAGACCCAGCAGCTCGTCGTCAAAGTATGTGCCCTCCGGCAGATGGGCATCGGCCCGGCGGATGAAGAGGGGGCGGTCCTTCAGGGCCAGGGCGGCGTTCATGTCGTCCACACCGGGAAGCTTCATCAGCACCATGCTCTTGTGGACATGGCAAGCGGTGGGGGTCACAGCCCGACCGTCCAGCAGGAACGTCTTGAACTGTGTGAGGAAGGCCGGGTCGCCGTCCCGGGGCAGGACCCGGACCTCGCCCCGGATGCCGTGGGCGTTGACGATGCGGCCCACTTGGATGGTTTCCAGTTTCATGGGAAAGGCTCCTTTTCGTTGATAGAGACAGGATAGCCCCATTTGCCTGCGGGGGCAGGGGGCGGGGAAGCGGGGGAAAAGGGAGCGGTGCGCAGCACCGCTCCCTTTTTCAGTCAACAATGTCCACGGAAACCTTGACGCCGGTGCGCTGGGCGTAGGAGCGGATCACCGTCCGGATCTCCTTTGCGATGCGGCCCTGACGGCCGATGACCTTGCCCATGTCGTCGGGGGCGACGCGCAGCTCCAACGTCAGTTCCTGGTCGCCCTGGATCTCCGTCACGGTGACGGCATCCGGGTCGTCCACGAGGTTTCTGGCGATATAGAGCAGCAAGTCTTTCATGATCCGCCTCCGGATCAGAGGACTTCCACTTTTTTCAGCAGAGCCCGCACGGTGTCGGTGGGCTGGGCACCGGACTTGATCCAGGCCTGAGCGCGCTCCGTGTCGATCTTGATGTCAGCGGGGGAGACGCAGGGATTGTAGGTGCCGATCTCCTCGATGAAGCGGCCGTCCCGGGGGAAGCGGGAATCGGCAACCACAACGCGATAGAAAGGAGCCTTCTTGGCGCCCATGCGGCGCAGTCTGATCTTGACCATGATGTTGTACCTCCAGATTTGTGTTGAAATAAAATTTATCTATAAATGCTGTGCACTTATATACCGTTATTTGAGCCGCTTCTTCCGGCCGAAACCACCCATGGGGCCCCGTCCCATGCGGGGGAGACGCCCCTTGCTGAACTGTTTGGTCAGCTGCTGCATCATCTCGAACTGCTTCAAAAGCCGGTTCACATCCGCCACAGTGAGTCCGCAGCCGGCGGCGATGCGCCGCTTGCGGCTGGCGGCCAGGATCTGGGGGTTCTCCCGTTCCTGGGGCGTCATGGAGAGAATAATGGCCTCGGTGTGGGCCAGGGCCTTGTCGTCGATGGTGGCGCCCTGGAGCTGCTTGCCCAGGCCGCCGGGCATCATGCCCGCCAGCTGACTGAGATCCCCCATGTTTCGGATCTGCTGGAGCTGGTCGAAGTAGTCCTGCAGGGTGAAGCTGTTTTTCTTCAGCTTCTCCTCCAGCTTGGCCGCCTGCTTTTCATCGTAGGCCGCCTGGGCCTTTTCAATGAAGGAGAGCATGTCGCCCATGCCCAGGATGCGGGAGGCCATACGGTCGGGGTGGAAGGGCTCAATCATGTCCAGCTTCTCGCCGGTGCCCACGAACTTGATGGGCTTGCCGGTGGCCGCCCGGATGGAGAGGGCTGCGCCGCCTCGGGCGTCGCCGTCCAGCTTGGTAAGGACCACGCCGTCGATGCCCAGCGCCTCATCGAAAGCGGAGGCGGCGTTCACTGCATCTTGGCCGGTCATGGCGTCCACCACCAGCAAGATCTCGTGGGGGTGGACGGCGGCCTTCATCCGCTTGAGCTCGTCCATCAGCGTCTCGTCCACATGGAGCCGGCCGGCGGTATCCAGAAAGACCATGCTGCTGCCGTGGTCCTTGGCGTGGCGGATGGCGTCCTCTGCGATCTTCACGGGATCGCCCTGGCCCTCCTCAAAAACCGGCAGGTCCAGCTGGGCGCCCACCACCTTCAGCTGCTCGATGGCAGCGGGGCGGTAGACGTCACAGGCGGCCAGCAGCGGCCGCTTCTGATACTGTCTGCGCATAAGTCCCGCCAGCTTGGCGGTGGTGGTGGTCTTACCGGCGCCCTGGAGACCTACCATCATCACGATGGTGGGACCGCTGTTGGCCATGGAGAGCTTGGCCCCGGCACCGCCCATGAGGTTCGTCAGCTCCTCGTTGACGATCTTGATGACCTGCTGGGCGGGGGTGAGGCTGTCCAGCACGTCGGTACCGATGGCCCGCTCTGTGACGGTGGCGATAAAGTCCTTGACGACCTTGTAGCCCACGTCCGCTTCCAGCAAAGCCAGGCGGACCTCCCGCATGGCCTCCCGGACGTCGTTTTCCGTCAGGCGGCCTTTGCCCCGCAGGCGCTTGAATGTGGCGGTGAGTTTTTCGGTGAGTCCTTCAAATGCCATGTCTTATTCCTTCAATGCGGCGATCTCGCCGCCGATGAGATCTGCCAGCTCCGTCAGCCGGGGATCCTCGTAGCGGCGGAAGTTGATGGTCTTCATCTCGGCAGCGGCGGCCTCAATGGCGTCCAGATGGGGACGCTGGGCCTCAAAGCGCCGGATGATGCCGGTCTTGTCCTCCACCTCCTGCATGGTGGCTTCCGCCCGGACGATGACGTCCCGGACGCCCTGCCGGGAGATGCCCGCGTTTTCCGCGATCTCCGCCAGGGACAGGTCCTCGTTGTAGTAGAGGTCGAAGAATTCCTTCTGCCGGTCTGTCAGGAGTTCTCCGTAAAAATCGAAGAGCATGGTCATGCGATACGTCTGATTTTTCAAGGGATCACTCCTTTCTGTAAAGCTGTGAGCCTTTACAACGAGAAATAGTTTACAGGAATTTGTGAGAAAAGTCAAGGGAAAAAATGAAAGAAACCACCGCTTCTGCAAAAAAATTCGGGAAATACGGGCGGACTTGCGCGAAGGGGCGAAAGCGGCTATACTGAAATCAATCCGTCCGCCGTTCCGGCGGGCGCAATGGGAGGGAACGTATATGTTTGCATCCTGGTTTCAGGAGATTTTGGGGCGGGAGAGCCTCATCGCCGCCGACGATACCTGGGCGCTTTTGACGCTGCTGGTGGTGTCGGTGGCCTTCGCCATCTGGCTGGAACAGAAGTATGTCTGGGCGTCCAAGATTTCCGGCGCCATCATCGCGCTGCTCATTGCTCTGGCGGCGTCCAACCTCAGCATCATCCCCACCAGCTGCACGCTGTACGACAAGGTGATCTGGGGCTACGCGGTGCCGCTGGGCATCCCGCTGCTGCTGCTCCAGTGCAACATGAAGCGCATCTGGCGAGAGACAGGACGGATGATGGTGATCTTCCTGATCGGCGCGGCGGGCACGGTGGCGGGGGCGTTTGCGGCGTACGCCCTGCTGCATCCGTACATTCCGCAGCTGGAGGCGGTGGCTGCTATGATGACGGGGTCCTACATCGGCGGCGGCGTGAACTTCGCGGCGCTGACCACGGAGTTTGACGCGGGCGATATCGCCGGCGCCGCCACCGTGGCGGACAATCTGCTGATGGCCCTTTATTTCTTCGCCCTGCTGCTGTTTGCGGGGATGAAATTCTTCCGCCGCCACTACACCCACCCCCACATCGACGCCGTTGCGGAGAGCGGGGACCTGCAGGGAGCCCGGACCCAGGCGGCGGCCTACTGGAGCCGCAAGGACATCTCCCTGAAGGACATCGCCATGGACGTGGCGTATTCCACAGCGGTGGTGTTCGTGGGCAAGGGGATCGCCGCCGCCATCAGCGCGGCCATCCCGGACACCGGCGTGGCGCTGCACATGCTGCATACCTTCTTCGGCAGCGAATATGTATGGATCACCACCGTGGCTATGGCCTGCGCCACTTGGGGCGAGCGTCAGGTGGCCCGGCTCTCCGGCGCGCAGGAGGTGGGCACCTACTTCATCTACCTATTTCTGTTCGTCATCGGTGTGCCGGCCTCCGTTGCCAAGATCCTGACGGAGACGCCGCTGCTGCTGGCCTTCACGGCCATCATGGTGGCGGTGAACATGCTCTTTTGCTTCGTGGGCGGCAAGCTGCTGCACTTCGATCTGGAGGACATCATCCTGGCCTCCAACGCCAACATCGGCGGTCCCACCACCGCCGCGGGCATGGCCATCTCCCAGGGCTGGAGCGCCCTGGTGGGGCCGGTGATGCTGGTGGGCACCTTCGGCTATGTGATCGGTACATACCTGGGCATCCTGGTGGGAGGGATCCTGGGGGCGTAAGGGAGCGGAACATGGTATTTGACGGACATTCGGACCTTTTATATGATGTCACCCGCCGGCGGCTCATGGGGGAGACCCATGTGCTGGAGCGCCTTCACCGGGACCGGCTGTGCCGGGGCGGTGTGGAGGGACTGGTGCTGGCGCTGTGGACCAGTGCGGCCCAGGGGCAGACCTTCTGGGAGACGGTGCCGGAGGCAGACAGCGACGCCGCCCGGACCCGTATCATGATGGACGCCGCGGCGGCGGAGCTGGCGGAGTGCCCCTGGC